>CAVYHX010000015.1:0-57585 GCA_963768415.1 uncultured Gammaproteobacteria bacterium
GATCATGGTCGCGACCTGTCGTTACTGCCGGGGTTGAAGGCCTCACTCTTGTTCATGGCGCTGACGATCGCGATCGCCTCGGCAACCACCTGGCCCGCCTCGCTCGACTTGCCGTCCATGAGCACCACCGTTGAATCCCTGGCGATCGCCCGCCGCGCGTCGATGGCCCCGGTGGCGAGATCAAGCTGTACCGCTTTCTGGCCTTTCTCCGTGGCCGCAGCCTCGCCAACGTCCGCAGGGCCATGGCCCTGGCTTCCGCCACCAGTTCGATGGCGCGCGCTTCACCTTCGGCCTCAGGATCTGCTTCCGCCCGGGCGGCTTCCGCTGCCAGCACCTGCGCCTGCTTGGCGCCTTCCGCGACGTTGATCGCGGCCTGGCGGTTACCTTCGGATTCCAGGATGGACGCGCGCTTGTCGCGTTCGGCCTTCATCTGCCGTTCCATGGCCTCCAGCACGCTCCGTGGCGGCGAGATGTCCTTGATTTCGTAACGCAGCACCTGGACGCCCCAGGGCCCGGCGGCCTCATTGATGGCATTGACGATGGCGACGTTCAGGGCATCGCGTTCCTCGAAGGTCTTGTCGAGATCGATCTTGCCGATCTCGGAACGCATGGTGGTTTGCGCCAGCTGGGTTACGGCAAAGATATAGTCCTCGATACCATAGCTGGCCTTGTACGGGTCAAGGACCTTCATATAGAGCACACCATCTACGGTAAGGCCGATATTGTCCTTGGTGATGGCGGCCTGGCTGGGTACATCGATGGCCTGTTCCTTGAGGACTGGTTGTAGGCAACCCGGTCGATGAACGGCACGATGAAATTGAGGCCGGCAGTCATCGATTTGCTGTACTTTCCGAAGCGCTCGACCACGAAGGCGCGGTTCTGCGGCACGAATTTGATTGACGTTTTTATCAGGATGACGAGGACAATGGCCAGGCCCACACCGAAACTGAAAATGACATCAAAAAGTGAATCCATGTTTTTCTCCTTGTTGAGCTGTGGCGGTCGGGCGAGCGCAGACCGTCAATAGCCGCCGGGCGTGACGGTTGGCCCATAATGCCCAATATCGTCTGGAATGTATGCAGCCCGTTACCGGTACCTGCCGGGATATTTCCGGAAGGTCAGTATTCTCCCGTTCCTGTCACGTAATATCAGATCGGTCAGATTGCGGGCAAATGTATAGACCTGCACGCTGTTGGTTTGCGGGGTGTATAGCGTCAGCTGGTTATGCTGCAGTTTGATTACCCCGTTCAGCACAATCAGACCATTGCGCAAGGAGAAATGCCGGCCCCGGATGCGGAGAATCTCGCCGGCGTTCCATACCAGGAACCTTCTTCAGCAATACTGCACCGGTGTTGTACGGGAAGGGCGGGCGGCCGCGCGGATTGTACCACCCACGGCTGTACGGATTCTGCAGGCCGGTCCAGGGTGTGTTCCAGGGCGATGAGCCGAAACCGCTGCCCGGCCAGCCACTCATTCCGTACATGCTGCTCATCAGCGGCCACGTCGTCGCGCCTGAACCGAACGGGTTGACGCTGCCCGGCCAGCCACCCGAGTTATTATTCACGGTCGACGACATGACGTTCATCATGGTCAGCATCATCCGGAACATGAAGCCGAACATGTCACTGGCTGCGTCGGCGCGGGCGGGCCCCGGCAGTGCCAGTGCCATGACAATCAGACACGTCAGCAGCCGACGCCGTACGCCACGGCTCAGGTCTGTCCTGACGCCCGTCATGGCGAAGATCCAATTTGCTTACATAACATGATGATAATTTTAATGTAATATGTGTCTGCTCGATATCCCGACACGCTGATCGCGGTGGCTGAATATCGCCAACGCACGCGGTACATCCCGGCGCGGAGCACCTATCAGGATTGCAACGCGCAGTCACGAGCGTAGATCATCAACATGGAAAAACTTCAGAAAAATTATATAACTAATTGAATATAATGAATAAAATTTCAGATCTTTTACGGAAGCGCATCTTGTTTCTGGACGGCGCCATGGGTACGATGATCCAGCGCCACAAGCTGGAGGAGGCCGACTACCGCGGTGAGCGTTTTGCCGACTGGCCCTCGGATCTCAAGGGCAACAATGACCTCCTGAGCCTGACCCAGCCACAGATTATCCGCGACATCCACACGCAGTATCTGGAGGCCGGTGCGGACATTATCGAGACCAACACCTTCAATGCCACCCGCGTTGCCATGGCCGATTACGGCATGGAGGAACTGGCCGCCGAAATCAACGTGGCAGCGGCGCAGGTGGCGCGCGCGGCTGTGGATGCAGTGACTGCAAAGACACCCGACAAGCCGCGCTTTGTAGCCGGAGTGCTGGGACCGACCAACCGCACGGCATCGATCTCACCGGATGTAAATGATCCCGGCTTCCGGAACATTCACTTTGATGAACTGGTCGGGGCCTACACCGAGTCTACCCGCAGCCTGGTGGAAGGCGGGGTGGACATCATCCTGATCGAGACTATATTCGATACCCTGAATGCAAAGGCGGCCATCTTTGCCGTCGATCAGTTTTTCGAGACCAGCGGCACGCGGCTGCCGATCATGATCTCGGGGACGATCACGGATGCCTCCGGACGCACCCTGACGGGTCAGGTCACTGAAGCCTTCTGGAATTCGCTGCGGCATGCTCGCCCGCTCACAATCGGGTTGAATTGTGCACTGGGCGCGCGGGACATGCGTCAGTACGTCGAGGAACTTTCCCGTATCGCGGATACGTATGTATCCGCGCATCCGAATGCCGGGCTGCCGAATGAGTTTGGCGAGTACGACGAGACGCCGGCTGAGATTGCCGCTGAACTCGCGGACTGGGCGGCCAATGGCTTCGTAAACATTGTTGGCGGATGCTGTGGCACGACACCCGCGCATATCGCCGCAATTGTCGAAGCAGTCAGCCAGCATCCACCCAGAAAGTTGCCGGAGATCGAAAAGCAGTGCCGTCTGTCAGGTCTGGAGCCCTGTAATATCAGCAAGGACTCCCTGTTCGTCAATATCGGCGAGCGCACCAACTGAACTTGATTGCGGTGGAGCTGGACATCGCGCGCGTTCCGGTGGTGATCGATTCATCCAAGTGGACGGTAATCGAGGTGGTCATCCAGGGCAAGGGCATCGTCAACTCCATCAGTCTCAAGGAAGGCGAGGAGGAGTTTATCCGGCATGCGCGCCGCGCGTTCGCGGCACGGCGCCGCAGTCGTCATGGCCTTCGACGAACAGGGGCAGGCCGATACACAGGCACGCAAGGTCGAGATCTGTACGCGCCTACCGGATTCTGACCGAAAACTGTCGGGTTTGCGCCGGAAGACATAATTTTGATCCCAATATGAAATTTCGCCATTGCCACTGGGGATAGGAACACAATAACTACGGCAATGATTTTATCCAGCTTACCCGGGCATCAAGGCCACGCTGCCGCACGCGCTGGTCTCCGGGTGGATCTTCCAATGTGTCGTTCTCGTTTCGTGGCAACAACCCGGTGCGCGAGGCCATCCACGCCGTATTTCTCTACCACGCCATCAAGGCCGGTATGGATATGGGGATTGTCAACGCCGGCCAACTCGCCGCATCCATGAAGATATACCGTCTGCATTGCGGCCAGCGGGTGAAAGACGTGGTTCTGAACCGGCGCGCGGATGCCACGGAGCGGCTGCTGGAAATCGCCAACGATTACCGTGGTGATGGCAAGGTGGTTGAAAAAGCCGATACCCTCGAGTGGCGCAGCTGGGATGTAAACAAACGGCTGGAACATGCGCGGTCAATGGGCATCTCGGTGGATTATCGAAGAGGATACGGAAGCGGCATGCCAGGCCGCCAAGCGGCCATTACATGTGATCGAAGGGCCACTGATGGATGGCATGAATGTGGTCGGGGACTTGTTCGGCGAGGGAAAGATGTTCCTGCCGCAGGTGGTCAAGTCCGCGCGGGTGATGAAGAAGGCGGTTGCGTACCTGCTGCCGTATATGGAAGATGGAAAGAAGGGCGGAGCGAACAGCGGCGGAAAGATCGTGATGGCAACGGTGAAGGGCGATGTGCATGACATCGGCAAGAACATTGTGGGTGTGGTGTTGTAATGCAACAGTTATGAGGTGATTGATCTGGGTGTCATGGTGCCGGCAGGCGAGATCATTCAGGAAGGCCACGTGAGAACAGGTCGATATGATCGGTTTGTCCGGTTTGATAACAATCGTCGCTGGATGAAATGGTCCACCTGGCAAGGAGATGCAAAGCCAGGGTTTTAACCTGCCCCTGATGATTGGCGGCGCCACGACCTCGCAGATTCATACGGCGGTAAAAATCGATCCCGCAACACGATGGGCGCAGTGGTCTACGTTGCGGATGCAAACATTTGGCGGGCCGTGGGCGTTGCCAGTAAACTGCTGGGTGAGGAAGGCAGCGATGCCTATATTGCCGAAACCAAGGAACGTTACGGGAACTGCGTGAGCAACGCGCGACCCAGCAGCAATGCAAGCTGGCCTCACTGCAGGAGGCGCAGGCAAACCGCTATCAGACTGACTGGGATATCTCTATAAGCCGGCCAGGCCGGTATTCCTCGGCACGAAAGTCTTCGATGACTATCCACGGGGGTGAGGGGCGGCGCACATTGACTGGGGTCCGTTCTTCAAGGCCTGGGAACTGACCGGGAAATTTCGCAAATCCTGGAAGACAGGGTTGTCGGCGCAGAGGCTTCAGCAGTTTGTATGCCGATGCCCGCAGTATGCTGGAGAAAATAGTCAGTGATAAATGGGCCGCTCAGCGCGTACCGTGCGTGGATTGGGTTCCACCCTGTGATATGTTTCAGCTGCGTAGAGCTCTACACCGGACGATTCCCGCAACAGCGCACGGACGGTGTTCCACTTCCTGCGTCAGCAAATGAGTAAACGGCGTGATGCCCCCAATCTCTGTCTGGCGGATTAGATCGCGCCGCGGGAGTCGGGCGTCGAGGATTATATCGGCGTATTCGCGCTACTCACGGGTATTGGTATAGATGACAGGCTACGGTTCGAGGCCGACCATGACGATTACAGCAGTATCCTGTTGAAGGCACTGGCGGATCGTCTGGCCGAGGCCTTTGCCGAGTGTATGCATGAGCGCGTGCGCAAGGAATTCTGGGCTACGCACCGGAAGAGAACCACTGATGAAGAGCTGATCAAGGAAGGCTATCGCTGGATCCCGGCTGGTCCCGCATATCTTACCGGCGTGTCCGGACCACACCGAAAAAGGCCATTCTGTGGAACTCATCAAACCTGATGAAAATGCGGACATTCGAATAACCGAATATCTTTGCCACGCCGCCGACGGGCTGTGTCGGGTTTTATTTTTCGCACCCTGAAGCGCGTTACTTTCGCACCGGCAAATGGGGCCGCGACCAGGTCGATGCGTACGCACGGCGCAGGGGCATGAAAGTGAGCGAGGTGGAACGCTGGCTGGACCGGTGCTGGGGGTACGAAACCTAGAGGAAGTCAGGTCGGCCGAAGGAACATGTCATTGCGAGCGCAGCGCGGCAATCTTCTGAAACTTGCGACTGCTGTTACGAGATTGCTTCGCAGCGCTCGCAATGACATGTTCCTCCGGGCCAACCTGACTTCCCCTAGGTTTCGTACCCCAGCACCGGTGCCAGCCAGCGTTCCACCTCGCTCACTTTCATGCCCCTGCGCCGTGCGTACGCATCGACCTGGTCGCGGCCCAGTTTGCCGGTGCCGAAGTAACGCGCTTCAGGGTGCGAAAAATAAAACCCCGACACAGCGGCCGTTGGCAGCATGGCGAAGCTCTCGGTTATTCGGATACCCGCATTTTCATCAGGTTTGATGAGTTCCCACAGAATGGCCTTTTCGGTGTGGTCCGGACACGCCGGGTAACCGGGGGCGGGCCGGATGCCGCGATAGCCTTCCTTGATCAGCTCTTCATTGGTCAGGTTCTCTTCCGGTGCGTAGCCCCAGAATTCCTTGCGCACGCGCTCATGCATACACTCGGCAAAGGCCTCGGCCAGACGATCCGCCAGTGCCTTCAACAGGATACTGCTGTAATCGTCATGGTCGGCCTCGAACCGTGCCACCCTGTCATCTATACCAATACCCGTGGTGAGCGCGAATACGCCGATATAATCCTCGACACCCGACTCCCGCGGCGCAATATAATCCGCCAGACAGAGATTGGGGGCATCACGCCGTTTACTCATTTGCTGACGCAGGAAGTGGAACACCGTCCGTACGCTGTTGCGGGAATCGTCCGTGTAGAGCTCTACATCGTCACTGGAAACGCTATTGGCAGGATAAAACCCGATCACGGCACGCGCTGACAGCCATTTATCACTGACTATTTTCTCCAGCATACTGCGGGCATCGGCATACAAACTGCTAGCCTCTGCGCCGACAACCTTGTCTTCCAGGATTTGCGGAAATTTCCCGGTCAGTTCCCAGGCCTTGAAGAACGGACCCCAGTCAATGTGCGCCACCAGTTCACCCAGTGGATAGTCATCGAAGACTTTCGTGCCGAGGAATACCGGCCTGGCCGGCTTATAGATATCCCAGTCAGTCTGATAGCGGTTTGCCTGCGCCTCCTGCAGTGAGGCCAGCTTG
Organism: uncultured Gammaproteobacteria bacterium; assembly: GCA_963768415.1. Lineage (GTDB taxonomy): Bacteria > Pseudomonadota > Gammaproteobacteria > UBA9214 > UBA9214 > CAVYHX01. Next base: position 6,594 of record CAVYHX010000015.1, read on the forward strand.
CGTGATTGCTGCTGGGTCGCGCGTTGCTCACGCAGTTCCCGGTAGCGTTCCTTGGTTTCGGCAATATAGGCATCGCTGCCTTCCTCACCCAGCAGTTTACTGGCAACGCCCACAGCACGGGATGCATCGGCAACATAGACCACTGCGCCGTGGTACTGCGGATCGATTTTTACCGCCGTATGAATCTGCGAGGTCGTGGCGCCGCCAATCATCAGGGGCAGGTTAAAACCCTGGCGCTCCATCTCCTTGCCCAGGTGGACCATTTCATCCAGTGACGGCGTTATCAGGCCGGACAAACCGATGATGTCGACATTCTTCTCACGTGCCGTCCTGAGTATGGTCTCCGCCGGCACCATGACACCCAGGTCAATGACTTCATAACTGTTGCATTGCAGTACCACACCGACAATGTTCTTGCCGATGTCATGCACATCGCCCTTCACCGTCGCCATCAGGATGCGGCCGCTGGTTTGTACGCGTACCGCCTTCCGCATCTTCCATATATGGCAGCAGATAGGCAACGGCCTTTTTCATGACCCGCGCGGACTTGACCACCTGCGGCAGGAACATCTTGCCGGCACCGAACAGGTCGCCGACTACATTCATGCCATCCATCAGCGGCCCTTCGATCACATGCAACGGCCGCTCGGCGGCCTGGCGTGCCGCTTCGGTATCCTCTTCGATAAAATCCGCGATGCCCTTGACCAGCGCATGTTCCAGCCGTTTGTTCACATCCCAGCTGCGCCACTCGAGGGTATCGGCTTTTTCAACCACCTTGCCATCACCACGGTAATCGTTGGCGATTTCCAGCAGCCGCTCCGTGGCGTCCGCACGCCGGTTCAGAACCACGTCTTCCACCCGCTCGCGCAATGCAGACGGTATATCTTCATAGATGGCGAGTTGGCCGGCATTGACAATACCCATATCCATACCGGCCTTGATGGCGTGGTAGAGAAATACGGCGTGGATGGCCTCGCGCACCGGGTTGTTGCCACGAAACGAGAACGACACATTGGATACTCCACCGGAGACCAGCGCGTGCGGCAGCGTGGCCTTGATGCCCCGGGTAGCTTCGATAAAATCATTGCCGTAGTTATTGTGTTCCTCTATCCCGGTGGCAATGGCGAAGATATTGGGGTCGAAAATTATGTCTTCCGGCGCAAACCCGACAGTTTCGGTCAGAATCCGGTAGGCGCGTGTACAGATCTCGACCTTGCGTGCCTGTGTATCGGCCTGCCCCTGTTCGTCGAAGGCCATGACAATGGCGGCCGCGCCGTAGCGACGCACCAGGCGCGCATGCCGGATAAACTCCTCCTCGCCTTCCTTGAGACTGATGGAGTTGACGATGCCCTTGCCCTGGATGCACTTCAGGCCCGCCTCGATTACCGTCCACTTGGATGAATCGATCACCACCGGAACGCGCGCAATGTCCGGCTCCACCGCAATCAAGTTCAGAAAACGCACCATGGCGGCCTTCGAATCCAGCATGGCCTCGTCCATGTTAACGTCAACCATCTGGGCGCCGTTCTCGACCTGTTGTTGTGCAACCTCCAGCGCCGTCTCGTAATCACCATCCATAATCAGGCGCTTGAAGCGCGCCGAACCGGTGACGTTGGTGCGCTCGCCGATATTGACGAACAGGGAGTCCTTGCTGATATTACAGGGCTCCAGACCTGACAGACGGCACTGCTTTTCGATCTCCGGCAACTTTCTGGGTGGATGCTGGCTGACTGCTTCGACAATTGCGGCGATATGCGCGGGTGTCGTGCCACAGCATCCGCCAACAATGTTTACGAAGCCATTGGCCGCCCAGTCCGCGAGTTCAGCGGCAATCTCAGCCGGCGTCTCGTCGTACTCGCCAAACTCATTCGGCAGCCCGGCATTCGGATGCGCGGATACATACGTATCCGCGATACGGGAAAGTTCCTCGACGTACTGACGCATGTCCCGCGCGCCCAGTGCACAATTCAACCCGATTGTGAGCGGGCGAGCATGCCGCAGCGAATTCCAGAAGGCTTCAGTGACCTGACCCGTCAGGGTGCGTCCGGAGGCATCCGTGATCGTCCCCGAGATCATGATCGGCAGCCGCGTGCCGCTGGTCTCGAAAAACTGATCGACGGCAAAGATGGCCGCCTTTGCATTCAGGGTATCGAATATAGTCTCGATCAGGATGATGTCCACCCCGCCTTCCACCAGGCTGCGGGTAGACTCGGTGTAGGCCCCGACCAGTTCATCAAAGTGAATGTTCCGGAAGCCGGGATCATTTACATCCGGTGAGATCGATGCCGTGCGGTTGGTCGGTCCCAGCACTCCGGCTACAAAGCGCGGCTTGTCGGGTGTCTTTGCAGTCACTGCATCCACAGCCGCGCGCGCAATCTGCGCGGCTGCCATATTGATTTCGGCGGCCAGTTCCTCCATGCCATAATCGGCCATGGCGACCCGGGTGGCATTGAAGGTATTCGTCTCGATGATGTCCGCACCGGCCTCCAGATACTGTGTGTGGATGTCACGGATGATCTGTGGCCGGGTCAGACTCAGGAGGTCATTGTTGCCCTTGAGATCCGACGGCCAGTCAGCGAAGCGCTCACCGCGGTAATCGGCTTCTTCCAGGTTGTGACGCTGGATCATGGTACCCATGGCACCGTCCAGAAACAGGATGCGCCGCTTCAGGAGATTGGTAATATTATTCATAATATTCAGTTGGTTATATTATATACATAAAGTTTTTTATGGATATTTGCGGCCGCTTCACTGTACTTGCCTGCATGCCGATAACCCTGGTATGCGTCGCGCCGCGATTTTTTTCAGGCTTTGCTGAAGACATGCGTGACAGGGTATAGCGTGCCGGAAAATCGAGTGACCACATATTACATTAAAATTATCATCATGTTATTGAAGTATCCCGGATTTTCGCATGATGGATAACCGGACACACTGGGTCCAGCGCCTGCTGCGTATCCTGATGACCGGCCTGATTGCCCTGGCGCTGGTGCTGCCGGGACCATCACGCGCCGATGCCGCCAACGACATGTTCGGTTTCATGTTCCGCATGATGCTGACCATGATGAATGTCATGTCGTCGGCCGCGAGTAATGACGCGGGCGGTTTTGGCGGCTGGCCGGGCGGCGGTTACGGCCTGTCACCCTGGAACGCCGGCTGGAGCGGTATTCAGAATCCGGCGGTCAATCCCGGTGTGTACACTCAACCCTTCATGGGCACACCTTATGGTTTTCCCTATAGCGGTAAAGGATGGTACGGCCCAGGCGGGCGGGCGCCCTTCCCGCTCAACAACTACGCGCAGCGTGCATCGCTGCTCGATGGGACATGGTACGGAAGTAGTGGCGAGATTCTCACCATCCGTGGCAATCGTTTCCGGTTGCGCAATGGTGTCATTGTACTCAATGGCCGCATCACACTGCGCAATAACCTGCTCACTCTCTATACACCGCAAACCAACAGTACGCAGATCTACACCTTCGCCCGTAATCTGACCGATCTGGTGTTGCAGGACAGGCAGGGTAAAATACTCACCTTCCGGATGTATCCCGGCAGAAACCGGTAATCGGCTGCATACATTCCAGCCCTGATTTGGCATTATTTGCCGATCGGCCTGGCTGCGGCTCAACAAGGAGAAAAACATGGATTCGCTTTTTGATGTCATTTTCAGTTTTGGTGTCGGCCTCGCCGTCGTCCTTGTTATCCTGATTAAAACATCAATCAAATTTGTGCCGCAGAACCGCGCCTTTGTGGTTGAGCGCTTCGGCAAGTACCGCAAATCGATGATCGCCGGCCTCAATTTTATCGTGCCCTTCGCCGACCGGATCGCCTATAACCGCTCCCTCAAGGAACAGGCCATAGACGTGCCGAGCCAGGCAGCCATCACCAGAGACAATATCGGCCTGACGGTAGACGGCGTGCTCTACATGAAGGTCATCGATCCTTACAAGGCCAGCTACGGTATCGAGGACTATGTCTTTGCCGTGACCCAGCTCGCCCAGACCACCATGCGTTCCGAGATCGGCAAGATCGAGCTCGACAAGACCTTCGAGGAACGCGATACCCTGAATGTCGCCATCGTGAACGCCATCAACGAAGCCGCCGGGCCCTGGGGCGTACAGGTGCTGCGTTACGAAATCAAGGACATCGCGCCGCCACGCAGCGTGCTGGAGGCCATGGAACGGCAGATGAAGGCCGAGCGTGACAAGCGCGCCTCTATCCTGGAATCGGAAGGTAATCGCCAGGCTGCGATCAATGTCGCGGAAGGCGCCAAGCAGGCCCAGGTACTCGCGGCGGAAGCCGCCCGGGCGGAAGCGATCCTGAATGCCGAAGGTGAGGCCCGCGCCATCGAATTGGTAGCGGAAGCCAGGGCCATGGCGCTGCGTACCGTTGGTACTGTCGCTGCCACCGTCGAAGGCCAGAAGGCCGTACAACTCGAGCTGGCGACCGAAGCCATTGACGCCAAAAAGCAAATCGCGAAGGAATCAACCGTGGTCCTGATGGATGGGAAATCCAGCGAGACCGGAAGTGTCGTGGCCGAGGCCATTGCCATCGTCAGCGCGATGAACAAGACCGACGCCTTTAATCCCGGCAGTACCGAACGGTCGCTGCCATGATCGAATACTTCGACACCCACCAGTATGCATTCTGGTTTACCACCGGCTTTGTACTGCTGGGCGTGGATGCCCTGGTGTTCGGGTTCACTTCCGGCCTGGTGCTGTTTACCGGTTTCGGCGCCCTGCTGACCGGCGGCCTGATGTGGGCCGGAGTAATACCGGAGACCTGGCTCTACGGGATCGCCTGCTTTGGCATCCTCTCCAGCGCCAGTGCCGCCTTGTTGTGGAAACCCCTGCTGAAGCTCCAGAATTTCGACGTGCCCGCCAAGGACAACAGCAGCGATCTGGTCGGATACACTTTTCGTCTGACAGATCCTGTGACACATACCCAGCCGGGCACTGTGCACTACTCCGGCGTCGACTGGCGCGTCGAGATCGACGACAGCGCAGACGTCCGGCAGATCGATGCAGGTGAAAAAGTGGTGGTCACCTCGGTGGATGCGGGCGTGTTCCGGGTAACACCCGGTTGATGCAAGGCTATGCTGAAAGGCAGTTAGCATCGCACGGCATCGTAGGTTGGGTTAGGCGCGTGAGTGCCGTAACCCGACGAATATATCGATATGTCGGGTTACGCCCTTCGGCCTAACCCAACCTACACAAATATCTTGCGGACCTATTCGGCCTTGATGACGGCCAGACCGCCCATGTAGTCGGCGAGCACAGCGGGTACCCGGATGGAACCATCCGCCTGCTGGTAATTCTCCATAATCGCCACCAGCGTCCGGCCAACCGCGAGCCCCGAACCATTGATGGTATGCACCGGTTCGGGCTTGCCGGTCTTCGGATTGCGCCAGCGCGCCTGCATACGCCGCGCCTGGAAGGCCTCGAAATTACTGCAGGACGAGATCTCGCGGTATTTCTGCTGCCCGGGCAGCCAGACTTCCAGATCATAGGTCTTGGCTGCAGAGAAGCCGATATCACCGGTGCACAGGGTGACCACCCGGTACGGCAACTCCAGCCGCTGCAATATCGATTCCGCGTGTGTGGTCAGAGCTTCCAGGGCCGCATACGATTCCGCCGGACGGACAATCTGCACCAGCTCGACCTTTTCGAACTGGTGTTGCCGAATCATGCCGCGGGTGTCTTTGCCATAGGAACCGGCCTCGGAGCGGAAACAGGGAGTATGCGCAACATGGCGCAGCGGCAGCGCGTCCGGCTCGGTTATGGTATCGCGCACCAGGTTGGTGACCGGCACCTCGGCCGTCGGGATCAGGTAGTAGCCTGCCGCGTCTGTCATGCGGAACAGGTCTTCCTCGAACTTCGGCAACTGACCGGTACCACGGAGGCTGTCGGCATTGACCAGGTAGGGCACGTAGACCTCACGGTAGCCATGCTCGCGCGTATGCGTATCGAGCATGAACTGGATCAGTGCACGGTGCAGACGCGCCAGCGGACCCTGCATGACACAGAAGCGGGAGCCGGTAAGTTTTGCCGCCGTTTCAAAATCGAGCAACCCGAGTCCCTCGCCCAGATCGACATGATCTTTCGGTTCAAAATCAAATTCCGGAGGCTTGCCCCAGGTACGCAGCTCCTGGTTGTCTGCTTCACCCTTGCCGGCCGGTACTGATTCGTGCGGAATGTTCGGCACACCCATGATGATGTGTATTGATGTCTTCCAGGGCTGCCGCCAGTTCATCCTCTTTGCCCTTGAGCAGACTGCCGAGTCCTTCGACCTCCTTCAGCAGTGGCGCGATATCCTCACCGGCAGCCTTGGCCTTGCCGATCGCCTTTGACTTGGCATTGCGCTCTGCCTGCACTTCCTGTGTCTGCATCTGGATGGCCTTGCGGCGTTCTTCGTATTCCAGCAACTGTGCTGTATCCAGGGCAAAACCACGACGTGCAAGTTGTTTGGCGACAGACTCGGGGTCGCTGCGCAGGAGTTTGGGGTCAAGCATGGTAATCCTTTCTTTACGTCATTCCCGCAGATACGGGATATCAGTCACGATAGTGAGTATTGGTACAAGCGTAATCATGCAGGCTAATAACGATGCTGACACGCACTTCTCAGACAATCAGTGTTGCTTGCCAGCTGACAATATGCCCCGGTTCAATATCCTTGCGGATATGATCGAGGATGGCATTCACCTTCTGTGGCACGTCGAAGAATTCGATCACCAGCGGCAGGTCCAGCGACATGTCGATCAGTGACGATGAATGCATCTTGCCGGACTTGCCGAATCCGCTGATGCCGCGAAACACCGTGACACCCTGTACTTTTTCCTCGTCATGCAGGTGTTGCAACAGACGCTCCATGCGGCCCTCGCCCTCGGTCAGGTAGATACGCACAACAGTCACTTCGAGTTTATTCATAACTGTCTCGCTGCCAGCACACCCAGGCCCGCGGCGGCAATACAGACCGTCACACTGGCCAGCACATTGATCAGCGCCCTGCCCGTCTGTCCCGATTCCATCAGGTTCAGCGTTTCTATTGAAAAGGTCGAGAACGTCGTAAAGGCGCCCAGCACTCCAATCAGCAAAAATGCGCGCAATGCCGGACCTGCCGTCATGCGGTCGATCAGCCAGATGTAGAGGAACCCCATCAGCAGTGAACCGAGGACATTGACTACCAGCGTACCATAAGGAAATCCCGCTCCGAATTTGCTATGCACCGCAAGCGATGTCCAGTACCGCAGCAGGGCGCCGAGGGCCCCGCCAGCTGCAATCGCCAGCACCTGCGTCATGTGTGCGTCGCACCTCTCATGGGCCGTAATGGTACACCAGCCGGGTACCGGAATCCTGCCTGGTCGCTATTCACCATGAAGATAACTCTTCACCATAAGGTCCATTCTTTCACCTCAGGCAAGCTGATCCATCCAGCTATCCGTCATTGCGAGGAGCGCCGCGGCAACAATCTGATCAATCGCGAGATTGCCTCTTGGCCACTTCCGGTCCATGCTCACGCGGCACTTGTACATCCTTGTACATCGCGCTCGCAATGACGCTACAGCAGAGCTTTCCTGCAGCAGATTCAATCAGGAATGTTTCTTGTCCAGTTCCCGCAGACGGGCCAGCTTTTCGGCAATCTTGATCTCGAGGCCGCGTGCCACCGGTTGATAGTATCCAGGTGCCGCCATGCCTTCCGGAAAATAATCCTCGCCGGCGGCATAGGCTTCGGGTTCGTCGTGCGCATAGCGATAGGCCTTGCCATAGCCCAGCTCCTTCATGAGCCTGGTCGGGGCATTACGCAGGTGCACCGGCACCTCCAGCGAACCTTTTCTCGCCACATCCGCACGCGCGGCATTATAGGCCTTGTACACGGCGTTACTCTTGGCGGCACAGGCGAGATAGATCACCGCCTGGGCAAGTGCCAGTTCGCCTTCCGGACTGCCCAGGCGTTCCTGCACATCCCAGGCACTGAGGCACAGTGTCAGTGCGCGCGGATCGGCATTGCCGATATCTTCAGAGGCCATGCGCACCACCCGCCGCGCGACATACAGCGGATCACAGCCACCGTCCAGCATCCTGACCAGCCAGTACAGGGCGGCATCCGGCGAGGAACCGCGCACCGACTTGTGCAGGGCGGAGATCTGGTCATAGAAATCGTCGCCGCCCTTGTCGAAGCGGCGCGTACCCCCGGCGATGACTTCGTTCAATACCGCTTCCGGAATGACCTGGCGACCATCCTGCTCTTCCGCCAGATCGGCAGCGATTTCCAGCAGGTTCAACGCGCGCCGCGCATCGCCATCGGCCGCCTGTGCAAGCCTGGCGCGCAATTCGGCTGTGATCTCCAGTCCGAGATTACCGAGCCCGTGCTCGCGTGTCCTTCAGGGCGTTTTCGATAATCCGGCCGAGAGCATCCGCTTCCAGGCGCTTGAGGACATAAGTCCGGGCACGGGACAGCAATGCACTGTTAAGCTCGAAGGAGGGGTTTTCCGTCGTGGCACCGATAAAGATAACGGTACCGTCTTCGACATAGGGCAGAAAGGCATCCTGCTGGGCCTTGTTGAAACGGTGAGCCTCGTCAATAAACAGCACCGTCAGGCGGGATTCCAGCGCGCGAATCTGACGGGCAGCCTCGACCGCATTGCGTATATCCTTTACCCCGGCGAGCACGGCGGACAGGGTCATGAATTCGGCATTCGTCTGCTCGGCAAGGAGTTTCGCCAGGGTAGTCTTGCCGGTCCCCGGTGGGCCCCACAACACCATGGAATGCAGATTGCCTTCTTCGATGGCCCGGCGCAACGGCTTGCCGATGTCGAGAATATGCGCCTGGCCGACGAATTCAGCCAGTGACCGGGGGCGCATGCGGTCCGCCAGCGGGCGATAGGTAGCGGCGGTTGCTGTCATCGATACTGCCCGCATTTTTCCGGTTCGAATGCTGTGGTGCTAACCGGCATCTCCGATAATATCGGCACCGTCAGGTGGCACAAAACGGAACAGCGTGTCACTTAATTCCGGATTACGTTGCACGTTGGTAAACGTAAATGATGTCGTATTGCCAAAGCTGTCGCTCGCCACGATCCGAACCAGGGTGTCTGACCTGAAGTACAGCTGCAATGATGTGATATTGCTGTCATCCGACCTGGGTGTCAGCCGTACGCGGATTGAATCATCAATGGCCGGTAGCTCCGCAATGACGAATACCTCTGCCAGTGGCTGGTCACCACTGAGCAGCATTGCCGGTGTCGCAGTCAGCACCTCGCCGGCCGGCTGTACCGTTACCTGTTCGAGGTCTTCGTCATAGGACCAGAGCCGGGTGCCGTCGGCCACGATCTGCTGCCGATAGGGCAACTGGTAATCCCAGCGAAACCGTCCCGGACGCTTGATCCACATGTGTCCGCGCGAAGATTGCACGGTCTGGTCGTTGCTGTCGACAACCTGCTGGTCAAAATCCGCCTGCAGTGTCTGCAGGTCACCGAAAAATGCCTGCACACTCGCCTGTCCCCGGTCAGCCAGCACCATGCCCGGCACGGAATACATCAGCAATAAAACCTGTAGCAGCGACCGTATCCTGAACATATTCATACCTCGGGTGGTGCGGCGGCCAGCACTTCGCGGCTGCCATTGGTTTGCAGGGGGCCGACGATGCCGGTTTCTTCCATGTGTTCGATCATGCGGGCCGCCCGGTTGTAACCGATCTTGAGACGCCGCTGGACCCCGGAGATAGACGCACGCCGCGTCTGGGTCACTATCGATACGGCCTGGTCATACAGGGGATCGGATTCTGTATCGCTGCCGGCACCCCCGGCTGCCGCGGACAGTCCCGGGACCGGCTCCATCGATGTCTCCAGTATTGCACTGATGTACTCGGGGTCGGATTTACCCTTCAGGTGACCTGCCACCTTGTGAACCTCCTGGTCCGATACAAAGGCGCCGTGTACGCGAATCGGGACAGCGGTACCCGGTGCCATATAGAGCATGTCGCCATGACCCAGCAATGATTCTGCGCCCATCTGGTCCAGGATGGTGCGCGAATCTATTTTCGACGATACCTGAAAGGCGATACGCGTGGGAATATTGGCCTTGATCAGTCCGGTGATGACATCCACAGAGGGCCGCTGGGTCGCCAGCACCAGGTGCACGCCGGCGGCGCGTGCCTTCTGCGCCAGGCGCGCAATCAGCTCCTCCACCTTCTTGCCGACGACCATCATCATATCGGCCAGCTCATCGATCAGGATGACGATGTACGGCAGTTGCTGCAGCACCGGATGTTCCGTACCTTCCAGTGCTTCTTCCGGATTGAACAACGGGTCGGGGATCGGATTGCCCGCATCCGCCGCATCCTTGACCTTGCGATTGTAGCTACTGATATTTCGCACACCCAGGGCAGCCATCAGCCGGTAGCGCCGCTCCATCTCCGCCACACACCAGCGCAGGGCGTTGGCGGCTTCATTCATATCCGTAACCACGGGTGTCAGTAAATGCGGGATCCCTTCATAAACGGACAGTTCCAGCATCTTCGGATCGATCATGATCAGACGCACATCTTTGGGCAGCGTCTTGTAGAGCAGGCTGAGGACCATGGCATTGACAGCAACAGACTTTCCGGATCCGGTGGTGCCCGCAACCAGCAGATGCGGCATCCGCGCCAGATCCACCACCACCGGCAAACCGCTGATGTCCTTGCCCAGCGCAAGTGTCAACGGCGACGTGGAGGCATCGTATTCGTGTGAATTGAGTATTTCGCTCAGGCTGATAATATCGCGGTGTTCATTCGGGATTTCCAGACCGATGACCGACTTGCCCGGAATGACTTCAACCACGCGCACACTGATGGCCGACAATGCGCGTGCGATATCCTTGGCAAGGTTGGTAACCTGGCTCACCTTGACGCCCGCCCCCAGATCCAGCTCGAACCGGGTGATCACGGGACCTGGATTGACTGCCACAACTTCCACTTCGATGTTGAAGTCCATCAGTTTCATTTCAACCAGGCGGGACATGGCCTCCAGTGCCGCCGCTGAGTAGCCCTCCTCTGACGGGCGCGGTTTATCCAGCAATGACAGTGGGGGCAGTTCGGTATTCGGCGGCGGCTCGAACAATGGCACCTGCCGCTCGCGCTCTCCACGTTCACTGGGCTGGATTTTCTTGATAACGGGTTCGATGCGAACCGGTTTACGCAGCGCCTCGCGTTGCTGACTGACCCTGACCATTTCCTCGCGCTGCAGGCGCGCACGCCGTGCCGTCAGATACTCAGGCACGCGGGTGGCAAACGCGTACAGCCGGTCAAAGAGCTGCAGGGTATATTTGCCGACGAAATCCATAATGACCAGCCAGGAAATGCCGGTAAACAGGGTGACACCGGCGAGAAACACAGCCAGCAGAAACAGGTATCCGCCAATCACACTGACCAGGCTGATGAGTCCGGTACTGACCAGGTTACCCACCACACCGCCGGCGCCAGCCGGCAAACCGGCATTCGACTGTCCGGCTTCCAGTGTCGCCAGTCCGCAGCCCGCGGCAACGGTCATCAAAAACCCGGTCCAGCGCACTGCCAGGACATGCAGGTCAATGCCACCCGCGGGTGAGCGGCCGCGGTACACCAGCCACCCGCTGTAGGCGATCATCACCGGAAACAGGTAGGCCATATAACCCAGCAGATAGAGCAGGACGTCAGCCAGCCAGGCGCCGACCAGGCCACCGGCATTCTGGATACGGCTGACGGCACCGCTGCTGGACCAGCCGGGATCCAGATGATAGTAGGTAACCAGGGAGACCAGCAGGTAAATCGCCACTGCCCCCAGAATGAGCAAGGCACCCTCACGCAAGCCCCGGGTGACCTGGTGGGTAAACCTTCCCGCTGCGTCCTTTTTACGCCGAGCCTGTGCCAAAATTATCCTCTTTTATCAAGACTTCAGTTTAATTGTCAGATTCTATTCGATTTTTTAATTCAAGCAAGTGCTTCTTTCAATGCCGGATGGACAACCTTGCCCGCCGCTACATTGATGCCCCGTTGTAATCTAGTCACGGACTTCCAGTCCGGCCCGCAGAGTTCCAGCACGGCCGGCAACAGGGCTGCCGACAAGGCCTGGGAGGCACTGCGCGGCACGGCACCGGGCATATTGGTCACGGCGAAATGGACGACATCGTCCGTGACATAGGTCGGATCGGCGTACGTGGTCGGACGGGTGGTGGCGATACAGCCTCCCTGGTCAACGGCGATATCCACCACGACACTCCCGGGCTGCATCTGCTGGATCATCGCCCGTGTGACGACATGCGGTGACCGGGCGCCGGTGACGAGTATGGCACCGATCAGCAAGTCTGCAGCAGCAACTTCGCGCGCAACGGCATCCGGGTAGGGATACAGTGCCGTTACGTTGTTACCCAGTGCACGCATGGCAGCGAGACGCTCACGCTGCAGGTCGAAAACCACCACCTCTGCACCGATCGCGGCAGCCAGTAGCGCAGCATTGCCGCCGGCAGTACCCGCACCGATAATCACAACACGCCCGCGTTCGGCCGCGGGCAGACCGCCGAGCAACAGACCCTTGCCACCCTGTGGTTGATGCAGCAGGTGGGTACCTATCTGGGTAGCCAGCCGGCCGGCAATGTCACTCATCGGTGCGAGCAGGGGCAGCTGGCCGGAATCCGTTTCCACCGTCTCGAATCCCACCGCTGTCAGGCCGATGTCCTGCAGGCTGCGTGTCAATGTCGGCAGCGCCGCCAGATGCAGGAAACAGAACAGCAGATGATCGCTGCGTAACAGCGCCAGGTCCGCTGCAACCGGCTCCTTTACCTTGACGAGCAGCTCAGCCTCGCGGTAAGTCTCCGCGGCGTCCTGCGCCAGGCGGGCACCGACAGTGGTATATTGCGCATCGGAATAGCCCGACAGGCGGCCGGCATGGTGTTCTACGATGACCTCATGACCTGCCTGAATCAGCTCGCGACAGGCCTCCGGGATCAGCGCCACGCGCCCTTCCAGCGGCTTTATCTCGCGGGGAATGCCTATATGCATGGTTTACCCTATCCTTGAAGTTCCGTACTATTCGCGCTGACACAGCAACAGCCCGGTACCGGCAAGCACCGGAACCATCCATCAACCCTGGCTGTCCATGAAGATTATCTGATGTAATCAGCACCCAAACCGGAGCCATTATACATGAGCAATACCAAGCACTGCCGCCTCCTGATTCTCGGTTCGGGACCAGCCGGATATACCGCAGCCGTCTATGCGGCACGCGCCAATCTGAAACCGGTACTGATTACCGGACTGGAACAGGGCGGGCAACTGACGACCACCACCGAAGTGGAGAACTGGCCTGGCGGCGCAGCCGACCTGCAGGGTCCTGCATTGATGGAGGACATGCGCGTGCACGCTGAACGATTCAACACTGAAATCATATTCGACCATATCCACACCGCCGATCTCAAGCACCGGCCATTCAGGCTGGAAGGTGATTCCGGCACCTATACCTGCGATGCGTTAATCATCGCGACCGGCGCATCCGCGATGTATCTGGGCCTGCCGTCCGAGGAGGCCTTCAAGGGCAAGGGTGTATCTGCCTGTGCCACCTGTGACGGCTTTTTCTACAAGCAGCAACCGGTTGCCGTCATCGGCGGCGGAAACACCGCCGTCGAGGAAGCCCTGTATCTTGCCAATATCGCCGCGCACGTCACAGTCGTGCACCGCCGTGATGCCCTGCGTGCGGAAAAAATACTGCAGGATCGCCTGTTTAAAAAAGAGGCCGAGGGCGTAGTGACTATCGAATGGGACAGCGTCCTGGACGAAGTGCTCGGTGATAACAGCGGCGTAACGGGCATGCGTATCAAAAATGTCAAGGACCAGAGCACCAGGGATATTGACCTGCAAGGTGTCTTCATCGCCATTGGCCACAAGCCCAATACCCAGATTTTCGAGGGTCAGCTCGACATGCAAAACGGCTATATCAAGACCCGCAGCGGCACCGATGGCAATGCCACTGCAACCAGCATGGAAGGCGTCTATGCCGCCGGTGATGTCAGCGATCATATCTACAGACAGGCAGTTACCTCCGCCGGTACCGGTTGCATGGCGGCACTGGATGCAGAAGTCTATCTGGACAGTCTTGCCGCTAATGACTGATCGTGGGCTGCCGCATGCACACGCTGCCCTGTGTCCATGCATGTCTCGGTAATACACCAGGTCAGGGACATTCCAGCTGACCAGTGGAATCAGGTTTCCGGCACCGATCACCCTTTTACGCGCCACGAATTCCTGGCTGCGCTGGAACAGCACAATTGTGTCGGCGAGGCCTACGGCTGGCTGCCCCACCATCTGGTGGCATTCGCTGATGACGCCACACCGGTCGGTATCATGCCCCTGTATCTCAAGGACAATTCCTATGGCGAGTTTGTCTTCGACTGGGCATGGGCGGACGCCTGGCAGCGCGCCGGCAGGCCATACTACCCCAAACTGGTGTGCCTCCATACCCTATACCCCGGTCACCGGCTCGCGCCTGCTGGTGCGCCCGGATGCCGACCGGGAGACGGTAACTGCCGCGCTTGTCGACCAGGCACTGGAACTGGTGCAGCACACTTCGCTGCATCCAGCCTGCATTGCCTGTTCACGGACGAACGCGATACGCGCACCCTGCTTGAATACGGCCTGTTACGCCGCACGGGCTGTCACTTTCACTGGCACAACAATCATTACGCATCATTCGAAGCGATTTCCTGGCCGACCTGACATCCCGCAAGCGCAAGAAAATTCGCCGGGAACGACGCTATGTACAGGAAGCCGGCATTCGCATGGAAGTCGTACACGGACACCAGGCATCGGAAGCCCAGTGGGCGGTGATGCACGAATTTTATCGCAGCACATTCGAAAAAAAATCCGGTATCCCCACGCTCTCGCTGGAATTCTTCCTCGAAATCAGCCAGACGATGGGTGAACAGGTCGTGCTGGTATTCGCCCTCAGGGATCAACACCCCGTGGCCGGTGCGATCATGCTGCGCAGCAGTAGCGCCCTCTATGGACGTCACTGGGGCTGCCATGAGGACTATCACAGCCTGCATTTCGAAACCTGTTACTACCAGGGTATAGAGTACTGTATTGACAATGGCATCTCGCTGTTCGAGCCCGGGGCACAGGGCGAACACAAGATAAGCCGTGGATTTCTGCCGACCCTGACCTGGTCTGCACACTGGATTCTTGACGAGCAGTTTCGCGCGGCGATAACAAAATACCTGGAACACGAGCACGAAATGATTATCAACTATCATCAGGATCTGCAACGTTACTCTCCATTCCGGAACAACGATGAAAATGCCCGGATCTAGCGAACACAGGAACAGGATGAATTAACCGTGACACGCTATCGCGGTACCGCGCCCTACTGGATCGATGCTCACGACCCGGATATGGAATTCCCGGACGTCGAGCTGGCGCTGCATGAGCCGGATGGACTGCTTGCCATTGGCGGGGATCTTTCCGTCGAGCGCCTGCTGCTGGCCTACCGCATGGGTATCTTTCCCTGGTATGGCCCCGAGCAACCGATTTTATGGTGGTCACCCGATCCACGCCTGACGCTGCATCCCGACAGACTGCACATTTCCCGCAGCCTCGCCAGGACGCTGAGAAAGGGGAAATTCACCATCACCGTCGATACCGACTTCCATGGAGTGATCGCCGCCTGTGCCGAGCCGCGCGCCGGGCAGACCGGCACCTGGATCACCCCCGAGATGATCGCTGCCTACTCCAGACTGTATGCCGCAGGACATGCACATTCTGTCGAATGCTGGTACAGGGGCGCGCTGGCGGGTGGCCTCTATGGCGTCAGCATCGGGCGGGTATTCTATGGCGAATCCATGTTTACCCGGATAGCGGACGCATCCAAGGCCGCCCTGGCTACCCTGGTACGGCAGCTGGCGCGCTGGGATTTCGAACTGATTGATTGTCAGGTGCATACCGAACACCTGGAAGGCCTTGGGGCAAGCCTCATGAAACGTGCAGAGTTTACCCGCATTCTGGACTCTGCCTGCAGGTTGCCTCCACCCACCCTGCCCTGGGCCTTTGACGTCGATACCGGCCGGGTCTAGGTCCGCGACAGTCCGGTTTTCGAGAGGATAAACGGGATTTGCTTAACAGGTATTTCAGGTATAATGCGCGATTGTTTAACTTCAGGTAGTAGAGATTTGATGGCTAAAGAAGAACACATTGAAATGGAAGGGACGGTCATCGACACCCTTCCCAACACCATGTTCCGGGTAGAACTGGAAAACGGTCACGTGGTCATTGCACACATCTCGGGAAAGATGCGCAAGCATTACATCCGGATTTTGCGCGGTGACAAGGTGACTGTTGAATTGACACCCTATGACCTGAGCAAGGGTCGCATCACCTATCGCGCACGCTGACGGCAGGTATGTGCAGCCGCTACCCGTCCTAGTGGACGGCTTCCTTCTCCTGAAAGTCAAACGCCAGTTCATCGCCTTCCAGACGGATGATCAGGTGACCCCCATTCACCAGCCGGCCAAACAGCAGTTCCTCGGCCAGCGGTTTCTTGATGTACTGCTGGATAATCCGTGCCATGGGACGCGCGCCCATTTTCGCATCGTAGCCATGTCCCGCCAGCCAGAGACGTGCTGACTCTTCCACCTCGATCGTCACCTGCTGTTCCTGCAGTTGCGCTTCCAGCTCGAAGATAAACTTGTCAACCACCTGCGCGATAACCGTCGGGTCGAGCGCATTGAACTGCACGATGGCATCCAGGCGGTTCCTGAACTCCGGCGTAAACAGGCGTTTGATTGCCTCCATGGCATCGGAGGAATGATCCTGCTGGGTAAATCCGATCGACGGCCGGCTCACCTCCTGCGCTCCGGCATTGGTTGTCATGACCAGAACGACATTCCGGAAGTCAGCCTTGCGCCCGTTGTTGTCGGTCAGGGTGCCGTGATCCATTACCTGCAGCAGCAGATTGAACACATCCGGATGTGCCTTCTCGATTTCATCGAGCAGTAACACCACGTGCGGGTTCTTGCTGATGGCCTCGGTGAGCAACCCGCCCTGGTCATAGCCCACATATCCAGGTGGCGCACCGATCAGGCGCGACACGGTATGACGTTCCATGTACTCCGACATATCGAAGCGCACCAGCTCCTGGCCCATGATCCGTGCCAGCTGACGGGTCACTTCTGTCTTGCCGACCCCGGTGGGTCCGGCGAACAGAAACGAGCCAATGGGCTTGTCTTCCGTGCCCAGGCCCGAGCGTGTCATTTTGATGGCTGCCGCCAGGGTTTCTATTGCTGAATCCTGCCCGTAAACCACCATCTTCAGATCGCGCTCGAGATTACGCAGCGTTTCCTTGTCAGATGCCGAGACCGTTTTCTCGGGAATACGGGCCATTTGCGCAATCACTCTTTCCACGTCACTCACACCGATAGTCTTCTTGCGTTTCGACGCGGCGAGCAGACGCTGGCTGGCCCCCGCCTCATCGATGACATCAACTGCCTTGTCCGGCAGGTGACGGTCAGTAATGTAGCGATCCGACAGTTCCGCTGCCGCGCGCAAGGCCCGCGCCGAGTACTTGACCTTGTGATGCTCCTCGAAGCTCGGTTTCAGGCCCTTGAGAATGTTGTAGGTTTCCTCGACACTGGGCTCGTTGATGTCGATCTTCTGGAAACGCCGCGAAAGCGCGTGATCTTTCTCGAAAATGCCTCGATATTCCTGGAAGGTCGTGGAACCGATACATTTCAGCTCACCGGACGCAAGCATGGGCTTTAACAGATTGGAGGCATCCATAACCCCCCCGGATGCGGCACCGGCACCGATAATGGTGTGGATCTCGTCAATGAACAGGATCGCTCCTGCTTCTTTCTTAAGCTGGGCAAGTACCGCCTTGAAGCGCTTTTCGAAATCGCCCCGGTACTTGGTACCGGCCACCAGTGAACCCATGTCCAGCGAGTAAATGGTACTCCCGAGCAGCACCTCGGGGACTTCACCCTCGACGATCATCTTCGCCAGGCCCTCGGCAAGTGCGGTTTTACCGACCCCGGCCTCACCCACGAACAACGGATTGTTCTTGCGCCGCCGGCAGAGTATCTGGACGGTACGCTGGATTTCAGCCTGTCTGCCGATAAGCGGATCTATCCTGCCCTGCGCCGCCTGTTCATTCAGGTTAACTGCAAAGTTTTCCAGCGGGTTCTTGGACGTGGATTCGGGAGCATCACCGGATTCAGCATTCTCCAGGTTCTCCTCGGACTGATCGTGCACCTTGGAAATACCATGGGAAATATAATTGACGACATCGAGGCGGGTGACACTGGCCTTGTTCAGAAAATAGACTGCCTGTGACTCCTGCTCGCTGAATATCGCAACCAGTACGTTTGCACCGCTGACCTCCTTCTTGTCAGAGGACTGCACATGAAACACGGCGCGTTGCAGCACGCGCTGAAACCCGAGTGTCGGCTGGGTTTCTCGAGTATCGTCCGAGGCAAGTTTCGGCGTTGTCTCATCCAGAAACTTGCCGACGTCCTGTTTGAGTTTTTCGATATCGACGCCACAGGCACGCAGCACCTCTACCGCCGAGGGATTGCCCAGCAAGGCATAGAGCAAATGCTCCACCGTCATGAACTCATGATTTTTTTCACGCGCCTCCTTGAAGGCAAGATTCAGCGTGAATTCCAGTTCCTTGCTTAACATGTCAATTCCCCGACAACTTCTCTTTTAAATAAATCTAGGCTTTTTCCAAACTGCACATCAGCGGGTGCTGGTGACGGCGTGAATATTCATTCACCTGGGCGACCTTGGTTTCTGCAACCTCGTAGGTAAAGATCCCGCAGACCCCCTTGCCGTGGGTATGCACCAGCAGCATGACTCGAGTGGCCTTTTCACGGTCCATGCCAAACAACTTTTCAAGCAGGGTAACGACAAACTCCATGGGCGTATAATCATCATTCAGCAGCACCACCTTGTAAAGGGCGGGCTCCTTGGTTTGCGGCCGGGCCTCCTCTAGCGCAAGGCCCTCGTCACTCTGGTGTTCGTATTCGTCACTCATGCTACAAATCCGGATTAACGCTGCCACGCCCGCTGGGCTTGCCTGTTTTTACCATTGTATCAAATAACATAGCGCACCTGCCCCTGTCCTCGAATTTTGCTTCCGCCCCTGAAATGCGGCACATTGGCGGTAAATACCAATCGGCAGAATTCGCTCATACTTGACTAAATATAAATAGGGATTATATGGTTAGCCTGCTGGCGGGTGCGCCTGTCAGTCTTGGGGAGGACGATCCGGCAGGTGCTGCACAAATACCACCGGTGAAGCCTGTGTATAAAAAGCGGATGCATATCCGTGCCGGCAACTATCAGGAAGAAAAGTTATGACACTCGGTACAGTCAAATGGTTCAGTAATTCCAAGGGCTATGGTTTCATCTCACCGGACGGGGGTGGCGAGGATGTATTTGCACATTTCTCCGCCATCGAGATGGAAGGTTATAAAACGCTAAATGAGGGTCAGAAGGTGCAATTTGAAATCACCGATGGACCCAAGGGCCTGCAAGCTTCGGGCATCAAGGAAGCAACGACCTGAAAGAACAGGCCGCACGCTCCGGCGTGCGGCCTGGCAACTCGTCATCAGGAACGCTCAGGCGTTCTCGATAATCGCCTGCCCGAAACCGGAGCAGCTGACTTTCTTCGCACCATCCATCAAACGCTCGAGGTCATAGGTAACTGTCTTCGCCGCGATCGCGCCGGACAGGCCCTTGATGATCCTGTCTGCCGCCTCGTTCCAGCCCAGATGACGCAACATCATTTCCGCCGATAGAATCAGAGAACTCGGATTGACCTGATCCTTGCCCGCATATTTGGGGGCGGTGCCATGGGTCGCTTCAAACAGCCCGATTTTGTCTGACAGATTGGCGCCGGGCGCCATGCCGATACCCCCTACCTGTGCGGCAAGGGCATCGGAAATATAATCTCCATTGAGATTCAGGGTCGCGATGACACTGTATTCCGCTGGCCGCAACAGGATCTGCTGCAGGAACGCATCGGCAATGACATCCTTGATGATGATTTCCCTGCCGCTGTTCGGATTCTTTATACGGCACCACGGGCCGCCATCGATTTCTGTCGCACCAAACTCCTCACGGGCGAGCTCATAACCCCAGCTCTTGAACGCGCCTTCCGTAAATTTCATAATGTTGCCCTTGTGTACCAGGGTCAACGAGTCGCGGTCCTGATCTATGGTGTACTGGATCGCCTTGCGTACCAGGCGTTTGGTTCCGTCTTCCGACACCGGCTTGATCCCGATGCCGGACGTCGCGGGAAAGCGGATTTTTGTTACACCCATTTCTTTTTGCAAAAAATCAATAACCTTTTTTGCCTCGGCAGAACCCGCCTGCCATTCGATACCGGCATATATGTCTTCAGAGTTCTCCCTGAAGATCACCATGTTGGTCTTTTCCGGCTCCTTTAGCGGACTCGGTGTACCGGCGAAGTAACGCACCGGTCGCTGGCAGACATACAGATCAAGCTCCTGGCGCAGGGACACATTCAACGAACGAATCCCCCCTCCAACCGGCGTCGTCAGGGGTCCCTTGATCGCTACGGAGAAGTCACGGATGGCGTCAAGCGTCTCCCCCGGCAGCCAGGTATCCGCACCATAAACGTCGTTTGCCTTTTCTCCGGCGAAGATTTCCATCCAGACAATGGAGCGCTTGCCCGGGTAGGCGGCCTCGACTGCCGCATCGACAACCCGGCGCATCACTGGCGTGATATCGACTCCGATTCCGTCACCTTCGATAAAGGGGATGATCGGATGTTCGGGTACGCGCAGGGAATTGTCTGTATTGACGGTGATTTTCTGACCGTTTTCCGGAACCGTAATTTTTTCGTACGCCATAGACCTGTCCTGATAGTCAATTTAAGAGGGATGGTTTCACTGTATAAATATCGTCGCAGCCGAATAATACCCGAAAAAAAGGCCCCTGCAGTAACAGGGGCCTTTTTATAAAACATTGTCTGCAGCTATACAGACATTCCGGTTTGCCTAGGGCTCTTCACCGGAAGCGTAAATCAGCGCTTCTTCGATGGCACCCGGTGCACACATGATACTCATGAAGGTCGCGCCGGTTTTGCTGGCCACCATGGGGAGATGCGGCCAGTTGATGGCAATACGGAAACGCGCATACAGCGCATAAGCCGTGCCGTCAGAGACTACGATTTCATAGGGCAGGTGCGCAGTGGAACGTGGCATGGCCTTGTCGATCCGGCTCATGATGTATTCGTCACCGCTGCAATCATCGCCATCCTTGCCTTTCAGTGCGACACCGAAGACGGTCTCGTCCTTGCCGGGGATATCGACGCGGTAGACCTTGGAAGTGCCGCCCTGTCCGGCTGCCAGTGCATCCTCGACGGCCTTGACGGCTTCTGCCTGGTCGTCGTATTCAGCCAGCTCACTCGGGTCATCGAAATACTCCATCATGATCGTGTAGTGATACTTGCGCAGGTCATCTGCCGTCAGATTCTTCTCCGACCCGAAGTCTTTTTGTGCACCGAGGGCACTTTCCAGCTGCGCACGGATATCGGACAGGTCTGATGCCATGCGGTAGGCGGCGGACATATAGACAGGATTGGTATAGACAACCTCTACTTCACCGCCAACCTTGGTCACCGAGACACGCTGAATCGCGCCATAGGCACCGAATTCAGACTTGGCAGCATGATTTTTCAACGCATCGTTGGTAACAACGATGACATGAGCATCAGCGTAAGGTGAATATTCACCAACAACTTCGAAGCCCCCCGCGGTAAGCTTGGACTTGACGCCGGCAGCGACGGATGCAACATCCCCGCTGGTGGTGCTGGCCAGTACGAACGGCATCAGGATATCCTCTGCAAATGCAGTCCCCATTGATATAATGGAGATAAATCCCGCAAATAATGTTTTTCTTAGCAAGGCAGTCATTACCAATCCTCCAGTACTTTATAAAAAAGTTTGTGTTTGTTGATCGTTACGTGAATGCGGTGAGATCCTGCCTGAATAAGGCCTGATAACTCCATCGCTCAGAACGAGTTGCGAAGTATATGGGAATCAGACATGTTGTGCGAGCGTCAATAATTCATCATTATCTGATCCGTACTTAACCAATAACGCAGCAGGTCAGACAAAGGTTAACAAGTGCCCACCAGCTTGCCTGGTCCCAGCAATTTATTATGAAGTGACATCACCATATTTTTATAAGCTACTGATATTGTAAACTATGATCTGGACTCCACATGTAACGGTTGCCGCTGTCATCGAAGCGCGGGGTAAATTTCTGCTGGTTCAGGAACGAGTGGCGGGTGCATCGGTTTACAACCAGCCCGCCGGTCATCTGGAAGACGGAGAAACACTCGCCGAAGCAGTCATGCGCGAAACGCTGGAAGAAACGGCCTGGCGTATCCAGGTGGAGGCTATCGTCGGTATTTACCAGTGGCGACACCCTGACACACCGGACACGTTTCTGCGTATCACGTTTGCGGGCAGCTGCCTTCACCATGAACCGGAACGCACACTGGATACCGGCATCGAGCGTGCCCTCTGGCTGCCGGCTGACGCTATTCGCCAGCAAGCGGACCGGTTACGCAGCCCGATGGTTATGCGTTCGATCGACGATTATCTCGCCGGAGCGTCCTGGCCGCTGTCCCTGCTTGCACAGATTGAATGACACGGTCCGCCAGCTCCACCACCCTGCGCGCAGCGCCCGGCCGGCATGCCGGCAGCATCCCGGGTAGGCACTGACATGAGTCACATCATTGTCGGACTTTCCGGCGGCGTCGACTCGGCAGTAGCGGCATTGCGTCTGCAGCAACAGGGGCATCAGCTTGCGGCAGTCTTCATGAAAAACTGGGATGAAGACGATGCAGCGGACTACTGCCCGGCAAAACAGGATCTCGCTGATGCACGCGCAATCGCAGACCGGCTGCAAATTGAATTACAGACCGTCAGTTTCTCGGCTGAATACTGGGATCGGGTATTCGCGCACTTCCTGGCGGAGTACCAGGCGGGACGCACACCGAATCCCGACATTGTCTGCAACCGGGAAATCAAGTTTAGCGCCTTCCTGGACTACGCCACCGGGCTGGGAGCCGAATTTATCGCTACGGGTCATTATGCGCGCCTCGGCAACACCACACCGGTACAGCTGCTCAAGGGTCGGGACATCCACAAAGACCAGACGTATTTTCTGCACACACTGACCCAGGCCCAGCTGCAACATAGCCTGTTTCCTGTCGGCGATCTCCCCAAGCCCGAAGTGCGCCGGCTGGCGCTGCGTGCGGGGTTCCCGAATTACGACAAGAAGGACAGCACCGGCATCTGCTTCATCGGCGAACGCCGTTTCAGCGATTTCCTGGCCCGTTACCTGCGCAAGAATCCCGGCGAGATCCGCAGCATGGATAATGAGGTTATCGGCACCCATGACGGGCTGATGTTCTACACCATCGGTCAGCGCCAGGGACTCGGGATCGGCGGGCGCCGCAAGGCCTCGGGGGAACCCTGGTATGTGGCGGGCAAGGATATGGAAAATAATATATTACGTGTCGTGCAGGGCGTGGATCATCCCGCCCTGTACCGCGCGGAATTACGCGCGACTCAACTACACTGGATATCCGGGAGCCCGCCTGAAATGCCGTATACCTGCACAGCCCGCATCCGCCATCAGCAGCCGGTACAGGCATGCACCCTGTTCTCACGGGGAGACAATGAATGCTGGACACGTTTCGAAACACCACAGCGTGCTGTCACGCCGGGCCAGTCCGTGGTGTTTTATGCGGGCGAGGCGTGCCTGGGTGGCGGCATCATTGAGACTGACAGGGACCAGGCGTCATGAAATCGGGTAACCGTGAACGTACCATTGCGCTCGCCGGCATGTTCCAGGCGGTCAACCTTGTCCTGCAGACTGCCAGGGGCGAGGCGCGCAACCCGGACGATACCAGCACCTGCATCGGCAGCATCTTCAATACAGACCCGGATACCGCCATTGCCGTATATGGTAATCCGGCAAATCTTTATACCGGCCTCGATCTGCTCGGGAAACAACTCGAAAACAACAGGCAACGGAATATGGAAATGACCCGCCACGTCATTACCCTGATCCATCTGGAACACAAGCTGGGCCGCAAACAGGCACTGCTCGATCTGATCGGGGCCGGTATCGACAAGGCACGGGGACAACTCGAATTCTTCGACATGATGCACAGCTCGGTCATTGCGGCCCTGGCGGAGGTATACAAACAGTCAGTCAGCACACTGCAGCCGCGCATCCTGGTCAGCGGCGATCCGGTGATCCTCGATAACCCTGAAAACAAGAACATGATCCGGGCCCTGTTACTTGCCGCCATGCGTGCCGCCGTGCTGTGGCGGCAATGCGGCGGGAATCGATTCAGACTCATTTTTCAGCGCAAACCCCTGCTCGAATGCAGCCGGACGCTACTCGAGGAGATACGCGGCGGGCGCTAGTCCGGCCGGTGTGTGCCCGTGTATACTTGCCGCCTTTCGGGCACCACGGCAAACCGTGGCAGGACACCCCAGACTGCATGGCAGAACAGGAGCATTCATGGTCAACAGCTTCAGAACCAGGGACACACTCGACGTCAATCATCGAACCTACGAAATTTTCAGTCTGCGCAAACTAAGCAGGCAGCACGATGTGACCCGACTGCCCTACACGCTGAAAATACTGCTGGAGAACCTGCTGCGATATGAAGACGGCAATACCGTCAAACAGGGTGACATCGAGGCACTGGTCAACTGGAAACCGCAAGCCGAACCGGAGACCGAGATCGCCTTTCGCCCGGCACGGGTTCTGATGCAGGATTTTACCGGCGTGCCGGCCATTGTCGACCTGGCTGCCATGCGTGACGCCATGACGCAACTGGGAGGCGACCCGGACCGGATCAACCCGCTGCAACCCGCGGAACTGGTGATCGACCACTCGGTGCAGGTGGACAGCTTCGGTTCCCTGAACGCAATCGACCTCAACAGCGAACTGGAGTACCGGCGCAACCAGGAGCGCTACAGCTTTCTCAAATGGGGCCAGAAGGCATTTTCCAACTTCAAGGTAGTGCCCCCGGATACCGGGATTGTGCACCAGGTGAATCTCGAATACCTGGCGCGCGTGGTTTTCTACAAATTCGCCGACGGTGTTAACCAGGCCTACCCGGATACACTGGTGGGTACCGACTCGCATACCACCATGATCAATGGTCTGGGCGTGCTGGGCTGGGGTGTCGGCGGGATCGAGGCCGAGGCCGCGATGCTGGGACAGCCGATTTCGATGCTGATCCCGCAGGTCGTTGGCTTTCGCCTCACCGGCAAGCTGCCGGAGGGCGCTACCGCGACCGACCTCGTGCTGACCGTGGTCGAAATACTGCGCAAGCATGGTGTCGTCGGGAAGTTCGTGGAATTTTTCGGTGATGGCCTGGACTACCTGACACTCGCGGACCGCGCCACCATCGCCAACATGGCGCCGGAATACGGGGCTACCTGCGGCTTCTTTCCGGTCGATCGCGAGACGCTGAATTATTTGAAGCTGAGTGGCCGCAGTGAACTGGACATCGCCCTGGTAGAGGCCTATGCACGCGAGCAACTGATGTTCTGGGAGCCGGGCGTCGCGGAAGCGCAATACACCAGCGTAGTCGAGCTCGATCTGGCCACAGTTGAACCCAGCCTTGCGGGCCCCAAGCGTCCCCAGGACCGGGTTGGCCTGAAGGACATCAAGCCGCGGTTTCTGGAGGCGCTGGCCGCGCTCAAGCAGGAACGTAATCTCGTCAGCAAACCGGTCAGTACCGAGATCAACGGCGACAACGGTCGAGCTGCAGGACGGCGCCGTGGTCATTGCAGCCATCACTTCGTGCACCAACACATCCAATCCTTCGGTCATGATTGGCGCCGGTCTGGTTGCCCAAAAGGCGCTGGCCCTGGGCCTGAAGGTGAAACCCTGGGTCAAGACGTCCCTGGCCCCGGGATCACGGGTAGTCACAGAGTACCTGAAAAAGGCCGGCTTGATGGATGCCCTGCAGGCGCACGGCTTCCATACCGTTGGCTATGGCTGTACCACCTGCATCGGCAACTCGGGCCCCCTGCCGGAACCGGTCTCGAAGGCCATTCATGCAGGCAATCTGTCGGTATGCTCCGTGCTGTCCGGGAATCGCAATTTCGAAGGCCGGGTGCACGCGGAAGTACGCATGAATTACCTGGCTTCGCCACCGCTGGTGGTGGCCTATGCCCTGGCCGGTCGTATGGATATCGATATCCAGAACGAACCACTGGGTAACGATCAGCGACGGCAATCCTGTTTATCTGAAGGATATCTGGCCCGCCCAGGACGAGATCAGGGCGGTCATTGCCAAGAGCGTGAATGAAGAGGAGTTCCGGCAAACCTATGAGCATGTATTTACCGGTGAAACGCGCTGGAATGCCCTTGTGTCTCCGGAAGACGATCGCTATGCCTGGCAGGCCGACTCGACCTACATCAGAAAACCACCCTATTTTGACGGCATCCGCATGGAACCGGGCGCTATCACTCCCATCCAGGCCGCCCGCGTGCTCGCCCTGCTCGGCGACTCGGTCACCACCGATCACATCTCGCCGGCAGGCGCCATCAAACCCGACAGCCCGGCGGGTGAATACCTGACGTCACTCGGGGTGGCACACGGAGATTTCAATTCACTTGGCTCACGGCGCGGTAATCACGAAGTCATGATGCGCGGCACCTTCGCCAATATTCGCCTGCGTAACCGCCTGGCGCCCGGCACCGAGGGCGGCATTACCGTCCATCAACCCGGCGGTGAACAAATGACGATATTCGCTGCATCCGAACGCTATGCGGCCGAAGGCGTCCCGCTGATTATTCTTGCCGGCAAGGAGTATGGCTCGGGTTCCTCGCGCGACTGGGCCGCGAAGGGTCCACGGCTGCTCGGGCGTGCGTGCCGTCATCGCCGAGAGTTATGAACGCATCCATCGCTCGAATCTGATCGGTATGGGCATCCTGCCGCTGCAGTTCCTGCCGGGAGATTCGGCCGACAGCCTGGGACTGACGGGACAGGAAAGTTACGACATCGGCGGCCTGCAGGAAGGGCTCACCGAATCGATACCGGTTACGGCTACCGCAGCGGACGGCAGGCAGACGGTCTTTGAGGCGCGGTGCGCATCGATACACCGCAAGAATTCGAATACTACCGGCACGGGGGTATTCTGCATTATGTCCTGCGGCAGCTGGCTGCATGAAGCATTGCCTTACTTTCAGTTACCCGGCGAGGAATTAAATGGACCTGTCACAACTTACTGCGATTTCCCCGATTGATGGCCGTTATGGTGCAAAAACGGAATCCTTGCGCCCGATCTTCAGCGAGTATGGGCTTATCCGTCATCGCGTCCAGGTGGAAATACGCTGGCTGCAGGCACTGGCGGCCCACGACGCCATCCATGAAGTACCCGCGCTCAGCACACATGCGGAGCGGCTGCTCAATGACATCGCGGACAACTTCAGCGAGCAGGATGCCCAGCGCATCAAGAATATCGAGCGCACGACCAACCACGACGTCAAGGCGGTCGAGTATTTTCTGAAAGAAAGGATCGCCGGAAATGAAGAGCTGGAAGCCATCAGCGAATTCATTCATTTTGCCTGCACTTCGGAAGACATCAACAATCTGGCCTATGCACTCATGCTGCAGGAGGCACGCAACCAGTCGCTGCTGTCGCTGCTGGACGATGTCATCAAAACAATCAGTGGACTCGCGCAGCGCTATGCCGACGCACCCATGCTCGCACGCACCCATGGCCAGACCGCCTCACCCACCACGGTCGGCAAGGAAATGGCCGTTTTTGCGCTGCGCCTGCAACGCCAGCGCGAGCAGTACGCCGCCATTCCGATGCTCGGTAAAATGAACGGTGCCGTTGGTAACTACAATGCTCACCGGGTTACCTATCCCGATATGGACTGGCCGGCATTTTCCGGGCAATTCATCAACAGCCTGGGACTGGAAATGAATCCCTGCACTACCCAGATCGAGCCGCATGATTATATGGCCGAGCAGTTCGATGCCCTTGCCCGTTTCAATACGATATTGATCGACTTCTGCCGCGATGTGTGGGGCTATATCTCGCTCGGTTACTTCAGGCAAAAAACCGTAGCCACCGAGGTCGGCTCTTCAACCATGCCGCACAAGGTGAACCCCATCGATTTCGAAAACAGCGAAGGTAATCTGGGTATTGCCAATGCCCTGTTTGCACACCTCGGCGCCAAGCTGCCGATCTCGCGCTGGCAGCGCGACCTCAGTGACTCGACCGTGCTGCGCACCATCGGTGTGGCCATTGCCCACAGCGTGATCGCCTACGAGTCCTGCCTGAAGGGCATCGGGAAGCTGGAGCTCAACACGGCCCGCACCATGGAAGACCTGGACAACAGCTGGGAAGTTCTCGCCGAGGCGCTGCAGACCGTCATGCGGCGTTACGGCATCGAGAAACCCTACGAGAAACTCAAGGACCTGACTCGTGACCGCGATGTCAACCAGGCAACGCTGCAGGAATTCATCCAGTCACTGGACTTGCCGGATGCGATCAAATCGGACCTCGGCAAACTGACGCCTGCCACCTACACCGGCAATGCCAGTGAGCAGGCGCGTACCATGCTGTCGGCACAGGCGCCCAGGCACTGAACGAATCGCGGGGCAGGAATTCACGCGTACCGGAACATGCGTCATTCCGGATTATTGCAGCAGACTGGCAACGCGACCGGTCGGCCATCCGGCGGGTCCGCCGTGCGGTCTTTATTCTGGAACAGGGTATCGCGGAGACACTCGAATGGGATGGACTGGACGCTGCCTGCCGGCACGTCCTCGCCATCACAGCTGCAGATGAACCCGTTGGCACGGGACGCCTGCAGGTGGACGGGCGTATCGGCCGCATGGCAGTCCTGGCGGCCTGGCGCGGCAAGGGCATTGGCAAGTCAATCCTTGCCGCGCTGCTGCAACAGGCCGAACTGCAACACCAGCCACGGGTCTACCTGCATGCGCAGGTCCGGGCCATCGACTTCTACTTGAAAACCGGTTTCGAAACAGTCGGCTCACCTTTTACCGAGGCGGGCATCGAGCATGTCTGTCTGGAAAAAATACT
This sequence comes from uncultured Gammaproteobacteria bacterium, assembly GCA_963768415.1. Taxonomy (GTDB): domain Bacteria; phylum Pseudomonadota; class Gammaproteobacteria; order UBA9214; family UBA9214; genus CAVYHX01. The sequence continues at coordinate 35,723 of CAVYHX010000015.1, forward strand.
GGCTAGTACCTAAGAACAATATACGCAAGCAGGCATTGCCAGTAGCATATTAATCAGTGACGCTTAAATCAAGAATGGCAGTCTCCTCTCTATAGCGTCACCGGCACGCCTCGCCTCCCTTCCGCGAGGCGTGCCTCTATGCAGGCATGCAAATTCCCGGTGTTGTTACAGCCGCCTGATGCCGGCACCGAAAACCACAGCGTTCCCGGGACAGCCGGCAACTATGTAAGGTTTTCATAAATTTCGTCTGGCATTCCTTACACAATACCATCCGCACCAGATCCCGCAGCGCCACTAATTGCCTCTATTCCAGTCTATTTTTCCAACAGGCTTGTAACTTGCATGGTGTATACCGGCCATTAAGACTTTTGCGCAGATATTTCCCACATAACCACAAACGCGCGGGGGAATGGTAATTGACATAACAACAAACAGAAGAGTCCGGCCTGCTGACCGGCGGCAGGAATTGACTATGCCGAAGACGCCATTCAAGGACAGCCACGGGGCCACCGTCAGGGAGAATCGCCGCCAAAGACCGGACAGGCGAAAACAGGCATGGGCACAAAAACCCTGACTCCGGCTTGGCGCATAACCGCGCACGGATAATAGATTCCGCGCCCGCTTTGCTGACCGGACCCTGTGCCGCCAGCAGCCAACTGGCTGAAAGTCACCGGCGCGCCGGCATCAATTACACGTCATGATGTTACTACCATCCGGGTAAGCATCGATTTACCGCTAATCCCTATCCGCATGAATTTAAATCTCTAATCAATGCAACACCCTCGTTTCAGTGTCACTGTCGAATAAATCTCCGGGGTAAGCTTTATCCTCTGCCGCCTGCAAATAAAATAATTCATGCAATAATCATCAGACAAACCTCCGGCATGGAATGCCACGGCAACAACAGATCCAGGGAGCATGGATATGAGAGTCATTACGAAATATTCAGTCGATGAATGCATCGGGCAATGCGGGCGTGCCCGTGCATTTTGCTTGCTGCTGATATGCATCTGCACACCGGTACAGGCCGATTTGCAGACTATCGACATACTTTACGGACCGCCATACAGGGTAGAGACAGTTCATGGCAAGCACAGACCGTATTCTACGGTTGAAGGTGCTATCAACGCCAGATGGGAGGGCTGGCAAGTGCTCTACGGGATTGGTCCACCCGCGTGTAATCTTGATGTTGTCCATTATGCTGACGGCATACTGACCCGCCATTTTGCCGATATGTCCTTTGTAGGGGATACCTGCGGAGGTGGTAATGCAGTATTCGGTACAATTGGTTGCCCCAGTGGTTATATTTTATATGGCAATAAAGCCTGCGGAGCGGGCGGTTTGACCAGTAACGAGAAAAATCTGGGCAAGCCACCCTGCCCGGTCGGCAACCCGTTTCATCCGGGTACCGGCAACAAATACCAGCAAGAGACCGACTATCTTGGTCCGACCGGCAACCTCGAACTGACGCGCCATTACAACAGCCGCTTTTCCCATGCCAGACCCAGTCCCGCAATTGATCACGGGCTTGGAATGAACTGGAGTATGACCTACGCACGGCAAATAAATGTTCTCGGCAACACCATCCGTATGGTCCGCGATGATGGCTACACAGAATATTTCAATTGCACCGCCAGCCCCTGCCTGGGAAGCACAGATACCCGTTTCGCCATTAGCAGGGATGCCATGGGCTACACCCTGGTCGACCAGGATACGCTGGAAAACTACGATTCGGACGGAAAACTGCAAACCATCACGAATGTCACGGGCGTAATGCAAACACTGAGCTATGACCCGAACGGGCGTCTGGAGCAGGTCGCTGCCAGCACGGGCGAGTATCTCGTATTCGGCTATGATCCGTCTGAACCGGACCGGATCAAGACCGTTACCGACCATGCGAACCGGCAGTGGACTTACCGGTACGATTCGACAGGTACTGATTACCTTAAAAACAATCTGGAGTTTGTCGACTACCCGGATGGCACCACCCGGCAGTACCACTACAATGAAGCAGCCTACACCACCGGTGCCAGCCTGCCGAATACCCTGACCGGTATCACCGATGAACGCGGTGTCCGTTATGCGACCTTTGAATATGATGGCGAAAACCGCATCCGCGCCTCATATCATGCAGAAAATGCAGATCGCGTGGAGATCGTTTACAACACGGACGGTACCCGCACGATCACCAACAGCAAGGGTCAGCCAAGTATCTACACCACACCTGCCCAGGTCGGTGTCTCCCTGATTACCGATATCACTGGACCCGGCTGCTCCACCTGTGGAACCGGGAATACTGCCTTTGACTATGATCCCGATACCAATGATCTGCTGGCCAGAACCAGCAACGGAATTACCACGAAATATGGCCATTACGACACCAACGGTAATCCCGGTTGCAAGGTCGAAGGCATAACGGCTGCGGACACCAGTATCGGTGCATGTACCTTTGACCCGCTTGCCTCGCCCGCTGCGCGCCGCACTGATTACACCTATGATCCCCGTTTTTTCAGCAAGATTGCCGGCATAACCGAACCCTCGATATATACGGGCGCCCGCAAGATCACCACCTATGAATATGATGAATTCGGCAATCGCACACTGGAGACGATTACCGGCTACACACCGACCGGAACACCCGTCAGCCGCACCACCACGAGAGAATACAACGGCCCCCTGCATCAACTTACCCGGGTCGACGGTCCGCGTACCGATGTCAGCGATATCACCACCTACCGTTATTATCCGAATGACCCCGGGGAAGGCAGCAACCGCGCCCGCCTGAAAGAGATCGAGAACGCGACCGGAACTCTCACCCGCAGCAATATTCAGTACACACCTACCGGCAAGGTGGCAACAGAGCGCCGGCCCAATGAATTGAGCCTCAGCTACACCTACTACCCGGGTAATGACCGACTGGAAACACTGACCGAGACCGGCAGCAGCACCGTGCATGTGACACGCTGGACCTATCTGGCCACGGGTGAAGTAAAGACGATAACAACGGCCTCCGGCATGCCGGATGCGACCACACTCACGTTTGGTTATGACGATGCCCGGCGCCTGGTGCGCATCACAGACGGGCTCGGCAACTTTATCGAGTACATACTCGATACCGAAGGCAACCGTGAGGCGGAGAAGTTTTATGATGTCGCAGGCGTACTCCACAAAACGCTGACCCAGACCTTCGATATCTACAACCGCCTCGATGTGAGCAGCCAGGCCAACGAGAACGTGGACTATGATTTTGCCGCCGACGGGACACTGGAGCAGTCCATCGATGGACGGGGCAGTGTCACGGATTACGGCTACGATACCCTGAACCGCCTGGCCACCAGCACCCGGGACCCGGGCACACTGGATGTGCAAACGCACTATGGCTATGACGTCGCTGACCGGCTGACGGCTATCACCGACCCGAACGGCAATGCCACCCGCTACGCCTACGACGATCTCGGTAACCTGCGTATGCAAGCGAGTCCCGATACCGGGACCACGAGCTTTCAATACGATGACGCCGGCAATCTGATTCAACAGACCGATGCCAGGGGCCAGGTGTTCACCTACTCGTACGATGGCCTGAATCGAGTCATCTCCGTCGATGCCGCCGGCACCGTCGATGACATCATCTATACCTACGATAGCTGCATGAACGGTACCGGGCAGCTGTGTAGCGTGGTTCGCGATCTCACCACGGTCAACTACCGCTACACACCCCGGGGCGATATCGCCGGTATCGACCAGACGCTTACAACCTGGCCGGGTCGCCAGCAGGCCGACAGCACCCTCGATCTTGCCTACGATGCTGCGGGTCGGCGCAAGACCCTCATCTACCCGAGCGGTGCCGTCGTGACCTATCACTACGATGCAGCAGGACAGGTGAGCGGGGTTGACCTCGATACCGGCGGGACAGTTACCGCACTGATGAGCAACGCCACGTACCTGCCGTTTGGCCCCCTGACCGAACAGCGTCTCGGCAACGGCCTGGGCCATACGAGTCGTTACGACCAGGCCTACCGTATCCGGGCCTTCGACAGCGACGCCTTCTTCGATATGCTCTCCTACGACGGTAACGGCAATGCCCTCACCCGGTACACACCGGCCGGCACCCATACGCATACCTACGATGCACTCAACCGGCTGGATACGTCGACTGGCCCGTATGGCAGCCGGGACTATGATTACGACCCCAACGCCAACCGTACCCGGCTCATCGATAACGGCAGGTCAACAACGTATAGTTACACACCGAACAGTAACCGGCTTGACGCCATCGGCGGGACCAGTGTCACCCTCGATCCCAACGGTAATAGCACGGGCCTGGGAGAGCTGTCCCTGACCTACACGGCGGATAACCGGATCAAGGCCGTCAGCGGCATCGCGAACTATGCCTATAACGGACTCGGGCAACGGGTACAGAAGACCACCCGGAATGCGAGCCTGGCGCGCTACAGGTTTATACGCAAGCGTGTCTATTTCTATGGACCCGAGGGCAATTTGCTCGCCGAGTCGGGACCCACCGGCCAGGTGACCCGTGAGTACGTTCACGCCAACGGGACATTACTCGCTGTTATCGATCACTTGCCTGACAGCGGCGAGCCGATCCTCAATGGTGATATGGACCTGGACGGTGCCATCACCATCGATGACTTTCGGGAGTGGTACTTCCGCTACTACCGCAACGGGCTCGATCCCGCCTTCGAGGTAACCGGCGATGGACTGATGAATCGGATGGACTACCATGCAATGATCAACTGCATCCGCACCGGCGCCTGCCACGCCACTTCGTACGAAACGCGGATATACTACGCACATACCGACCACCTCGGCACACCGCATGCACTGAGCGATACAACAGGCATCAAGGTCTGGAGCGCCGTCTATGACCCGTTCGGAAAAGCCACTGTGGATGAAGATCCCGACGAAAATGGGACCACGATCACGCTCAATATGCGTTTCCCGGGTCAGTACTTATGATTCAGAGACCGGATTGCACTACAACATGAATCGCTACTATGACCCTGATACTGGTAGATACATAACCAGTGACCCCGCTGGACTACGGGCAAGTTTAAATACCTATGCCTATGTCGATGCAGATCCAATAAATTCAATTGATCCTTCAGGCCTGGTCAAACTGTATGGAAGTTGGTGTGGACCTAACTGGAGCGGTGGTTACCGAAGGCAATATGACCAGCTAGATTCTGCAGAAAGGCGGGTCGCATTACCACCGATTGATAATCTAGACCAATGCTGTCAATTGCACGATATTAAATACGCAAATTGTAGAACGGAATTTCCATGCAATGCAGATACCAGAAAAAAATGTTTCCAACAGGCTGATAGAACGTTGAAGAGCTGCGCTAGTAAAACAGGCGGGAACTCCAGGCAGCTATTGTTGATGTTACTAGATCCGATTAATGGTGGGGATCCAAGCAAGACTATTGAGAACTATATGCAAAACTCCACTCCATCAGGGGGAGTTAACGCAGCAGATTGTTATTGTGAGAATGACAAATAATGACAAAGAAAATCACATTATCTCATTATATTGGCCTGTTGTTTGCTGCAGTGCATTTTTTATTATTCTTAATATTTTCAATTCTAATGAATTTTGGTTCACAAGATGCGATGTCCGGCATGTTATGGGGCATATGGAAAACAGCAGATTTTCCTGTATCACTTCTCGCAATCTATGGATTTACACCACCCCCTGCTGTATGGGATTTACTTAATTTCATCAAGTTTATATTCCCATATTTCATACACGGCGTCCTCGGGACAATTTGGTGGTATCTCTTGCCACGGATACTAGCTCTGGTTTTTTTTAAAGATCGCGCCAATTAACCAAAAGGAATGATAATAGGTATCTTCCCCCTGATTGAGTGGGTAACACATCAATTTAGACGAGACGCATTCCTTCTGATGGCAAGGTTGTAGGCCGAATACCCGATAAAGCGCCGGGCACAATGAATTCGGCCCTACTCAATCAAACCTGTAGGGTCGAATTCATTCGACCAGCGGTGTTTCACCGTCATTGAATCAGACCTGTAGGGTCGAATTCATTCGACCAGCAGTGTTTCACCGTCATTGAATCAGACCTGTAGGGTCGAATTCATTCGACCAGCAGTGTTTCACCGTCATTGAATCAGACCTGTAGGGTCGAATTCATTCGACCAGCAGTGTTTCATCGTCATCTGTCATCCAGATGCAGTCCCAATGGGGGTAATCGCCAATATTCCGAACCAGGCCGCGGGTAATCGTGGTGATGCAATAGACTTGATGGTGCAGGGAATGACGCCCCCTGCGCAATGCGTCATAGGACATGGTGACCTCCTTGTCTCCAATGGTACTAATGGCTCTTGGCCGAATGAATTCGGCCCTACAACGGTAATCTACTCACTCGATTCGGGGAAGAGCCAATAATTGAGCCCAGTACATTTGGCAGTCATTGCAATTAATCGGGGCCGAATACATTATTCTGCCTTACTTCATTCTGGGTCTGCCTCGTTCCCGTCCTTTTTTTCGAAGGAAAGGAAACTGTGGCATAATAAATTCGACCGGTATTTAATCAACCAAATATGGGAACCGTGCTATGCCGACATCAAATGATAATGTCGTCGCCGCCAGCGAGCTCGATATACCGAGCATGCGGCTGGGTCTGGACAAGCTGGAATTTCAACTCGAGACCCGTGCGGACGTGCGCACCACAGCCTGCACACTGGCCGGGCAGGCACAAAAGGAATTATTGCTGCATACCGAAGACCTGGAGCCGGACATATATGACCAGCAACCCTTCCTGGATGCTGTCAGCAACCTCGCCCGGCAGCACCGCGATGCCCGTTTCTGGATATTGATTCAGGATGGTCGCAGGGCGGTACAGGAGCAGCACCGCTTGATCGAACTGGCACGCCGTTTGAGTTCCCATGTCCAGTTCCGGCGGCCTGCTCCCAACTACCATAACTACCACAAGACCTTCCTGCTTGCGGACACTACCGGCTACTTGTACCGCCCGTTGGCAAACCGCTTTGAGGGTATCGCCGATTTCAACTGTCCCGGTGAGGTCGCGCCGCTGCGCAAGTACTTCATGGAGGTATGGGAACACAGCGAACCCGATGAGGAAATGCGGCGCCTTTACCTCTAGCGCACCGCATCAATACCTCCCGGCAGCCATTACGGAAAGGCGGGGATAACCGGCTCCGTTCCCTGGACGTCCGCTTCCGGATGATGCTGCTTGACCAGATTGGTAATCTCATCAACCCGTTTCTTGGGTACATCCACCATCATCAACAAGCCGCCTTTCTCGATCGCGGACTCGAATTCCTTGAGACGTGAGCTGGGTGCGGAGATGCCGATCATGCCGGAGGCCCATGCCCCCAGTCCTGCACCGGCCAGGCCGATCCCGAGGATCGCACCACCACCCAATGCCAGGCCAACACCCGGCAGCGCGACTGCCGCAATGCCGGCCAGTATACCGGTAGCCCCGCCGATACCGACGCCCCGCTCTACAGCCGGAATAAAATCACTTTCCTGCAGCAGATTGGCCTCGGGCAGATTCGCATCTATCAGCGCATGGTGGTCGGCTGCTGCGATGTGCATATGCCGCTCTTCGATGCGCGCCAGGAGCAGTTCATCAACAATCGTCTTTGCACTTTCTACGTTGGGTAATAAAAAATAAAGCCTTCTCACCAGTCACCTCCTCGCCAGGGTAAAAGTTGATTATAAGTGAATCCTGTATCAATAGGTGTGAATATAACCAGTTTATAGAACACTTTTCCAGTCCATGCCAGCTGAAAAATCGTTGTAGTGTTGGCAATTACACCAGCTCAGCCATCTCAACGCCGCAAGACCTTTCTGAACTCATCCGTCTGCATATTCCGGGTATGCCAATGGTAGTCTTCCGGGGTGTCCAGGTCACGGCGCCTGGGTAATTGATGACAATGCAGTTTCAGCCGGTGCATACAGGCCAGCGTTGCCTGGAACACCCCTGGCGTGCCCCAGGGTATACCCTCGAACAAGGCAGCATGATGTGTGCGCAGTCCAATCAGGTAATACCCTCCGTCCACTGCCGGGCCCAGCACTGTGTCGGAATCACCCGTCAGGGCCGCACAGGCAGCGGCAATATCCCCTGCCTTCAGTGACGGGATGTCCGTACCCACGAGGATGACGGCAGCAGAGCGCTGTAACCCGGCCGCCAGGGCATTCGACATTCGCTGGCCGAGATCACCCTGTGATTGCCGGTACAGCTCCACCCCAAAACGGTCCCGGCACTGCTGAAAGAACGGATGTCCGGTGTCGGGACTGCACCACAAATCGACCGGGCACAGACCGGCTGTCGTCAGCTTCTCGAGTGTTCCGGTCACGAGATCTGCGTACAGATCGGCTGTGGCAGTCTCGCCCAACAGCGGGATCAGGCGCGTTTTAACCTGCCCCGGTTGCGGTGCCCGGGAGAATATCAACAACCGGCAGTCCGGGTATTTCACGTGCGCCTGGCGGCGTAGAAGCCGGCAAGATATTTCGGCGGCACGCCGAGGAAATAGGCCAGACGCAGACCCCACATCATTATGACCGTACGCACAACCCCGTGCGTGTTCCAGCGCCGTGCCGATGATGCCACCGTGTCATGTAATGCCACCGGGCGGGAATAGTGCTTGAGGGTGCGGCTCAGCGCGACATCCTCCATAAGTGGAATCAGTGGATATCCACTGACGCACTCGAACAACGGGCGCAACACAAAAATCCCCTGGTCGCCGGTGGCAATTCCGGTCAGGCGGGAACGCATATTCATCATCCAGGCAATACTTTTCAGCAGCAGTCCGCCATCAGGAAAACGCACGTCAAAGCGGCCCCACAGACGGCCACTGTTCATCAAGGCATTTATTATCAGCTGGTCGGCCTGACTGCAGGCACGGGTATCCGCGTGCAGAAACCAGAGGATATTACCCTGCGCAATGGCTGCCCCGGCCTGCATCTGACGTGCCCTGCCGGGTGCTGATTCGATCACCGTATCAGCCAGTGGCCGGCTCAGGGCAACGCTTGCATCCTGACTGCCACCATCCACCACAATGACTTCATGGCCACGCTGGCGCAGACCCTGCAATCCTTGCAGCGTGCGCTCGATATAACCGGCCTCGTTCAGGGCGGGTACGACAACCGAAATCCGGCACGGCTCAGCAGCAGTGCAGGCCATCGGCTGGCTTCGGTGTATCAGACCCGCATGCAGCACCCTGCTCAGGTGTGCTGCAACACCCGGCGGATGTCGTGCCGCTTTCGGGTAATGCAATAAAGGCGTTGTTGTAGGCACCGGCTGTCAGCATGTCATGTGTTTGTGCTGACACGGCAACCCGCTGACCGCGCTCATAACGACTGCCGGCATCATCAATGACCGCGGTAAACGGCCCGCGGTAAATGACCGTGCTGCCGTGCACGCCGTTCATTCCGGTCAGCGGTTTCACTGCCGTTAATGTCACCGAACGAAATGCGATCCCCTCAACGACCTGCCAGGGCTGCTCATCCCACTTGTCATAGGTCACAGCCTGGAAACCGGTTTGTGCGAAAACATCCGCGAATTCCGTTTCCTGAAACGCGCCTGACAGGCAACCACTCCAGAGCTCCGGATTTTCCTTTAATGCCCGCGGTACCCGCTGATCGCTGACAATATCGGCAATCGCGACCCGCCCGCCCGGCTTGAGCACCCGAAAGATCTCCTGAAGCAATTTGTACTTTTCCGTATCCGCCACCAGGTTCAGTACGCAATTGGATATCACCAGGTCAATCGACTGATCCTGAATCAGCGGTTGTTCGCTGCGTTGCGCGGCTTCCCATGATTTGAGTGCCGCATAATCCTGCTGACTGCCCACCGGATGCTCCGCAAGGTAGGCGTCCAGTGCATCGATATCCAGCCCCAGGTCCTGAATATATCCCCTGAGGAAACGGACCCGGTCACCGCCCAGTTTGTGCGCCATATCCGCCTGGTGCCTGCGCGCCAGCGCCAGCATTTCCGTATTCATGTCAACGCCGATGACCTGCCCGGTATCACCCACCAGTTGCGCCGCCATATAGCAGATCTTGCCGCCTCCGGAACCCAGGTCCAGGACGGTGTCGCCCGGCTTCACATAGCGCGAGGGATCTCCACAGCCATAGTCCTTTTCGATAATCTCATCGGGCAACAGCGCCAGCAGGCCGGTATCGTAGGAAACCGGGCAGCACAGGGATTCCTGCCGCTGCAGCGCGCCTACTGTATAGCGTTCACGAACACTGTCCTCAACATTCATTGGTCCTGTTCCTCGTCATGACGACACATCTGCGCGTCCCTGGTTATCCAGCGCGCCACCACAACCGGAACCCTGTCCCGCGGTGCAGCCGTAACAATGATCGGCAACCCTGATGCGACGGCCTTCCAGTTCAATGCCGGTCAGATCCGCAAGATGCACTCTGCGGCGCGTATCGATCTGCAGTGGCATATCCAGCATCTGGTTGAAATCACAATCATAGACATAACCCTGCCAGTCAACACTCAGTAACGAACGGCACATCACGCCGGCAAGATTATCGTCCTGGTGGGCATCCTTGAGCAGCTGCATATAGTCTTCAAACTGGCCCCTGCTGATCAGGGTACTGCCGAAGCGCTTGATCGGCATGTTGGCAAGTGTCAGCAATTGATTGAACTGAATTCCGTATTCTTCCAGCAGATGTTGCTTGTAGTCACGTTCAAGCGCCTGCTGGGGCGGCGGCAGGACCGGACCCTGGGGATTGAACACCAGGTCCAGCTGCCTGCCGGAGCCTGACAGTCCGTAAGCGAGGGAATTCAGCTGCCGCAATACCCGGATACTTTGTTCGAACACACCATCGCCACGCTGATTATCTACATTTTCCTTTATATAACATGGCAATGAAGCAACTATCTTAACTTCATTCTCAGCGAGAAACCGGGCAGTATCCTCCTGCCCGGGCTCCAGCAGTACGGTGAGATTACAACGGTCAATGACCGTGATACCGCGGTCACGCGCCGCACCGACGAGACGCCGGAAACCCGGATTGAGCTCCGGTGCACCACCGGTCAGGTCCAGCGTGGTGGCTGTGGAATTATCGAGGTAGCGAATGACTGCGTCTATCGTGGCCGCGCTCATGACCTCGGTGCGCTGCGGTCCGGCGTTGACATGGCAGTGCAAACAGGCCTGGTTGCACTTGTAACCCAGATTCACCTGCAGTGTGTTCAGGGTCGCGCGGCCAAGCGCGGGAAAATCAGTTACCTGCAACAATGGGAGCGTGGCGTGCATGCTCAGCAAGCCGTGCCTGTCACCGGGCAAATATCAGTAATCTGTAACATGTTATGGCAATAACCGGTTCATTAATTTAGCCAGGAAGCGTACTTTCCCGGATTGCAGCAAGTGCGCATACTGTTTGTTGACGGCACGCCGGTGAATCTGCGCATGGGTTGGATAGGCATGCACCAGACCGGCAATCGTCTTCGCTCTGGCATTGACACTCATTGCCAGTGCAAGTTCATGGATAAGTTCTCCGGCATGCGGACCAATCAGGCTGGCCCCGATTATCCGTCCCCTGCTACCGACGAGGATCTTGGCAAAACCGTGCTGCGCCCCCTCGGTGATGGCGCGGTCCACCTCGGCGACGGGAAATTGTGTCACATGATATGAAATATTCCGCTCCTGTGCTGCGGCTTCGGTCAAGCCGACCTGGGCCACTTCAGGATCCGTAAAGACAACCCGCGGCCATACCCGGTAATCGGTCTTTCTGGGGATACGGAAGACGATGTTGGCAAGTGCTATGCCGGCCTGGTACTCCGCCATATGGGTAAACTGATACGGGCCGCACACATCGCCCACGGCATAGATATGCCGCTGTGAGCTGCGCAGGCGGCGGTCCACGGTGATCCCGCCGCGCGCAACGTCGACCCCGGCTGTTTCAAGCCCGAGCCCGTCGAGACTTGGACGCCGTCCCGTGGCAACGAGGATGCGGTCACATTCCAGCGTGGAGTTGTCAGCCAGCAGCAGCTGGCGACTGTCGCCATCCCTGCGCACGGAGGTGACGCCGGCAGCAGTCACCACGGTCACCCCCTCAGCCTCGAGTACCTCTTGCAAAACAGCCGCTGCCTGCGCATCTTCGAGAGGCAGAATACGGGTAGCCATTTCGACGACTGACACTTTACTGCCCAGGCGCACAAAGGCCTGGGCCAGCTCCACCCCGATCGCACCCGCACCGATGATGACCAGTCGTGCGGGCAGTTCACGCCGGGTAAATATGGATTCATTGGTGTCATAACCGGCTTCCTCGAGACCCGGGATCGGCGGAATCGCAGGATGTGAACCGGTGGCAATCACAAAGCGCTTGCCGGTAATGATTTCGCCCGCGACGGACACCTGGCGGGGATTGAGAAACTGCGCACTGCCGAAGCGCACATCACAACCGTAACTGCGGAAGCGCTCCGGATCATCGTGCAGCTGGATCTTGGCGATGACCGCCTGCACACGATCGATGACCGCCCCGAAATTGACCTGTGTTGCACCCGATAACAGGCCATCCTGTACCCCGGTGCGTGCGACGTGGGCGGTATGCGCCAGGTGAATCAGGGTCTTGCTGGGAACACAGCCGGTATGCAGGCAGTCGCCACCCAGAAGTCCGGTCTTCTCGATCAGGGTGGTCTTCAGGCCAACCTGCGCCGCGACACTGGCTACCACCAGGCCGCCGGCACCGCCGCCGATAACTACCAGATCCTGTTTGCTGGCCACTGTGATTCCTTCAACCGGGATTGTTGCGCCGCTTGCGCATCATCAGGTGCGAGAGAAAGGCGATGGTGGCGACTACCGCTATCGCCAGCAACACTTTCCTGATGAATCCCTCTTCCCCGGCCGCGGCCTCACGTCCCGCATAACCGAGATAGGTATAGGCCGCACCGGACGGTGCCATGAAAATCATTGAACTGATGATGTAATGCGACAGCCGGATCTTCGTCAATCCGAGCGCATAATTCAGAAGATTGAACGGGAACAGCGGGACCAGGCGCACAAAGGCCACAAAGCGCCAGCCTTCGCGCTCGACACCCTCCACCAGCTGGCGCAAGCGCGTCCCGGTGCGCTGGGCCACCCAGTCAGCGGCGAGATAGCGCGCCACCATAAAGGCGAGCGTCGCCCCGATGGTCGCTCCGGTCAGATTGTAAAGCACTCCGTAGTACGGACCGAACAATGCACCACCCGCCAGGGTAAACACCAGGCCAGGCATAAACAGAACCGTTGCCAGCGCATAACACGCAACAAAGATCAGTGGCGCAATCCACCCGTACTGCTCCAGCCAGCCGGCCAGCGCCGCGGTGGACAGGTGTTCACGCCAGATGATGGCTGCCGCAATACCGGCAATGAGCACCAACAGCAGGATTACCCGGCGTGTCACAATCGTTTGATGTTCATCCATTGTTGATCACTTGTGCCGGCACCCATGCAGCAGGATCTTCGAACCGGGTCACCGTCTCCAGTGCAGCCTGCACCACTTCGATACCCGCATCCGGCGCAATTGCATGCTGACTCAGATAACGTCGCCAGTGGCGTGCACCAGGTTGCCCCTGGAACAGTCCGAGCATGTGCCGGGTAATATGTTTGAGCCGGTTACCGGCCTGCAGTTCCCTCTCGATATAAGGCAACATCTGTTCGACGACTTGTGCACGTGTGGGAACCGGGTGTTGCGCGCTGAAAAAATCCCCGTCTACGGACGCCAGCACATAGGGGTCATGGTAGGCCAGCCGGCCCAACATCACGCCGTCGACCCGCTGCAGGTGATCCTGCGCCTCCTGCAGCCCTGCAATACCCCCATTGAGAATCACTACCAGATCAGGGAACAGCTGTTTAACCCGGTAGACGTAATCATACCTCAGCGGCGGAACCGTACGGTTCTCTTTCGGGCTGAGTCCCTGCAGGAAGGCCTTGCGGGCGTGAATGATAAATGTGCCACAGCCGGCGGCCCGTACGGTTTCAATAAAATCCGCCAGCGCCTGGAACGAATCCAGATCATCAACACCGATGCGGGTCTTGACTGTCACCGGGAGCGCAACCGCGTGGTTCATAGCAGCAACACACTCCGCAACCAGCTGCGGTTCAGCCATCAGGCAGGCACCGAAACGGCCCGACTGGACCCGGTCACTGGGGCACCCGACATTCAGGTTGATTTCATCGTACCCGTAGTCGGCACCGATACGCGCACACTCAGCCAGCTGCGCCGGATCACTGCCACCAAGTTGCAATGCCACGGGATGTTCAGCAGCATTGAACTGCAGCACGCGGTCACGGTCACCCTGCAGGACCGCACCGGTGGTCACCATTTCCGTATACAGCAGCGTATTCCGGGTCAACAGACGCAACAGATAACGGCAATGCCGATCAGTCCATTCCATCATGGGGGCCACTGAAAAACGCTGTGCGTGCCGGTGTTCGATCCCTGCCACTCCTGCTGCCGATGGTAAATTTTCACGTCCGCGGGTCGATAGTAAAAGGTATCCATCCCAGGCCAGTGATTTGCATCACATTATACAAATTACCACTTTTGTATTTAGCCAGCGGGTGCTATAGTCCTGACTGATCGGACGAACCCATGAATTTGCCTGTATACCAAGGAGTTAGCAATGAATAGTAGCCGCGCCGTGATGTTCTTCATGACTCTCGCCCTGCTGGCATCAGCACCGCTTTCCGCCGATGTCCTGCTACTCGACAGTATCCAGTCCGCGCCTGCGGTCGAGACCCCGCGCAGGGGCATCAGCATGAACAAAGTCCGCCAGCAGTACGGGGATCCCATGGCACAACACGGCGCGGTGGGCGACCCTCCCATCAGCCGCTGGGACTATAACGGCTTCTCTGTCTTCTTCGAACACGATCTGGTGCTGCACTCCGTGAAGACCCGCCAGGTTAACCAGTGATCCCGAACGACGTGTACCTGATCTCCGGCTCATGGGCTGGCGATCAACATGATACCCCCCCTGCTGTTACCTGAATACGCACCCCAGTCCGGGGTGATGCTGACGTGGCCCCATGAGGACACGGACTGGCGTGCAATCCTGCACCAGGCCGAAGCCCTTTATATCGAGCTGGTCCGGGCAATCAGCCGGCACGAAACAGTACTCATCATTTGCCATGACGAGACGCTGCGCGCGCATGTACAGACCCTGCTCGAACAGGCAGAGATACCGCAGGGCACGATTCGATACTGCCTCGCGCCTGCAAACGACACGTGGGTACGCGACTACGGGCCGCTGACGGTGCAGGTTAACGGGAGTCCGTTATTGCTGGACTTCGCCTTTGACGGCTGGGGCGGGAAATATCCGTCGACTCTGGATAACGAGATCAGTCACACCCTGTATGCTGCCGGTGTATTTGGCCGCAACGACTACCTGCGCCATACCCTGGTTCTGGAAGGTGGCAGCGTGGACACCGACGGTTCCGGCACCCTGTTGACCACCGCACGCTGCCTGCTCAATTCCGCACGCAATCCCGGCCTTGACCGGCACCAGCTGGAAGGTCTGCTGAGCGGATATCTGGGAATCAGCCGTTTTCTCTGGCTGGATCATGGCGAACTGGAGGGTGATGACACCGATGGCCACGTCGATATGCTGGCGCGCTTTTGCAGCCCCGACATCATTGCCTACAGCCGCTGTGATAATCCGAATGAGCGGCATTACCCCGAGCTCAATGCCATGGAGCAACAGTTGCGTACTTTTCGCAAGGCGGATGGAACTGCCTATCACCTGGTCCCCCTGCCGCTGCCACCACCGGTACTGAACGCATCCGGACAGCAATTGCCGGCAAGTTATGCCAACTTCCTCATCATCAACGCTGCCGTGCTGGTACCCGTCTACGCCGACCCGGCTGATGCGACTGCACTGGAAGTCCTGGCACCCTGCTTCCCTGACCGTGAACTGATACCGGTCGATTGTACGACCCTGATAGAGCAATCCGGCAGCCTGCATTGCGCTACAATGCAGTTGCCGGCAGGTGTCCTGCCTGAAAACGGGGCAATGCAGTGAGCGACAGGATGTTAACAGTCGGGCTGGTACAGCATGCCTGCAGTGACAGTGGCCAATCCGGCCTGGATGCGAGTATTGCCGGTCTGGAAGCGGCAGCAGCGCGTGGTGCGCAGCTTGTCCTGCTGCCAGAGCTGCATGGCAATCACTATTTCTGCCAGACTGAAGATCCCGACAATTTTGATCTGGCGGAACCGGTACCGGGACCAACCACCACGACGCTGGGTGAGCTGGCGGCCAGACACGGTATCGTCATCGTGGCATCGGTATTCGAACGGCGCGCATCCGGCATCTACCATAATACGGCCGTGGTTCTGGATGCCGACGGTCAGATCGCGGGACGCTATCGCAAGATGCACATTCCGGATGACCCCGGTTACTACGAAAAATTCTATTTCACACCGGGTGACCTGGGTTTCACACCAATCGATACTTCGCTGGGACGCCTGGGGGTACTGGTATGCTGGGACCAGTGGTATCCGGAAGCCGCGCGGTTGATGGCACTGGCCGGCGCGGACCTGCTGCTCTACCCGACAGCGATCGGCTGGGATCGAAACGATACAGTGGATGAACAGGCACGCCAGCAGGATGCCTGGCTCACGATTCAGCGCGGTCACGCAATCGCCAACGGCCTGCCGGTGCTGGCCTGTAACCGTACCGGCCATGAACCGGACCCCTCAGGCCGCACCGACGGCATTCATTTCTGGGGTCACAGCAGCGTGATCGGTCCGCAGGGTGAAATAATCGCCCAGGCGAAAGATGACCGGGATGCCGTTCTGGTCACACGCCTTGATCTTGGCCGCAATGAACAGGTCCGCCGCATCTGGCCCTACTTCCGTGACCGCCGCATCGATGCCTACCAGGACCTGTTGCGCCGCTACCGGGATTGATCGAATATCCCGCAGCGTAGCGTGTAGTAAGCGACGCCAGTATCATGGATAATCATCTTTGTGCAGCCATATGATGCAGGACAAACAGGCATGATTCTCATTCTCCATCCCAATACCGACAAGAACAGCGCTGAATACCGGCAGTTGACAGATCATCTGTCGAATCTACCCAGCATCCAGACGCGGGTACATGACGAGATCGGTGCGCAGCAGACTCTGACCGAAATCTATCTGGTCGGTGATACCGCGATCCTGCAGACCGGGGAAATGGCCAGCCTGCCCTGCGTCGAGGGCGTGGTGCGTGTTTCAGAAGAATACCGGGTACTGGGACGGCATCAGAACGACGAGCGCGCGACCTATTTCGATTACAACGGCGTGCGTTTCGGCCAGGACAATCTGAATGTATTTGCCGGCTTGTGCGCCGTAGACACCCCCGAACACGTGGAAATCATGATGCGGGCACTGCAGGAGCATGGCCAGCAGTGCACCCGCATGGGCGCCTACAAGCCGCGCACCAATCCCTATTCCTTTCAGGGACACGGCAAGAGTTGCCTGCCCTATGTATTCGAACTGGCCGGCAAATACGGCATCCGGGTGATCGCCATCGAGGTCACGCACGACACCCATGTCAGGGAGATCCACGAGGCCCTGGAGGCAACCGGACACCCTACCGGGGTGATGCTGCAGATCGGCACACGCAACACCCAGAACTTCGAACTGCTCAAGGCCGTCGGCCGCGAGCCTGAATTTCCCGTGTTGCTCAAGCGTGGCTTTGGCATAACGCTGGAAGAGTCCCTGAATGCAGCGGAATACCTTGCCAGCGAAGGCAACCGCCGCGTGGTGTTCGGCTTGCGCGGCATGAAAACCAACATGGGCGACCCGCACCGCAATTTCATCGATTTTGCGCATGTGCCGGTAGTGCAGCGCCTGACGCGCATGCCCGTCTGCATCGATCCGTCGCATTCCGTCGGCACCCGCGATGCGACACCCGACGGCATACTGGACATTTTTCATGTCACCGCACAGGGCATCATCGCCGGCGCCAACATGGTGCTGGTGGATTTTCATCCGGCACCCGCAAAGGCGCTGGTTGACGGACCGCAGGCGCTGCGCCTGGATGAACTCGGCTATTTTCTCGAGGATATCAGGATTGCCAGAAAAGCATACGAGGACCGTGTCGCACTTGCCGGAAAGCACAGATCAACAACCGCATCCGCGGCCTGAATCCCGTGCGCGTCACTGCACAATTCCGGCAGCGGGTCCATATCGATCGATCCCGGTACTACTGCCGGCTGACAATGCACGGCGTGCGCATGGTGTAACGTATCGCAGCCCGGCTACAGATCAGTTCCGGACACTTTCACCTCCAGTGTAAAAAAGCAAGGAGCACTAACGCATGAAATTCCCTGAATCACTGCTGTTCATTGCCGCTGTATCAATAACCTTGTCGAATCCCGCGCTTGCCTTTGCCGGCGACGAGGTTGCCGTCAGGATAACCAGCGAAATGGCTTCCGTAAATGTCATGCATAATGGCAAACAAGTCACCATTATGCGTAATCAAAACCAGAAGAATACCGTCAACCCCGCATTCGCCATAACCTCCAGGAAATGCCCGCCGTTCTGTATTCAGCCGGCAACCCTGGCACCGGGCGTGGAGACGATCGGGGAAATCGAAATGCTCGGACTATCTCACCAGAATGAGTGCCGGTGACGATTCGATACTCGTGATCGATTCACGCACTCCTGACTGGGTGAAACAAGGCACCATCCCCGGCTCGGTCAATATTCCGTGGTCCAGCCTGAATCCGGCCGGCGGCGCCGACCCGATTTCGATCGGTGAAATCATGCAGGACCGATTCAATGTCGGCTTGCTGGAAGACCTCTGGGATTACTCCAATGCCAGAACACTGGTCGTATTCTGTAACGGCATGTGGTGCGGGCAGTCCCCGAACAACATCAGGAACCTCCTGAAGTTTGGCTATCCTGCCCACAAGATCAAATGGTACCGCGGCGGAATGCAGGCCTGGGAAATGCTCGGCCTGACCACCGTCAAGGGTGAGTGATATCCGCACCGGATATTCGAAGCGGCACGGCATGTGCCACCGCGCAGGGCAGTCAATATCCAACCGACCATGGAAAGCGGCGCGGTGATTTGGAACAAATCACCCCGGATGCTCTATACTGCCCCATGAACAGGCTACCGGTCAAATTCTGCGTGTTACTGTCCATCACTACGCGCGCTGCTGACTGGGACCGGTTGCGCTCGGCCGAGCAAAAACACCTCGAAGACAGTACAAACACCGTACTCCGAACAAAAAGTGGTGTTTGATTTCTACTTCGACAACCCCGACAAAATCAACTACCGCCCTCTACTGGCTACGCTCCCTGATGAATCCGCTGATGGAAGAGCCGTATGGCACTGGCGCCGGAATTTCTGGATATCAAGGTCGTTATCCACGGCACGGAAATAGTGACTGTTGCACGCAGCAATTACGAAAAATACAAGGACGCCGTCGAGCGCATGCGCTATTACGCAAGCCTCGGCGTGAAATTCAAGGTCTGCGGCCTGGCTGCAGAGGACTACGATTACAGCAGCGACGCATTTTATGAGTTTATCGATGTCGTGCCGTCCGCCATTACCGAGCTCGCGCACTGGCAGCTGCAGGGTTTTGCCCTGATAACCCCGACAGTAATGGAAAAAAGGTTTTCCATAGAAGAAATCCGCTGAACACCGGGCCAGCTGCTGTCACCTGGCGCGTTTCAGGCTGTTCTTGTCAAAGTCCCTGTCTGTCAGGCCATTACGGAATTCATACAACAACCACGACAGTGTAGTGCTCTTGCCGGTCTGGTGATTGACCATTTCGAAACGCATGCTGCGCCAGAATTTATCCAGATACTGCCGGTATTCGTGAAATGTCAGCGTCTTCAGAATGCTCGTTTTTGCGGTCGTAGTAGTCGATTTTCTGCGGCCGGTATTCATCCGTGTCAATCCAGACCAGCTGGCGCGTGTAACCCGAGTTTGCATCGACCGGGTAACGCTCGATGACAAAGCAGTCAAGCCCTGCACAGCTCTCGTTACGCAGGTATTTGTAGGTGTACTTTTCCACCTCATCGGAGGATATGTCTTCATAGGCAAATTCACTGCCCATGAAGGGCCCGGACTTGTTCTTCGATGAAATCCGCTTGACCCGCTTCAGCGCAGGCAGATACAGCCACTGGTCGTCCGCGCCGGTAACATGCGAGAAAGTCAGGAAGGCGGTACCTTTAATGTCTGCCGGCGAATCGAATATCGACATGCTCTTGTCACCGTCCCCGTCTATCTCCAGCGTGCGGACACGGACCTCGCGCGTGCTTTCATCCCCCTGCCTGTTACGCAATACCATTTTCATGGTGGCAGTCGAATCTCCGAAACCCCGGTCACGCAGGTCGGCTTCAACGGCAATCGCAAGCCCCTTTTCTTCCGGAGTCTCGGCAACAATACTGAACGAAAGCAGGCCCAGCATGAATGTCACCAGTACCTTTTTGTATTTCATTTATCGATCCTCATTAACAATGGCGGTAAAAACAGAAAATCGGCGAGCAAGGCGAATGAAATGGTGACTGCGGTCAACAGACCCATTTCTGAATTCATCTTGAATGACGACTGGGACAGCACCATAAATCCAGCCACCAGGACCAGCGATGTAACCCACAGCGCCATACCGACTGTTGAAAATGCGTAGCGCACCGCATCGGCCGAGTCGAGGTTTTGTTCACGGCGCGCGCGCAGATACTTGCTGAGGAAATGAACCGTGTCATCGACCACGATACCCAGCGTCATGCCGGTAACAACAGACAGGCCCAGGCCTACCTGGCCGACCAGCATTCCCCAGAGTCCGAATGCCATGGCGGCCGGCGCCAGATTGGGCACCATGCTCACCAGGCCGATCTTCACCGAACGCAGGGCCACGACGAGCACCAGCGATATGAGCACCAGGGCAACGGTGGTGCCGGTCAGCATACTGCGGATATTACGCTGGCCAATATAGGCAAACATAACCGACGGACTGGCGCCATGCGCAACTATATCCGGGGTGTTTTCCCGCAACCAGTCCTCCGCAGCCTGCTTGATCGCGAGCAGTTTGTTGCTCGAAACGCTCTCAAGTGACACCGTGAAGCGGGTGGCGGATTTACTGATATCGATCTGGTTATTCAGGTCCAGGCCATAGGGTAATGACATCTCGTACAGCAGAAGATACTGCGCAGCCAGGTTTCTCTCATCAGGCAAGCGGTACCATTCCGCAGCATCGCCATGCATGTTCCTGTTCAAACGCCGCATGGTATCTGTCAGTGTATTGACATGCAGTACAGCGGGCTGCGTCTTGTACCAGGCAGCGAATTTTTCGACATTTTGCAGGAAGACCGGATCGCTGATGCCACCCGGCTCGCCGCTGCCCAGCGAGTAATCTATGGTGTAAATGCCTGTCAGGTTCGCCGTGGTAAATTCAGTTGCATTTCTGAAGTCGATACTCTTGTCAAAGTACTTGATGAACTCGTCATTGAGTTCATTGCGCGGAATGAATGTCACCAATGCAACAACGATTAGCCCCATCGACCAGAACAGTGGATTCCTGCCGCGCCACAACAAACTCTGCAAAGCGATCCATGGCCTGCGCCCTGCGCGTCTTCCCGGTCCTGACACGAACAGGCAATATCAGCATCAGCGCCGGCAGAAAGGTCACGGAGAAAACGAATGCGGCCGCAACGCCCATCGCCACGATATTACCCAGATCACGGAAGGGAGGCGCATCACTGAAATTCATACTCATGAAACCGATCACCGTAGTCAGTGTAGTCAGAAAGATCGGCTGCAAATTGATTCTCAAACTGTCCACCATGGCGCTGGTCTTGTCGAGACCCCGGCGCATGGCATGCAGGAAACTCACCAGCACATGCACACAATCCGCAACTGC
>CAVYHX010000016.1:5000-168728 GCA_963768415.1 uncultured Gammaproteobacteria bacterium
TCCTCTGGTGTTCCGGTTGTCACGCCAGTGGCATTGCCGGGTAGCTATGAACGGACGGGATAACCGCTGAAAGCATCTAAGCGGGAAGCCCCCCTCAAGATGAGATCTCACTGGGAACTTGATTCCCCTGAAGGGCCGTCGAAGACTACGACGTTGATAGGCTGGGTGTGGAAGCGCAGTAATGCGTGAAGCTAACCAGTACTAATTGCCCGTGAGGCTTGACCATATAACACCGAAGCAGTTGGTGTTACTGGTTACAGCTGGCAACATACCAAGCCATTACAACTTTTCGAATTACCGAAGTGCGATTCAGCTTCTTTTTTTGAAGCTGGATCCCGGGTCAAGCCCGGGACGGTCTTTATCGCCGCGCGCTTCAAACCGGTTTGCCTGGCGGCATTAGCAAGTGGGAACCACCCGATCCCATCCCGAACTCGGAAGTGAAACTGCTTAGCGCCGATGATAGTGTGGGGTTTCCCCATGTGAAAGTAGGACACTGCCAGGCTTTTATTCAAAACCCCTGCAGCAACAGCTGCAGGGGTTTTTTTATGGGAAAAGGGGTCGGATACATTTATTTTTAACCTTGCTCGATGATGTATCCGACCCCTTTTCCCTTGGTGGCAGTTACTGCTGTAATAATGTCAGGCTGTCATGTGCCAGTTCCCGAACGTTCGCGTCCTCGTCTTCGAGTAGCGGTGTAATGAATGGGACGGCCTGTTCGCTGCCGCTTAACGCCAGGTAATGGCATGCATCGCCGCGGATATGCGGATCAGGATGTCGGGTGAGCTGGCCCAGGCGGGCAACCCGGGCCGTTAACACATCGCTCCCCTCGAGATGCTCCATAACGGCGCTGATACCGATACGGGTATTGAGTGGCGTGTCGGTAGCCTCAAACAGTAACAGCAGGGCATCAAGTGCAGCCGGGTCCGCGCGGATCATGACGAGAACCTTGTTGATCTTCCCGCTGCCCAGTAGTTCGCCGAAATAGGCCGCCATCCCCGCTGCCTGCCCCGCCTTTTCGGCCCACTCGCGCAGTTCCTGTCCGGATCGCAGGCCCTCCAGTTCAAATGGTCCAATGCGTACCCAGGGTACGGTGCGTACACCCAGTTCCCGGGCGATCTCCGGTTGCTCCTCGATATTTACAGTCTCTACCTGACCGATAGCACCCTCCGCTTCCAGCACTTTCAACTCGCGCAGCACTGTCGGGCAGTACGGGCAGTGAGTCCCAGTCAGCAACAGGGCATCGGGTGGATTGGATTGGCTGTTCGCAGTCATGATGACGGATTACTCCAATTGATCTGAGGTTCCTTAACCTGTTATTTCGACTGTGCCTCCATGTCGACTCCTGGAATTGCTGTCGGCCATGGGGTCTCCCGCGGGTCAGGATACTGCGCTAGAATGGTGAAAGACAGGGTGAACCGCAGTCTTTCACCAGGGTGGCCTGTTCACGCCGGCTGTGCAGCGTGAACAGGTTGAACGGGATATCAGTCAGGCGCGGGTTGAGTGAGAATAGACACCGAGGTATTTTTCCGTCCTGAAGAGATCGAACGCGAGGCCAGCAGCATCAGGGCCGATCTGTTCAATCGTTGCCGGCGGGCACTGGCCTGCAGCGTGACCGATTGCACCTTCGTCCCGGTGCGCAGCATGCAGCTGCTCGCCGTCATCACCCGGGACGAGGTCGTGTTCGTGGACAGCCTGAACTACGCCGTGCGTGACGGGCGAGGAGGACGCCTGATCATGCTGGCGTGGGATCTGTCCAAATGCGGGCAGCGCGACTCCCTCGCCGCCCCGATACCGTTGGAGATCATTTATTTTCATGAAAACATACGCGACCTGCACACCCGCCTGATGAGCGAATTCCCACCGGCGCTGGACACCTTCGAGAAGCACGCACGTACCGAGCCGGGGCAGCAGGGCCAGGCCGAGATCGTGCCGTTCCGCCATAGCTGAGCATCCCTCGTGCGGCATCCGCCGTCATGATCCGGTCGGCCCCCACACTACCGGCACATATAGATAATTATCTATCTATTGATATGGTTTTATTTATTTGAATCGAAGTATCCATTTGCCTAAGCTTACCGCGGCGAAACCTGTCCCGAGCCCGCTATCGACGGGATCTCGCAGTACCCGCCTGAAATGGTGAACGGTGCATGATCGATAACGCATACAATCAAGGCCAAATGATACTGTGGATACCAAGGTTAAACTCAGGACCTACGTCTACATCGACTCGCTGCAGCCCCAGCTGGCCGAGTACATGGCCTCGGTATCGCAGGGATTTCCGCCGGTTCCCGGTGATGCGTGCCTGTGGATGGAGGTCGAGCCGGGCATGGCAATCCACATGTTCACCGACATCGCGCTTAAGGCGACCCGGGTCAGCCTTACTCAACAGGTGGTTGAGCGTGCCTTCGGTTCCATGGTCGTCAATCACCGCGACCAGAGCGACGTGCGCGAGGCGGGGCGAATCCTGCTGTCCAACCTGGGCGCCGAGGTGTCGGACCGGCAGGAGTGCAAGATCGCCTGGCAGGAGATTATCCGCGGCATGACGGCCGATCACTGCGTGCTGATCAACCGCCAGCACCGTGGCGGGTCGATGATCCTGCCGGGCCAGAGCATGTTCATACTCGAGACCGATCCGGCGGGTTACATCATTTATGCGGCCAACCAGGCTGAAAAGGCCGCCAACATTACCGTGGTCGATGTCCGTGCCGTCGGTGCGTACGGCCGCCTGACGCTCTCCGGTCGCGAGGCCGACGTGGAAGAGGCGGCGGCCGCGGCGATCGATGCTGTCAAGAATCCCTGCGGTACCTGACCATGCATCGACAGGAACTGCTGAGACTACTCAACCGGCATGACACGCGTTTCATGGATGAGGCCAGCTTCGTGGCGCGTGCACGCGCCTTCGTGGAGGCCAACACCGATGTGTTCGATCGCGAACACCTGCCCGCGCATGTTACCGGCTCGGCCTGGGTGGTGAGTCAGGATTTCAGCCAGGCGCTGATCATGCATCACGTCAAGCAGGACCAGTGGTTCCAGCCCGGCGGACATGCCGACGGCGATGCCGATATTCTGCGGGTGGCGCTGCGCGAGACCGCCGAAGAAACCGGCCTCGACCCGGACCAGGTGCAAGTTGCTGTCCGACGAGGTTTTCGATGTCGATATACACACCATACCGGCCAGCGAGCACGATACCTGGCACGAGCATATCGATTTGCGGTTTCTCGTCCAGATCGACAACCGGCTGCCGGTGCCCGGTAACGACGAGTCGCACGAGGTGCTGTGGGTCGATTTGCGCGACGTTTCGGCCTACAACAACAATCGCTCGACCTGGCGGATGGTTGAGAAGACCCGCCGGTTGCGCAGCGCCCTCATGCACGGCGAGCCGGTCGACAGCAAGAACTTCTGGGCGGCACGGCGTGCCGAGGGTGTCATGTGACGGAAAAATGTCGCATGGCCTTTCATGACCCGGCCGGGTACGTAACCGGCGGGGAAATTTAACATATAGATATTTATCTATGATTTATTAATAAAATATTGATTGGAACTAATCAGATGATTTGACGATGATCTGTCCAGATCACAAATTTCAGTCAATTCACCAGACAGTCAACGAAACAGGAGACGATAATGGCAGATACATCCTATAAAGCGGGTGTGAAAGAATACCGCGAAAAGTACTGGACCCCGGACTATGTGCCGCTCGACACCGACCTGCTGGCCTGTTTCAAGGTCACCGGTCAGCCTGAAGTGCCGCGCGAAGAGGTTGCCGCCGCGGTCGCCGCCGAGAGTTCCACGGGTACCTGGTCCACGGTGTGGTCCGAGCTGCTGACCGACCTTGAGTACTACAAGGGCCGCGCCTATCGCATCGAGGATGTGCCGGGCGACCGCGAGTCTTTCTATGCGTTCGTGGCTTACCCGATCGACCTGTTCGAAGAGGGTTCCGTCGTCAACGTGCTGACCTCGCTGGTCGGTAACGTATTCGGCTTCAAGGCGCTGAAGCACCTGCGTCTCGAGGACATCCGTTTCCCGATCGCCTACATCAAGACCTGTGGTGGACCGCCTGCCGGCATCCAGGTCGAGCGCGACCGCCTGAACAAGTATGGCCGTCCGATGCTGGGTGCAACCATCAAGCCCAAGCTGGGCCTGTCTGCCAAGAACTACGGCCGTGCCGTCTACGAATGTCTGCGCGGCGGCCTGGACATGACCAAGGACGACGAGAACGTTAACTCGCAGCCGTTCATGCGCTGGCGTGACCGTTTCGAGTTCGTCGGCGAGGCCCTGCAGAAGGCCGAGCAGGAAACCGGTGAGCGCAAGGGTCACTACCTGAACGTAACCGCTGCCACGCCGGAAGAGATGTACAAGCGCGCCGAGTTCGCCAAGGAAGTGGGTTCACCCATCATGATGCACGACTTCCTGACCGGTGGTTTCACCGCCAATACCGGCCTGGCCAACTGGTGTCGCGAAAACGGCATGCTGCTGCACATCCACCGCGCCATGCACGCCGTGATCGACCGCCACCCGAAACACGGTATTCACTTCCGCGTGCTGGCCAAGTGCCTGCGTCTGTCCGGTGGTGACCACCTGCATACCGGAACCGTGGTCGGCAAGCTCGAAGGCGACCGTCAGTCGACCCTGGGCTTCGTGGACCAGCTGCGTGAATCCTTCGTACCGGAAGATCGTGCACGTGGTGTGTTCTTCGACCAGGACTGGGGCTCCCTGCCGGGCGTGTTCGCGGTCGCTTCCGGTGGTATCCACGTCTGGCACATGCCGGCACTGGTCACCATCTTCGGTGATGACTCCATGCTGCAGTTCGGTGGCGGTACCCAGGGTCATCCGTGGGGCAATGCTGCCGGCGCCGCCGCCAACCGCGTCGCGCTGGAAGCCAGCGTCAAGGCCCGCAATGAAGGGCGCGAGATCGAGAAGGAGTCGCGCGACATCCTTACCGAGGCGGCGCGTACCAGCCCCGAGCTGGCCATCGCCATGGAGACCTGGAAGGAAATCAAGTTCGAGTTCGAGACCGTTGACAAGCTGGATGTGGGCTGATCACCCATCCTGCTGTCAAACCATTTCGATCTGAAAAAACATTCAAGAGGATAGAACCATGTCAACTGCGACAGATATCGGAAATTTCGAAACTACCAGCACGCTGGAGACCTTCGGTTTCCTGCCCAAGATGGATCAGAACGAGATTCAGGCGCAGATCGCCTATATTCTCGGCAACGGCTGGTCGCCGGCCATCGAGCACGAGCACCCCAGCCGTGCATTTGATCACTACTGGACCATGTGGAAGCTGCCGTTCTTCGGCGAGCAAAACGTCAATACCGTGCTTACCGAGCTCGAGGCCTGTCACCGTGCCTTCCCGGATCATCACGTCCGCCTGACCGGCTACGACAACTACACCCAGAGCCAGGGTGCTGCCTTTGTCGTATTCGAGGGCCGCGGCTGAGGCATCGGTTCCGGCACTCGGTAACAAGCCGGGTGCCGGTGACAGGATAAACGTTGATTCAACGGGGTTAACAATGGCACAAACAGCTACCACCCAGAGCACACGCGAACTGGTACTGGCAAGGCGCCGCGCTATGAGCAGCGGCGGCAAGGCGCGCACAGGCTGCCGTGTCGTCTGCCGCTACCACGCAATCCATGGCTGCATCTGCAGCCTGGACGGGCGAAGGCTTCAGCGGCACCGGCCACCAGCGGGCGTGCCGCTTCCATGGCGCGTCGTTAGGCGATGTCGAGCAGCGGCAAGACCGGCCTGCAGGGCGGTGACCGCACCCGCATGGCGACATCCGGCGGCAGTGGGTCGATATCGACAGCCGCTCCCGCGCAGACGAGGGTTGCACCTTCGCGGCCCAGAGCGTCGGCGCCGGCTAGCAGCGGGCGGGCCGCTTCCATGGCGCGCCGCCAGGCGATGTCGAGCAGCGGCAAGGCCGGCCTGCAGGGCGGTGACCGTACCCGCATGGCGACGTCAGGCAGCGAGGCGGCGTCGGCAGCCCAGCCTGCCGCGGACAGCGGTGAAAAGAGCGGCTGTGGCTGCAAGCGGGAAAGGGCAGAGGCCACTGCGCCTGCCAGCCCTGTCGTCCCGGTGTTTAAGCAGGCCATGAACAGAGCCCGGCCGGTTACCGTGAAGCGTTCCGCTGGTCGTGCCGCCTCGCTGGCGCGTCGCGAGGCTATGTCGTCGCGTGGCAAGGCCGGTGTCAGCAAAAACGGTATTTCGGCCGCGCAGACTGCGCGTGCCGGCAACCCGAACCTCACCAGCCGGGAGCTGGCGAAGACGCTGCGCGAGGGGCGCAGCCGCAATGGCAGCAGCGGCCATAAGAAGTCCGCGCCCTGCGGACGGGTGCGCCCGAAGGCGGCCGTGGAAACCGGCGCAGCCGAGGATCAGCCGTGGAAGGTGGGCGCCAGTGAAACCAGCCGTGGCCAGACGGTTACCGGTACCATGGTGGGTCGCAGCGCCAGCGTCACCGGCGATGAGCCCAGTACCTGCCGCGGCATTACCGGCACCGAGTACCTGGGCGCGGATATCTTCCGCGATTTCTGCCAGAGCGATCCGAACAGCCACGCCGCGCAAGGTCAGCGTGACGCAGACCTCGCACGGCAACCCCGTCAGCGGAAACATGATCGGTCGCGGTGCCAAGGTGACCGGCAACGAACCGGGTACCTGCAAGCGGGTGACCGGCAACGAGTACATCAGCGCCGAGCAGTCACAGGCCTACTGCGGCGAGTTCCTCACCAAGGGGCCAAGCAAGGTCCTGCAGAGCCGAGACCCGCAAGGGCAAGGCCATGACCGGGACCAATGTCGGCCGTTCCGAAAAGGTCACGGGCGACGAGCCTGGCATGAACCGGATGCTGACCGGTACCCAGTACACGCAGCCGGAAGACATCGGCACGGCACCGCGCAAGGTCGGTGCCAGCACCACGCTGCGCGGCGGCAGCGTCACCGGCACCATGGTTGGTCGACGTGAGCGCATGACCGGCGACGAAGCCGGCAGCTGCCGCGACGTCACCGGCGACGACTACATCGGCCAGGAGCAGTACAGCGGCTTCTGCAATACCGCGCCGCAACCGCAGGACCGCAAGGTCGGCGTTTCCGCGACGTTCAAGGGCAAGGCGGTGACCGGCACCATGACCGGCCGTTCCGCCAGCGTGACCGGCGATGAGCCGGGCAGTTGCAAGGCCGTGACCGGTACGCCGTACGCAGGTGCCGAGCAGTACGAGGCTTTTTGCGCCACCGATGAGGCGGCGGTGTCCGCAGCCCGCACACGACCGTTGCGCAGCACGCCCGGTTCCGTCATGACCGGTCTGCAGCCCGGTGTCGGCGGCAAGATGACCGGCGACCGCAAGGGCGCCTGCGAGCCGGTTTCCGGTACGCCGTATGTCGGCGCCGACCAGTTTGCCGATGCCTGTCCCGCCACGCCGGCCGATACCGCCAGCCCGGATTTTCCGCAGGCCACGGGTGCGCACGCCCTGGCAGCAGTTCAGCGTGACATCGCCGTCGGGCGGTGCACAGCAGGCGCTGGGTTCCACCGGTGTCACCGGCAACCAGTACGAGCAGGGTCATATCACCGGCCCGTTCGGCATGGCGACCGGCAAGGTCACCGGTACCGAGGAGGCCCGTTTTGGCCAGAGTGACGTGCAGGCCGCCGAGCATGCGTCCCGTCGTGGCCGAGGATCTTGAAGGCCGCGTCAAGTCGCGCATCACCGGTGAAGGCCAGGATGCCGGTCTGAAGATTACCGGCGATGACTGGGAGCGCGGTGGCCGCATGACCGGGACGGAAGGCGTATCGGCGACCAGTCCGTAACCCGACCATGCGTCAGGGGCCGCGACCAGGCGATGGCCGTGACACAGAAGCGCAACGAGGAAGTGCCGTTGCCGAACAGCAAGGTGACGGGTGGTAGTGGTAATACGGATAAAGGTTCGCTGATTACGTATTCCGGAGGTGCTCGCGGTTAACACGCGATCCGAACCGTCATGTTGAAGCGCACGTAACAGACACAATCGTTCCATGATCCGCGGCCGGGCGGTGGCGCCGCGCGGTCGTCCCGGTGACAGGGCGACGGGGCTGGCGCCGGCAGCAAACAGTGCCGGTACCGGTCTGGGTTATACAGGCAGGCATCCCCTGGCCCGTGGCGAGGAGAACACCCATCTCTACAACTACGAGCGCAGCGTCAAGGAAGCATTCGATTCGATCGTGCCGACGCTGCGGCAGATATCGGCGCTGCAGCACGAGGCCGATTTCGTGCAACAGGCGCAAAAGCTTGCGCGCGCGCATCTCGGTTTTGAACTGCCACAGGTGTTGCTTGAGGATGCCTGGGTCGAACAGCTCGACATGCGCAGCCTGTTTGCCTGGTGCGTGTTCGAAACCTACCACCGGTTCTGTGACGAGGTGTTCACCCGCGATCCCCTGGGTGACAACAGCGACGAGCAGTTCCAGGCCCTGCTGCAGGAGTGCGGTTTCCATCTGCTTGATGTTTCGCCCTGTGCGGACGGTCGCCTGGCGCACGTGATCCGGTATGTACTGCGACTGCCATACAAGGCCGTTCGTCGACGCTCGTACGCAGGTGCGATGTTCGATATCGAGGACAGCCTCGAGAAGTGGGTCAGGACGGAGCTCGTACGTTACCGCGAGGGCAAGCCGAATACGGCGGACGAACCGACGCGCTATCTCAAGGCGGTGGTCTATCACCACAGTTCGGTCGATCCGCAGCATGAAGGTTGCGCGGCACATGGTTCCGATACACGCAAGGCGGCGCAGGGCGGACTCGATCGCCTGACCGGGTTCCAGGCAGGCTGTGGAGAACACGCACTGCTGCGGCGCCTCCATCGATTGCCTGCTGGTCGGCATGGACACGGATACCGACGCGATCCGGATTCACATGCCGGACTGCCGAGGGCGGCATCGACCTGGAGAATTATATCGACAGCCAGGACCGTGTACGACGCGACCGTGCACATGAGTGCGGGCGAGGCCGAGCAGTGGATTGACGGGCATGTCAGGGAACGGGGTGGCAGCGCCCTGGCCGACGGCATGGCACGCTTCATTACCCACTTGCTGACCAATAACATTTCGCAGGTCGAGTACGTGCGCGATTACTATGGCGGTCATTACAGCGACATCGGCCATGCCGAGCGCTTCATCGGCGCCGGCATCGGCTTCGAGGAAGTCCAGCTGCGCAACCTGACGTTCTTTGCCTACATGAACACCGTCGAGGAAGCGGCCAGGGATCTCGATGTCGGCATCAGTATCTTCACCGGTCTGAATGTTTCGCACGGCCTGCCCGTGCCGGTCGTGGTCCGCTTTGACTATCACGGCAATGTGCCGGGTGCACGGGAGCGCGCCGAGGAGCATTGTCACCGGGTGGCGGATGCGCTGCATGCGCGCTACCGGGAGCTGAGCGATCGTGGCCTGCTGCACACCCTGCAGGTGGTGCGCGACATCAGCGCGGCCGGCCGGCTGGAAATACTGGATTGCTCCGTGAAGACGTCTCTGGCTGCGGGAGCGCATTAATGAAGATCTGTCAGGTAGAAAAACCCCTGGTGGCGACCAACCGCATACCCGGTCTGGAGCACAAGCACATGCAGGTGGTGCGGGATGGCAGTGCGAAACTGGTCGCCGTCGATGTCGTCGGCTGCAAGCCCGGCGACTGGGTGATCTGTGTCGGCAGTTCCGCGGCGCGCGAGGCGGCCGGCAGCAAGGAATACCCGAGTGATTTCACGATTGTCGGCATCATCGATCACTGGGAGCCGGAAGAGGTGGAGCAGTAATGGAGATCTTGCAGGCTGAAGAGCCGCTGGTATGTACGAATCGTGCGGCCGGGTTGCAGCACCTCAGCCTGCGGGTGCTGCGTGACATGAATGGCAGAACGGCAGGTTGCCGTTGATCCGGTCGGGGTGCGCAAGGGTAACTGGGTGTTCACCATGAGTGGTTCCGCTGCGACGCTATGCAACCGGCAATTTCGAGGTCCTGACCGATCTGACGATCGGCGGCATTATCGATTTCTGGGAGGCTGAGAACGATCAGTCAACCGGTAAAACTGTAGCAACGGGTTAATCGTTGTAGGTATTTTTGCGAGTTAGTTAACCAAGTAAACAACCTAGGAGATAGTAAAATGGCAAATGACAATTACGGCATTGCACTGGGTATGATCGAGACCCGCGGGCTGGTTCCGGCGATCGAAGCAGCGGATGCCATGACCAAGGCTGCAGAAGTTCGCCTGATCGGTCGTGAGTTCGTCGGTGGTGGTTACGTGACCGTCCTGGTCCGTGGCGAAACCGGTGCTGTCAACGCAGCTGTTCGTGCCGGTGCCGATGCCTGCGAGCGTGTTGGTGACGGCCTGGTTGCTGCGCACATCATTGCCCGTCCGCACCGCGAAGTCGAGCCGGTTCTGCCGACTGGCGGTAACGCGGATAAGGCAGCTGCTGCCTGATAGCAGCAACTTTTTTTACCTACACAGATTAAACAGGAGAAATCGACCATGGCCAACGATAACATCTGGCATTGCCCTGGGCATGATTGAGACACGCGGACTGGTGCCTGCCATTGAGGCAGCGGATGCCATGACCAAGGCCGCCGAGGTTCAGCCTGATCGGGCGTGACTTCGTCGGCGGCGGTTACGTCACCGTGCTGGTGCGTGGTGAAACCGGTGCTGTCAACGCAGCCGTGCGTGCCGGTGCGGATGCCTGTGAGCGCGTTGGTGACGGTCTGGTCGCTGCGCACATCATTGCTCGCCCGCATGCCGAAGTTGAACCCATGCTGAGCGAGTCGGGCGGCAATCGTCCGGCACGCAGCTGATACCCGTGGTCGCTTAACGACTGACTGATCTGTCGTCATGTCAATTGCCAATGCTGATCAGCGTGTTCTCGGCTACCTCGGCCGCGGCCTGAGCCTGGAGCTCTCCGCGGTACAGCTCTACAGTACCCAGGCGAGGCTTGTGGATACCTGGGGGCTGGCCGAGGTGGCCGGGAAGCTGAGCGCTGAGGCCAGTGAGGAACTCGGGCATGCCGAACGGATCATCAGCCGGATGCTGGCCCTGGGTGTGGCGCCGAACGCGTCGCAATTGCGTCCGGTCACTCTGGGCGGCGACCTGCGGACACTGCTGGAGCATGACTACGCCTTCGAGGAGGAACTGGTGAAGCTCTATTCGGAGGCACGCAGCCACTGTGCGCGCATTGGTGATCAGGATAACCGTCTGTTTTTCGAGGCATTGCTGACAGAAGAGCAGGCACATGCCGTTTCCCTGAAGGACTGGCTGCAGCAATTGCAATAGACGGGTAATCGGTGTTGAATAGCACGAGTCAGCTATTGCGGAGAGTGAGCGATGAATCACGATTGGCAGGAACGCACCCGGCCTGTACGCCTGGAAAGGCGTTACGAGTTCCAGGATTACAGCACGTTGCGGGATTTCCTCGACCGGGCTGCCGAGTTGTCCGAGCGCGAGGGCCTGTATCCCGATATGGGTTTCGGCCGCGACTACGTGAACATCACGATTCACGTGGAAGAGGGTGTCGAGGCGCTGAGCGATGAGCAGCATCGATTTGCCCGGGAACTCGATCAGCTGGCCAGCGAAACCACTCACTGAGCGTATCCCGATATGCCCGTCATTGCCGTAGTCGGCAACAAGGGTGGCGCCGGGAAAACCACGCTCAGCGTCAACCTGGCCGCCGGACTGGCCAAACAGGCCAGCATTGCCGTTGTGGACGCCGATCCGCAGGGTTCCTCCCTGCAATGGCGGGAAATAGCTGACGTACAGGATTCCATCTCGGTATTTCCTGCAAGCGAAGACCTGCAGGCACAGGCGTGCAGAATCGCCCGCAAGTTTGACTATGTCGTGGTTGACTGTCCCCCGTCAGTCCATGCTCCGCAGACAATTTCCGCACTGGAGGTCTGCGACCTGGCGCTGATACCGGTACAGCCTTCGCCGGTCGACCTGTGGGCCACGGTGCATATCGAGCGGGCCATTGCGAATGCCCGAGTACGCAATCCGTCACTCAGGTCCCTGCTGGTTATCAACCAGCTGGAAATACGCACAATGCTGTCGCGTGTGGTGCGCGAGGCGCTGACGGAAATTTCGCTGCCGGTTGCCAAGACGGCCTTGAGACGGCGTGCGGTTTACCGCAACAGCGCGCTGGAAGGTAAAACCGTTTTTGAAATGGGCGCACGCGGCGCCGCGGCGGCTGAAGAACTTGAACAACTGATCCAGGAGGTAACCGCATAATGGCGACTGCAGACAAGACCAGGCAAAAGCTGGTTGATTCCATGCGCAAGAGCAAGACAGGCGCTGCCAGCAAACCGGCAGGCGGCAGCCGTGCCGCGACAGCCAGGAAAAAGCACCTGCCCGACGGGCGCCGGCCAAACCGGCCGCGCGGCAACAGCGCCAGTCTACAGCTGCCGCCATGACGGCGGTCACCTGGCAGGCCAGCGACGATCCCTACCAGAGCGATGGCCGGATCTGGCCCGACTGAGCGCTCGATAAAGATCATCTATAACCTATACATCAACTGGAAGTCATATATAATTGTATATATGACGACGGTGCGTGTCCCCGGCCTGGTAATGGCCTGAGACTTTTTAGGCGGAGCCGGCATAGCCGGCAGAGCCGGCAAAGCCCGGAAACCCCATGCACCGGATCAAAGCAACTCGCTGACAGGGTGATTCCATGTCTGCCCCGGATGACGCCAGCTACACGCCGCCCATGACCATGCCGGACTACCTGATCCGGCATGCCACGCTGCGGCAATTACAGGTATTCGAGGCGATTGTCCGGCTGGGCAGCTTCACGCGGGCGGCCGAAGAGCTGTTTCTGACCCAGCCGACCGTTTCCATGCAGACCAAGAAACTGGCGGATGCCATGGGACTGCAGCTGTTCGAACATGTCGGTCGCAATATCACGCCGACCGAGGCCGGCATGGAGCTGTACGCGGCCTGTCGGCAGGTGTTCGAGTCGCTGGCCAATCTGGAGATGAAGGTTGCCGACCTGAAGGGACTGAAGCGCGGCCATCTGCGCATCGGGGTGATCACCACGGCCAAGTACCTGGCCCCGGAGATGCTGGGACAGTTCAGCCGGCTCTATCCCGGTATCGAACTGTCGCTGAAGGTAACCAACCGCGACCGCATCATCGAGCGCCTGCATGCCAACGAGGATAACCTCTACATCACCGGCCTGCCCGACGAGGATCTGGATGTCGAGGTGTTCCCCTTCGCACCGAACCCGCTGGTGGTGATCGCGCCGCGCGAGCATCCGCTGGTCGGCAGGAAAAACGTCTCGCTCGAGGAGGTCAGCCGGGAGCCGTTCATCATGCGTGAACCCGGCTCCGGTACCCGCGACGCCACGCTGCGCCTGTTCAATGCGCATGGCTGCCGTCCGCGGGTACGCATGGAGCTGGGCAGTAACGAGGCCATCAAGCATGCCGTGGTGGGCGGTCTGGGTCTGTCCGTACTGTCGCTGCACACCCTGCTAATGGAGGGTACCGAGGGTCCCGTCGCCATCCTCAATGTCAAGGACTTCCCGATCATGCGTCAGTGGTTCATTGTCTATCCCAGGGGCAAGGAGCTGTCGCTGGTGGCGCGTACCTTCCTGGACTTTGCCATCGCCAGCGAGGACATGATCCACGAACGTCTGGAGACGCTGTGGCCGGGCATGAAGCAGTATATGAGCGCATCGAAGAAGTCCGCCGCGGCAGGAAGAAAAAATCATCCGCAAGAAAGAAAGCCCGTAAAAAGGCAAGGTGAGGACTGGCCGGACCGTGTGTACAGGCGGCTGCTGCCAATAACATGCAACTGTTCAACGAAATAAACCTGCGCAACATTCGCGGCGATGTTTTCGGCGGCATCACGGCGGCAGTGATCGCCTTGCCGATGGCGCTGGCCTTTGGCGTTGCCTCGGGTGCCGGCGCGGAGGCCGGGCTCTACGGTGCGATACTGGTCGGTCTGTTTGCCGCGCTGTTCGGCGGCTCGCCCTGTTTGATGTCCGAGCCGACAGGTCCGATGACTGTCGTATTCACGGCCGTCATCACCAAGCTGATCGCTTCCGACCCGGCCAACGGCATGGCGATGGCCTTTACCGTCGTTATCTTCGCCGGACTGTTCCAGATCCTGCTGGGCGTCTTGCGTCTCGGCAAGTACGTCACGCTGATGCCGTACACCGTCGTGTCGGGTTTCATGTCCGGCATCGGCATCATCCTGATCATTCTGCAGCTTGCCCCTTCTCTGGGCGAGCCCGTGCCGGCCGGCGGGGTCATTGGCGTCCTGCAAAATCTGCCTGAACTGGTGGCCGGCATTCAGCCGCAGGAAACCCTGCTGGCCGGTGCCACGCTTGCCATCCTGTTCCTGATGCCTGCCAGGCTGAGCCGTTACGTACCGGCGCAGCTGGCCGCACTGGTCGTCGTCACCCTGGCTTCCCTGGTGCTGCTCGATCTTGACGATGTGCGCCGGATTGGCGAAATACCGACCGGGCTGCCGGAGTTCAGGCTGCCCGTTTTCAATATCGATCAGTGGCAGATCATCTTTGTCGACGCGATCGTGCTCGGTGTGCTCGGCTGTATCGATGCACTGCTGACCTCGGTAGTGGCCGACAGCCTGACGCGGCAGGAACACAATTCGGACAAGGAACTGGTCGGGCAGGGTATCGGCAACGTCATGTCGGGCCTGTTCGGCGGCCTGCCGGGCGCGGGCGCGACCATGGGCACGGTGGTCGCTATCCAGGCCGGTGCCCGCAGTGCCCTGGCCGGGCTGGTCAGGGTAGCGATACTCATCGTGGTCGTGCTGTGGGCCGCGGACCTGACGGCCGTCATCCCGCTCGCCGTGCTGGCGGGTATCGCACTGAAGGTCGGCATCAACATCATCGACTGGGGCTTTTTGAAACGGGCGCACCGGATCTCGCCCAAGGGCAGCGTGATCACCTACGGCGTTATCCTGCTCACCGTGTTCGTCGATCTCATCGTCGCCGTCGGTATCGGCCTGTTCGTCGCCAACGTGATGACGGTCATGCGCCTGTCGGAGCTGCAGGCGGCCGATGTGAAGGCGGTGACCGATCCTGACAGTCCCGATATCGAGTTGACGCCCTACGAGAAAGACATGCTCCAGGAGGCCGGCAACAAGGTGCTGCTGCTGCACATGCGCGGATCGATCATCTTCGGCGCCTCGCGCGCCATCAGCCGCAAGAACTCGGAGGTCGAGGGACGCGAGGCACTCGTCATCGACATGACCGATATGAAACATCTCGGCGTATCGTCCGCCCTGGCGCTGGAACAGGCCATCCTCGACATGGTGCGGGCGGGCAAGGCCGTGTACGTGGCCGGCGCCGGCGAACAGCCGCGCAAGCGTATGGAAAACCTCGGCCTGCTGGAATACATACCGCTCAAGCACTTCCAGGATACCAGGGCTAATGCCCTGCAGCTTGCCGTGTTCGGGCCGGTTGGTACGGCCAATGAATGAATAGGTCAATCGGGACTGAATCGGTGTCAGAGTACAGTGCAGTGGAGAACAGGCTCGACAGTTTTGAACAGGCGCTGTCGGCAGATTCATTCAGCGGCAACAGGGAACTCCGGCTGACCCGGCAGATCGACAAGCGGGACCGGGGGAATTAAGCGGAGAGGGTGGAAGGTCAAAGGCAAGACCAATCCGGCGGTACTGAAAAAGTAATCATGTAAATAAATGGACGGTGGAAAGATTAACAGGGGTCAGTACGCTGTTAATCCTTGTTTAGTGGACATTCCAGTGTAGTTACATCCATTCCACTCATGATTTTTATCGTGATCAGTTCCTTTGTGACTTTGTCGATTCCTTCGTACTGTGTCCCGGGTGGCAGGGCGCCGCGATGGGACTCAAAGCATTCACGTCCAGTCACGGGGTCGATAGCACTGCCTGGATCCTGCTGCCCGCAGGCGAGCAGCAGTGCAGAAAAGGCAAGGTACATGATGGCAGTGAATTTGCGCATGTTTGCCTGCTGCTGTCGATGGAATACATGAACGGCGAAACCGGTTGATGCACGGTGCACCATGCTCATACCATCGGCGACAGTCGGCCTGGCGCTTTACCCGGCAGCCTGCGCGACGATCTCAACCGACTCGGCCTCCGACATGTCACGCATGGCCGTATCCAGGTCGATCTGGTCGGGATTTTCCGTGCTCTGTTCACGCAATACGGAAACAAGCTCGGGCTGTTCCATAATACGCTGCCCCCCCTTCCTGTCCCTGAGAAATGCCGCCCACGGTACGAACTTGGTGGTGGGGAAGGGATCGTCGGGCTGCGGGGAAATGTCGAGATTCAACCCGGATATGTAGAACACGCATTTATCGCGAAAACACTGTGCGTGGGAGAGGGTTCGCAGGGTACGATCGAACTCGATCTGGGTATTGATCTGTGCAGCTGTCAGCAGCGGCGATGGTGAAGTCACGATCCAGGGCATCGGGTAGATCAGGTGCGATTGCTGATGATTGCGGCCCTCCACCGTCTCGTCCAGTGTGCGCAGATAGTAGAACATGTCCGGCAACAGGTGATCTCCGATGGGCACACGCTTTCCTTCGCCGAGCGCGGGAACCAGGTCCGCCAGCTGCCGCTGCAATGTCTCGCTGGCGAGGAAACTCTTGGAGGTACTGTGGGTGTGCACGGGGGTAAACTTGCCTTCGACATCGGGTCTGACAATGCGATTCAGCCGTAGAAACAGGCCTTCCTTGCGCGTGCCGCGCAGCAGTCCGTTGTCAATGCGCAGACACAGTTCGCCGTTGCAGTCTTCCAGTAATACGTCGGACTGCGCAATGCGATACTGTTCCAGGTACCAGTCCAGCACGCCGGCAAGCTTGCCGCAGCACGCGGTGTGGCGGTTGTCCTTGGTGCGTATCCTGCTATACGTGCCGAAGTGGTTGTCTTCTGGCTCGTAGCCGACATGGCTGGCCTGGATGATCACCAGCCCCTCGCCGTGCTCTGCATATGGGGCGTGCCGGTCCGTCGCGACCACAGCGCCACCCCGGCCGTGGTTGTAAGGAAAAGTGCCGAAGTGCTTGGTAATGACAATGATGGGGTAGCCCTGGTTCTCGTCGGAGCAGAAGGCGCGCGACGGGAGCATTTTGCCCGGTTTGAATCCCAGTGATTTGACATAGTTGTAGAGTCGCGGAATGAAGCTGCTGTAACGGAACGTGGCTCCGTCAAGATGGAAGTTGCTTATCAGTTCCTCGACATTGGCTGCAGAAGTAAACATAGGGACCGCAAATCTCCGTATCCGGTGACCGGACTATCAATATTTCGCAATGTGGATGAATCGAGCCTGCCCGTCGCATAGTGCGCACGGCCGGGGTGCGAACTGGACAGTATGCATAATTCAGGTACATTTTTCCAGAAGAATCAATGCGATCAGGATCGATTGAAATATAAATGGGGTCAGACTCGATTGATTTTATTCCGCTTCAGGAATTCGGCTGAGTTGTGGTCCACGTTCCCCGGCTTAATGGAGTCGGCGACGATCAAGTCCAGCTTTTTTTACGAACTAGTCTCATTTATCACCGACCCCTTTAATTCGCTGTCTATTACAGCGCCTGTGCCACCTCGTACATTGAAAGGCAACGATGGGTTAGATACAAGAGCACAGTTACTGCTTATATAAGAAAAAAATTTGTTCTGACACCGATTAAGCGGAGACCGCGAAATCCGAAGCCTGAGTGGCCGTGCTACCAGATGCCGCTCAGCATGGCTATACCCTGTGCGTTATGCGCCAGTGCGGTATCCAGCAGTCCGGTGTGCATGCCGCCCAGGGCATACACCGGCATCGGCAGGTGTCTGCAGGCCGCTGCAAAACCCTCCCAGCCGAGCACGGGTGCGCCCGGGTGCGACTGCGTTGGCAGGACCGGTGAGAGTACGGCAAACTCCGCGCCCAGTCGGACCGCCTGCAGCAGTTCCTCGCGGTTATGGCAGGAAGCGGCCCACAGCATGTCGGTCACGGGCGGGGAATTGCGTGTCATGAACTGTGCGGTTTGCAGGTGCACGCCATCCGCGCCAGTGTCTATCGCGAGTTCGATGTCGCTGTTCAGCAGCACCCGCGCGCCATGCGTGTGGCACAGGGCAATGACATTTGCCGCAAACCGTCGCAGGGTGGCGGCATCCATGTCCTTTTCGCGTACCTGTACCAGGCGCACACCGTTCTGCAAGGCGGCCTGCAGGCGCTCCATAAAGACTTCGACCCCGAGTTTGCCTGCCTGGGTGATGGCGTACACCGGCGGCAGGCGCAGGGCGTTCATGATGTCATGATTCGCGGGTAGTAACGGCTTCACATCTATGCAGCGCGGATCCTGCCAGCTCAGCTGCTGGTCCTCACACCCGTGCGGCTCACCCAGCCATTCGGTTACACGAAACAGCTGCAGGTGGGCGGTGGCATGCGGATAACGAAAGTCACGCGTGAGCCACGGCTGTGAATTGCCGATGTCGATGGACAGTTCCTCGTGCAGTTCACGCGCCAGCGCGTCCCGGGGTGATTCGCCGGGCTCGATCTTGCCGCCGGGAAACTCCCAGTAACCCGCCATGGCCTTGCCGGCCGGCCTTTGTGCGAGCAGCACCCTGCCGTCGGCGCGTCTGAGGATGCCGACAGCGACCTGAATCTCGGGTGGTCTGGTCATGGATAGAGGTACGGGTTACGCTTACACGCTGCCTGGCAATGGCAATGCGGAGGAGAACAGGTCCATTCGGGCCCCGGATCAGTCGTTATCACCCAGGCTGGCATCCCAGCCCGCATCGCGGGCCCGTTGAAAGGCGTCTTTCTGGATGCGCATATATCGATCCTTTATGTCATCAGGAAGCAAATTGACCTGGTGATTGTATTTTGCCCACTCGTCCAGCGTTTTGCCCCACAGCTCCTCGATGCGCTGTATCGGCCATCCGGCACAGGTTTCGGTCTCAGGAATCAGCCCGAATGCCCAGGAATCCCGGATGATCCGCCCGGCAGCAGTCATGCCGCCGTCTCTGTCCTTGTCGATACCCGGATAGGTTTTAGGGGTAGTGGGGCGCATGCGGAGTAGTGTGTCTGGTAGGAACAGTCAGCAACTGATCAGGGATTCTGAGCGTATGATTATAGAGTCAGAGCCTGATATTTCCTAATCCCCGCTCCATCCGTATACGGTGGACATCGCAGCCAGGCAGACTGGAGGTGGAACCCGGTCGGAATAAGGGCCCCTGAACCCGTACGTGCGCCTGCCGTCCCGTGCGGAGCAGATGTCGCTGACCCCTGCCGTTTCACAAGCTGTCGAGCAGTGCCCCGGCAGGGTTGAAGTGGCAGATTACAGCATCTGCTGCCGTTTGCAGGAGCGTATTTCCAGTCTCAGGCAGGAGAACTCTGAGGTCACAGCTCGATGACTATCGTAATGGCCTTGTGACCCGTCAGGATACGGCTGCCCGGTCGGCTGACTGAATCGGCCGCAGCCTCCATGCGAATGGTGTCCGTATCGCGCGGGCAGCCTGTGTGGAAGACCGCAACAGGTACGGCACGGAATGTCTCGAGAAGCGAGGCGGTGATGTGTTGCGCCAGGCAGCCAAGTCCAGTCCGGAACTTGCGACTGCGATGGAGACCTGGAAGGAGATCAGGTATCGAATTCGATACTGTTGACAAGCTCGACATATCCCGCAAGCAGGAGCGTCGGACTACGGCGTAAAAATCGGCTGCCCGCCGCAAGTCATCGCGGCGTGGACGCCAACCCTAAACAATTATTTTAAGAATCATGATGAAGATTGACGGTTTTCTTGAGGATTGACGAGTGAACATTGGCCGGCGGCGCGGCGGTTGGCAATGAACTCGGTGGCCGCGGCGGTGCCATTGTCGGTAGCGCTCTGGGCCTACCCGCGAATAGTGTGCGTATCAGCAAAGGCAAAACTTCGAGCAGGAAAATCATCGAGATCACCGGGCTGGACGCCGGCGAGGTTCACAAAGTGTTAGCCAGGCACGACACCGGTTTCTGAAACAACTCTCCGTAATAAAACTTCACCTCTCTTGAGTGGGCTGATCCCTTGTAATAATGCTGTCGTGCCCCCATTATAAAAAGTCCGGGGTATGCTGCAGATAACACCTGAAGAAAGCTGGGGTATTTGCGGAGGACCTCAATTTATTTGCAGGAGAGGCAGTGTATGGACGTGGAATTCAATGAGGCCGGATTTCTAAAAAGCAAGGATGACTGGAATGAGGACGTGATGCGCTTTATTGCAGACAGGGAAGGGATTGAGTTAACAGATGATGTTATCAAATACGTCAACTCTGCAAGAGAATTGTATGAGGAAAATGCTGTCGTCCCTGTGCTGAGAGAATTCTCCAAATTACATGGCGGTGACAGAAAAGGTACGCACCTGAACAAAATATTCAATGGCGGGCCAATGAAAAAAATAGCCATGCTGGGTGGACTTCCGCAACCTACGGGTTGTGTGTAGCGCAGTAAAATGGTGTCAGGGTAGATCAGATTCTGTTCCGGTTATTCCCCGTGGTCAGACAAACCAGTGTGTTTCGTTATTTCGAACGCAAGTAATGCATGAAAAAAAGCAGGCGGTGGAATGATTAATTATCGCGTCTGCGGCGTGGCTTGTGCCGTTTTTCAGGAACACGAAAGACGTTGTCGCCGATTTCGCGTTTGATATTCGTATTTCGCCGAATGATATCGGCCAGGCTGGAGCGCCGCACTACCCGCAGATCATCACGGCCAAGGCTGCGCTCGTACCAGAACCGGTCACCGTCGCGCAGTGCCTCGAATTGTTCCTTGAGTGAGATATACATCAGTTTCCCGACCATTGCTCCGGGCAGGTGGTCTTCCGCCAGGCTGCCGACCCATACATCAATGTCATCGACAGTTGCATAGGCGCTCGCGAGACGGGCCTGGATATGCGGGTCGGAGCTGATATCCGCAAAAGTTTGCGCCGGCTGCAAGCCAAAACCGATGCGCGCGTCATTGTATCCAGGCAGGCCATGATCACGGCCGCGCTGGATATTAAGTGCAACCAGATCAAAGCCGCCCGCCCCGGGTTCTCCGAACAGGAAGTTGCGCACATCATCCACTACGTACACGTCCACCTCTTCGCACATCTGGTTGGCGAGTCCGCGTAATAACGGCTCGATGCCGCCTTCGTCTGTAATGTGATGCGGTGCGAAGAATGCATCACGCAGGCGCAAGTGGCCATGCCGAATCTCCTTTCCGTGCTTGTCCAGCCGCGCAAGGGCCGGGCTCAGGGCGCTGTGACCATAGCGGTACAGGGCACCGGAAAATACATTGCTGATCATTGCATCGACATCCTGCCGGTAACCCCGGTATGGGGCCAGGGCGTCGGCTCCCAGCAGCATCGGGAGGTATTCGTTATAGGTAATTGCCTGCATCTGTGCGCCTACGATCCGGCGCGCATGTTCGTAGATCTGGTCACCGTCCAGATGGCGCTTGTGTCTGGCGATGATTCCTGCCAGACGATTATGTTCACGCACAAACAGTGTATGCAGCGCGGTAAGTCCCACTTGTTCATTGGCGCGTACATCACCGGCCAGGAACAGGGCCGGACTGTCACCCCCGGCATTGGGCAGGCCATCGACGTTGAATGGCAACAGGTCATTGTCACTGGTCTTCAGGCGGCCGGTCCCATCATTGGTGCGCAGCGCTTGCGCACGCGTCTCATCAGACCCGTAGACATTGGAGGCGTCGATCCATGCCGTAATCTCGTTGATTTGTTGCCGGGGATTTTCGGAACCGGTTCCGGTGTCGATGGCGTACAGCGAACGGTTAAATGCTATGTAATCATCTCCACTCCAGTCCGGATCGAAGTGAAGATCACCTGCCGGGACCGCGATTCCGGCCGGTTCGGGAGGGCTGGTACCATCGGTCAGGTCAATATCATGGTCCAGGAACTGGCCCCACTGCCAGAGGAAATCGCTGGCCGATACTTCATTGGGCAAGCTATGTTGTGAATGCGCACTGATGATATTGCTGAGCGCACGCGCGCTGGGCCGGTCCGCCCCGGCCATCTGGGACACGCCATCGGCGTAGTCCGCTGCAAGCCGGCGCCGCAGAGGGGTGTTAGCCGCGCCCATTGCCGGTGTCTGGCGATTATTGCCACTGCCATCGATACTGCGTATGGAATAACCGCGCCTCTGGTTGCGCGCCGTGTCCGAATGTTCCCTGCGGATGCGCAGGGCGGGTGATACTGCATCGCTCTCCATGGCTGCGGTAAGCAGGTGTGGCGCAGTACCCGCGCCGGACTCCGTGATGCCCGCAATTGATGCGATTAGCAGGATTCCCAGGACGGCCGCTGGCCGACTGGAGGCTCGAATGATCATAGCTATAATCTTGTTGTTGTTAACAGAAATATGATTGTTTCTGTTCGCTCTTTTTAATTATCTTTTTAAACTCTATGCATATCAGTAGCATAGAAGCGCAACATGGGTTGATCTCCATGCTGCCCAATAACAAAAGTAATACATCCCCCTGGGTATATCAAGTTACGCGCGTTACCTGGAACCGCCACTATTCGTAGTCCGGGCCCTGGCCCCCCGGCTACACCACGCTCCCGGGTATGCTGGTCGAAACTCCATGGCGCCGCTATTGGCAGGTTGTTTGATGCTGGCCGGCATATTACTGCAGACCTCGATAACGTCCGTGTGACAGCGGCACCGGTTGGCGCGCTGTTATCAGTGATGCCTGGAATTCCGGAGATGTTGCAGGTCGGCGCTTGCAGGCAGGATGACAGGATACCTGAGATATCAATATGCCCGGCCGGTATATGTATGCATGACAGCGTGCTTATCCGGATTACCGCTGGCCAGCATCATGCCTGGCCTTAAGCGTTCAGCTGTTCTAGAAGATGTCGCTGAGCGCCTCGCGCAAGAGTTGCTCCTCGCGCAG
Organism: uncultured Gammaproteobacteria bacterium; assembly: GCA_963768415.1. Taxonomy (GTDB): domain Bacteria; phylum Pseudomonadota; class Gammaproteobacteria; order UBA9214; family UBA9214; genus CAVYHX01. Next base: position 27,841 of record CAVYHX010000016.1, read on the forward strand.
CATCTCAATCCTGCGGCGGGCTTCAGCCGCATGCGCGCTGGTGGCCGAATGGCCGCTGACTGCATCATTGCCATCCATATCCATGTCATCGATATCTTCCGGCGCATCATGCCATGCGGATTGTGTTGTTTCCGTGCGGGCAGCTGTGTGCCTGCGGGAGGTGTTTCCCTGGCGCTGGTCTTTGGAGCGGCTCCCGGTTGCCGCGCATGTTGTTCGGGAGCGCGTGTTACTGCGCTTCATTTTCGTTGATAGCAGCCTCTGCATCGTTGACAGCAGCCTCTACCTCGGTGTTGTCGTCCATCTCGGGCGGCGGTGTGTAGTCTTCCACCCCGATTTCCGGTGCAAGGTCTTCCTCGCCGCGGGATGCAAGGCAACCATCGATATATTCCGCATGCAGCTCTGGGGATATGCCATAGTAGTCGGCTTCCGCACGGCATTCCGCCAGGGGGTTGGCTGCAGCCGGCTGCATGGCCGCGCAGATGACCAGGGTCGTAAACTGCGCTGGCAACAGGGAAATACGACGGATTTTTTTCATCGTGAAACCTCGCTATGGCAGGCGGATGTCCGCCGGACACTAAAAAACCGGCCGCAACCACGGCCGGACACGGTATTATCTGGCGGGTTGTACCAGCCCGGTTCGGGTTTCACGAGGGAGTGGATGGTATATCCACTGTCCCGAATTCCGGTTGTGTTCCGCAGTATCAAAATCTTATACGGGCGCATGGTACGGTCGGCAAACGAATTATTTTCGTGCTCACGATTAACGTTATTAATCGATGGACAGGCCCGGTGGATATCGAGTTATTACGAACATTTCTTGAAGTTGTGCGCGTGCGCCACTTCGGCAAGGCCGCCGGTGAACTGTGTGTGACCCAGTCAGCCGTGAGCGCACGTATCCGTCAGCTCGAGCAGACACTCGGGATGCCGCTGTTCAGCCGGCACCGCAATAACATTCAGTTGACACCGGCAGGTCAGCAGCTCAGAAAACACGCCGAGACGATCGTCCAGGCATGGGCGCGTGCCCGTCAGGAAACCGGCCTGGGTGCAGAGGTTACCGGAGGGCTGGCGATTGGCGCAATGTGGGACCTCTGGGAAATCATGCCGGTCGAATGGTTGCATACACTGCGGAACGAGATGGCAGACACGGCTCTGCAGGTCGATTCCGGAACGGCGGACCTGTTGCTGCGCAAGCTGGTAGACGGCGTTATCGACCTGGCCCTGCTGTTCGAGCCACCACAATTGCCGGAATTCGAAATTCGCGAACTGGGTATAATCAACCTGCATCTGGTAGCTACACGCCATGGACTGAGCGTCGCACAGGCCTTCGAGTCTGGCTATATTATGGTCGACTGGGGAACAGCATTTGCGCATGCCCATGCGCGACACTTCCCGGATATGCCGTCTCCGGTGCTGCGCATGAATCTCGGCGCCCTCGCCAGGCGCTACCTGCAGCATGGTGAAGGCGCGGCCTACCTGCCCGAGCAGGTGCTCTCACCGGCAGGTGACAGGCAACTGTACCGGGTAAAGGACGCGCCGTTGATTGAACGACCGGCATTTGCGATTTTCCGGAGCGGGACTGACAGGGACAACACTGTACGCAAGGCGCTGGCCCTGCTGAACTGGGACCGGTAGCTAAAACTGCCATGCCTTGCGCTAGACTATCGGGGGTTCCTTATCCAGCACCGGTCCGAGTGTAAGTTCATCGGATTGAAATGCGTCTACATTATTTTCTGCAGCGCGTGTTGATTCAAAGCGCGCAATATGGAATATACCTTCACCTTCGTTGACCAGGGGCAGGTTGGTGCGGCCAATGATGATACCGTTGCTGCTGGCATGAACTTCTGTTTCCTGCTCGCCAAAGGGGTCGGCGATCACACCGATGGCCTCATCCTTGTGCACACGGGATCCCAGGCCGGAACTGGCTCTCAGGATGCCGCTGCGGCTGGCCCGTACCCAGTACGAGGATCGTGCTATCAGCGGTTCCATGTGTTTCCGTGCGCGGCTGGCTGCGGGCAGCATACCCAGTTCACGCATGACCGCCAGGATTCCCTTCACCCCTGCGCGGATGGAATGTTCGTTGAAGCGCAACGCCTCGCCAGCCTCGTATAGCAGAATGGGGATGCCGCGTTCAGCCGCTATTTGCCTGAGCGAGCCGTCACGGAGATTCGAGTTCAGTAATAATGGCACATGAAAGGCGTTGGCGATGCGTACCGTTTCGGGATCATCTAGATTCGCACGTATCTGTGGCAGGTTTTCCCGGTGGATCGCGCCCGTGTGCAGATCGATGCCATAGTCACTGTGACTGACGATCTCATTGAGAAACATGTGTGCCAGCCGTGCCGCCATGGAGCCGCTGTGGGAACCCGGAAAAGAACGATTCAGGTCGCGCCGGTCCGGTAGATAACGCGAACTGTTCACAAAGCCGTAGACGTTGACTATGGGTATTGCCAGCAGTACGCCGCGCAGCTTGTTCAACAATGGCAGGCGCAGCAGGCGGCGGATTATCTCCACCCCGTTTATTTCGTCCCCATGGACCGCTGCGCTGACAAACAATGTTGGTCCGGACCGCTTGCCACATACAATCTGGACAGGGAGGGTCATAGGCGCATGCGAGTACAGACCGGCCACGGGCAATTCCAGGGTGACCCGGGTGCCTGGCTCTACTGTTGTGCCACCGATCTCAAGCTTCTCGCGGCTCATTACCTGGTGTACCTCGGCACTAACCCTTGCCCTTGGTCCGGGTGTTGTAGGGGCGCGCATTACGCTCGATAAATTCAATGATCATATCGGCAATATCCTTGCCGCTGGCGGTTTCGATGCCTTCCAGTCCGGGTGATGAGTTCACTTCCAAGACCACCGGCCCGTGGTTGGAGCGGAGTATGTCCACACCGGCCACATTGAGCCCCATTACCTTCGCCGCACGTACCGCGGTGGTGCGCTCTTCGGGTGTGATCTTGATAAGGGCAGCGGTGCCGCCACGATGGAGGTTGGAACGGAATTCGCCTTCCGCTGCCTGCCGCTTCATTGCGGCAACCACTTTTTCGCCGACCACCAGACAACGAATATCCGAACCGCCGGCTTCCTTGATGAACTCCTGCACCAGAATATTCGCCTTCAGTCCCAGAAATGCCTCGATAACGCTTTCAGCCGCCTTCTCGGTTTCGGCAAGCACCACGCCGATACCCTGCGTGCCCTCGAGGAGCTTGATGACAAGCGGTGCACCGTGAACCATCTTGATCAGGTCCTCGATGTCACCGGGAGAATGTGCGAATCCGGTAACCGGCAAGCCGATCCCCTTGCGTGACAGCAGTTGCAATGAGCGCAGCTTGTCACGTGACCGGCTGATGGCAACCGATTCATTCAGGGGATACACGCCCAGCATCTCGAACTGGCGCAGGACCGCCGTCCCGTAGAAGGTGATCGAGGCGCCGATACGTGGAATGACGGCGTCATAACCCTCCAGCACGGCACCATTGAAGTGTATCTCGGGGCGGTGGGAGGCAATGTTCATATAACATCGCAGGGTGTCGATCACCTTCACCTCATGGCCGCGCTTTATGGCAGCCTCGACGAGACGGCGGGTGGAATACAGCGATTTCTTGCGCGAAAGTATGGCGATCTTCATTGGTTACTCCTTGGTTTTGGTTTCTTCCTCTTGTGTCGTCCGATCACATATGAACGTGCCGCATCCACGACATAACGCTGTTTCAAGGCGGTTCTTCCCAGCAGCATCCGGAACAGCATGGTATCCCTGTTGGTCAGGGTGATTTCTATCGGGAAATGGTCGGTACCCAGCTGCAGTTCAGTCAGGATCAAATAGCGTTTCTCGCGGTGGCCGCCCGAGTCTGTTACCCAGCGTTCGTCGATGACAGGCGCCTCGCAAATAACCTTTATTCGTTTGTCGCGCTGGAAAGGATGTACGCCGAAGCGAACCCACCTTTTTCGGGACCTTTTGAACGGCTCCACAAAATAGGCATGCAGCGATGATGTACGCGCACCGGTATCGACCTTGGCCTTGATGTGTTCAATGCCCAGCCCGGGAAGGGTTACCCATTCACGCCATCCGACGACTTGCCGGTCCATGATCCTAAGGTCTCCTCCGGGCGCCCCGGGAGGCTGCGTAACTCCATTTCAACAGCATCTGTAGTTTAGTACCAATCCGTGTCAGCATGAAATCAGCGTCTACTATAGCGACTGGATGGTTTTAGTACAGATTTTTTTCGAGGGCTGCACGCCTGGAGTGAGCCGCAGTCCAGGGGGGAACCGGGTACTGCCGCACCCACTGCCGGTGCCGGCACAGGTTGCCGGTTTTCGCGCTCCCGGGTTGTCCGTCAATTGTGCTGCTCGTGCTGTGGGCGCTGAAGAATGGACCGGTTATCCGGTAAAAATGCAGCAGGACAGCAGATATCGCTTGCTGGTCGAGCTGTCCCCGATGGACTATTCTTGTCATGACCCGGGAGGGTGCATTCATTCAGGGTGACAACAGCATCGGAGGTACATGCAGATGACACGAATGACGACGCTGCCCGCGCCCAATGAGGCGCTACCCGGTCGAAACGAGAAGATGGGAGTGCCGGCAAGACACTATGTCACCGGTAACCGGCTGGTGCCGCCATTTCCCGCCGGCCTGGAGATGGCGCTGTTCGGTCTGGGATGTTTCTGGGGGGCCGAGCGCAAGTTCTGGGAACTCGACGGTGTATTTACCACTGCCGCTGGTTATGCCGGCGGCAGTACACCGAATCCGACTTACCGGGAAGTGTGCAGCGGCATGACCGGGCATAACGAAGTGGTCCTCGTGGTGTATGACCCGGAGCGAGTTGCATACGACGATCTGTTGCGCATCTTCTGGGAGGCGCATGACCCGACCCAGGGCATGCGCCAGGGCAATGATGTAGGCACCCAGTACCGCTCGGGCATCTATTGCTACAGCGCGGCACAGAAAACAGCGGCACTGGCGACCCAGGCCATTTTCCAGCAGCGTTTGGCCGCGGGTGGTTTTGGCCAGATCACGACTGAAATTATCGATGCCCCCGAGTTCTACTATGCCGAGGACTATCACCAGCAATACCTGGCCAAAAATCCCGCCGGGTATTGCGGCCTGGGCGGTACCGGTGTGACCTGCGCCTGAATAATCAGGAGTGCCCGGATTCCAGGGGCAACCGATCCCGGAAATCATTCGCTGCAGCGCCAGGAATATTTACGCGCTGCAGTTGAAGATTCAATATCAGGCACCCATATTGGTTTTATGACTGCTTATAACCAGAGGAGAACAAGCATGCTGGCAGGAATTATTCTGGTCCTTGCGGGGCTGCTGCTGATTATTTACCCGCCATTGCTGTCGGTCATTGTCGCCGTGTTTCTCATCCTGGCCGGTGGCATGAGTATCATGACGGGTTACTACTACCGCAAACAACAGCGGCAATTCAAGAATCCGGCAGTGGGGTTCTATTTCAGGTATTGAGCCGTTGATCTAGATGCATGCCCGTGTATGCACGCTATGATCGATAATCCCGGAAGTCAGTTTATGTAAACCGGCAGATAATTTCGGCTGCTGCATCCGCCTGTATATCAGGATGCCGGTGATACACCGTTCTGCCGGTTGCCGGAAGGTGCGGGGGCCTGATCATGATCTCCCCAGAGTTCCTCGAGCCGTTTATCCCGACCGCAGCCATAGCGGTAGAATTTATAACGCACCGGGTTTTTCAGGTAGTAGTCCTGGTGATAGTCCTCAGCTGGATAAAACGTAGCGGCCGGGGTGACTCCGGTTACGACCGGGTCACTGAATGACTTCGATTCTGTCAGTGCCTTTTTGGAAGCAGTCGCCAGCCGGTTTTGCTCATCGGTGTGATAGAAGATCTCACTGCGATACTGGTCACCCCAGTCACAGAACTGGCCGTTTGCCATGGTCGGGTCGATGTTGTGCCAGAAGACATCCAGTAATTCCGAATAGCTGATTCGTTGCGGGTCGTAGACGATCTGTACCGCTTCGGTATGCCCGGTTCCGCCCCGGGACACCTCCTTGTAAGTCGGATCTTTCTTGTGCCCGCCGGTATAGCCGGAGGTGGTCGAGATGACACCATCGAGCTTGTCGAAAGGCGGTTCCATGCACCAGAAACAGCCACCGGCAAAAGTCGCTATTGCCTGATTGGCTGCGGTTGACGGTGTGCCGGCGATTCCGGGGCCCGGGAGCCAGTAGAGAAGTATCAGCAGTGCGATGGGCAGGGAAGGGGGGTTTGTCATGGCTGGATCCTGTGGTTGTTATCTGGCACAGCTAATGGACAGCTTCGGGAAGTATTTGTTTCATAATTAATAAATTATATTTTTTTCAAGTTCTTGCAGGTATTCAATGCGCGCAGCCTTGCGCCGATAAAGTCTTTACAGACATATCAACGACAGCGAGGTGGCGCTTTGGACAACATCTACCCAACACCGCAGGCTGCGGGTGTAAGGATACCCCGGCACCTGAAGACCGAGCGCTTCTGTGCCGGTTTCAAGCACGGACTGAAAGGTGGCCACCTTGACAAGGTGGAATATATGCGGCTTTCGTTCCGCGAAGGTTATCGTGCCGCGAAAATGTATTTGCGCGAGCTGCGACGCACACGTGGAATCCTGGAGTTTCCGGCGCGCTGGCGGGTGCGACTGCGCGCGGTCTAGAACCGGATTCTGTAACAGCGGGTCGCTAGTCTATTCCTCGACCCTGGCCAGCACCGTGATCTGAAAGGAGATCTGTTCGAGAAACGCCTGTGTGTCACGGGCGCCAGCCGCAATATTCATGCGCACCCGGTGCGATTCATCATCCAGTTCACCGGCAGCGCCGAATATTTGCCAGCCGGCAAAGCTGGCCACGCCATCGGTGCGTCCGCCGGCCAGGGCAGCCGATGCCACAATCTTGATGACTGCCTCACTGGCGTCGTCGTAGACCCGGCCGATATCGAAGCACACGACTTCCAGTGACCAGCGGGGATGCGGCATGCCGCCGGGAATTTCAACTTCCGCCATGCCACTGTAGATATACATCCGGTTGGCGCCATCCGGTCCGTTGACGTAGACCTCCATTTCCTGCATGTCCGTCAGGCGTTTTGGTGTGATTATACTTTCCTGCATGCCTGTCCTCCCCGGGTTTAATTTTGCTTGTCAGAGCCCCATTGGACGATAATCGGCCCGATAAGGCAAGTCCGCGGCCGCCACGGAATGACCGCTATTTGCCGGTTTCCGACGGATTTCCGGGTGGTTTTGTCAGTGGGAAGGGGGTTACGCTAGCGGCCTTGCCGCCCGCTGCAGTAATCTTGTTCGCGCCTTCGCGTTCCACCTCGTCGATGCGAATGACGGCCTGTAACGGGATATAGGTGCGGTGGACACCGGCAAATTCCGCTTTCAGTTTTTCCTCGGATGGATCAACCACAACGGACGTGCGTTCACCGAAAATAATATCTTCGACTTCGATGAACGCATACATGCTGCTTTGATGTACCTCGCTGGCATGCAGTTCGTAGATGTTATCCTGATTGTAAAATGAAATTCTGTAGATTTTTTGGTCTTTCATAAGGCAGTACTGTCGTGCTGGCAGGAAGGGCTATCCTTCGAACAGATGATCAAGTTTGTCTTCCATGTGCAGTTCGGTCAATTCGGTAAACCCGCCGATACAGACGCCATCGATTATGATCTGCGGTACTGTGCGTGCGCCATTGGTGACCTCGGAAAATTCGCGCCGTGCCGCCTGGTCAGTGTCGATGCGCGCCTCCTCGTAGGAAATATTCCATTTGTTGAGCAGTTGCTTTGCCTTGTCGCAAAAAGGGCAACTGCCTGTGCTGTAGATCTTTACTCGCGCCATAATATATCCCGAATACCCGTTGTCTGATTACATCGCGCAGTATACAGGAAAATCCCGGTATCCCGGTTAACTGCCCGTTATTCATCCGGTGGTGTAAAGCGGACGACCTTCTTCTGCGGTGACAGGTTGATTTCGTCGAAGACGGTACCGGCCCGTGCCTGCAATATGCCGAGGACAGTCTGTGCAACATCCTCCGGCAGGATATAGTTATCCGCTTCCCTGCCGGGGCGGAAATCAAGCCCGTTGAAAAATTCAGTCTTCACCATGCCGGGGTTGATGATGCATACCCGGACGCCACTGGCGGCGCACTCCTGACGTATAGATTGCGCAAATCCGCGCAAGCCGAATTTGGCGGCCGCGTACACGGCGCCGCGCTTGCCGCCCGCACGTGCGGCCTCTGATCCCAGCAGCACGATGTCGCCGCTCTGTTGCCGTTTCATGCCGGGCAGCAGGGCGCGTACCAGGTAGATCTGGCTGGTCAGGTTGAGTTCGATCATTGTGCGGATCTGCGCATAGGAAAACTCTTCCAGGGAGCCGAAGCGCCCGCTGCCGGCGCAGCAGACGACACCGTCGATCCGCTCATGTTCAGCGAGCAGCTCATCAAGGCGCGCCGGCAGCGCATCGAGGGCAGACAAATCGAGCGCTATGGCCCTGAAATTACTGTCTGTGCAGCTGAACTTGCTGAAATCGCGCGCCATGCCCGTCACCCGGTAGCCGTTCTCGAGCAGCCTGGTGACGGTGGCACGACCGATACCGGAGCTGGCACCCGTTACGATGATGGACTTCGTGACGGACATGGCTCAGGCGGCTACCTGGCACGGGTACAGGAGTGACTCGGGGACATATTCAAGCAGTCTCCGTGTGCAGAATGCCGTCATCTCGTTCTCCAGTTCAGCGCGATAGGAAACCATGCCATTCGATTCCGCGAATGGTCCGGCAAACAGCGGCTCGTCGGGGTACAGTTGCAGAATGTTTTTAAAATAGCCGCGCGGCAGCCGAAACGGGCCCAGACTGACGGAGTGTAATAGTTCCACATCAAGCAAGCTGAACACCTGTTCAAACAGCCTGCTGTACTGGTGCTCGAAATCCTCCTGGTATACCAGCGGATCAAAACGCAGACCAAGTAACCAGCCGTGTTTCTGCAGTTGCACCATGGCCTCGAGGCGTCGTTCGATGGCGGGTACCTTGTGTTCCAGTGCTGCGTATATCTCTGCCGGTGTGAAACTGAAGGCGATGATGACATTCTCGAGCGGTCTGTGTTTCAGCAGGCTGCGTATCTGGGTGCTCTTGGTGCGCAATTCGAGATATGCATGCGGGTGACTCGCGAAGAATGGCAGAAACTCCCCGGCGAATCCGGAGACCGGGTCCAGGGCCAGGCTGTCGCAGTCGTATCCGGAAAAGAACCAGGTGTCCTGGTCCCTGCTGTCGGCCAGTACCCGCCCGATATCGGCGAGAAAGTCTTCATAGTTTACGAATAATACATAGTGAGCCGATCGGAACATGCCCTGCAGGAAACAGTAACGGCAGTCATACAGGCAATTCAGCATATGGGAAAAATAATAGTTTCGACTGCCGCCGATGCCGTAACTTTCGGGTACCGGGTGTATGCGCTGACGGTTTTTGTTCGCCAGGATCAGTGCCGGATTGGATTTCTGCAGGCGGAAGTTCTGGGCCTTCGGATTGAAAACCTCGCCATATTGCATACAGGGAATTTGTGCTGCCCGCGGAAAGCGCGCACAGATTTCCAGGGTGCGTGGATGGGAGGCAATCTCGTCCTCTATATAGATTGTGCTGAACAGGCTCATGCAAGGACCACGGGCATGGTGTTGATTTGCTGTTCGAGCAGGCGCAGAACACCTGCCGCCTGTCTCTGCCGGTAGAGCGCATCGAGCATAAGCGGTTGTTGCGTCAGGGCGTGCCAGCGTTTGAGCAGCGCAGCGAGCTGGTGCCGCTGGGTTACAGTGAAATGCCACTGTTGAGTGAGGCGATCCAGGTCCGGGTGTGGCGCATGCCAGGCTGCATATTTGCCTTGTAAAGACTGCAGTATCTCCGTAAGCGTAGCGATCGTGGCCAGCTGATCGCCTATCAGCCGTTCACAATACTTCGCGGTAATCCCGGCGGCGGGGTGCGCCGGGTTGTCGGAGACCACCTTGAAACTCTGCACCAGTTCAGCAGTGGTGCAGCAGCAGGCGGCGGGATAAAAACCGGCGGCCTCCATGTCATACAGGGTATCGTTACGATAACGCAGTTCGGGGCGCTCGACCGTCCGCAGGCAGCTGCCCGGAACCGGTTGACCTGGCAGCTGCGGCGGATACCAGCTTTTGCCCGTCGCCGTGTCGGTAATGCGATGGGCAACTACACCCGTGCCGGTAGCCAGTGATGCATGGCCGGCGATTCCGATATTCAACCACGCGCTGTGTGCATGACCGCTGTCAACAGTTTGCAGCCACGCGCAAGCCGCCGCGGCATTGACCTTTCCCGGTCCGGATACAACCAGCATCATGGCGTTGTTCCGGTACAGCGGATAGGGTGCGCCGGCCTGCCTGCCACCCAGCCCGAAATGCCGCACCAGTGGCCGGGCCTCCGCCGGTAACGCAGTCACCAGGTGAATCATACCGGGTAGCCGCTCGTATCCATGGCGCACGCTGTCGCCACGCGGGGCGATAATTTCTCACGGCATGTTTCCAGGAGTTCCCGGTTGTTATGCTTTTCAGCGCCCTGGATAAGGATAGTGAGTTTTTTTCTCAACATGGCCTGTGCTGCGCAGCGGTCTTCGGTTGACAGCGTACCGGAGCGGATTATTTTCTCGAGGGCATGAATGCGAAACCGGTCCATACCCCAGTGGCGCCGCGACAACTGGTCATCATGTCCCCCGTATTTGATCACCAGTGGCGTGTCCAGGTACAGCACCGGATAGATGGCGCAGATGCGCAGCCACAGGTCGTAATCCTCGCAGGCGGGTAATGCTTCATCGAAATCCCCGATGCGGAAGAATATCTCCCGATGCAGGAGGACCGAGGAAGGTGAGATGACGCAGCGCGGCAGACAGTGCCGGAAAATCATACCACCGTGCTTGGTATGTTTTTTCATCTGGTTGACGCGCCGCCCATGGCGTATCCAGATCTCTTCGGTATGGCAGATCCGGCAGTCCGGCCGGGTTTTGAGTGCCGCCAGCTGCCGTTCCAGCTTGGACGGTTGCCAGCGGTCATCGGAATCAAGGAAGGCTATCCACTGGCCGGTTGCGGCCCTGAGACCGGCATTGCGTGCGCTGCTGACCCCCTTGTTTGCCTGATAAATATACCGGACATCCGCAAACCGCTTGCAGATCTGACGGCGGGTGTCATCGGTCGAGCCATCATCGACAACAATGACTTCATGCGGGGCGACAGTCTGGGCATACACGGATGCCAGGGCGTGCCCGAGCGGCAAAGCCCGGTTCCAGGTGGGGATAATGACGGTGACGTTCACGTCTGAATCAGATTGGCATACGGGGGCAATCAGACTGGCAGAATGCGTTAATTAAAATGGGTGTGCACCCGCGTATTTAACCACAGCACCGGAATGGCCGGAATGGCCCGGACCGGAAGTTGTTCATGTCGTCACAGGCGCAGGAGGCTCCTGTGTGCAGATGGTGACGGCTGATCGACTCCGATTCGCCGAAAAAATGACGAAATCAGCTTATTGAATGGTTGCCACGCAGTTGTTCATCTGGCCGTTGACCAGTTCCATGAGTTGCTCCAGGGTCAGGCTCTCCGGAACTTCCTGGGTGTTTGAAAACCATATGTTTTTTACCACGCCACTGTCTTCGGGGGCGCTTTCGGAGACCAGCGGGACGCCGACAAAGACACCCTGCTCTCCATCTTCCAGGCCAACCATAACTAATTGTAATTCAATGGTTTTCATGTCGAAATCTCCATTTCCCGCAGACCTTCCGGTGTGCCGGTGTTGGTGTGGGTTCGACATTTACTATGCATTTCACATGCCATTGAGGGTGGAGCGGGGGCGTGGCATTCAGTGTGGCCGTGCCGACAACCAGCGCCAGAGTATGCCGCCCGGCAGATCGCGGCCGGTGCAGAGATAGTTGAGGGTATTGAAGTCGCGGGCAGTCCAGCGCATCTGGGTCTCGGCCTGTGCCTGCCCGCAGAACAGCAGCTGATCGCCGACCTGCAGCAGGGTGTCATCCGCAGGCAGCAGGATTTCCTCATTGTTTGCCCGTTGCAGGTACAGGGGTACACAGGGCAGGCGCGCCGTGGTGTTGCGGGGATCGATGATGAGTTGCCCCACCGAGAAACATCCGCCCTTGTGCAATTGTTCCACAATTGCCGGAGTGCGTACCCGTGAGATCTTCAGAGACCAGGTTTCCGGGGTGCGTTCTGCGAGCACACCAACGACCCGGCTGACCAGTATATTGGCCCAGTCTTCATTCTGCTGGCGGGCCAGCCGCAGGAAATTCGAGAGCAGGGGGCGCATCAGCAGGTCAACCACCCGCTGGCCGATGAGCGTGTCGGGCTGCATGGTGATATCCGTGTCTGCCGCCGTGAAAATCGCATCATTGGTGCGCAGATTCTGGCGTGCGACCGTGTACAGGTTCTCGTTCATATCCAGCGCTGTCATGATGATCGACAGGTTGTTGGCATCATTATCGGTACCGGCGAGGACGCCCACGGCCTGTTGAATGCCGGCCTCATGCAAGGTGATCGCTTCCGTACCGCGGCCCTTGATCACGGTATCGGGTGAATCCGTGCCTTCGATATCCGACTCGACTATCACCGTGCGTATGCCGGCAAAGGACAGGCTCTTCTGCACGGCCTTGCCAAAGCGGCCGTAGCCGCACAGTACCCAGGTACCCCTCGGGGGGGCATTGAATTCGCTCAGTGACACCTGGCCAAGCGCGGTCATCCATTCGTATACCAGGTGCATGCTGGGCGCGAGGAACATCATGGCGAAACGCTCGGCAAAAATGTCATAGGGGTTGACGATATGATCAGTGCCGAACGAAGCCATATTGGCTGCCGAATCATGGGACTCGGCGCGGCAGATGACCATCAGTTCGGGTGCCAGCAGCTTGCAGGAGATGGCAATGGTGAGATTGACATGGTCATTACTGGTCAGCGCCGTGACCCCGGCGCAGTAGCGGTTTTTCAAACCAGCTGCCAGCAGGGTGGCCGAGTCGGAGCTGCTGGCACACAGGCCGGGTACATGGACCGGCAGGTCCTCGAGTCGCAGCGCGTTGATCTTGCGTTCATCCTGATCGATGACCACACAGCGAATGCCGTGTTCCGACAGCTCCCGCACGATCAGATGGCCCGCGTCACCCAGGCCGCATACCAGATAGAAGGGTTCCCTGATCCGTCTGACCGCACGGGTGAAGGTTGTGTAGTCCACGATGCGCCGGAAGGTCGGGTCGCCGAACAGCGAAAACAGTGCGCCGATCGCATACAGCCAGGAAATTACCGTCAGGTACATGGCCAGTGTGGTCCATAGCCGTTGTGCATCGGTGAACGCGTACGGTATTTCACCGAAGCCGATCGTCGAGCCCATGAAACTGACAAAATAAAATGCATGAAAAAACGACATGCGCCACGGATTGCCCTGGTCGTCGACGCCCGGTATCAGGACCAGGCCGAGGATCGTCACCGCGTAGGCGAGGATGACCACGATGAGCGGCGCGCGCATGCGCCGCAGCAGCAGGTAGACCAGATTCTGCATGACCGCGTACCCGGGGCCCGCCTAGCGCCGCAGTATGACCGTCTCGGTGACCAGGAGTATTACCGAGGTGACATTTGCCAGCAGGGCGCCCCCGGATAATGAGACAATACTGGCCAGGACCATGGGTGTCAGGCCGGTGTCGGTGGCGTGTTCGAAGATCGCCCAGATAATCACGGCGGCAATCAGTTGCAGGTCTGCCACCAGGCTGGTGGCCAGCAGCACCGCCCCGATATGCGCACGATCACCGAATTTCAGCACGGTTGCTATCAGGCTGACGACCAGTGCGGCATACAACTCATAGACGTTGTGGTGATCCGGATTATCCAGATCGCCGACAAAGAAACCGAAATTCAGCGTTAATGCCAGGACGATGAAGAATGCGAAATATACTTTCTCCAGGTTCATGCTTGGTCCCCTCCCGGTTTGCGACCCGTTGATCGGGTTGTTATTACTTCATTGCCGGCTACCGTAGCAAAGGGTCAGATCGATCACAAACAATAATTGCCCGGTCGCCGCAAGCCGGCACCTGCCGGGCGTAGCCGGATTACACATTGAAAAATGCGGAAGGGCGTCCGACAATGAGTTATGACACCGAACTCAACCAGTGAAGCCATATTGGCACTTTTGCGGCAGCGCGTCGGCAAGATACATCTCCAGCAGCGCCTCGGTATTGAACATGACTACGAGGCCAGGATATTTGGCCAGGGGCGGAACCTGTTCCATATCGAGAACTGGTATTCCATCCATTCAGTCATTCGCAACAGCCTGCGGTTGATGTTGCTGCACGGGCGCGGGCGTCGCAATGCGCGCCGGCTGGCTGTGCGCCACAACCACATAAAGGTCAACGGCCTGCCTTCCGCGTTTAACGGCTATACGATATTGCATATTTCCGACCTGCACATCGACATGGCCCCCGATTTCCCCCACGTCCTGATCGAGGTCTTGCGCGAGGTGGAATATGACCTGTGTGTCCTGACCGGTGACTTCAGGGCGCAAACACACGGACCCTATGACGCAACGCTGGCGGCGATGCAGCAGGTACGAACACACCTCATGGGCGATGTTTACGGGGTCCTGGGTAATCACGACAGCATCTGCATGGTGCCGGGGCTGGAGGCCATGGGCGTACGCATGTTGCTCAACGAGCAGGTAGCCCTGCAGCGTGGTGGCGATACGATTTACCTTGCGGGAATCGATGATCCACACTATTACCGCGCCGATAATCTGGAGAAGGCCGCCGATCCCATCCCCGACGGTGCGGTCTCGATCCTGCTGGCGCACTCACCCGAGATTTACCGGCATGCCGCGCATGCCGATTTCAATGTCATGCTTTGTGGACATACGCACGCGGGTCAGATTTGTTTGCCGGGTGGAATTCCCCTGATGTGTAATGCGCGTTGTCCGCGGGCATATTGCCGCGGTGCATGGACCTATCAGGGGATGGCGGGTTATACCTCGGCTGGCTCGGGTGCATGCGTGGTGGATGTCAGGATCAACTGTCCGCCCGAGATAACCCTGCATCATCTTCAATGCTGCCTGACGGGGTTTGTACAGCGCGGACAAGATCAGGTCGACAAGGGTAAAGAGTGCTGCCGCGGTTAATATTTCCGCTGTTGATCCACCTGTTATCGGTTGCATTATCCAGAGCGGCAGCAGTGATTCCGGTAACTGATCGAGCAGCGGTACCTCGCGGCTCGGGGCGATTCCCATCCGCCGCTTTACAAAACTGGAGCAGGCGTCACCCAGCATGGCCAGGCAGGCGAAACCGGCCCCCGCAGCAACCGCTAACCCGAGCAGGGGAGCAAGCAGCGTGGTTGCCAGTACTGAGGCAAGCACGCCGCGGATCGTTTTCGATGGACCCAGCAGCGGGCGCTGATCGAGTAATGTGAGACCGCCATCGAGCGGACGGTTCCAGCGCCGTCCCAGCAGCAGGCTGGTGATCACGGGTGCCGCATTGGCGATGACGAGCAGACATACCAGAGTGGCAATCTGTGGCGTATTCATGATGTCCTGACTTGGTGAGCGGGCTAGCGCAATACAGATTAGCCGCTTGCCAGAATGGATGCGAGAATGGCGCTAGCTCATCCCTGCAGTCGTGCGCTCCGCGACGAAGGACAGGATGTCCGAGAGCGGCGGTACCTCCGTCCCTTCCGGCGCATCGCTCACGCGCATGGCCCAGGCCAGCCTCTCGACCGGTTCCCGGTCTCACCTTCTCCCTGCGCTCCGCGATGTACCTCCGTCCCTTCCGGCGCATCGCTCACGCGCATGGCCCAGGCCAGCCTCTCGACCGGTTCCCGGTCTCATCGCTTGCTCCCTGCGCTCCGCGATGTACCTCCGTCCCTGGAGGCAAAAAAAACCCGCTATGGAAGCGGGTTAATAAGGAGGTTGGTATTGGGCAAATACTCAAATGCTGCTAAACCTTTATATATATTCACACTTTTCACCGGTATCCAGAAGGCTGGCAGGCCGGCTGCAGCAGGTTGGACTTCATCGATCCTGCGTTGTGCTTCATGAAATAAAGCGTGGCGCTGCTAGATCCCGTCCGGTTTAGGTGGCCCTTTCAAAATCGAAGGCGGCGATTTTTCCGGGTCGCCGTGGCACCTGACGCGATCTGACCAATGACACTATTGATTACGCCCGCATGCACCGAACCTGTCAAGAACAATTGATTGACGCTGTTTTTAGCGTCTTCGCGACGGTGATTGTAGGGTTCTGATATTGCTGATATATCGGAATCGAGTAATTTTAGAATATGTAAATGTCCAAAATATTTTTTTCTATGGCAGGTCTCAGGGTGTCCACCGGGAGCCGCCAGGCGCGTCTGGAATCACCAAATAATTTATATAATTATTTGTTTTTTATGGAGTAAATTATGAATATTACAATATTCAGCAGTGGTGCCGGTGTGCCAGACAGCCCCGTTGTCGGCGTAAATGTCGTTAACAATATGAATTCATTGAATAACTCAGAATCAGGCAGAAAAGGGTGAAAATATTATTAAATAAACGATTGCTAAAATAAGCGATTACTTATATGCTAATCGGCGTGTTCTAAACACACCAATATTTTTTAGCAGTTATTACTAACAATGAGAGGTAAACACAATGAGTATATTAAAGAAAACATTATGTGCCGCGGCTGTTGCCGGCGCTATGGCAATCCCGTTCACCGCGGCTCATGCCTGGGGTGGTAATGACTGGGGTTCCGACTGGGGTCCCTTCGACGGTGACGGCTGGGGTGACATGGACTTCAACATGAGCGGTGGTGGTCGTGGCAGCGGTCGTGGTCGCGGCTATGGCCGTGGTTATGGCTATGGCGGTTACGGCCCTTACGGCTACGGTGGTTATCCGGGCTATGGCGGCTACGGTGGCCCGGGCTATGGCGGCTACGGTGGTGTATCCGGATGGCTATGGTGGTGGCTATCCGGGGTTATGGTGCCCCTTACGGCGCCCCGGTAGCTCCTGCAGCCCCGGCTACCCAGTAGTAGTTACCAAGCTGAAACTTCAAGCGGGCCGGCACACGGATGTGTCCTGGCCTGCCTTGATTAAGCGTCCTTGCTACGCTTGGCACCACCCGCCCGGGATTGCCCCGCTGGCTGCGCTGTATGGACACAAGTTGCTCCTTTATTAAAGAAACAATCCTGATGAGGGTGACGCGCCCGAGCCATCCCATTCCCCTGTTCAATGTAATAAACTATCTCCTGACATAGCAGAGGTGCGCCAATGAAACCGGTTTTGTATACGTGGATACTGATTCTGGGGTGTTTGCTTGTTGCGCCTGCGCGTGCAGATGTCGTGGTGCTGGTGCATGGATATCTTAATGGCGCACGCACCTGGGACGAGAGTGGCATCACGGCGGTCATGGAGCATCACAACTGGCAGCGTGCCGGTGTTTATATTGCCGGGCCTGCAGGGGTGCAGCTGGTTCCGGCACCTGGTAACGGAGCGCAGCGGAAGTACTACACGGTCGATTTACCGTCAGAAGCTCCGATACTGGTGCAGGCTTTCCAGCTGCGCCAAATACTGGACGCTATCAGTCTGACCCATCAAGGTGAACCGATCACACTCGTGGGTCATTCCGCCGGGGGCGTGATAGCGCGCGCCGCGCTGGTGCGTCATAACAGCGACAATATCAGGGCGCTGATTACCATTGCGAGCCCGCACCTCGGTACCGAGCGTGCCGAGCAGGCGCTGGATGCGACTGATATCCCCTTTCCCCTGTCTGTCATCACTGATTTCTTCGGTGGCGCGACCTACCATACGGCGATGCGCTCCCGCAGCCTGTTTGTCGATCTGGTCCGGCCGCGTCCGGGAAACCTGCTGTTCTGGTTGAACAGCATGCCGCATCCGGATATTGAATATTTTTCGATCATCCGGGGGCAGGCGGCCACGCTGAGTGGCGATTACATTGTTCCGGGCCACAGTCAGGATATGAATAATGTTCCGGCATTGCGCGGCAAGTCGTCAGCAGTGCCGGTGAATACCGATCACAGTCTGCATGCGCTTGATGGCAGCGTTATCGTCGGCTTGCTGGCAGATCTCGACTGAGCCGCCGTGCTCACTGCCGCGGCAGGCTGCCTCCTGTTGATCAGATACGCAGCTGTCACGACTGACAGCGGCGTCAATCACATGGCGACCCCGGGAAAGGTGTAGTCCGTGATTCAATCAATATTCCGTGTCATTTGGCGC
Organism: uncultured Gammaproteobacteria bacterium; assembly: GCA_963768415.1. GTDB lineage: Bacteria > Pseudomonadota > Gammaproteobacteria > UBA9214 > UBA9214 > CAVYHX01. Next base: position 46,069 of record CAVYHX010000016.1, read on the forward strand.
AGCATCTGCTGGTTGGAGCTGGCGCTGTTTACCCTGCTGCTGTATCTCCTGTCGTTTTTACCGCGTGCGCTGCTGAAGTATGGTTACTTTTCGCTGTTTCGGGCCTGGTGCCGGTCTTTTGTACGTGCGCTGGGCGTCGATCTGCGGGTTCATCAGAAAAATACCCGCGCTTTGCCGGAGCAGTATATTCTGATTGCCAATCACCCGTCTGCGTTTGAGGATATCGGTATACCCGCTGTGTTTCCGGTGCACTCGCTGGCAAAAATCGAGGTGCAGGACTGGTGGCTGGTAGGACGGATCAGTACAGCATCCGGGACTCTGTATGTGGAGCGGGAGTCACGCGAATCGAGAAGTGCAGCGGCTGAACAGATCGACGAAGAGTTGCGCAGCGGGAAAAATATTGCCCTTTACCCGGAAGGTGGATGCAAGGGACGGCGTATTTTCGAAACGTTCCGTTACGGCGCATTTGATATTTCCCTGCGCACCGGGATTCCTGTTCTGCCGGTGTTTCTTCACTATGAATCCCAGGATGATTTTGAATGGCGTGCCCCCCAGACACTGCTGGACAAGATCCGGCATATGTCGGCAACGCGGAACAATCGGGTCAATTTCTATGTCTACGATGCCCTGGATCCGGCGCAATTTGCCAACAAGGAATCCTACACAGCGTTTGTACACAGTAAATATCTGGAATGGCAGGCACGTTACCTGGATTAGCCCAGGACCTTTGCGATTTCGCTGTATACCAGCATTCCGAATACCAGTACTGAAATTGTCAGGATAAAATTGGTGATGATTCCGTTTTTATAATCGCCCAGCCAGCTGCGGCGGTTGTTCATGTACAGCAGCAGCAATGCCAGTAACTGGCATGAAAAAGGCGCCGGCAACGGCGTAGATAATTACCAGCCAGACCGGTTTTCCAACCAGCAAGAGCACCATGGGCGGCAGGGCGAGATAGAGCAGATAATACCGGTAAGCGGGCGAGCGGGTGTTCACGGTCACGGATTCATCCGGCTGTCGGGTGTATTGGCGAATGAAATCTGCGAACAGATACGGAACCCCCTGCCAGACACCGAGCATGGAACTGAATACCGCACTCCAGAAGCCGATCAGGAAACACCATTTTCCGAAGGGGCCGACAACCGCCTCGAGTTTATCAGCCAGGCCCAGGGCAATTTGCGTTCCGGTCATGACTTCCGGTTTTACGCCGGCCGCGATTACCATGATGGCAATACCGAACAGGCCGGTCAGGAGATATGCGACAGACAGGTCCTTGCGCACGCGGTGTAGATCATTCTCCCGGTCCCAGCCGCGTTCACGAATCCAGTAGCCATAACACAGCAGGGTGACGCTGCCACCAACGCCGCCAATTACACCAATAATGAACAGTACCGAGCCTTCGGGTATAACGGGTATCAGCAGGCCGGTTGCAATATTCGGCAGGCCGGGTGCAACCCACATGGCTGTGATCAGTACGAGCACAAACATCAGGGCGATAAACACCTTCATCAGCTTTTCCAGAAGGGAATAACGCCCGATAAGTACCAGTACGACCGCGACCAGTGAATGGCCGACGCCCCATAATTCAACCGAGATTTGCGGGTAGAGTGCATGCGCTGCCAGGCCGCAGCTGGCAATCAGGGCGCCGGCGACAATGAAGCTCCACAGCAGCAGATAGACAAAGAAATAGATCGATACGACCCGGGGAAGCCGTTGTACCCAGCCTTCCAGCAGGGTGGTGCCGGTAACCAGTTGCCAGCGGCTCAAACCCTCGTTCAGGGCAAATTTCATTATCGCGCCCAGAACAGCCGCCCACAGGATGGCCGTGCCGTATCTTGCACCCGCAACTGAAGCGGCGATCAGGTCGCCGGCACCCAGACCGGTTGCCGCAATTACCAGGCCCGGGCCAATATCCCTGAAAAAAGATTCCTGTTTGGCCATATAGATTTGGTTGTTTTCAGCGCTGTTGCGTTCAACAGTATTGAATCCTCATGGTAAAGTAGCTATCAGAAGATAGCTTGTCCAGCACAAATCGCTTGTGAATTATTGCCTATGAAGCTGCGCACCCAGATTTTTCTGTTTTTGTTTATGCTTGGGCTGGTCCCGTTGCTGGCCGCGTTCGTGATCAATATACCGATGATCTTCGACCGCCTGGAAGCCCTGTATCACAAGGCTTATATGCAGAACCTGAGGGCGGGATTCAGCGAGCTTGACCAGCATATTGCACGGCGTCACGAAATGGCACGCTTGCTGGCCAAGATGCCGGAGCCGGGATTGTTACGCTATGCCGGTGATGCCGATTCTCCGCAGACTATCGACGCTGACCGGGGTGACTATGTTAAGTGGATCAACCGGGTATTGTTCGACCAGCTCGATATCACCCGCATTCTCTTTCTGGACAAAACCGGCAGTGTCAGCTACTGGCTGGAACGGAACAATGCGACCGGCATGCTTGAAGCGCATGCCGATAATATAAATGAACTGAATCCCGAGCTGTTGAAGATTGGCCGCGAGCTGCATCCGGGTGATGTTATGACCGGACCCGTTATAATCAACAAGTCAGCCATCGATGTGGCACCGAACCGGGTTATGCAGCTGAGTATTGTCAGTCCGGTTGAATTGTCAGTTGAGGCGCCGGAGGAGCCGGATGACAGTCGCGCTGATCGTGGCATGGTAATTGTCTATCTCGATATCAGCGGGCTGGCAAATGCCTACCGCGGTATTTACTGGGTACACAATGACGGACATTACCTGGGTCTGGTGGATGGCAAACCCCGGGCGAGAAATGCATTCGATGATTTTCCGGGCCTGGAGGAAACCTTCAAAAAAAGGGAGCTGGGACTCTGGGAATATAATAGTCAGCAGGTGTTATGGGCGCCCCTGTTCGATACCGAGTTCTCCGGCCCGATCTGGGTTGGACGCAGCGTCGATCCATCTCCGATCGTGGCACTGCGCCGGACTATTGAGGTACGGGTTGCAGCCATTGCCGTCGGGTTGCTGATTGTGGTGTTCATGGTCGCGCGTTTGATTGCTGTGAGGACCGAGCGCCTTGGGCAGGGATCTGACCGATGGTATCGCGCAAGTCCTGGAAAGTGATGAGCCGGTGAGGTTTTCCTGGCAGCGGCCGCAGGAGCTGAATGAACTTGGTAAAAATCTCACCCGGCTTGCCGAAACCCATGCCGAGCATAACAAGGCATTGCTTGAGTACGCCCGTGAGCTGGAAGAATCCAACCGCTACAAGTCTGAATTTCTCGCCAATGTCAGTCATGAATTGCGTACCCCACTGAACTCGATACTGTTGCTGTCAAAGATGCTGGCCCGGAACAAGGCGGGCAAGCTGATGGATGAGGAGAGCAGGCAGGCGCGTGTTATCCATGACGCAGGCACTGACCTGACGGCGCTGATTGACAATATTCTTGACCTGTCACGGATCGAGGCCCGCCAGATGTCCCTGGTGTGCGAAACGGTCGACCTGCGCAAGATAATTACCGATGTCGCGGAGCTGATGCGCCCGCAGTTTGACGAAAAGCACCTCGAGCTGAAGCTGGAAATCGATGCAGACAGCACCGCAATCGGTCGCAAGTGATAAGGAAAAATTACGTCAGATCCTGATCAACTTTCTATCCAACGCGGTAAAATTCACAATGCACGGCGGTGTAACATTGCGACTTTTGCCGGTGACGGGACGGGAAGACACGGGTTTTACGGTGCGGATCAGTGTTGTCGATACCGGTATCGGGATACCTGCGAGTAAACGCGAACTTGTCTTCGAGGCCTTCAAGCAGGCGGACGGCTCAACCAGCCGCCGTTTCGGGGGTACCGGGCTGGGTTTGACCATCAGTCGCGAACTGGCCCGGCTGATCGGTGGTGCAATCGAGGTCGAAAGTGAAGACAATAAAGGTTCAACTTTCAGTCTGCTGTTACCGGCGGAAATGCCTGCCGCCCCGCAAGCGGCAGTCGTGCATGACCCGGAAAGGGTGGCTATTGCCGATGGTTCGGACCTGACAATTCCGGCTGCAAACTTTAATGGTGCGCGGGTGCTGATCGTGGATGATGATATGCGCAACCTGCTGGCCCTGACACCATTGCTGGAGAAATGGCAGCTCGATGTAACTGCAGCCGGTGATGGCCGGGAAGCGCTGGACACGCTGGAAAGTGACGCCAATTTCGAACTTGTGCTGATGGATATAATGATGCCGGAGATGAGTGGATATGATGTCATCAGGCAGTTGCGCAGTCAGCCGCGCTTCGCCGAACTGCCGGTGATTGCGCTGACAGCCAAGGCCGGCGAGGAAGATCGCCTGAGTTGCCTGCAAGCCGGGGCGGATGATGTTGTTGTCAAGCCGATTGACCTGGTTGAGCTGCGCGCGTACATGGACAAGTACCTGTCTTCCGTGCCGGCAGCACAATCATCTGGACCGCAGGGAACACAACCATGAAGCGATATGCCGGCTTCCGGATACTGATTGTTGATGACAACAAAAACAATCTGTTTGCCCTGCGTACCCTGATTGAAGAGCATATGGATGTTGAGGTAATCGAAGCCGCTTCCGGCCAGGAAGCGCTGGATATTGCGCTGGACAATCCGCGTATAGACCTGATTGTTCTTGATGTACAGATGCCGGAGATGGATGGTTTTCAGACCGCATCCATGCTCAAGGTCAGGAAAAAGACCCGGGATATACCGATTATCTTCCTGACTGCTGCGTACAAGACAGACGAGTTTCAGCAAAAGGGTTATGAGGTGGGTGCTGCGGATTACCTGCTCAAGCCGATCGATGATAATCAGCTGATCAACAAGATCAGCACCTACCTGCGCCTGATAGAGAAAGAGCGCGAAATGAACCGTCAGCTCGAAATGCTGGTGGCGGAGCGGACTCAGGAACTGCATATCGCCAAAAACTATCTTGAAAATGTTATTGAGAATATAGGCGAGGCCCTGTTGCTGCTTGATCCGGATGGCAGGATCAAGGCCTCCAACCCGGCAGCGTGCCGCATGCTGGGTTATGCTGCCGCAGATTTACTCGGCATGGCGATTGGCGATGTCTTCGAGGAGGAGGAAACGGAGCAGGCCAACGCCTTTATGGGTATCTGGCTGGAGGCGCTGATACGTACCGGGAGCCTGAGCAGTATCGAGGCCCGTTTTATCGCCAGTGACCAGCGGCGCGTGCCGATCCTGTTTTCACGCACCGCACTGAAGGACGAATCCGGGCAGATAACTGATATCATCTGCCTGGCCAAGGATATGACGGGTTATGAACGTATTGCCGGCAGGCAGGAGCATGCGTGAATGCACCCCAGGGCAGTGCGCCGCTTGCATACCGGGCGCACCGGGAACTTCGCCGCCGAAAAATTTCTGGAGTTATTAATGGAAGAACCGAAAGCAGACCAGTCCTCGGAAGAGGAAATCACCCTTACCGCGGATGCACTCAAGGCGATGGGGCATCCACTGCGATGGAAGATTCTTTGTACGCTCGGCAATGCAGAGATGTCAGTGGGAGAGATAGTCGAGAAAATAGGGACATCACAAAGCAATGTATCACAGCACCTGGACCAGTTGCGCAACAAGAATATCGTCATTTCAAGGCGCGATGCGAACCGCATATACTACCGTGTCCGCAATGAAAAACTGCTGCAACTGATTGGCACCATGCGCGATGTTTTGTGTCACACGTACCTGGATGACACCTATTCACAAGAGTAACAGGCAGTTTTCTGCGAGTCATGGCAGGTCATTGCACTCCGGCTGCAGGTTGCGCTGCCTGGGTCCGGCTCTCGCCAACGGTGCGCGGACTGATACATGGTTGCAATTGCACCTAATTGCACTCCTGGCAGTGCCGGTGATCGCGGCCCCGTGAATGCCGAACCGGCAAGCAGATTGTTGCTGTCCATAGTTGAATTTGGGGGTTATCCAAACTTCACGCCCCTGTATGAAGCCCAGGGTTACGAGGTGGTGGTGGAGAGCCGAATGCGCAAGGCCATCAGCTTTCTGCAGAAACGGCAGCCGCAGGTGATCGTCGCTGAATTCAATTTCCAGTCAGATTTCCGTGACCGAACCAGCAGCCTGGAGTCACTGCTGGCCGTGGTGCAGCGCATGAAAAACACCCAAGTGATTGTTTTTTATGATGATGAATACAAGGCGCAGCTGCAAGAACTGTGTGCGCGCCTGCCCGTGAGTGTCAGCGCTGGCCTTCCCGATTGAGAGCCTTCGAATTGCGCGACTGCCTGATAAAATTCGGTTAAAATGACAATATATTGACGATACAGTCCGGCATGTATTGAGTGTAAACTGCACGTTCTGCCACAGGTTGCCGGAACAGTGCGACAAGGAATTGATATGAATAGTATTTTTTTCCACTCCCGAAGCGATGCGCGTATTTGCTGGTCGCAACGCTACTCGCGTCGGTCACGATGACAGCCTCGGCTACGGACTTGCGCGTGCGCGTGTTTGAGCGCGGCGGACCGGCGCCATTGAGCGGGGCCGCGGTTTGCCTCGGCACCGCGGCCAATCTGAGTCAGTTTGGTGCCATTCGAACCGATGACGAAGGCTACGCGGTATTTCGCGATGTGCCGTATGCACCCCTGAAGGTGACGGCTTCAAAGGCCGGTTTCAAGGCAGAGCAGGAGTCCCTGGTCACCTCTGATTCGGACCGGATGCTGGTGATATCACTGCCTCCCGGGGGCGGCGGCCGTCAGTGTACAGTGAGCGAACCGGCTGTACCGGTACTGTCCAGCGGTTTGAAGGTTGCCCGTATCGCCATCAACAACGGGGCTGCGGTGACTGCGGCAACACGCGTGACCCTGAATAACAGGGTGATCGGTAATCCCACGCAGTATCGGGCCAGTGAACGCGCCGATTTCTACGGTGCGACCTGGGAACCTTATTCAGCAGCCCCGGAGTTTCAGCTGAGCACCGATTACGGCAGAAAGATTGTGTACTTCCAGGTGCGCCGTTATTCACGGATCAATGGGGCGGATTTGCAAACGCTTTCGCCGGTTATGCGCGAATCCATTACCCTGCAGACTCCCTGATCAGGGTTTGTTGCGGGTCCGACCCTGATGCCATCACGCCGCCTGTTCAGGCAGCTGCGCATACTTGCACTGTTATTCATATTGCTGGTCGTGGCCGGTGATGCATGGCTGTCGACCAGCCGGTCAACTGACTGGAATGATCCACTCTGGGTTGTGCTTTACCCAATCAACGCCAGTGACGATATCGCTGTAGCTGAATATCTGGCGCAGCTGCAGGCGGCCAGCTTTGCACCGATCGAGGATTTCATCGCCCGGCAGGCGGGCGCCTATGGTCTGGGCAATAACAAACTGGTTACCGTCAGGCTGGGCCCGGAGGTGCGTTCACTGCCCCCGGATCCGCCACAAAACAGAAATATCCCGGGTGTTATGTGGTGGAGTCTCAAACTGCGTTTATGGGCGTTGCGGACTGGCTGGGGACAGGATGGACCACCCGCTGATGTCCGGATTTACGTGATCTATTACAACGACCGGTATCTGCCGCGGCTCGATCACTCGCTGGGACTGCAGAAGGGTCTGCTCGGGCTTGTGCATGCCTATGCAGGCACAAGCCATGCAGCCGGCAATAATTTCATCATTGCACATGAACTGCTGCATACCCTGGGTGCTTCCGACAAGTATGATATGGCGGACAACCAGCCGGTTTATCCGGCCGGTTATGCCGAGCCGGACAGACTGCCGCTATACCCGCAGGAGAAGGCGGAAATTATGGGAGGACGTATTCCTCTGGCGGCGGATCGTTCAGATATCCCCGCCTCATTGCAGCGCGCCATGATTGGCCGGGAAACTGCGCGGGAAATAAAATGGGCAAACTAGCCCGCAGAACGCAGCAAAGCAGAAATATATGCATCTGGATCGAGCCTGAGGAGGACCGACCCGGGTGGTGTCAATGCAGGAGCTTCCCTAGAACGTCAGGTCATCCGGATTATAGTCTAGTGTTTTCTCTGCGAGGATATCGCCTGCCGCGTTCAGGACAACCACAGTCCAGGTCCCTTGCATGTCCGGTGACATTTGCTTGCTGGACCATACGCGCCAGCGCGGCCCGCCCGCACGGAAACGGACTTCGGCAACCGATTCGCCCTTGAATTCCCAGCTGTGGATGAGCAGCTGATCCGTCATGCCGCTTACTTCAGTGTAGAAAAAAATCTTCTCTGCCGGCCCATTCAGTTCGACCAGGTTGTCTGCCGGCTCCCGTCTCTGGATGGCGCTGGTGAACTGGGCACGTGCAACATCGGCCGGTACTGCAGTGGCGTCTGGTTCCGCCATCAGGGGCTGGCTCAGTATTGCTACCATGATGGCGGCGTGTGATTTCCTGGTCATACCGGTTCTGAATTAATCTGCACATCTCTATGAGACATCTGAACCGATATCGATTCAGTGAGCAGTGTCACAAAACAGCCGGAAAAACCACTTGCCGGGGACTAGTTGTTATCGGCGTGCGGCCTCTTCTTGCGCCCCTGGAATTTCACAATGGCCTGAACTATGACGTCATATGGCAGGTCTTCCAGGCGCCCGTAGCGCTGAATCGCACGTGTCGGTCAGCCCGATGACATTGTCTATCTGGCTGCTGGCGGACAGTTCCGGATGCAGCAGCCCCTGTAATCCCAGTAGCCCGCCGATCTGGACGCGGATTTCCTTGGCATGGGGGAGGGGGGCATCGGTACTGGTTAAATGCAGGGAGAACCGGGCGTTGTGCCGCAGCCTGCTGATCAGCTCGGCGCAGACGGCATTTCCCGATGCGGACTCGCAGGCTACTCCTTCACGGTCTGCCAGGTGGAAACGCAGAGATTTGACGCAGGTGCAGCGGCGCGTGCTCACGGCCTTTTCAAATACGCAGCGGCGCTTGTTGATGGCGTAATAGGTGGACTTGTATTCCTGTTCTTCCATCTGTACCTGCAGCTGTGTGTGGTGTTTTTCCCGGTTAATGCCGGATTATTTCTCCCATTCCTTGACGATCGGTTCTTCCCTGAATTCAGTCAGGCGCTTCTCGGCTTCCGCCTGGTCTTCAGCAAAGATTATTTTGTAGATTCGGCCTTCATCCAGCGGTTCTTCGGCACGTAGTGTTCTGACAGCGTTTTTTGCGCCCTTGAAATCACTGAAATCATTTATCATGACCAGATCTCTGGTTCTGGAGGCCTCGCCAGGCCTGAGTGCATATATGTAGTAGGGCATTGGGTATTTCCGCTCACAGATTAAACATGATGGTCATCATTATACAGCCTGATACGGTTGCCGGCACGGGATGGTCTTGCATTGACGCAGTTTCATTACCCCTGTGTGCGATTTCCGCATTGGAATACGACAGCGGATTATGTTGTTCGTCAGCTATCCAGCAATACCGTTTCTACCCGGCTGTTTAACATGACGATGCAACCTTTCTGGCGGCCGATGCCATCCTCACTATAGTCGAAAGTGTAGGTGCGTTTCAGTGCTAAACCGCTCACTTTTGAAAAGTATGGCCGCATCGCGCTCAATGAGGCTGTGCCATCCAGGAACTGGATGTTGCGTTGCTTGCAGGTATTCCTTGCGGTTTCTATGGCTATGTCATGGCAGTGCAGGCTGAATTGCCAGAACAGTACCAGCAGCACGATAATCAGGAGTAATGCCAGTGATGTCATAATGATGCTGCAGCATGTCACGGTCAGAATAAGGTGATGCAACTGTTGCCTGTGCGAACACCGGGTCGCATTCCTTTCGACCGGAATAAATGGATATATCTGCCATATTACGCGGTTTCTGATGGTATAAACACGGGATTTCGATGCTGCGGTTCAATTGCATCAATCTGACATGGTAGAATGTAACCGGTGTTTTCTTATCACACGTAAAGCGGGATTTCCCACCCATGTCATCACTTTCACCGGAAGAGCGCACCGAACTGGGCCGTATGGTCGTTAATGTACTGGACGAATGGGGTATAACGGCCGCGGACCAGGTGATTATGCTCGCCTTGCCGGATGGTACCAGGACCAGAATGTTGCGGCGTTACCAGGAAGACACGCCGCTACCCGATGATCCTGTGGTGATGAAGCACGTCGAGCACCTGCTGGGGATTGCTGATGCCCTGCGCACAACGTTTCCCCGGAATGAAAAAATCGGCGTCATCTGGCTCAAGCAACGCTGTAAACGATTACGCAGCCGCCGTCCCATGGATATCATGGTGGAGGGCGGGTTGAGCGGACTGATTACGGTGCGTACCCATCTGGACTGCTCCTTCGCCTGGCGTGAGTCCGAACGCAAGGACTGACAGCAGGACGCACCGCGCCCGTGTAGATCGTATAACTACCGGTTTCTCTTGCCGCGACGGGAGAGTTTGTGGGCGGTCATATCGTCTACAAGTGTGTTGCAGGGAATGTTTTCAAGCGCAGAGTAATGCTCGATGGCAGCATCGATCAGTGCGTTAATGTCCTCGATAACGTCTTTCCGCGTATCTTCCCGCGCGATGCTGCGCTGCAGGCCAAGCAGGCCGCCATACTGGATTTTTACCAGCACGCTGTGCGGCATCTGCAATAGATCGTCTTCGACATCAAATGCCGGCAAGGCTACATCCTTGAGTTTCCGGAAGAGGAGTGTGCAGCGATCGTGTGAAGCCGCTGCGCTACAGGCGATTTCGGCGCCCCCCCGGCGGACAATCTGGCTGGCATGCCGGCAACCAAAATTATCACTGCAACAGGGTGCTGCTGAATGGACAGATGAGGTCTTGCATTGTCTTCCCGGTAATATTCCAGGTTGCAAATTGTAGCCAATTGAATAATAAATAGACATAACAGCGCATGCTCGTCATGCCGGCACCAGTGGCTGTTACCCGAATCGCTAATGATTTCAGCCGGCTGAATGATATCAGGATGAAATATGTTGAATAAGCCCGGCATTGTGACCGCAATCCCGAGGCGCCGGTACAGTCTTGGTGAGTACACGGTAGTTGTGCTGCACGAGATCGAAAGCAACGATGGCATTGACTACAGTTACATTATGGCGGTGGTCAGGGGGCAGGATCCGGAACCGGGGCTCTATATAACCGCGGAAAGGATCCCGGGCAGGGATATTGCGATGCGTATTGTTATGCAGGGTGGAGACGAGGTGCTCGGCACATCGCCCGCATGGAGTGATCTGGAGGCCTTTGTTACCGCCTCCCTGGATATCGTCGCCCGGGTTTTGAATGTGACTGATGAAACACCTTATCAGTTGATGTAAGGAGTGCAGGAAGCGTTAATGCGGACACGCATACTGATCATGATCATATCGTTGCTGTTGTCCCTGTTGCCGGTGACAACCGTTCAGGCGTTCTTCTTTTTGTTTTTCTTTCGGCAGCAAGCAAGCGGTCGCACTATTACGATTACCCGCCATCCTGCAGCGCCTGTGGGCAGCCGGTCATGCCGTTTATGCCTTACCAGCCGGGTGTGATTAATCCGTATTATGAAGGCTGGTACCCTGCGCCATCCCGGTTGCCCTGGATGGGGACAACCGGCGCGTGAGCATGCGGGCAATGAATGACAGGCGGGCCTTGCTAGCTGGCGCCAATCTCCCGCCTTCGGTAATTCTGCCCGGTTGACGAGTGTGCCGTCAGCAGATCGGTGAAATCCGCCGGGCTGAGCGGTTTACTGAATAGATAGCCCTGGACAACGGTGCAATTCTGCTGCCTGAGAAATTCAAGTTGCTTGTTATTCTCGACACCTTCAGCAACCAGAGACAAACCCAGACTTTGTGCCATGGCGATGACCGCCTGGGCAATCAGGGTGTCCTCCTTGTTATCGGGTATCTCACGGACAAATGACTTGTCGATCTTGACGGTATCGATCGGTAGCTTGCGCAGGTATCCGAGCGAGGAGTAGCCGGTGCCAAAATCGTCCATCGCAATCCTGAATCCCATGGCCTTGAGTTTGTCCAGTATGACGATTGCCGTGTCGAGGTTTTTCATGACAACATTTTCGGTGATTTCGAGTTCCGTCATGCCTGCATTTATACCGGTTGTTTCCAGCGCATGCTTTATTGTGCGGGTTAGTCCCGGCCGGGCAATCTGGGAGGCCGACAGGTTGACCGCCAGCCCGAGCTGTTTATGACCTGCATCATGCCAGCCCCTGAGCTGTCTGAAGGCGGTGTGCAGTACCCACTCGCCGATGGGAATTATCATGCCGCTGTCTTCAGCGATCGGGAGAAAATCCAGCGGATTAATAGCGCCCATTTCAGGATGCTGCCACCGCAACAGGGCCTCGGCTCCGATAATGGTGTTGGTGGTTATGTCGACCTGTGGCTGGTAATACAATTCCAGCTCATCATTCTCCAGCGCCTTCCTCAGGCTGGTTTCGAGCGACAGTTGCTTGCGCGATACTGCATTCATTTCCGCAGTGTAGTACACCAGTTTATTCCTGCCGAGTTCCTTCGCGCGGTACATGCTGACGTCGGAGTTTTTGACCAGGGTATCGGTATCGAGGCCGTCGAATGGATAGATGCTGACCCCGATACTGGTAGTGATATGCAATTCATGTCCGTTACATGATGCTGGCTTGACAAGCGAGTCAATTATCTTGTTTCCGATACGCCCTGCGTCGGCCGAACTTTTTATATCGGTCAGCAGCACCATGAATTCATCCCCGCCCAAACGGGCAACCGTATCATCCGTACGCAGGCACTTCCTGATGCGACGCGAAACGACACGCAGCAACTGGTCACCGACCGCATGCCCCAGTGAATCGTTGATGACCTTGAATCGGTCGAGATCGAGAAACAGCAATGCCAGCATGGACTGCTGACGCTGGGCGTGTGCCAGCGCCGTATCGATGCGGTCATTGAAGAGGATGCGATTGGGTAGACCGGTCAGGGCATCATGATGTGCGTAATATTCCATTCGCTTGGCGACCGACTCGGCCTGTTCCTTGGCCGATGCAAGTTGCTGATTGGCTATCTCGATTTCCTCTGTACGCAGCGCCACCCGCTCTTCCAGCATGGAGCGGTGCTCGATAAGTTCCTTGTCCCGGGACTGTATTTCATTGAGCATCACGTTGAAATCGACAATCAGGGTACCGATTTCATCAGTGCCTTCCCCGGTAACACGCAAGGAATAATTTTTATCTGTGGTTATGTTCCTGGCTGTTTCTGAAAGCCGCAATAATGGATCGGTAATAATGCGCTGCATGCGCGCACTAAGCCCGAATGTGACCAGCAGCGATACCAGCAAAACAATGCCGACAATGTTCAGGAACCATGTCAGCCGCTCGCGGATAACTTCCATATCGGATTGCAAATACACGAAGCCGATGTGCTCACCCTCGACGACAATACGGGTCAGCAGTTCGATATGACTGTCCCAGAAAAGCACATTCACCGGCTGGAGTTCCGGATCCGGGATAGTGATATCCAGGCCCGGTTTTCTGTATGCTGCGAATGTCTCGCCATCCAGTCCGAAGATTGCGGCTCCCTGAATATGACCCTGTAACTCCAGGAATCCCAGGGTTTCCTGTGCGGCAACCCTGTCACCGAACAGGATCGCGGCGCTGCTGTTGGCGGCGATGATCTCGGCCAGAGTGCTCAGGTTTTCGCTGACGGCCTGTTGTGCGTTGATCCTGTCAGCAGTGATGAACGAGCCGCTGGCAATCAACAGGGATATCGTGCTGATGCTGATGATTATCAGCATCAGCTTGCTGCGGATCGATATATTCGAGAGCATGGACATGCTCTGTACTACTTCCCTTTTTTCACTGCATTAGCCAGGGATAACAGTTTTGAACTGATATTCAGGCCGGCATTATCAGCGGCGTCGATATTGACATCGAATCTTACCTTGTTGTCAATCAGCCGGAACTGGATGATCCCGCCGAGCTCGGTGAAGTTATCGGCATCACTGACCGTGAGTACCGGTAATTTACCGAGCTTGGAAAGGATGTTCTTCATATCACCGGCGCTCGATTCGCTGATGAAGACAAGCTGGCAGTTGCCGGCAGCTGCCGCGTCCTTGATCCGCCTGATCCTGAGGGCCTGTCCGTTGACGGCCTTGCTCTCGAGGGGAGACAGATATTCTCCGAACATATCCGTCCCCAGAATGCAAAGCGAGAAGATGTCGTTATTGCTCGTTGCCTGTTTGGGCCAGTCCACGAAACGGGTAAAGTTATACAGAAATGCAGCCTTGATCCGGTATTCGGTGACCAGCACATCGGCGGCCTTGCTGAAGGCGGGTGCACAAAACAACAGCGCCACCAGAATTGCCGGCACTATGCAGCGTAGTTCGAATGTTGTTCTTTTGTGCGTTTTCATTTTTTATAGTAGTGACATTGCTTCAATCGGCATGTCCCGGACCTAGAACTGCCAGTTCACCTTGCCATACACGCTGCGCTCCACTTCCGTCGCCTGTGTCTGGATGAAATCAGGTGCGTATTCCGCATGCTGGCTGTCGAGCAGGTTCTGTCCAACCAGCGAGAATTCCAGCCCCGCTTTTGGCTTCCATCCCAGCCGCAAGTCAAGTTCTACATAGCTGTCGATGGGCTTGAAGTTGTAAACTTCGACTTCTCCGACGTAACGCAGTGCCGCATCGAAGCTGACGCGATTAGTCAGGTCAAGGGAAGTCCACAGCGAGGCCATACTGGTCGGGCTGCCGTCCTGGGCGGACAGTGAAGGCGCATCCATGCTGCCTGACGTGAGGTCAAAATCCATCTCCAGGTAGGAATAGTTGCCATTGATACGCCAGCCCGGGCGGACCTGCCACTGGCCGGCAAGCTCGATGCCGGATACCTGACCCTTCATGTCATTGCCGAATGGAAACGGTACTGCTGTTGCGCTTGGCATGCCCATATCCAGTGTACGCAGGTCCTCGTAGTCGTACAGGAACCCGGTGATATCCATAGACCAGTTACTCCTGAACATTCGATAACCCAGTTCATAGGCGATCAGCTCTTCCGAGTCGAAGTCGTCGTCGCCGGTGGCAAAGACGGCTATCCCCGGATCGAATGCAGGATCCACCAGCAGGCGCAATCTGACATCATGCTCGCCGCGGGCCGGTGTGCGCACGGCGCGGGAAACGGAACCCCATACGGTCTGGTCGTCTTTTACTGACCAGGCCAGGCGCACATTGGGCTGCACTTCGAAGCCGGTGAAATCATTGTGTTCGAACTTGGAACCGACCGTCAGCAGAACATCCTCATGCACACTGATTTCATCCTGCACAAAGGCGCTGACCAGGTCGACGTCTCGTTTATCCGGGACCAGGGCAAAGGCTGGATTGCCGTCCGATTCGTCCTCGATATGACGGAAGCCCACACCCCACAACATGTCATGGTTTGCGCGCGGCACGAAGTGGTGCTGGAAGTCGATGTCGATGGTGTTGCGTTCTTCATCGAGAATCGTGCCATTGCGACTTACATGATCGATGTACGCCTGCAGTGCGAAATCCGATGAATCACTCGTCTTGCGGGTCCAGCGAAACAACACATTGCCGGAATCCAGCTCCGTGTCGTCCACGACCGGGTTGGGAACGGTTCCCGCTCCGCCATCAACGGGTACCAGGGTCAGTTGACCGGCATGCCCGCTGGCCAGGTCACCCTGGACCGTGAAGCTGTTGCCATTGCTGCCGTCCCAGTCGGTGCGAAACCCGACCTGGCCGGATTCCCAGTCGTCATGGGTATCGGTGAAGCCAAAGCCCGGATCCAGCGTCCTGGCGACCGCCCCCTCATCGGTGGCCGTATATTTGGCATGAACGCGGAAATTGCCGCCGTTTTTCAGTTTGCCACCATGGCGTACCGTGCCCGAACCACGCAGCTCATCGCCGGCGCTCGCAGCAATCATCGTGCCCTGGGTGTCGGCGGCAGACTTGGTAATGATATTGATCACCCCGTTGACCGCGTTGGCGCCCCACAGGGTGCCACCCGGTCCACGGATGACCTCGATCCGGTCGATATCTTCCAGTACCACATCCTGCATATCCCAGTAGACCCCGGCGAACAGCGGGGTATAGACGCTGCGTCCGTCGATCAGTACCAGCAGCTTGTTGGCAAAGCGGCTGTTGGATCCGCGCGCCGTGATGGCCCACTTGTTCGAGTCGATACGGGCCACCTGCACCCCGGGTACCCGGCGCAGGGCATCCGGAATCGTCGTGACCCCCCATTTGCGGATGTCTTCATCGGTAATAACGGAGAGGGCGGCTGCCACATCGGCCTGTTTCTGTGGTTTTTTCGAAACCGACGTGACCTCGATATTCATCAGCGCCTCGAGGCTCATGTCGATCAAATCGGGTGGCAGGCTGGCCTGGATGCTGGTGGCATGGACTGTCAGTGCAGTACACAGGCCGGTGGTGATCAGGGTGCGTAACCGCTGCAGGGATTGTTTCAATCCTGTGAGCAGATAATGGAGCAGGGGCTCGAACCCAGGTTTCCCGGCAGTTGAGAGCATGCGCTCAAGGACAATCAATCGGGTCTTCATGTGCACTACCTCGCAATCCTTGCCTAGTATTAACTAAATGAAAATCAACAGATTATCTTAATCTGCCTGGCTAACGCCGGTCTGCGATGCGGTGATCGACAGGCGTGCTTGCGAGATTATCGGCAGCTGTAACAGTAACCTTAAGTCTTGATTGCATTCAGAAAACGCCATCAAAATGGCGACAGTGCGCGGGTTGGTGCGGTGGGAAGTGGGCGCCGGATGGCAGGCCCGGGGGTAGCCGTTCGAATGGCTAGTTCTTGTCGGCGTCCGTGTCCGGTTTACCGGGAATGTTCAGGGGAACTACGACTGAGGTTTGGGGTTCGTCAACAAAGCGCGGGCGCTGGTCCATGGGCCGGCCAGCCGCTGCATTCAGTTCAACCTCGCGGGCAGTGATCAGGCTGAGGCAGCTGCGGATGCCTTCCACCGTGTTATCCGACAAGGGGTGCCGGTATCCGGGGCGGGTATAGGTGTCTTTGGCAACATCTGTCAGCACGCGCTTCATGACGCGTAATATGCGTTCTTCCTTGCTGGGTTCGTCACCGGACATGAGTCAGTCGTGCCTGCTGTGCGTGGATTGGACCCTTCGTATTGTGACATAGATCATTGCTGCGGGCAGAAATTCCCCTATTCACGCAGATACAGCGTCTTCCAGTCACACCCGGTCAGGGTTCGCAATGAGGCGAGCAATTCATCGCCCGGCACCGCCTCGGAGGGATAAATACCCCAGATTTCGAGAAAAATTCTGCCAAAACCCGCAGACTTGCGGAAGTTCAGCTGCATCAGCTGCCCGCTGTGATGGCAAGCCTGGCACTGCCAGTCGTGTTTTTCGGAGTCAGACTGCCAGTCCAGCAGGAGTTGCTGCCAGTTGTGTACCGGTTTCCGGCATTCGGGACAGCGGGGGAGCGGGGCATTGCGATCGGTGCGGAACTGCAGCGCGCCGGTTTCTGCCAGACGCACATGACAAAGCCCGCCGGCAGCGAGTGCTGCCTCGAGCGCGTCCGGTGAATCCGGTGGAAGCAGGTCGATATGCGGCGCGCAACCAAGAAAGGTGACCAGTTCAGGCAGTCGCTCACCTGCGGAATACAGGGTTAGCGTGGGGTGCCGGATGGGTGCGCCAATCAGTCCAAGGCCAGTCAAGTGGCTGGCGAGATGATCAGCAGCCACCGGCGCGGAGTGCGGGTTTGCCGGATGCATCAATAATTTGTAGGCTGGCATGGAGGATTCCTGTGTAGTGCCCTATGTTACCGTGCCGGTCCCTGTCATTGGCGCTGACGACTAACTTTCTTTGGGTCTGGCGTGCGTGTACCAGCAGGCTCACAATGATCACTATAATGACTACGGAAGTCTCCGGAAAACGAGGACGGCACATGCACACGCGCGAACCATTCTCCATTCATGCCCTGGAACTCGGTCCGATGGAGAATTTTGTTTATCTGATACAAGACCATGCATCCGGCACGGCGGCAGTGGTGGATCCTGCCTGGGATGTTCCCGCGGTGCTGGCGCTGGCTGAAAAAAGCGGTGTCCGGATTACGGATATCCTGCTGACGCACAGCCACCACGATCACATCAAC
This sequence comes from uncultured Gammaproteobacteria bacterium, assembly GCA_963768415.1. Classification (GTDB taxonomy): domain Bacteria; phylum Pseudomonadota; class Gammaproteobacteria; order UBA9214; family UBA9214; genus CAVYHX01. Next base: position 64,077 of record CAVYHX010000016.1, read on the forward strand.
GGGATAGAGGGTGTGCTGCAGAAGTATGATGCCCGCTTGCACCTGCTGAAATCCGAGGCCCGGTTCTGGGGCGGCCACCCGGACCTGCCGACCCTGCACCACGGGGGCGATACCATTGAACTGGGTGAGACCGCTATCTCCGTGTTGCACACACCCGGCCACACCCCGGGCTCCGCCTGCTACCATATCGGCAATAACCTGATAACCGGCGATACCCTGTTCGTATTCGGTTGCGGACGTTGCGATTTGCGCGGCGGTGATCCCGAGCAGATGTATACGACGCTGAAAGACATCGCGGAGCGCCTGCCGCATGAAACCGTGATACATCCCGGCCACAACTATGCCGAGAAGCCGACTTCAACTATGGAAGAGCAGGTGGCAGGTAACCCGTTTATGCATTTTGATACCAGCGACCGGTTTATACAGTATCGTATGCATTACCATGACAAACATCGAGATTCGCCCTATCGCCCGGTCTGCAAGGGCGATGAGATGGTCTAGTGCCAGGGAGTAGATAATGGAAAGTCGCCTGAACCGGTATGCGGGATACCTGTTGCAGCTGGCCTGCGTGGCCCTGCTGAGCGCCTGTGCGAGCATGCATGCCTACAAGGAAGCCCCGCGTGTTTCTCTTGCCAGTATTCAACCCAAAACGCTCAACCTGTTCGAACAGCGCTACGCACTGCAGCTCCGGATCCTGAATCCAAATGACACGGCAATACCGATCAGGGGGCTGAGTTACTCTCTGGAGATCAACGGCCGTGAATTTGCCTATGGTGTCAGCCAGCAGTCGGTTTCCGTTCCGTCATTTGGCGAGGCGTTGCTGGATGTCGATCTGATCAGCAATTTTCTGAATATGCTGCAGGTACTGCAGGACAACAGCAAGGAAACCCACAGCAGCCTGAAGTATCGCCTGGTCGGGAATATCGCCCTTGCGGACAGTTTGCGCAAACTGCCATTCGACTACCAGGGTGAACTGGTCTACCTGCCGGCGGATGCGACCGCACCCTGAATATACAACCGCGCATGAGCAGCTTTCGCGCCTATCGTATTCGCGCAACCGGAGATACCGTTCAGGGTGGTTATGAAACGTTGACGCTGGATGATCTCGCCCCCGGCGAGGTAGTCATACTGGCGCGTTATTCCAGCGTGAACTACAAGGATGCGCTGGCCGCGACCGGCACGGGCAGGATACTGCGCCGGTTTCCGCTGGTGGGTGGCGTTGACGTCGCAGGTATTGTGGCGGAATCCGCTGATCCCCGTTTCCTGGCCGGTGATGAGGTGCTGGTGACCGGCTGTGGTCTGGGCGAGAGTCACGATGGCGGCTACTCCGAGGTTGTACGGGTACCGGCTGACTGGGTCCTGCCGTTACCGGACGGGTTGTCGCTGTTCGACGTGATGGCGCTGGGCACGGCCGGATTTACTGCGGCACTGGCACTGGACCGGATGGAACAAAACGGACAACAACCGGACCATGGTCCGGTTATGGTCACCGGTGCAACCGGCGGTGTTGGCAGTATCGCCATCGACCTGTTAAGCGGGCAGGGTTATGAAGTGGTTGCATTGACGGGCAAAGCGGATGCCGCCGATTATCTCGGCACGCTCGGGGCCAGCACTGTGCTCCAGCGCCAGGCGCTGGCAATGGGTACGCGCCCGCTGGAACCCGGGCAATGGGGTGGTGCCATCGATAATGCTGGTGGCGATACGCTGGCCTGGTTGACCCGTACAGTCAAGCCATGGGGCTGTATTGCCAGTATCGGCATGGCTGGCGGCAGTGAACTGCATACCACCGTTATGCCGTTTATTCTGCGCGGGGTCAGCGTGCTGGGCATTACCTCCTCCAACTGTCCGATGGTCCGCCGGCAGCGGATCTGGCAGCGCCTGGCCGGCGAACTGCGGCCACGTCACCTGAAGCATATCGTCTCGGACACAATAGATCTGGACGGCCTGGGAGCTGCCTTTGATCGGGTACTTGCGGGCCAGCATAAGGGTAGAATAGTGGTCAGAATCAACCATAATTGAGGGTAATCCGGGTTGCCGCCCGGCAACAGTCAGCTAGAGGTGCAGGAATGAAACGTTATTGCATGGAACTTGTAATCATCGGCGTGCTGGTCACGCTCTCCGGGTGCATGTCCACCCTTAGCGGCGAATCCTATTCGCGCAACGAGGCGCGCAAGGAGCAACGGGTTGAATTCGGCAGGATAGAATACATCCGCCCCGTTGTCATTGAAGGGACCAAGACCCCGATTGGCGCGGGCACCGGTGCCGTTGTCGGTGGAATCGCAGGCAGTGGTGTCGGTGGTGGCAAGGGCCAGGATGTCGCAACCGTGGTCGGTGCAGTGGCGGGTGGACTGGCAGGCGCCGCGGCGGAAGAACAGCTAACCAAAAAACAGGGTGTCGAGTTGACTGTGCGGTTGAATAACGGTGCCATCATTGCCGTGGTGCAGGAAGTCAGCTCACGTGAGCGTTTTAATGTCGGTGACCAGGTCAGGGTGCTGACACTGGGCGGGACGACGCGTGTTGCCCAGTAGGGGAAAGTGCGATTTATTCGATAACACCGGCCCTTCGGGTTGACTGTCGCGGCGCAGCGTCCGCCTGCTCGCTACAGACGGCTGTATAGTTTTTCTGAAGGATGCAGACCCTGCCTGATTTCCTGCGCACGGGACTCGATATTGTATCGGTGGGCTTGAACCCGTCCCTGCCATCGGTGCGTGCCGGGTATTATTTCGCCAACCCGCGCAACCGGTTCTGGCGGGCGCTGAACAACAGCGGACTGGTGGACGTGCCACTGGAGCCGGGTGTCGCTGCCATGACGATACTCTGCAGGCAGTACGGGATCGGTTTTACCGATGTTGTCAAGCGGCCCACGGCGGGTGGCGGGGAGTTGCGCGCGGCCGACTACCGTGAATGGGCGCCGCGGCTGCAGCAGAAGCTGATGGAATACCGGCCGGCGATTGTCTGGTTTCACGGCAAGCAGGCCTTCGGGAATTACCTGAACTACGGCCCGGGCCTCAGGATCGCGGCTGACTGGGGTGAGCAAGGCATACGGATCGGTGCGGCCGCGGTCTTTGTGACTCCCAATCCAAGCCCTGCCAATGCAGTCTATTCTCTGCAGGAGCTGAGCCTGTGGTACCGGCGTCTCGGGGAATTCCGTGCTGCCATCACCGCACAGGCCTGAGTCCGGTGATCCCTCATCCCGCCACAACCCGATCCATGGACTATACTGATACACGCACTCTTTTGTGGAGGATGGTGGCATGTCAATCGCATCGACAGTCTCGAATTGTCTGGCTGATAGTGATGTCGCGTATGACGTTCTGGCGCACCCGCATACGACAAACAGCAGGGCGAGCGCACAGGCCGCACATGTTCCCGGTGCGCGGCTTGCCAAGTCAGTCGTGCTGGAGGATGACCAGGGCTATATCATGGTGATCCTGCCTGCCACGCGGCGCGTTGATCTGGGGGAATTGCACCGTCAGTTGAACCGGAATCTGGGGCTGGTGACGGAGCGGGAGCTGGGCGGTCTGTTCGTCGATTGCGAGATCGGCGCGTTACCGGCAGTGGGTCCGGCCTATGGTATCGAGACGATCCTGGACGATGCACTGGCAGAGCAACCGGACATTTATTTCGAGGCGGGCGATCACGAACAGCTCATTCATGTCAGTGTCGAGGCATTTCAGGCCTTGCTGGGAGACGACATTCAACTGGGCCACTTCAGCCACTAGCCTGTAGTTCCCGCCCGTTACATGCGGAGCGACCTGGACGTCATTATTTTGACGACAAGTGGCCTCGCGCAGACCCGGCTGCGTCTTCTATAACCATTAATAATGCATGGCAATTACCCCGCCCGCCAGGGCGGTACCTGTCTGCGCGTGAAAAACCATATTGCTGTCCGTGCATATCCACCCGTCTGGTATAGACAGCGGCATGTCACTGCCCTGCTCCGGGAAGGCACACCCGCCATGCACACCGCCAGAGTCACCGCTGGAACAGGCGCGCCGGCCGCAGCCGGCCCACGCGCCAGATTTGATTTTCAGGTGCGCATTTCTGTTGACACTCACGAGTGCCTGCAACACAATAGCGGGCTTGCATTTTTTGGAGGGGTTCCCGAGTGGTCAAAGGGATCAGACTGTAAATCTGACGGCTCAGCCTTCGGAGGTTCAAATCCTCCCCCCTCCACCAGCCGTGGGTTATCTCCCTGATTAGAAGGGGGAGGATTGGAACCGATGGAGGTTCACGAAATCGCCGGGAGCGATTTCGAACGTCGCGCGTAGCGCGGCGGTCCGGAGGGCGGAGGGCAGGAGAAGGTGAGACCGCGAAGCGGTCGAGAGGCTGGCCTGGGCCATGCCCGGAGTAAATCCTCCCCCCTCCACCAGATGAGTATAATCGCCGAACGCTAGACAGCGGTTAGTTAAGGGTCGGGTCGGGACAGCAGGTCTGGTACCGAGGTCGGGTTGGGATGCCGGGGTCTGTGTTATCTGATCGTCAGTTTTGCGGGTGTAGTTCAACGGTAGAACCTCAGCCTTCCAAGCTGATGATGTGGGTTCGATTCCCATCACCCGCTCCAGATCAGGATTCAGGGCCGGTGAGAGTAACGGGGGAACAGACGCGGGAAACAAGATTCAAGAGAAAAGCTACCAGCATATGCAACTGAGCATGCACATTGCTTTTAGCTTTTCTCCTGGATCTGATTTCCTGCCCATATAGCTCAGTCGGTAGAGCACTTCCTTGGTAAGGAAGAGGTCACCGGTTCAAATCCGGTTATGGGCTCCAGACATTTTAGTTATTAACCTGAATACTGAATAAGGCATTCCACGAAGGAGATTGTCGCCATGTCCAAGGAAAAATTTGAAAGAACGAAGCCGCATGTGAACGTAGGAACGATCGGGCACGTGGATCATGGGAAGACGACGCTGACGGCGGCGATCACGAAGGTGATGGCGGAGCTGCAGGGTGGCGAGTTCAAGGCGTACGATCAGATTGACAACGCACCGGAGGAACGGGAGCGCGGGATTACGATTGCGACGGCGCACGTAGAGTACGAGTCGCCGAACCGTCACTATGCGCACGTGGACTGTCCGGGGCACGCGGACTACGTGAAGAACATGATCACGGGTGCGGCGCAGATGGACGGGGCGATACTGGTGGTGAGTGCGGCGGACGGCCCGATGCCGCAGACGCGGGAGCACATTCTGCTGTCACGGCAGGTGGGTGTGCCTTATATATTGGTGTACATGAACAAGGCGGACCAGGTTGACGACGCCGAGCTGCTGGAGCTGGTGGAGATGGAGATCCGCGAGTTGCTGGACAGTTATGATTTTCCGGGTGATGACACGCCGATTGTGACGGGATCGGCGCTGAAGGCGCTGGAGGGTGACACGAGCGAGATTGGTGTGCCCTCGATCGTGAAGCTGGTGGACGAGATGGACAAGTACATTCCGGAGCCGGAGCGAGCGATAGACGGTGATTTTCTGATGCCGGTGGAGGATGTTTTTTCGATATCCGGGCGCGGCACGGTGGTGACGGGACGGATTGAGCGGGGCATCGTGAAGGTTGGTGGCGAGCTCGAGATTGTGGGTATCAAGGACACGCTGAAGACGACCTGCACGGGTGTAGAGATGTTTCGCAAGTTGCTGGACGAGGGTCGTGCGGGAGACAACGTAGGTGTGTTACTGCGTGGCACGAAGCGGGAAGAGGTGGAGCGCGGTCAGGTACTGGCGAAGCCGGGATCGATCACGCCGCACACGAAGTTTGAATGTGAAGTTTATATTCTGAGCAAGGACGAGGGTGGTCGGCACACGCCGTTTTTCAATGGTTATCGTCCGCAGTTTTATTTTCGCACGACGGACGTGACCGGGGCCTGTGATTTGCCGGAGGGTGTGGAGATGGTGATGCCGGGAGATAACGTGAAGATGACGGTATCGCTGATTGCGCCGATTGCGATGGAAGACGGGCTGCGTTTTGCGATACGTGAAGGTGGCCGAACGGTTGGCGCCGGTGTGGTGTCGAAGATCCTCGAGTGATCTTCGATCACTCGAGGATCAGGAGTCAGACATCAGATGTCAGACTGATCTGAAATCTGAAGTCTGAAATCTGACTGATCTGATATCTAAATTTAGGCCAGTAGCTCAATTGGCAGAGCGGCGGTCTCCAAAACCGCAGGTTGGGGGTTCGATTCCCTCCTGGCCTGCCATAGAAAACGGACAGGTTTGAAATCTGTCCCAGTGCAATTATGAACGCAAAAGCTGAAACAGAAAGTAGCGGACTGGATAGCCTGAAACTCTGGACGGCGGTTCTCATGCTGGCCGCGGCTATTTATGCCTTTTATTACTTTGAAGAGCAATTGCTGGTGTTGCGCGTGCTTGGCTTGCTGGCGGTGGCGGGTATTGCAGCATTCATCGCGTCCCGGTCATTGACTGGCAAGCGGATTGTCGGGTTTATCAGCGGGGCGCAAAACGAGATGCGCCGTGTTGTCTGGCCAACGCGTACTGAAACTGTACAAACCACTCTCGCAGTACTCGTGATCGTGCTACTGGTGGGAATATTCCTCTGGCTGCTGGATATGTTGCTGTTATGGGCCATTCAACTACTGACCGGACAGGGTAGCTGATCATGTCATTGCACTGGTATGTGGTACACGCCTACTCAGGTTTCGAGAATCAGGTCAAGCGTGCCCTGGAAGAACGGGTCGCGCGTGCCGGCATGGGTGATTCCTTCGGCGAGATTCTGGTGCCCACGGAAGAGGTTGTGGAAATGCGGGAAGGCGCGCAGCGTCGCAGCGAGCGCAAGTTCTTTCCGGGTTACGTGCTGGTGCAGATGGAGATGAACGACGACACCTGGCATCTGGTGAAGGATGCACCAAAGGTGCTGGGTTTTATCGGCGGGACCAGTGATAAACCTGCCGCGATCACCGACCGCGAAGCGGATGCGATCCTGCAGCGCGTTCAGGAAGGAGTCGACAAACCGCGGCCAAAAGTTCTGTTCGAGCCCGGTGAGGTTGTGCGCGTCACTGATGGCCCGTTCAACGACTTCAACGGTGTGGTTGAAGAAGTGAATTATGAAAAGAGTCGTTTGCGTGTGTCGGTGCTGATTTTCGGGCGCTCGACGCCGGTAGAGCTGGAGTTCGGCCAGGTAGAGAAGGCATAGTTTGAACCGGGCACAGATCTGCAGATCTGTGCCATTCAAGAGTAACAGGGGAGCCGCAAGGCGCTGGAACCCACAGGAGCGATGTAACAATGGCCAAGAAAATTGAGGCTTATATCAAGCTGCAGGTGCCCGCAGCCGAAGCTAACCCAAGTCCGCCGGTCGGCCCGGCACTGGGCCAGCACGGCGTGAATATCATGGAATTCTGCAAGGCGTTCAATGCGCAGACACAACAGATGGAAAAGGGGCTCCCGATTCCGGTTGTGATCACTGTGTACTCCGATCGCAGTTTCACCTTTATCACCAAGACACCTCCCGCATCCGTGCTGCTCAGAAAGGCGGCCGGAGTTCCGAAGGGATCGGGCACACCGAACACCGACAAGGTTGGCAAGGTCACGCGTGCGCAGCTCGAGGAGATCGCCACGACCAAGATGGCGGATCTGAATGCCGCTGACATGGATGCGGCAATCAGGATTATCGCCGGCAGCGCCCGCAGTATGGGCCTGGATGTGGAGGGCTAGAGCATGACAAAACTTACGAAACGAGCGAAGGTAATCCAGGAAAAGGCAACGCCCGGCAAGCAATATCCGATTGAGGAAGCATTGAATCTCCTGCAGGAACTGTCCACTCTGAAGTTCAAGGAGTCGGTCGATGTCAGTGTCAATCTCGGCGTTGATCCGCGCAAATCCGATCAGGTGGTGCGTGGCTCTACAGTGCTGCCGAACGGGACCGGCAAATCGGTGCGCGTTGCAGTATTCACCCAGGGTGCGAATGCAGATGCAGCCAGGGAGGCCGGTGCTGATATTGTCGGCATGGATGACCTGGCCGAAGAGGTCAAGAAAGGCAATATGGATTTTGATGTGGTGATTGCATCACCCGATGCCATGCGGGTAGTCGGCACACTGGGCCAGATACTCGGTCCGCGCGGACTGATGCCCAATCCGAAAGTCGGAACCGTGGCACAGGATGTTGCGGGGGCAGTGAGGAATGCAAAGGCGGGTCAGGTGCGTTACCGCACGGACAAGGGCGGCATTATTCATTGCCTGATTGGCAAGACAAACTTCGAGATCAGTGCCCTTAAGGAAAATCTGCAGGCACTGCTTACCGATCTAAACAAGGGCAAGCCCTCATCTGCCAAGGGTGTTTACATGAAGAAGATCTCTGTATCGACAACGATGGGCCCGGGTCTGCAGATCGATCAGACTTCTCTGGAGGTATAGTTTTTTTCGGAAAGAAGCTGAAATCTTTCCGTAATGGTTTTGGCGCTGTGCGACATATGTCGACGGCCGTCAAAGACCGCGGGTACCTGGCAACCGCAAACGTGAAAGCCGGGTTTAATTGTTCTGCAGCGGCGTTGCCTTAACGCCGGTGCGGAATGGCCTGCGCAGAGGGTGGCGTCGGGACAGTCTTTCTGTCTTCAAGTCACTAAACAAGGTGCGTCAGTCTGCAACATCTGACGCAATGTTAATGAACGGATATTAACTGAAGGCTGCATGCCGGAAGTGAAATCCACTAGAGGTAAACGCAATGGCATTAACTCTTGAAGAGAAAAAGGCTGTTGTTGCTGAAGTTTCTGAAGTGGCAAAAAGCGCTTACTCGGCGGTAGCTGCACAATACAGCGGACTGACTGTCGAGGAGCTGACTAACCTGCGTATCAAGGCACGCGGGGACAATGTCTATCTGCGTGTCGTGAAAAACACGCTGGCGCGACGTGCCCTGGAGGAAACCGACTTTTCGTGCATGACGGAACGGTTGACAGGCCCGCTGATCCTGGCATTTTCGCAGGAAGATCCGGGTGCTGCCGCGCGTGTGACCAAGGAATTTGCCAAGCAACATGCAAAGTTCGAGGTCACCATGCTGTCTGTCGGCGGTCAGTTGCTGGAACCGTCCGAGCTGGACAGGCTGGCAAGCCTGCCGACCCGTGATCAGGCGATCAGCATGCTGATGTCTGTTATGCAGGCCCCGATTGCGAAGTTTGTCCGCACACTCAATGAAGTGCCGGGCAAGCTGGTGCGCACGACGGCAGCGATTCGCGATCAGAAGCAGCAAGCAGCTTGATTAAACAATACTGGCAGCTACAAACCACTGGCTGCCAATTTTTACTAGGAGATTATTATGTCCGTTTCACAAGCAGAAATCCTGGAAACAATCTCAGGTATGACAGTGATGGAGGTCGTTGACCTGATCTCTGCCATGGAAGAAAAGTTTGGGGTGAGTGCTGCAGCCGCCGTTGCTGCCGCGCCGGCTGCGGCTGCTGCCGAGGGTGCCGCCGCCGAAGAGAAGGACGAGTTCGATGTTGTTATGTCCAGCTTCGGAGAAAACAAGGTTGCCGTCATCAAGGCAGTGCGCGCGATTACCGGGCTTGGTCTCAAGGAAGCCAAGGATATGGTTGAAGGCACTCCCTCTACTATCAAGGAAGCTGCTTCCAAGGACGAGGCGGAAGGCATCAAGAAGCAACTGGAAGAAGCCGGCGCCAGCGTTGAGCTCAAATAGGCGGAACTGACGTAATCCGTTTGTGATTGCATCAACCGCTGGTATACAGGGTTGGCCGGTAGCGCAAGGCGCGCCCGGCCTTTCCCTGCTGGATGTACCAAAAGGGTATCCTGACGTGCTGTCGGGTTGCCTGTCAGTGTCCGCAGATGTTTTCAACATTGCTGACACAAAGCTTTCCTCATTTTTACTGGAGAGGTAAACAGATGGCCTACAGTTTCACCGAGAAGAAACGCATTCGCAAGGATTTTGGCTCACGCCACAGTGTTCTGGACGTGCCATATCTGCTGGCAACCCAGATCGAGTCCTACCGTGATTTCCTGCAGGCGGACCTGGATCTTGGATCACGCAGCGAGAAGGGCCTGCATGCGGCGTTCAAGTCGGTATTTCCGATTACCAGTTACTCTGGTAATGCCGCACTCGATTATGTGACCTATCGCCTCGGCGAGCCGGCCTTTGACGTCAAGGAATGCCAGCTGCGCGGCTTGACCTATGCGGCACCCCTGCGCGCCCTGGTGCGTCTCATCATCTATGACAAGGATGCGCCGGCGAATACCCAGAAAGTCAAGGACATCAAGGAGCAGGAAGTCTACATGGGCGAGCTGCCGCTGATGACCGATAACGGTACCTTTGTTATCAACGGGACTGAACGCGTCATCGTTTCCCAGCTGCACCGGTCACCCGGTGTGTTCTTCGACCACGACAAGGGCAAAACGCATTCTTCCGGAAAGCTGCTGTTTTCCGCACGTGTGATCCCCTATCGGGGTTCCTGGCTGGATATGGAGTTTGATCCCAAGGATATCCTGTTCGTGCGCATAGACAGGAGGCGCAAGCTGCCCGCGACTATCCTGTTGCGTGCACTCGGTTATGACAATGAGCAGATACTCGATACATTCTTCGAAACCAATACGTTTCATGTTAACAAGAACGAGGTGAAGCTGGATCTTGTCCCGGAGCGTTTGCGTGGCGAGACCGCCAGCTTTGAAATCAAGGCCAAGTCCAAAGTAATCGTTGAGGAAGGTCGCCGTATAACGGCGCGTCACATTCGGGAGCTGGAGAAGGCCGGTGTTAAAACACTGGTTGTGCCGGAGGATTATCTCATCGGCAAGGTGCTTTCCCATAACGTGATCGACAAGGAAACCGGTGAACTGATCGCCAACGCGAATGACGAACTGACGCTGGAATTGCTTGAGAAGCTGCGGGATGCGGGCATCAAGAAGCTCAGTACCCTGTATGTCAATGACCTTGATCGCGGGCCCTATATTTCCAGCACCCTGCGCATCGATCCATCGACCACCGAACTCGAGGCCATGGTCGAGATTTACCGCATGATGCGTCCGGGTGAGCCGCCCACCAAGGAAGCAGCCCAGAATCTGTTCAAGAACCTGTTTTTTACCAGTGATCGCTACGATCTGTCCGCTGTCGGCCGCATGAAATTCAATCGCCGCATCGGGCGTGAGGAAATCACCGGTGAAGGCACCCTGTCATCAGATGATATTGTCGCTGTGATGAAGGTGTTGATCGATATCCGTAACGGTAACGGTTTTGTCGACGATATCGATCATCTCGGCAACCGTCGAATCCGTTGTGTCGGCGAGATGGCCGAAAACGTGTTCCGCATCGGCCTGGTGCGCGTGGAACGCGCGGTGAAGGAACGCCTTAGTCTGGCGGAATCCGAAAGTCTGATGCCGCAGGAGCTGATCAATGCCAAGCCGGTGGCCGCAGCTATCAAGGAGTTCTTCGGATCCAGCCAGCTGTCCCAGTTTATGGACCAGAACAATCCCCTGTCGGAGGTTACCCACAAGCGGCGGGTATCGGCCCTGGGTCCCGGCGGTCTGACCCGCGAGCGGGCTGGTTTCGAGGTGCGCGACGTGCATCCGACCCATTATGGCCGTGTCTGCCCGATCGAGACCCCGGAGGGGCCAAACATCGGACTGATTAACTCCCTGGCCGTGTATTCACGTACCAACACATATGGTTTCCTCGAAACACCTTACCTCAAGGTGATCAATAACCGCGTTACAGACAAGGTGGAGTATCTGTCGGCGATCGAGGAGGGTGATTACACCATTGCCCAGGCCAATGCGACGGTAGATGCCAAAGGCAATCTGACTGATGACCTGGTGACCTGCCGTCACAGGAATGAATTCATGACCTCCACCCCGGACCGGGTGGACTTCATCGATGTGTCGCCCAAACAGATTGTTTCTGTTGCAGCGGCGCTTATCCCGTTCCTGGAGCATGACGATGCCAACCGTGCGCTCATGGGTTCGAACATGCAGCGCCAGGCTGTGCCGACCCTGAAGACCGAGAAACCGCTGGTCGGTACCGGAATTGAACGGACAGTCGCAATCGATTCCGGGGTGACCGTTGTCGCCAGGCGTGGCGGTGTACTGGATTCTGTCGATGCTGCGCGTATTGTCGTGCGGGTCAATGACGACGAGACCGTTGCCGGTGAACCGGGCGTCGATATTTACAACCTTACCAAGTACACCCGATCCAACCAGAATACCTGCATCAATCAACGGCCACTGGTTAAACCGGGCGATGTAATTGCGCGTGGTGACGTACTTGCCGACGGGCCGAGTACTGATATGGGAGAACTGGCGCTGGGACAGAACCTGCTGGTCGCCTTCATGCCCTGGAACGGCTACAACTTCGAGGATTCCATCCTGATCTCGGAGCGGGTTGTCGAGGAAGACCGTTTTACCACCATCCACATCGAAGAACTGACCTGCGTGGCGCGTGACACCAAGCTGGGTTCGGAAGAGGTGAGTGGCGATATCCCGAATGTAGGCGAAGGTGCGCTCTCCAAGCTGGATGAGTCGGGTATCGTGTACATCGGCGCAGAAGTCAGGCCCGGTGACATCCTGGTCGGCAAGGTTACCCCGAAGGGCGAAACCCAGCTGACTCCGGAAGAGAAGTTGCTGCGTGCCATTTTCGGCGAAAAGGCATCGGATGTGAAGGATACTTCACTGCGTGTACCCAGTGGCATGGATGGCACCGTGATCGACGTGCAGGTGTTTACCCGTGACGGCGTTGAAAAGGATGCGCGTGCACTGCAAATCCAGGAAGAGCAGATAGCGCAGGTGCGCAAGGACCTCAATGACCAGATGCGCATTATGGAAGATGATATCTACCAGCGTGTCGAGAAGCTGTTGCTCGGGAAGATTGCAGAAGGGGGGCCGAAAAAACTGGCGGCGGGAGCCAAGATTACCAGTGATTATCTGCTGGATATCGATCGCAACAAGTGGTTTGAGGTGCGTCTGCGTAATGAAGATGCGAACGAGGATCTGGAAAAGGCCAATGAGCAGCTCAAGACCCTGCGCAGCGACTTCGAACAACGCCTGGAAGACAAGCGTGTCAAGCTGACGACCGGCGATGACCTGGCCCCGGGTGTGCTGAAGATGGTGAAGGTTTATCTCGCGGTGAAGCGCCGTGTGCAGCCGGGTGACAAGATGGCGGGCCGGCATGGTAACAAGGGTGTCATCTCGATGATTCAGCCGGTGGAGGACATGCCGTATATGAAAGACGGCACCCCGGTGGATATCGTACTGAACCCGCTGGGTGTGCCATCACGCATGAATGTCGGACAGGTCCTCGAAACCCATCTGGGCTGGGCTGCAAAGGGACTCGGACACAAGATCGGCAGGATGCTCGAGCAACACCAGAAAGTAACTGAAATCCGTGCATTCATGGACAAGATCTACAATACCAGCGGGCACAAGGAGGATCTGGCGTCGCTGTCTGACGCGGAAGTGATGGAACTTGCAGGCAACCTGAAGGGCGGAGTGCCGATGGCGACACCGGTGTTCGACGGTGCCCCTGAAGAAGCCATCAAGGACATGCTGAAGCTGGCGGGTTTGCCTAAAAGCGGCCAGACCCGGCTCTATGATGGCCGTACCGGTGATGCTTTCGAGCGTGATGTCACCGTCGGCTACATGTACATCCTCAAGCTGAATCACCTCGTGGATGACAAGATGCATGCCCGCTCCACCGGACCGTACAGTCTGGTGACGCAGCAGCCACTGGGCGGCAAGGCCCAGTTCGGTGGTCAGCGCTTTGGTGAAATGGAGGTCTGGGCACTGGAAGCTTATGGTGCAGCCTATACGCTGCAGGAAATGCTGACAGTGAAATCCGACGACGTGAACGGGCGTACCAAGATGTACAAGAATATTGTTGACGGAAATCACCATATGGATGCCGGCATGCCTGAATCCTTCAATGTGCTGGTTAAGGAAATCCGCTCGCTGGGCATCAACATGGAACTGGAACTGGATTAGAGATCCTGTGGCTGCAAACCACCCGGAACTCGAAGCTCGATACTCCAATATTCAGGAGAGACGATGAAAGACTTACTCAATTTACTGAAACCACAGGGTCACACTGAAGACTTCGATGCTATTCGTATCGGACTGGCTTCACCTGACATGATTCGTTCATGGTCTTACGGCGAGGTCAAGAAGCCGGAGACGATCAATTACCGGACATTCAAACCGGAGCGTGACGGGCTGTTCTGCGCAAAAATATTCGGCCCGGTAAAGGATTACGAATGCCTGTGTGGAAAATACAAGCGTCTCAAGCATCGCGGCGTGGTATGCGAGAAATGCGGTGTGGAAGTCACGCTGGCCAAGGTGCGCCGTGAGCGCATGGGTCATATCGAGCTGGCCAGTCCGGCTGCCCATATCTGGTTCCTCAAATCGCTGCCGTCTCGCATTGGCCTGTTACTGGATATGACGCTGCGGGATATCGAGCGTGTGCTGTATTTTGAAGCGTTCGTGGTTGTCGACCCCGGCATGACTACGCTGGAGCGCGGGCAGTTATTGTCGGATGAGGCCTATCTCGATGCCATCCAGGAAAACGGTGATGAGTTCGACGCCCGCATGGGAGCCGAAGCTGTTTTTCAGCTGTTATCCAGCCTGGATTTGCAGGTCGAGGCCGTCAAGCTGCGCGACGAAATCGGTTCCACTCGCTCCGAGACCAAGCTCAAACGCCTGGCGAAACGGCTTAAACTGGTCGAATCATTCATCGATTCCGGTAACCGTCCGGAGTGGATGGTGTTGACGGTATTGCCGGTATTGCCACCTGAACTGCGGCCACTGGTGCCCCTGGACGGCGGGCGCTTTGCCACGTCCGACCTGAATGATCTCTACCGCCGGGTCATCAACCGCAACAACCGCCTCAAGCGCCTGCTGGAGCTGAATGCACCGGACATTATCGTGCGTAACGAAAAGCGCATGTTGCAGGAATCGGTAGATGCCCTGCTCGATAACGGCCGTCGTGGACGTGCCATTACCGGCACCAACAAGCGCCCGTTGAAGTCACTTGCCGACATGATCAAGGGCAAGCAGGGCCGCTTCCGGCAGAACCTGCTGGGCAAGCGCGTCGATTATTCGGGCCGCTCGGTCATCGTGGTGGGTCCGACACTCAAACTGCACCAGTGCGGCCTGCCGAAGCGCATGGCACTGGAATTGTTCAAGCCGTTTATCTTCAGCAAGCTGCAACTCCGCGGGCTGGCAACCACCATCAAGGCAGCCAAAAAACTGGTCGAACGCGAAGGTCCGGAAGTCTGGGACATCCTGGAAGAGGTGATCCGCGAGCATCCGGTTATGCTGAACCGTGCACCGACACTGCATCGCCTGGGTATTCAGGCGTTTGAGCCGGTGCTCATCGAGGGCAAGGCCATTCAGTTGCACCCTCTGGTATGCGCGGCATTCAATGCCGACTTCGACGGTGACCAGATGGCGGTACACGTACCCTTGTCCCTGGAGGCCCAGCTCGAGGCGCGTGCCCTGATGATGTCTTCCAATAATATTCTTTCGCCAGCCAATGGCGAACCTATTATTGTGCCCTCGCAGGACGTGGTGCTCGGACTTTACTACCTGACGCGTGAATCGATAAATGCCAAGGGTGAAGGCATGGTATTTGCCGATGTTGCGGAAGTACACCGTGCCTATCAGACCGAGTGTGTTTCCCTGCATGCCAAGATCAAGGTTCGCATTCCCCGCTATGAGTTTGATGAATCCGGTGACATGCAGAAACTCTACGGGCTCGTTGATACCACGGTCGGCCGCTCCCTGCTGTCGGAAATACTGCCGGAGGGACTCACGTTTGACCTGGTAAACAAGGACATGACCAAGCGGGCGATATCCAGCCTGATCAATGGTTGTTACCGGCGGGTTGGTTTGAAGGAGACCGTGATCTTCGCCGACCAGCTGATGTACATGGGGTTTACCTATGCGACCCGTGCGGCTGTTTCGTTTGGCATTAATGACATGACCATACCGGATAGCAAGGCGAAGATCCTTGCCGATGCCGAAGACGAGGTGCTGGAAATCGAGAACCAGTACACCTCGGGCCTCGTGACCCTGGGTGAGCGTTACAACAAGGTGGTGGATATCTGGTCGCGCACCAACGACCAGGTTGCCAAGGCCATGATGGACGTGCTTGGTACCGAAGAGGTTGAAGACAAGGATGGCAACATGGTCAAACAGCCTTCCTTCAACTCGGTTTACATGATGGCGGACTCCGGCGCACGTGGTTCAGCCGCGCAGATTCGTCAGCTCGCCGGTATGCGCGGTTTGATGGCCAAGCCTGATGGCTCGATTATCGAAACCCCGATAACGGCAAACTTCCGTGAAGGCCTGGATGTGCTGCAGTACTTTATCTCCACACATGGCGCACGCAAGGGCCTGGCCGACACCGCACTCAAGACAGCCAACTCGGGTTACCTGACGCGCCGCCTGGTCGATGTCGCCCAGGACCTGGTAGTCATCGGTGATGATTGCGGGACCGCAGGGGGGTTGCTGCTGACCCCTCTGGTAGAAGGTGGTGACGTGGTCGAGCCGTTGCGTGAACGCGTACTCGGGCGCCTGACGGTGACGGATGTGACGCGTCCCGGCAGCGATGAAGTGCTCGCTCCGCGGGGAACGCTCCTCGATGAGGACATGGTTGACAATATGGAGAGTATGGGTGTGGACGAGATGATCGTGCGTTCACCGATTACCTGTGAAAACCGTTACGGGGTCTGTGCTGCCTGCTATGGTCGCGACCTGGCGCGCGGGCACATGGTCAATGGAGGCGAATCCATTGGTGTGATTGCTGCCCAGTCCATCGGTGAGCCGGGGACACAGCTGACCATGCGTACCTTCCACATCGGCGGCGCTGCCAGTCGTGCAGCCACCGTCAATAGTGTCGAGGTCAAGGGTGGCGGTACTGTCCGGTTGCATAACCTGAAAACGGTAACGAACAAGAACGGTAATCTGGTGGCGGTTTCACGTTCCGGCGAGATCGGAATTGTGGATGAGTTCGGCCGCGAGCGTGAACGCTACAAGGTGCCTTATGGTGCGGTCATCAGCACGGCCGATGGCGACAAGGCGGATGGTGGCAGCGTGATTGCCAACTGGGACCCGCACACACATCCGATTGTCACCGAGGTGGCCGGTGTGGCCAGGTTCAGTGATTTTGTCGACGGCGTGTCGGTACAGGAGAGTACGGATGATATTACCGGCCTCACCAGTCAGGTGATTACCGATCCCAAGCAGCGCGGCAGTCTCGGCAAGGACCTGCGTCCGATGGTGAAACTGGTGGATGCCAAGGGCAAGCCGGTGAAGATCGCCGGTACTGATCTTGATGCCCAGTACTTTTTGCCATCCGGTGCAGTCATCGGTCTGGATGACGGCGCGACGGTTGAAGTGGGTGATGTGGTTGCGCGTATACCGCAGGAATCCTCCAAGACACGTGATATCACGGGTGGTCTGCCGCGCGTTGCCGATCTGTTCGAGGCACGCAAGCCGAAAGAGACCGCCATCCTTGCCGAAATCTCGGGTACCGTCGGGTTTGGCAAGGACACCAAGGGCAAGCAGCGGGTAGTGATTACCGATGCCGCCGGCGAATCTCATGAAGAGTTGATTCCAAAATGGCGTCATGTGACCGTATTCGAGGGTGAGCATATCGAGAAGGGCGAGACGCTGGTTGATGGTGAACCGAATGCGCACGATATCCTGCGCCTGCTGGGTACCTCGACCATGGCAGAGTACCTGGTCAAGGAGATCCAGGACGTGTATCGCCTGCAGGGTGTGAAGATCAACGACAAGCATATCGAGGTGATCCTGCGCCAGATGCTGCGCAAGTGCGAGATCCTGCAATCCGGCGACAGCCGTTTTCTCAGGGGCGAGCAGGTCGAAAAGGTCCGTGTGCTGGAAGAGAACGAGAAGCTCGAGAAGGATGGCAAGGACCCCGCCATTTTTATGCCGCTGCTGCTGGGGATCACCAAGGCATCACTGGCGACGGAATCCTTCATATCGGCTGCCTCCTTCCAGGAGACCACCCGTGTGCTCACAGAGGCCTCTGTCCGTGGCAGTCGGGACAGTCTGCGCGGGTTGAAGGAGAACGTTATCGTCGGTCGCCTGATCCCGGCCGGGACCGGCATGGCCTTCCACGAGGAACGGCGCCGCCAGCGGAATATCCTGCCTATGGATATCGCCGAGGAAATGGCGGCGGTCGATGCGATCGAGGACGACAAAACAGAGGATATCGCGGAGCCCTGAGGCTGGATCGGGCTGTGCGGTGAAAAAACGTTCTTGACAGGGCAGAGCCCTGAATTTAGAATTCCGCTTCTGTCGACAGGCCGGGTGACCGGCCTGTCGTTTGTTTTCAGGTGTAGAGAATAATTTCACTGTAAATTTCAGGGTCTTACGGGTTATGACAACAATCAATCAGTTAGTGCGCAAACCGCGCGCACGGAAACGGGACAAAAGTAATGTGCCGGCACTGGAGTCTTGCCCGCAGAAACGGGGTGTGTGTACACGCGTCTACACCACGACCCCGAAGAAACCGAACTCGGCCCTGCGCAAGGTTGCCCGTGTGCGGTTGACGAATGGCTTCGAAGTGACCACCTACATCGGTGGCGAAGGGCATAACCTCCAGGAGCACTCGGTGGTACTGATTCGCGGCGGCCGTGTTAAGGACCTGCCCGGTGTGCGCTATCACACCGTGCGTGGCAGCCTCGACACCTCCGGCGTAACCAGTCGTCGCCAGGGGCGCTCGAAGTATGGCGCCAAGCGGCCCAAAACCTGATATACGAAACACACTAACTGTAATTGAGAATCAGCAATGTCCAGAAGAAAAGTCATCGGCTCAAGGGAAATTCTGCCCGATCCCAAATACGGCAACCTGATGCTGGCCAAGTTTATCAACATGGTCATGGAGTCCGGTAAGAAGTCGGTTGCGGAGCGTATTATCTACGGTGCTCTGGACCAGATTGCCGGCAAGGGTAACGAAGCCCCGGTCGAGGTGCTGGACAAGGCGCTCGACAATGTACGGCCGATGGTCGAGGTCAAGTCCCGGCGTGTCGGTGGCGCTACCTACCAGGTGCCGGTTGAAGTGCGCCCGATCCGGCGTACGACCCTGGCCATGCGCTGGGTGCTTGATGCTGCCCGCAAACGCAGCGAGAAATCCATGCCGCTGCGTCTGGCCGGTGAGTTGCTGGATGCCGCGGAGAACCGCGGCTCAGCCGTCAAGAAGCGCGAGGAAACACATCGCATGGCAGAAGCCAACAAGGCTTTTTCGCATTACCGCTGGTAAGTTGAATACAACCGTTTATACAGGCAGAACAGGACAGTGGCTCGTAACACACCAATCGATCGTTACCGGAATGTCGGCATTATGGCGCACATTGACGCCGGCAAAACCACGACGACCGAGCGCATCCTGTTCTACACCGGTGTGTCTCATAAAATCGGTGAGGTGCATGACGGCGCGGCCGTGATGGACTGGATGGAACAGGAGCAGGAGCGCGGTATTACCATTACCTCGGCTGCGACAACCTGTTTCTGGCAGGGCATGGACCAGCAATTCGACCAGCATCGTATCAACATTATCGATACACCCGGTCACGTGGATTTCACCATCGAGGTGGAACGTTCACTGCGCGTCCTGGATGGTGCCTGCGCAGTATTTTGTGCGGTGGGCGGAGTCGAGCCGCAATCGGAAACCGTTTGGCGCCAGGGTAATAAATATCACGTGCCGCGCATGGCCTTCGTCAACAAGATGGACCGTGCCGGTGCAAATTTTCTGCGGGTAATCGATCAAATAAAGGCGCGGCTGGGTGCCAACCCGGTGCCGCTGCAATTGCCGATTGGCGCCGAGGAAAACTTCAAGGGCGTCGTTGACCTGATTCGTATGAAGGCGATCTACTGGAATGACGCAGACATGGGTGTGACCTACGAAGCATCCGAAATCCCCGCTGATATGCTGGATATCTGCAAGAAATGGCGTGAGCACATGGTCGAAGCGGCCGCGGAATCAACCGAGGAGTTGATGGATAAATACCTCGATTCGGGTGATCTGGCAGAGGACGAGATCCGCGCAGGTCTCCGTGCCCGTACGCTTGCCAATGAAATTGTCCCGGCGCTGTGCGGCTCTGCCTTCAAGAACAAGGGCGTGCAGGCGATGCTCGATGCCATTGTGTACTTCATGCCATCCCCGGTTGATGTGCCGCCAATCACGGGCATTCTGGATGATGCTGAAGAGACCGAGGCGACACGCCAGGCCGCCGACACGGAGCCGTTTGCCGCTTTGGCATTCAAGATTGCAACTGATCCGTTTGTCGGCAACCTGACCTTTTTCCGCGTCTATTCCGGCGTGCTGAAGTCCGGCGACTCCGTATTCAATCCGGTCAAGGGAAAGAAAGAACGTATCGGGCGCATTCTGCAGATGCATTCCAACAGCCGTGAGGAAATCAAGGAAGTACGCGCCGGTGATATCGCCGCGGCAGTCGGCCTCAAGGACGTTACGACCGGTGACACCCTGTGTGACCAGAACAGTGTAATTACCCTGGAACGCATGGAGTTTCCGGAACCGGTCATTTCGGTGGCGGTTGAGCCGAAGACCAAGGCGGACCAGGAAAAAATGGGTATCGCCCTGCAGAAACTGGCAAAGGAAGATCCGTCATTCCGGGTACATACGGATGAAGAGTCCGGCCAGACCATTATTTCCGGTATGGGTGAACTGCACCTGGAAATCATCGTTGACCGTATGAAGCGTGAATTCAGCGTTGAAGCCAATGTCGGTGCGCCGCAGGTGGCTTACCGCGAGACCATTCGCAAATCGGTCGAGCAGGAAGGCAAGTTCGTGCGCCAGTCCGGTGGTCGTGGCCAGTATGGTCATGTCTGGCTGAAGCTCGAGCCGCAGGAAACGGGTAACGGTTACGAGTTCGACAATGAAATCGTCGGTGGTGTGGTACCGAGGGAATACATTCCGTCGGTGGACAAGGGCGTCCAGGAACAGATGCAAAACGGCGTCATCGGCGGTTACCCGGTAGTTGATGTCAAGGTCACCCTGTACGACGGTTCCTACCATGACGTCGATTCCAGCGAAATGGCCTTCAAGATCGCCGGCTCCATGGCCTTCAAGGCAGGCGCCATGAAGGCTTCCCCGGTCCTGCTCGAGCCCATGATGAAAGTGGAGGTGGTAACACCGGAAGACTATCTGGGCGACGTGATGGGCGACCTGAACCGTCGCCGCGGTATCACCCAGGGTATGGATGACAGTCCCAGCGGCAAGATAATTCGTGCCGAAGTGCCGCTGGCGGAGATGTTCGGTTATGCCACTGACCTGCGTTCCGCAACACAGGGCCGTGCGACCTATTCAATGGAATTCGAGAAGTACAATGAAGCACCGGCGAGTATTGCAGACGCCGTTATCAAGAAAGCATCCTGATAAATCATCTGACAAGTAACGAGGTATAAAGTCGTGTCCAAGGAAAAATTTGAAAGAACGAAGCCGCATGTGAACGTAGGAACGATCGGGCACGTGGATCATGGCAAGACGACGCTGACGGCGGCGATCACGAAGGTGATGGCGGAGCTGCAGGGTGGCGAGTTCAAGGCGTACGATCAGATTGACAATGCACCGGAGGAACGGGAGCGCGGGATCACGATTGCGACGGCGCACGTGGAGTACGAGTCGCCGAACCGTCACTATGCGCACGTGGACTGTCCGGGGCACGCGGACTACGTGAAGAACATGATCACGGGTGCGGCGCAGATGGACGGGGCGATCCTGGTGGTGAGTGCAGCGGACGGCCCGATGCCGCAGACGCGGGAGCACATTCTGCTGTCACGGCAGGTGGGTGTGCCGTATATATTGGTGTACATGAACAAGGCGGACCAGGTTGACGACGCGGAGCTGCTGGAGCTGGTGGAGATGGAGATCCGCGAGTTGCTGGACAGTTACGATTTTCCGGGTGACGACACGCCGATTGTGACGGGATCGGCGCTGAAGGCGCTGGAGGGTGACACCAGCGAGATTGGTGTGCCGTCGATCGTGAAGCTGGTGGAGGAGATGGACAAGTACATTCCGGAGCCGGAGCGTGCGATAGACGGTGATTTTCTGATGCCGGTGGAGGATGTATTTTCGATATCCGGTCGCGGCACGGTGGTGACGGGACGGATTGAGCGGGGCATCGTGAAGGTTGGCGACGAGATCGAGATTGTGGGTATCAAGGACACGCTGAAGACGACCTGCACGGGTGTGGAGATGTTTCGCAAGCTGCTGGACGAGGGTCGTGCGGGAGACAACGTGGGTGTGTTGCTGCGCGGCACGAAGCGTGAAGAGGTGGAGCGCGGTCAGGTACTGGCGAAGCCGGGATCGATCACGCCGCACACGAAGTTTGAATGTGAAGTGTATATTCTGAGCAAGGACGAGGGTGGTCGGCACACGCCGTTTTTCAATGGTTATCGTCCGCAGTTTTATTTTCGCACGACGGACGTGACCGGGGCCTGTGATTTGCCGGAGGGTGTGGAGATGGTGATGCCGGGAGATAACGTGAAGATGACGGTATCGCTGATTGCGCCGATTGCGATGGAAGACGGGCTGCGTTTTGCGATACGTGAAGGTGGCCGTACAGTCGGCGCCGGTGTGGTGTCGAAGATTCTTGAATGATTAATTATGTAGGAGCGGCCTCCTGGCCGCGAAGCGCGTAACGCTGACGCAGATCGCGGCCAGGAGGCCGCTCCTACAGCTAACTTGTGAAAAATTATTATGAGCAACCAGAGAATCCGGATCCGTCTCAAGGCCTTCGATCATCGCCTGATCGACCAGTCGGCGGCTGAAATTGTAGAGACAGCGAGGCGTACAGGTGCGCAGGTCCGGGGGCCAATCCCGCTGCCGACCCGCAAGGAGCGCTTTACGGTGCTGATATCGCCGCATGTCAACAAGGATGCGCGGGACCAGTACGAGATCCGGACGCACAAGCGCCTGATGGATATCGTTGATCCGACGGACAAGACCGTGGATGCACTGATGAAGCTGGATCTTGCCGCTGGTGTGGATGTGCAGATCAAGCTGAACTGAATTAACTGAATTAACTAATTTAACCGGATAAATACCAATGACTATCGGACTGGTTGGACGCAAGGCTGGCATGACTCGTATCTTCAGGGAAGATGGCGTGTCGGTGCCCGTGACTGTCATATCGGTTGATCCGAACCGTGTGACCCAGGTCAAGACCCGGGAGCAAGACGGTTATCGTGCGCTGCAGGTGACAACGGGTGCGCGGCGTGCATCCCGCGTGAGTAAACCAATGGTCGGACATTTCGCCAAGGCCGGAACAGAAGCCGGCCGTGGCCTCTGGGAGTTCCGCCTGGCTGATGATGAAGGTGCGGATATCGAAGTGGGCAGCGAAATCAAGGTGGATGTTTTCGAGGAAGGCCAGCATGTGGATGTGACCGGCACGACCATCGGCAAAGGCTTTGCAGGTGTGGTTAAGCGCCATAACTTCCACATGCAGGATGCGACGCATGGCAACTCACTTTCACATCGTGCCCCCGGCTCGATCGGTCAGTGCCAGACCCCCGGGCGTGTTTTCAAGGGCAAGAAAATGTCGGGCCATATGGGTAATGTCAGGCGCAGTACCCAGAACCTGGAAGTCGTGCGGATTGATACAGAGCGCAACCTGTTGCTGGTCAAGGGTGCTATTCCCGGTGCGAAGGGTGGTGATGTCATCGTTCGTCCGGTGGTAAAGGCGCGTTAGGAGTAGAATGATGGAATTTCAGCTACAAGGTTCCGGTTCCGTGCAACTGTCGGACGATACGTTCGGTCAGGCGTTCAGGGAGGCGCTGGTTCATCAGGTTGTTACAGCCTGTCTCGCGGGTGCCCGTGCAGGAACGGTTGGTCAAAAGACCCGCTCGGAAGTCAGTGGCGGTGGCGCCAAGCCGTGGCGGCAGAAGGGTACAGGCCGCGCGCGCGCAGGTACCATTCGCAGTCCTATCTTCCGCGGTGGCGGGCAGACGTTTGCCGCGCGTACGCGCGATTATTCGCAGAAGATTAACCGCAAAATGTATCGTGCCGCCATGCGGTCGATTCTTTCCGAGCTGGTTCGTCAGGATCGTATGGTTGCAGTGGACACATTCGGCGTCGATGCGCCGAAGACCAGGGAGCTGGCAGCCAAACTCGGTGAACTCGGACTGGATAATGTCCTGATCGTCACCGAGGCTCCTGATGACAACCTGTTTCTGGCCGCGCGCAACCTGCCGCATGTTGCTGTATGTGATCCGGATGATGCCGATCCGGTTAGTCTGGTCGGTTTTGAAAAGGTGCTGATTACAACTGCTGCACTGAAACAGATCGAGGAGCGCCTGAAATGAATCAGGAGCGCTTGATGAAGGTGCTGCTGGCACCGATCGTTTCCGAGAAGGGCACGCGGGTCGCGGATGCGAATCGCCAGTTCATATTCAAGGTCATGACGGATGCAAGCAAGCCTGAAATACGGAAGGCAGTTGAACTGATGTTCGACGTCAAGGTAGATGGAGTGCAGATCCTTAACATGCGCGGCAAGACGAAGCGTTTCGGCCAGACTGCGGGCAAGCGTGCCGACTGGAAAAAGGCCTACGTGACGCTCGCGGAAGGTCATGATATCGATTTTATGGGAGCGGAGTAAGGCGTTTTCGGGCGCTGACTGCGACGCAAGGAACAGAAGATGGCAATTGTAAAATCCAAACCAACATCGGCGGGACGCCGCTTTGTGGTCAAGGTCGTTACACCCGACCTGCATAAAGGCGAGCCGCATGCTGCGCTGGTTGCGTCAAAGAGCAAGAATGGCGGCCGTAACAACGCCGGCCGGATTACGACGCGGCATCGTGGTGGTGGCCACAAGCAGCGCTATCGTGTCATGGATTTCAAGCGCAACAAGATGATCGTGCCGGCAACTGTCGAACGGATCGAGTATGATCCGAACCGCTCGGCACATATCGCCCTGCTTTTGTACGCAGATGGCGAGCGCCGCTATATCCTGGCGCCGAAGGGTGTGAAGGCCGGTGCCGAGATCCGCAATGGCAGTGATGCGCCGATCAAGCCGGGTAATGCCATGCCACTGCGCAATATCCCGGTGGGCACACAGGTGCATAACATCGAGATGAAGCCCGGCAAGGGTGGACAAATTGCCCGCAGTGCCGGCAGCAGTGCCCAGCTGGTCGCCCGTGAAGGAGACCATGCCACCTTGCGGCTGCGTTCCGGTGAAATGCGCAAGATACAGGCTGATTGTCATGCCACCATCGGTGAGGTCGGCAACTCGGAGCATAACCTGCGCTCGCTGGGAAAGGCCGGCGCCAGCCGCTGGCGCGGTGTGCGCCCGACGGTACGCGGTGTTGCGATGAACCCGGTCGATCATCCGCATGGTGGTGGTGAAGGGCGCACTTCCGGCGGGCGCCATCCGGTCAGCCCCTGGGGCACCCCGGCAAAGGGCTACCGTACCCGCAAGAACAAACGTACTGACAACATGATTATCAGACGTCGTAACCAGAAATAATTTAAAGAGGATTAGTGACAGTGCCACGTTCTATAAGAAAGGGTCCGTTTATTGATACCCACCTGCAGAAAAAGGTGGACGAGGCGGTAGCCACGAACAGCAAGCGTCCGATCAAGACCTGGTCGCGGCGTTCCATGGTCGTGCCGGATATGGTCGGATTGACTATCGCCATTCATAACGGACGCCAGCATGTACCGGTGCTGATTAATGAGAATATGGTTGGACACAAGCTTGGCGAGTTCGCGCTGACGCGGCTGTTTCGCGGTCATGTTGCGGATCGCAAGGCCAAGTAAAGGGGTATAGAGATGCAGGTCAGTTCGACATTGAAACATGCGCGGATTTCGCCGCAGAAGTGCCGTTTGGTCGCTGACCAGGTGCGCGGACTTCCGGTTGAAAAGGCGTTGAATGTGCTGACATTCAGTCCCAAAAAAGCTGCCGGCATGCTGCGCAAGGTGCTGGAATCGGCAATTGCCAATGCCGAGCATAATGAAGGCGCTGATATAGATGAATTAAAGGTTGCGGCAGTTTTTGTCAACGAAGGACGCACCCTGAAGCGGTTCCGTGCGCGCGCCAAGGGGCGCGGTACACGGATCCTGAAACGCAACAGTCACATCACCGTCACGGTGGGTGACGTTTAAGTCAACAGGCAGAGGCGAATAGAAAGGTATGGGCCAAAAAGTACATCCAACGGGTATTCGACTCGGTATCGTCAAGGACTGGACGTCGACCTGGTATGCCGACTCAAAGGACTATGCTGATTATCTGAACATGGACCTCGAGATCCGTGAATTTATCAGGCAGCGCCTGGCGCAGGCCTCTGTCAGTCGCGTGCAGATTTCGCGTCCGGCTCACAATGCCGTGATTACGATACATACAGCGCGCCCGGGAATCGTGATCGGCAAGAAAGGCGAGGATATCGACCGGTTGCGCAAGGAAGTGTCAACGCGCATGGGTGTTCCGGTGAGTATCAACGTCGAGGAAATACGCAAGCCGGAACTGGATGCGACTCTGGTGGCGGAAAGTGTCGCCCAGCAACTGGTGCGCCGCATAATGTTCCGGCGCGCGATGAAGCGCGCTGTCAGCAACGCCATGCGTATCGGTGCCGAGGGCATCAAGATAAATGTCGGTGGTCGTTTGAACGGTGCCGAGATTGCACGTTCTGAATGGTACCGGGAAGGCCGTGTGCCATTGCATACCCTGCGTGCCGACATCGATTATGGTACTGCAGAAGCTAACACGACGTATGGCGTGATTGGCGTGAAGGTATGGATCTTCAAGGGCGAGATTTTTGAAAGGATTGAGCAGCAATCAGAAGCCGAAAGTGCTCGCCAGGCGGCTTCCTGATAGCGGAGTGGATTTATGTTACAGCCCAAGAAAACAAAATTCCGCAAGCAGCAAAAAGGACGCAATCGTGGCCTGGCAGTGCGCGGTGGAAAGGTCAGTTTCGGCGAGTATGCGCTGAAAGCAACGGCACGCGGGCGTCTGACCGCGCGTCAGATCGAGGCGGCCCGACGCACGATCACGCGCCATGTGAAACGCGGCGGGAAAATATGGATTCGTGTGTTCCCGGACGTACCGGTGACCAAAAAGCCGATCGAGGTTCGCCAGGGCAAGGGCAAGGGCAATGTTGAATACTGGATTGCCCAGATACAACCGGGTCGAGTGATCTATGAAATCGAGGGTGTAAGCGAGGATATTGCCCGCGAGGCATTCAAGCTTGCAGCGGCAAAACTGCCATTCAAGACGGCTTTTGTGGCGAGGACGGTATTGTGATGAATGCGGCGGAACTCAGAACCAAATCAGTAGCTGAACTCAAAATGGAGTTGCATGAGCGGCTGCGTGAAAAATTCAATCTGAGCATGCAGCGTGGTACGGGTCAACTCTCCAGACCGGACCAGATTGGCAAGGTGCGCAAGGACATTGCCAGAATACATACGATTATCAATGAAAAGATCAGGGCAGGTGACGTATCATGAGCGATGCAGAAAAAACAGCACGTACTGTCACCGGCACGGTCGTCAGCAACAAGATGGACAAGTCGGCAGTTGTATTGATTGAGCGCAAGGTGAAACATCCCGTGTACGGCAAGTACATTCGTCGTTCGACAAAACTGCACATACATGATGTTGATAATGTCTGCCAGGAAGGTGACATGGTCAGCATTGAACAATGCCGCCCGATTTCGAAAACAAAGTCATGGCGGTTGGTGGAAATTGTCGGTCGCGGCGAATAAGCGCCCGTTTGCAGAATTTAACGATATAAACGGAATGCCAGCATGATACAAATGCAAACCAATCTTGATGTGGCCGACAACAGCGGGGCCCGCCGTCTTCAGTGCATCAAGGTTCTGGGCGGTTCGCACCGCCGCTACGCGCACATTGGTGACATTATCAAGGTCAGTGTGAAAGAAGCCATACCGCGCGGCAAGGTAAAGAAGGGTGAGGTCTACAGTGCCGTGGTGGTCAGAACCCGCAAGGGTGTACGTCGCAGCGATGGCTCGCTGATTCGTTTTGACGGGAATGCGGCGGTTCTGCTCAATAACCAGCTGCAACCGATCGGCACGCGTATTTTTGGCCCGGTCACACGTGAACTGCGCAGTGAACGTTTTATGAAAATCATCTCGCTCGCACCCGAAGTACTGTAGGAAGGGACCATGAACAGGATCAAACAAGGTGATGATGTCATCGTGACCGCCGGCAAGGACAAGGGCAAGCGCGGCAGTGTGCTGCGAGTCATGCCTGATGGCCGCCTGGTCGTGTCCGATGTCAATATGGTCAAGCGGCACACCAAGCCGAATCCGAACCGGGGCGTGCCTGGCGGGATCATCGAAAAGGAAATGTCGATTCATCCTTCCAATGTCATGCTGTACAACCCGCAAACCAGCAAGGGTGACCGGGTTGGATTCAAGTACCTGGAAGACGGGCGCAAGGTGCGTTTTTTCAAATCAACTTCTGAAGTTGTGGATATCTGATTGGTGGTATAAGGCTATGACCAGGCTACAAGATTATTACCGGGACACGGTAACCAGTAAGCTCATGGAGCAGTACAGTTACAAGAACGTAATGGAGCTCCCGCGTTTGACCAAGATCACCCTGAATATGGGTGTCGGCGAAGCAGTTGCCGACCGCAAGATTATGGAGCATGCAGTTGAAGATATGACCAGAATTGCCGGTCAAAAGCCCGTCGTCAACATGGCGCGCAAGTCCGTTGCCGGCTTCAAGGTGCGTGAAGGCTGGCCTGTCGGCTGCAAGGTAACGTTGCGCAGGGAGAAAATGTACGAGTTTCTCGACCGCTTGATCAGTATTGCGATCCCGCGTATTCGCGACTTCCGTGGCATGAGTACGAAGTCTTTCGATGGTCGCGGTAACTACAGTATGGGTGTGCGTGAGCAAATCATCTTTCCCGAGATCGACTACGACAAGATCGATGCGTTACGCGGTATGGATATAACATTTACAACCACTGCGAAGACGGACGAGGAAGGCCGCGCCCTGCTGGCTGCGTTCAATTTCCCGTTCCGGCGTTGAGGTAAAAAGAATTATGGCAAAGAACTCCATGATAGCCCGCGAAAACAAGCGTACCCGTACGGTGAAGAAATATTCAGTCAAACGTACGCGCTTGAAGGCGATTATCAAGAATCCCGGCAGCACGTTTGAAGAACGTTTTGATGCGCAGCTGAAACTGCAGATGTTGCCGCGCGATGCCAGTCCGACACGCGGTCGTAATCGCTGCCGTGTTACCGGACGCCCGCATGGCTACTATCGAAAATTCGGTTTGTCCCGCAACAAACTGCGTGAAGCGGCAATGCGCGGCGACGTGCCGGGTTTGGTCAAGGCAAGCTGGTAGGGATGCATTTACGGGATACCGGCATCGGTGATGCGGGTATCGGTTTAATCGAGTATGAATATGAATGATTTTTCAGAAACAGGTAGAAGTGGCTTCGCAATGAGCGTGCTTGTGCCTTGTGTCTGCAATCTTGGTGCTGAATTATGATGACAGACCCCATAGCTGATATGTTGACGCGTATCCGTAACGGACAGTCCGCCAGCAAGGTGGATGTCTCCATGCCGTCCTCCAGGCTGAAATGCGCAATAGCACAGGTCCTGAAGGATGAGGGCTTTATCAAGGACTATTCAACAGCGGATCAGGACAACAAGGCTGTATTGACAGTTGACCTCAAGTATCACGATGGCAGACCAGTGATCGAAAAGATCAAGCGTTCGAGCCGCCCGGGGCTGCGTCTCTACAAGGGCAAGGGCGAGATGCCGAGCGTCCAGGGTGGTCTGGGTATAGCCATTATATCCACATCCAAGGGTGTGATGAGTGATCGCCAAGCACGCGCCGCAGGTGAAGGCGGCGAAATACTTTGTATCGTGAGCTGAACCGGGTAACAACATGTCCAGAATTGCAAAACAACCGGTACCTGTGCCTGCCTCCATCGAGATCAGGGAGAATGGTCAACAGGTAACTGTGAAGGGTCCCAAAGGGACGCTCGAGCATAATATCCATGCCCTGGTCGAAATGACACAGGCCGATGGCGAGCTGAATTTCAAGCCACGTGATGAATCCAAGTCAGCGGTGGCGCTGGCGGGGACCACCCGGGCGGTCATCAGCAATATGGTGGTCGGCGTCAGTGAAGGGTTTCAGAAGAAACTGGAGCTGGTCGGTGTCGGATACCGTGCCCAGTCAAAGGGCAAGGTTCTCAACTTGACCCTGGGTTTTTCCCATCCGATCGACTACAGCCTGCCTGAGGGTGTGACTGCGGAGACACCGAGTCAAACCGAGATTGTTATCTCGGGTAATGACAAGCAGCAAGTGGGGCAGGTGGCTGCAGAAATTCGCGCTTATCGTCCGCCGGAGCCTTATAAGGGCAAGGGCGTTCGTTACTCGGATGAAATTGTGGTTCGTAAAGAAGCCAAGAAGAAGTAGGCAAAATTATTATGGACAAGAAAGATTCACGTTTACGTCGCGCCCGCAAGGCACGGGCACACATCCGGAAGCTTGGTGCCAACCGTTTGTGTATCCATCGTACCCCGCGGCATATCTATGCCCAGATTATTTCACCGGAAGGTGACCGGGTACTGGCCAGTGCATCAACGCTGGATGGTGAAGTGCGCAAGAATGTAAAAACCACCGGTGGTTCCGAGGCTGCAATGATTGTCGGCAAGACAGTCGCAGAACGGGCGAAGGCAGCCGGAATAAACCGGGTGGCCTTTGACCGCTCCGGTTTCAAATACCACGGTCGTGTAAAGGCACTGGCCGACTCTGCCCGCGAGAACGGGCTCGAATTCTGATTAAGGGTTTTTAGTTATGTCTAGAGCAGACGCGCAGGCACAGGGTGATGGTCTTCTGGAGAAGCTGGTCACCGTCAATCGTGTCGCCAAAGTCGTTAAAGGTGGCCGCCAGTTCGGTTTCACAGCACTGACGGTTGTCGGTGATGGTGAAGGGCGGGTCGGTTTCGGGTATGGCAAGGCCCGCGAAGTGCCTGTCGCCATTCAAAAGGCCATGGAATCCGCGCGCAAGAACATGAAGACGGTCAATCTCAAGGGTGGCACGTTGCAATATCCGATCACTGCCCGTCATGGCGCTGCGAAGGTTTACATGCAGCCGGCTTCGGAAGGTACCGGAATTATTGCCGGAGGTGCCATGCGTGCGGTTTTCGAAGTGGTTGGTGTACATGATGTGCTTGCCAAGTGCATCGGTTCAAACAACCCGATCAACGTACTGCGTGCGACCATGAAAGGTCTCGAGGACATGCGCTCACCGGAGGAAGTGGCGAGCAAGCGTGGCAAGTCAATCGCGGAAATAATGGAATAAGTCATGGCTGATTCAAACAAGATCAGGGTAACCCAGACCAAGAGTTCCCATGGGCGGCTGCAAAGCCACAAAGACACCATGCGCGGCCTGGGTCTGCGCCGGATTCGTCATACCGTGGAGCTGAATGACACGCCTGAAGTGCGTGGCATGATCAACAAGGTCTCCTACATGCTCAGGATCGAGGATTAGACAATGCGTCTCAATACATTAAAACCGGCAGCCGGAAGTAAAAAGGTTGGCAAGCGTGCTGGCCGGGGTATTGGTTCCGGCCTCGGCAAGACCGGTGGCCGGGGACACAAGGGTCAGAAATCACGCGCCGGCGGATTCCACAAGGTGGGTTTTGAAGGCGGCCAGATGCCGCTGCAGCGGCGTCTGCCGAAGGTTGGTTTCAGCTCGCGCAAGTCCCGCCATATAGATGAACTGCGTCTGCATGAACTGGCGCTGGTCAATGCCGATGTAATCGACCTGGATGCCCTGAAGCAGGCCAATCTGGTTTCCCGCCAGATCCTGCGCGTCAAGGTGATTGCATCCGGCTCGATTGACAAGGCCGTCACTCTGAAAGGTATTCAGGTGACCCGGGGTGCGCGCGCTGCAATTGAAGCCGCCGGAGGCAGGATCGAGGACTAAATGGCTATCGGTTCAACTATTTCGGGTGCTGCCTCTGATATCGGGCAGATGAAAGAGCTGCGCCAGCGGCTCTTTTTCGTCATTGGTGCCATCATCGTTTTCCGGATTGGCACGTTTATTCCGCTACCCGGTATCGATCCCCAGGTGCTCGCCGCACTCGTTGAGCAGCAGCGCGGAACCATCCTGGAAATGTTCAATATGTTTTCCGGCGGCGCGCTTGAACGACTGTCCATTTTCGCGCTCGGCATCATGCCCTATATCTCCGCCTCGATTATCATGAACCTGTTGTCGGTGACGGTCCCGTCACTGGAACAGCTCAAGAAGGAAGGCGGTGAAGCAGGGCGTCACAAGATAACGCAATATACCCGCTACGGTACGGTTGCCCTGGCAACCATGCAGGCATTCGGAATTTCTACTGCCCTGCAGGGTCAGCAGATGGCCGGCAGCAACCTGGTATTGAACCCGGGGCCCGGATTCGTAATGACGGCGATCGTTACGCTGGTCACGGGCACAATATTCCTGATGTGGCTGGGCGAGCAGGTAACGGAACGGGGCGTCGGTAACGGCATCTCGATTATTATCTTTTCAGGTATCGTCGCCGGCCTGCCGTCGGCAATCGGCGGCACTCTGGAGCTGGCACGTACCGGTGAGATGAATCCGCTCACCATACTGATTCTGTTCGCATTGATACTGGCGGTGACGGCTTTCGTGGTCTTCGTGGAGCGTGGTCAGCGGCGCATAACGGTAAATTATGCCAAACGGCAGCAAGGCCGCAAGGTGTACGCGGCCCAGAGTACGCACTTGCCACTGAAGGTCAATATGGCCGGTGTTATACCGCCTATTTTTGCATCCAGTATTATTCTTTTCCCGGCAACCATGGGGAGCTGGGTGGGCAGTAATGAGGGGATGGGCTGGTTAAGGGATATCTCGGCAACGCTGTCGCCGGGCCAGCCGTTGTATGTCGTGTTCTATGCCCTGGCGATCGTGTTCTTCTGCTTTTTCTACACGGCACTGGTCTTCAATGCCAAGGATACTGCGGATAATCTGAAAAAGTCAGGCGCATTTATCCCGGGTATACGGCCGGGCGAACAAACGATGAAATATATCGACGGGGTCATGACGCGGTTGACAACCGGAGGTGCGATATACATCACCCTGGTTTGTCTGATGCCGGAGTTCCTGATTCTTTACTGGAACGTACCGTTTTATTTTGGCGGGACGTCCTTGCTGATTATCGTGGTCGTGACCATGGATTTTATGGCCCAGGTGCAGAATCACCTGGTGTCGCATCAGTACAGTGGCCTGATGAAGAAGGCCAATCTGCAGGGTCACGGGCGGACCGGCCTGCTGCGGTGACCCGGCCGGCACATGGATTAACAAGAGGTAAATGCAATGAAAGTGCGTGCATCAGTCAAGCGTATTTGTCGCAACTGCAAGGTCGTACGGCGCAAGGGTGTGGTGCGGGTCATCTGCAAGGATGGTCGCCACAAGCAGCGCCAGGGCTGAGTATTTGCGGCTATTGTGCAAGACATTGAAAATAAGATATTTATTGACACATCGCGCCGGGCCTGGGTGAGCGCGCAGGCTGTGCTTTGTGTTTGATTTATTACCCATCAACGGCTATGCTAGCGTGCTTTTCGCATCGCGCTTCGATGGGATAGCGCTGGAGATTATCTAGATGGCTCGTATTGCCGGTATTAACATAGCACCGCACAAGCATGCGGAAATCGCCCTGAAGGGAATATATGGTATCGGGCGCAGCACGGCACGCAAGATTTGCGCGGCCAGCGGCATCAGCGGTGATACGAAAATAAAGGACCTCACCGAGGCCGAGATCGAAGTGGTGCGCAACCAGGTTGCCAAATACACCATTGAAGGTGACTTGCGCCGTACGCTTTCAATGAATATCAAGCGGCTGATGGACCTGGGCTGCTATCGCGGTATCCGGCATCGCCGCGGTTTGCCGCTGCGCGGCCAGCGTACCAAGACGAACGCACGGACACGCAAGGGGCCACGGCGCCCGATTCGCAAATAACCGTTTTTTTATTTATCAACTGATCCTGTATCTGGAAGACATGCATGGCCAAAGCTGCAACTAAAGTACGCAAGAAAATCAAGCGGGACGTTTCCGACGGAATCGCTCATGTTCATGCGTCATTCAACAATACCATCATCACAATCACCGACCGTCAGGGTAATGCCCTCGGGTGGGCCACATCGGGTGGTTCCGGCTTTCGCGGTTCACGCAAGAGTACCCCTTTCGCGGCACAGGTTGCGGCGGAACGCGTTGGTCAAATGGTGAAGGAATACGGACTGAAGAACCTCGAGGTTGAGGTCAAGGGTCCGGGTCCGGGTCGCGAGTCTGCTGTGCGCGCCCTGAACAATGTCGGTTTTCAGATCACAAATATTACAGACGTGACGCCGATACCGCATAACGGTTGCCGGCCGCCCAAAAAGCGCCGCGTCTAGGAAAGGAAACAACAGATGGCCAAGTATATAGGTTCCAAATGCCGCCAGTGTCGTCGTGAAGGCGGCAAGCTCTATCTCAAGGGTGAGAAATGCTACACGGCGAAGTGCGCGATTGAAAATCGCCCCTTTCCTCCCGGTCAGCATGGTCAGCGTCGTACCCGGTTATCAGACTATGCCACCCAGTTGCGCGAAAAGCAGAAACTGCGCCGCATATATGGAGTTCTGGAAAACCAGTTCCGCAATTATTACAAGGCAGCCGCGAGCAGCAAGGGCGCAACCGGTGAAATCCTGTTGCAGATCCTCGAAGGCCGGCTGGACAATGTCGTTTACCGCATGGGCTTTGCGTCCTCGCGCAGCGAAGCACGTCAGCTGGTTCGCCACAACGGCATCAGTGTCAATGGCACACGGGTCAACATACCCTCCTACCAGGTGGCGCCGAGCGATGTTGTTGCTATTAATGAAAAGGCACGCAAACAGATTCGCATACAGTCTGCCATTGATCTCGCCCAGCAACGCGGGATCGCGGACTGGATCGATGTAGATGTTAAAAAAATGGAAGGTGTCTACAAGTCAAGACCGGAACGTGGTGAACTGCCGGCAGATATCAATGAACATCTGATTGTCGAATTGTATTCTAAGTAATACCTGAGAGGTTTTTCATGCCTGGAAAAGTCACCGAATTTCTGAAGCCGCGTATCGTCGACGTTCAGACTGTTATCGAAATGCATGCCAGGGTAACACTGGAACCGCTGGAGCGGGGTTTCGGGCATACTTTGGGTAACGCACTACGCCGTATCCTGCTTTCATCCATGCCGGGCAGCGCCATCACCGAGGCAGAAATCGAGGGTGTGTTGCACGAGTACTCCACTCTCGAGGGGGTGCAGGAAGATGTGATCGATATCCTGCTGAACCTGAAGCAGGTGTCATTGCGCATGCATAACCGCGATGAAGCGACCCTGACATTGCAGAAAAAAGGTCCCGGTCCCGTGACGGCCGGTGATATCACGCTGGATCACGATATCGAGGTTATCAACCCTGAATTTGTCATCGCCAACCTGACCAAGGCCGGTGAGTTGTCCATGCGACTCAAGGTCAAGAAAGGTCGTGGTTATCAGCCGGCGACGCAGCGCATGACTGATGAGCTCGAGGGACAGGCGATCGGCAGCCTGAAACTGGATGCGTCATTCAGTCCGGTAAACCGGGTTTCCTACAATGTTGACCGCGCGCGTGTCGAGCAGCGGACAGACCTGGACAAGCTGATCATCGATATCGAAACCAATGGCAGTATCGATCCGGAGGAGGCCATCCGGTATGCAGCCACGATCCTGCAGGATCAGCTGTCTGCATTTGTCGATCTGCAGGCCAGTACCGAAGAGCTGCCCACGACGGCTGTGGCCGATATCGACCCGGTATTGCTGCGTTCGGTTGATGACCTCGAATTGACGGTTCGTTCAGCCAATTGCCTCAAGGCAGAGAACATATTTTTTATCGGCGATCTTATCCAGCGCACCGAAGTGGAGTTGCTCAAAACTCCGAACCTGGGCAAGAAGTCGCTTACCGAAATCAAGGACGTGCTCGCGACCAAAGGCCTGTCGCTTGGCATGCGTCTGGAGAACTGGCCTCCGGCCAGCCTGAAAGACTCCGAAGCAGTCGGAGCCTAGGCAAGTTACAGGAACAGGATAATGCGCCATCGTAAATCAGGACGGCAGTTAAACCGTAACAGCACGCACCGCAAGGCCATGTTTCAGAACATGGCTGTATCGCTGTTGCAGCATGAAGTCATCAAGACCACTTTGCCGAAGGCCAAGGAGTTGCGGCGTGTGGCCGAGCCCCTGATCACCATGGCCAAGAACGACACCGTGCACAAGCGCCGGGTCGCCTTCAGTCGCCTGCGTGACCGCGCTGTCGTAACCAAACTGTTCAACGAACTCGGTCCCCGTTACCGGGAACGGCCGGGTGGCTACCTGCGCATACTCAAGACCGGTTTCCGTACCGGTGACAATGCCCCGATGGCATATGTTGAGCTGGTTGACCGCCCCGAACCGGAAGGTGAGAGTACCTGAACCGGGTGCACAAGCTGACTGCTCGAAACGCGTGAGCTAATAAAAACCGGGCATTGCCCGGTTTTTTTTGGCGCGCAGGTTGGGGTGGAGGTCTCATGCGGCGCAATACGCTGCGCTATTGCGCCCTACGAGAGTGGGCGGGTTATTCATATGACTGGGCTGGGTCATGCGGCGCACTACGCTGCGCTATTGCGCCCTGCGAGAGTGGGCGGGATATTCATATGATTGGGCTGGGTCATGCGGCGCACTACGCTGCGCTATTGCGCCCTGCGGGAGTGGGCGGGTTATTCATATGATTGGGCTGGGTCATGCGGCGCAATACGCTGCGCTATTGCGCCCTGCGAGAGTGGGCGGGTTATTCATATGGCTGGGCTGGGTCATGCGGCGCAATACGCTGCGCTATTGCGCCCTGCGAGAGTGGGCGGGTTATTCATATGATTGGGTTGGGCATGCGGCGCAATACGCTGCGCTATTGCGCCCTACGGGTTGGGTAGGTTGGGGTTTATTTCATTGGTCCCACCAAATCGGAAGGACAAATTACCGTTGTAGGGCCGAATTCATTCGGCCAGCAAACTTGCCATCAGAAGGCATGTTTCTCGCCTGAATTGATTAAGTTACCCACGCAATCAGGGGAAGAGCCATTTCATTCATGGTATTGACCGTCCGCCCGGCGAAGGGAGCGGTTGCTACAATTGTTTACATTTGTGCTGCTGGAGAATTAATGAACCGTTTGCAGCAGGGTGGTTAGCTGTAAATGCGCAGCAGGGTTGCTTGTTGTGTGCAGTCCGGGGCGTTGCCCGGGCATGATTCCGGGCGAAATGCCTGTGGATACACCTGATTTCCGGCTCTATTCCCCTGTAAAGCTGGCGGGTTATGTTTCCTATATATATGCCATGCGTATTAACATGGCAGCAGGTATATCTGGAACGTGGATTATGCGATGAAGCACGGCAAGTTATTGCTAACGGCAGGATTGCTGCTGGTGGCCTGCGGGGCGGCGGCCGACTACGCGCAATTGCTCGCCCGCTTGCGCATCGATCGCGCAGCCATGCTGGCGGCCGAGCAGGATTTTCATGACCGGCGGCAGCGCGGCAGTCTCAGTGGTGCGGAAGCCGCTGACTATGCCGCCTATGTGGCGCGTCTGCACCGCCGAGTAGCCGAGGACTGTGTCGCGCTGGCCGGTGCCGGATTGCCCCTGCCGTCTGATATGGGTTGTCCGTCGCTGCCGCCACGCCTGCTTGCTCCCGCGGCGATCGACCAGGCAGGGGAGCAAACTCTGGCTGAACAGATTGCGGGCCTGGATGCGGAACTGTTTGCCGGACTCGGTGAGTTTGATGAAATGCTGCTGCGCGAACAGGAACGCGTCAGGGCCGCAGCACCCATGACGAATGCCGCAGGGGGTGCCGGTGGCGGCGCGGGTGCGGCTGATGGTACAGAAGGTGCTGAAGGTGCTGAAGGTGCAGAAGGTGAATCCGGGGCGGAGGCGGAAGATGGCAGTGACGGCAGTACCAGCCGCGGTGACGGGGCGGGTCCCGGAGCACAGCGTCAGGCTGGCAGGCAGGGGACACCGGCGGATATTCCGGATGGCAGTGATGATGACGTGGTGGCGCGGCAGCTGCGCGAGGCCGCCGAGAAGGAGACTGACCCCGAGCTGAAGAAGAAGCTCTGGGAGGAATACCGCAAGTACAAGCAGGGCACACGCTGATGAATACCATGGCCGGGAGATTTCACAACCGCCTGCTGTTATTGCTGCTGCTCGCGCTGCTGCATGGCTGCAGCACGCTGGGGCCGGCACGCACAGTCGACGGCGTGGTGCCCCTGAACAAGGCCGTCACCGAGCTGCCCGAAGATCAACTGCTGGATGTCTGGGTGGAGCTGTTCGATCCGGGCGCACTTCCGGAAGACAAGGACAAGGCCCTGGGACTGTCCATGGACATCCGCGCGGCCGAGGCCCGATACCTGCCCGAACAGCTGCGCACTACCATGGAAGGCACCGGTTACTGGGGTGCCGTACGACTGGTGCCGCGGGACACCGCGGGCAGCGAACTGCGGGTGCTTGGCACCATCCTGGAGTCCGATGGCGAGCGCCTGGTGCTGGAGATAAGCGCTCTGGATGCGACCGGACACCTGTGGTTCAAGCGCACCTACCGGGAAGAGATCGAGTATGAGCAGTACACGCGCTCTGGCCAGGACGGCAGCGAGGTGTTCCAGTCACTCTATAACACCATTGCCAACGACCTCGCCGAGTACCGCGCGCAGCTGGATACCGCAGCGATCACCGCCATCCGCCGTGTTGCCGACCTGCGCTTTGCTCAGGACCTGGCACCGGACAGCTTCGGCGGCTACCTGGAAGCGGACGAGGACAGGTTCGAGGTCGTGCGCCTCCCTGCTGCAGATGATCCGATGTACCGGCGGGTGCTGGCGATCCGCGACCGTGACTTTCTGCTGATCGATACCCTGAACGGTCAGTTCGATAATTTCACCCGGCAAATGCAGCAGCCATATACGGAATGGCGCAAGGCGCGCAGCACAGAGGCCGCCGCCCTGCGTGAGCTGGAACACGATGCGCTGAAACGCAAACTGCTGGGTGTGGCGGCCATTATCGGTGCCATCGCCATCGAAGCCTCTAATAACGGCAACAGTGCCGGGTCCAGCGTGCTGCGCGATACCCTGGTGCTGGGTGGCGCGTATGCCATCAAGACCGGTTTCGACAAGTCATCGGAAACCGGAATTCACCGCGATGCGATTATCGAGCTGGACGAATCTTTCTCTGCCGAGGCCGGGCCGATGGTGGTCGAGGTGGAGGGCGAGACCCACGAGCTCACCGGTTCAGCCGAAGCGCAATACGCCCAGTGGCGTGCACTGCTGAAACGCATCTATGCCTCCGAGACCGGCCTGGCCGGTTTCTGACCGGGGACCGGCTCCATGGATGCCCGTCAGCAGCCCCGGGTAACGCCCGCACCTGCCCTGCAACCGCCGGGGCGGTCACCTGATGCCGCTGCCGGGGCATCCGCAAACCTGCGCTGGCTGTGGGCCGCACTGGCCGTGTTGCTGCTCCTGGGGATGGCCGTGATCTTTGCGCTTCCGGGGCTGGTTGGGCCGCTGCCGCAAACCACCGTCCCGGCGGAGCCGCTGCCGCCGGCCGGTGACACCGAGGCGCTGCGTGACAGCGCACACCGGACCCTGCAGGCCTACCTGCAATTACGTGCCAGGCTGGAGCTGGAGCATGCCGGGAACTGGGGTGAACCGGACTGGAGCGAGGCGGCGCCCGGGTAACCGCGGGTGACCGCCATTTCGCCCAGCGGCAGTTCGCTGCGGCCGCGCGGTGACTACCAGGCGCGCGCTTGACCAGCTGCAGGCAACTCGACACCGAATCGCGTGCCGCGGCTTGCCGACAGCGCTCGAGGCAGGCCGTCCCGTGCGCTGGCACGAAATGAGTGGCACGGCGCAGTGCAGCAGTTTGAAGACGGCGCTGGCGCATGGAACCGGAGCATGCGGATGCGCAGCCGCGGTCTTGCACCGGGCAGGGCGCCGCAACTGCCGTCAGCTCGAACACATGGCCGCTGGTGAGACGGCAGAGGCGAACGGCGATCTCGCCGCGGCGCGGGCCGCCTACCGGGAGGCCGCGCAGCTGGACGCGGACTATGCGCCGGCCGCTGGCGGCGTTGCAGCGGGTGACGGGGCAGATCGACTGCCCGCGACTTAATGCGGCAATGACCCGGGCGCTGGCCGCGCTGGATGCGGGCCAGCTGGACGCGGCCGCCACGGCGCTGGCGGCAGGCCGGGCGCCTGCAACCCGGTGATCCAGCGCGTGCGGGATGCGCGCCAGCGCCTGCAAGAGATGCGGGCGCAGGCACGCCTGAACAGCCTGCGCCGGCAGGCGGCCGCCAAGGTCCGCAGTGAAGACTGGCAGGCCGCGATCGCACTGTACCGCAAGGCACTGGCCATCGACCCCGCAGCCGGTTTTGCGCGCGACGGGCTGCGCCAGGCGGAGGAGCGGGTACGTTGCATGCGCAGTTCGATCACTACCTCGATGCACCCGGCACGCGTGTACTCCGCCGGGCCGCTGGCCAATGCCGAGCAGCTGCTGGCAGCCGCCAGCGATGCGCCGCCGGCTGAACCGCGGCTGGCAAAAAAGATCAGCGCGCTGCGTGAACTGGTGGCCGCCGCCAGCACACCGGTGACGGTCACGCTGAAATCGGACGGTGCGACCAGCGTGGTGATCTACCGCGTCGGGCGTCTCGGCCAGTTCGACACCCACCAGCTGGAATTGCTGCCGGGTGACTACACCGTCGTCGGCAGCCGGCCCGGTTACCGCGATGTGCGCCGAGTGATCGCGGTGCGGCCCGGTGTGCCCCCGGCGCCGCTGGTGGTGCGCTGCGAGGAACCGGTTTGAGCCGCGTCTATTTTATCCATGATGCGCACGGGCGAGCGCCGGCTCGGCGAGCAGGATCTGCCGCTTGCCGTTGGCGGTGCGGGGCAGGGTGGCATCGTGCTGCCCGGACTGCCTGCCACTGCCGTGGTGGCGCACATCGGGCTGGATGCGGGCCATGCCTTTATTCAGCCGGCGCAAACGGATACGCAGCTGTTTCACAATCACGAACATCTGACGGCGTCAAAGTGGCTGAAGTCGGGCGACGTGGTGGAAGTCGGTGCGTCGGTCATTCACTGGAATGTGCAGGGTGACCAGATCAACATCAGCGTGCAGGCGCGCGTGCCAGCCCCGGAACTGGTCCCGCCGAACGCAGCGCCACCGCCGGTGCAAAACCGGACGCTGCCCGAGGTGGCGCAGACACTCAGCCCCGCTCGCGGCCAGCGCACGCTGCGCTGGCTGGTCTTCGGTGTGTTCATGCTGTTGCTGCTGGCGGTCGCGTTCGTGCTGCTGGCGACGCCGGTCGCCATACGGATCACCCCGGAGCCGGAACACCAGTCCCTGCAGGGATTTCCCCCGGCAGTCTCCATCGGGGGGCGTCAGCTGGTCCTGCCCGGGCGCTACACGGTCGCCGCGGAGCGTGCGGGTTACCGCCCGCTGCAGGAGACAATCGAGGTCACTGCGGGCGGGTTCCGGTTGTTCGAACTGCAGCTCGAGGAACTGCCCGGCCGGGTCAGTATCGAGCTGCAGCCGAATGTTCCGTTCGATCTGTTCGTGAATGATATCGCGCTGGCAACTGACAGCGACGGGCTGGCCAGGATTCCCGGTGGTACTCACCGCCTGCGCATCGAAACCGCGCGTTACCTGCCGGTCGAGGAGCTGCTTGCCGTGGCCGGCAGGGACCAGGCGCAGCGGGTAGCGCATGTGCTGCAACCGGCCTGGGCCAGGGTCCGCATCGACAGCCAGCCACCGGGTGCAGCCGTGCAGGTGAATGGCAAAACGCTCGGCGTGACGCCACTGGAGACCGAGCTGCTGCAGGGCGAGCACAGCCTGGTAC
Organism: uncultured Gammaproteobacteria bacterium; assembly: GCA_963768415.1. GTDB lineage: Bacteria > Pseudomonadota > Gammaproteobacteria > UBA9214 > UBA9214 > CAVYHX01. The sequence goes on from CAVYHX010000016.1 coordinate 105,920, forward strand.
TGGCACTGGAGAAGTACCGGGACCTGGCGCACCCGCTGCAGGTCCGGGCAGGCAGCGACCAGGTGCTCGATACGTTCCAGTTGCAACCGGCCGATGGACGCCTGCTGCTTGGCAGTAAGCCGGCGGGTGCCAGCGTGAGTGTGGACGGAGTGTATCGCGGAACCACGCCGCTTACCCTGGCGCTCGCGTCGGGTGTCGGGCACACCGTGCGCCTGACCAAGCCAGGCTACCAGCACTTCGACAAACAACTGCAGCTGAGTGCGAATGAAGAGCAGTCATTCGATGCGCAGTTGCTACCGCAGTACGGCATCGTGTTCGTCAGTGCGCAGCCGGCGGATGCAACCCTGCGGGTGGACGGCAGCGACGCCGGCAAGGGCACGCAGCGCCTGCAATTGACGACCCGCAGTCACACGCTCGAGTTCAGCAAGCCCGGCTATACCTCGACGACCGTCACGGTGACGCCACGCGCCGGCACCAGCCAGAATGTTGATATCACCCTGGTCACCGCAGAGCAGGCGCGCAGCGCGAAACAGGCCGCGGCCATGCCTGCCGTGCTGACCGGCCCTGCCGGGCAGCAGTTGCGCCTGGTGCGCCCGCAGGGCAGTTTCCGCATGGGGGCGTCGCGTCGCGAGGCCGGGCGCCGTGCCAATGAGAGCGTGCGGCAGGTAGAACTGCTGCGGCCCTTCTACCTGGCGAGCAGGGAGGTGACCAATGCCGAGTTCCGGCAGTTCCGCCCGGCCCACAGTTCGGGTTCAGCCGAAGGCATGAGCCTGAACGCCGACAGCCAGCCGGTGGTGAATATCAGCTGGGACGATGCGGCCCGCTACTGCAACTGGCTGAGCAGCCGCGCGGGGCTGCCGCCGGCCTATGCCGAAACCGATGGCCGGCTGCAGGCGGTCCAGCCGCTCACGACCGGCTATCGCCTGCCAAGCGAGGCGGAGTGGGCCTATGTGGCGCGCAAACATGGCCGTACCAGTCGGAGCAGCGATATCCATGGAGCGGCAGTTTTCCACCAACGGCCGTTGGTCGGTAATTTTGCCGACACGGGTATTGCCGATACCCTTGCCAACACCGTTCCGGACTACACTGACGGTCACCGGGTGAGCGCGCCGGTGGGCAGTTTTGCAGCCCGACCCGCGGGCTTTTATGATCTGGGCGGTAACGTGTCCGAATGGATGCACGATTACTACGCCGTCTACCCGGGCGAGGCCGGCAAGCGGGTAACCGACCCGACGGGCCCGGTCTTCGGCGAACACCACGTGGTGCGCGACTCGAGCTGGCGTCACGGCACGATAACCGAGCTGCGCCTGAGTTACCGTGACTACAGCCGCACGCCGCGGCCCGATCTCGGTTTTCGCGTCGCGCGCTATGCAGAGTAATGCGGCGTTGGGGCGGTCCTATACTGTGCATTTTGGGAACTGGCCGCGATAGGTCTACGGCCAATCGCGCCGAAGGACGGCGCTCCTACAGTGGGTTCTATTACCGCCTGTGGGAGCGGCCTCCTGGCCGCGATAGGTCTACGGTCAATCGCGCCGAAGGACGGCGCTCCTACAGTGGGTTCTATTACCGCCTGTGGGAGCGGCCTCCTGGCCGCGATAGGTCTACGGTCAATCGCGCCGAAGGACGGCGCTCCTACAGTGGGTTCTATTACCACCTGTGGGAGCGGCCTCCTGGCCGCGATAGGTCTACGGCCAATCGCGCCGAAGGACGGCGCTCCTACAGTGGGTTCTATTACCGCCTGTGGGAGCGGCCTCCTGGCCGCGGTGGCTCCCATCGCGCGCAGACAGTGCGCTGTCTACGGCCAATCGCGCCGAAGGACGGCGCTCCTACAGTGGGTTCTATTACCGCCTGTGGGAGCGGCCTCCTGGCCGCGATGGGTCTACGGCCAATCGCGCCGAAGGACGGCGCTCCTACAGTGGGTTCTATTACCGCCTGTGGGAGCGGCCTCCTGGCCGCGATAGGTCTACGGTCAATCGCGCCGAAGGACGGCGCTCCTACAGTGGGTTCTATTACCGCCTGTGGGAGCGGCCTCCTGGCCGCGATGGGTCTACGACCAATCGCGCCGAAGGACGGCGCTCCTACAGTGGGTTCTATTACCGCCTGTAGGAGCGGCCTCCTGGCCGCGATGGGTCTACGGCCAATCGCGCCGAAGGACGGTGCTCCTACAGATGCTGTTTGCAGGTGAGAGAGGAACAATAATGATGCGATTCTATATCCAGGTTGTGCTGCTTGCTTGCATGTTTGCAACCGGAAACCTGTCCGCACAATCTACAGCGGACGACAGGGAGACAACGACAACGCAGCAGCCGGAGCCGGAGCCGCAGCAACGCCGCCCGCCAGTCAAACCGAGTCCGCAGCAACCGGCGCAACCCGCGCCCACGTTCAAACCCTCGGAAAAGATCGGCGCCGACAGCGCGGTGTCCTTCCCGGTGGATATCTGAATGCACACCGCGAACACACACAGGAAAAGATACGTCATGAAGAGAGGCTTCCCCGTCGAACTCGTCTACCAGGTATTTTCACTGCTGATTGCCTTTATCCTGGTGCATGCACTGTATGTCAGCTTCATCCGGCCGCAGGCCGGGGTCTTCCTCGAGCAGGAGGCGCTGCAGATGCAGTCCGATCCCGAGTATGTCCAGCAGCGCTCGTTCTTCGTCGTGATCAAGGACTACGAGCAGGAGACCTGTTTTGTCCTCATGCTGTGGGCCTTTGCGATTCTCGGTTTCAAGGGCCGGACGACCTACCGCCAGCAGGGGCTGCTCGACCAGGATCTGCTGCGGCTGCCGCCGGAGCTGCCGATCGGTCCGGAAGACACCCGCGATCTGGGCGGGCGCATCGAGTCGTTGCCGGCATTCATGCAGCAGTACCTGCTGCCGCGTGCGCTGCTGACTGCCATCGAGCGTTTTGCCGCGACCCGGAATGTACAGAACGTCTCGACGGCGGCGCGCGATATCTGCGACTCGGAAGGCGAGCGCATGGAATCCGAACTGTCCATCATCCGCTACATCGCCTGGGCGATACCCTCGGTGGGCTTCATCGGCACGGTGCGTGGAATCGGCGATGCCCTCGGGCAGGCGCACCGGGCCGTCGAGGGAGATATCACCGGTGTCACTTCCAGTCTGGGCGTGGCATTCAACTCGACCTTCATCGCGCTGGTCATCAGTATCGTGCTGATGTTCTTCATCCATCAGCTGCAACTGATGCAGGAGCGTCTGGTGCTCGACAGTGAACGTTATATCGACCACTGGCTGATCCGGCGCCTGCAGCAGCTGACCGGCGTGTTCCCGGGTCCGGCAACATGAAGCGCCGTCACGTTTCCCCGTTTTCGCTGTCGTTTCTCGACATCATGTTCTGCGGCTTCGGCGCCGTCGTGCTGCTGGTGCTGATCCTCAATACCGATACCGTGCGCGCCCGCAATACCGTGTTTGCCGACCTGCGCTCCGAGGTGATCCGCATCGAGCAGGAAGTGATTATCGGCCGTGAGCAGCTGGTAACGGCGCGCAACAGCCTGGCCGCGGATGACAGTGAGCTGGTCACGACCCGTGGCGAGGCCGAGCGCATTATCGAGACCGTCAGGACGCTCGAGATGGAAGTGGCGCGCATGGAAAACGAGACTCTGGCAAGCCGTCAGCACGTTAACGAGCTGGCGACTGACTTGAAGAGTCAGGATGAAGAGAACAAGCGGCTGGGTGCGCGCACAGCCGGCAGACCGGGACAGCGGCACCAAGGTGCGCGAGGTCAGGGGAGAAGGTGACCGCCAGTACCTGACCGGGCTCAAGATGGGCGGCAAGCGGGTGCTGATCCTGGTGGACGTTTCGGCCAGCATGCTGGACGAGACCATTATCAACGTGGTGCGGCGGCGCAACATGGATACCGACAGCAAGCGCAGTGCGCCGAAGTGGCAACGCGCGCTGAAGACCGCGGACTGGCTGGTCAGCAATCTGCCAGCCACGGCGCGCTTTCAGCTGTACGCCTTCAATACCCGGGCCAGCGCAGCCGTCAGCGGTACCGACGGTACCTGGCTGCAGGCCTCCAGCCGCAAGCAATGTGGATGCCGCCATCCGTGCCCTGCACCAGACCGTGCCGGGCGCGGGTACCAGCCTGTACCATGCGCTCGCCGTTGCCGGGAAGCTGTCGCCGCGGCCGGACAATATCCTGCTGGTCACCGACGGCCTGCCGACGCAGGGCCGCGGCAAGCCCGGCGGGACCACGGTGTCCGCCGAGGAGCGCCTGCAACACTTCCAGGCGGCCGTGCGGGTACTGCCGTCCGGCATACCGGTGAATACGGTGCTGCTGCCGATGGAAGGTGATGCCTATGCAGCGGCGGCATTCTGGAAGCTCGCCCAGGATACCCGCGGCTCCTTTCTGACACCGGCGACGGGACTGGCCATGAGCCGGCGCACCCGCCGCAGTGTCGACATCTTCAACCTGTCCTTCCTGGATGTCGTCTCCTGTGGCTTCGGCGCCATCATCCTGCTGCTGGTGATCGTCAAGGTCTCCGAGCCGCATGTTATCGAGCAGCTGGCCGTGGATCTCAGCGGGCTGGTGGCACAACGGGAAGCCGAACTGCATGCAATCCGGGGCGAGACCGAAATACTGAACCGTGAACTGACCGCCAGGCAGGAGCAACTCTCAGAGCAGCGCGCAAAACTGGCACGCCTGCAGGGGGAGATATCGTCCCTGCGTGGCCAGTACGCCACGACCCGTAACGAGCACGATACCCAGACCATCATCGAAAGCCAGCTGTCATCTGCCAAACAGGACCTGACGGAGGAGATGCGGCGCCTGCTGGGCAGCGGCTACCAGCGCAAGCAGCTGGCCGCCACTATCGGCGGTGTGCCAGTGGACAGCGAGTACATCATCTTCATCATCGACACCTCCGGCTCCATGCAGCAGAATGCCTGGCCACTGGTACTGAAGAAAGTCACCGAGGTGCTGGATATCTATCCACAGATCAAGGGCATCCAGGTGATGAATGACATGGGCGACTACATGTTCTCGCAGTATCAGGGCAAGTGGATACCCGACACGCCGGCACGCCGCAAGGCCATTATCACGCGACTCTCCGGCTGGCAGCCGTTCTCCAATTCCAGTCCGGTGGAAGGCATCGAGGCGGCCATCCGCCGCTTCCATGCGCAGGACAAGCGCATCAGCCTGTATGTGTTTGGCGACGACTTTGCCCGCGGTTCGATCCAGGCAGTGATCGATACCGTGGCACGGCTTAATCGTGCCGACAAGTCAGGCAAGCGGCGCGTGCGTATCCATACCGTTGGGTTCCCGGTGTTGTTCAACCTGGGCGACGGCATCCCGGTGAATGCAATGCGCTACGCGGCGCTGATGCGCAAGCTGGCCGAGACCAACGACGGCAGTTTCGTGGGCCTGAACAGCAGCCGTTAGACGCCAACTGTTCATGATCCGCCGTTTGCGGGATCCAGGCGGGTGCATCTCACTCCCCCGGCCTGCGTGGCCTGGATATGCCGGCCGGTATGGTTAAAAATGACGCATGCCTGCTGCTGGCAAGGTTGTTGGCCGAATACCCGATAAAGCGCCGGGCACAAGTGAATTCGGCCCTACTCGAATCAAACCTGTAGGGTCGAATTCATTCGACCAGCGGTATTACACGGTCATTGAATCAAACCTGTAGGGTCGAATTCATTCGACCAGCGGTGTTTCATCGTCTCCAATGGCAATAATGGCCGTTGGCCGTTGGCCGAATACCCGATAAAGCGCCGGGCACAAGTGAATTCGGCCCTGCGACGGTAATTCACCCACTCGATTTGGGGAAGAGCCAATAATACTTTGCTCCGGATGCTTTACTTTTCCGGCGGCCGGACTACCTTTTAATCAGGCATACGGATGTATGCCTGATTACGACCATCAGGGTCGGTTCCTTTAAGGCATATAGTCGGGCAGGCAGGCCGGGGTTCCAGTAGTGACATCCCGGTCAGGTCCGTTTGGCAGCCGGAGAACAATTATATGAAAACCCTATATACGTCATTGACGGCAGGTGTAACTCTTGCGGGTCTGCTGCTCACGAGCAGCCTGGCCATGGCCACCGGCAGTAGAGATGACAGCAGGATACGCGGCGGCACGCTTGCCTGCGGGGGCAGCCATTTTTCGCGCTTAGAGGGAAGTGAGCTGCATCGAACCAGCTACAATTTCCGCAACTTCAGCGGGCATGCCACTGTTACGATCAAACGCGTCCGGGTGTTCGATGCAAATGGCAATGTCCTCTTCGACTATCCCGATGATGCCCTCCCGGCGAGTGTAAAAACTGAACTTGGTCGGCACGCAGCGACGCAGATCAATACAGCCGATATCCTGTTCGAGGAACTGGCTTCGGCCGCTCGCCCGATTCAGGCACATGTCGAATGGTCCTATGGCCGGGGGTACAAGGATAGTGCTCTCAATGGTTCAGCCGTCCGGACGGTGCGTATGGCAGACACCGGTGCAGAGCAAAGCCGGGCGAGTTCTGAATGCAAGTCGACCGGCCACCGGCAGTAAGGTTGGCTGTCCTGAAGGGATCGGTGTCATTTACAGGGAAATAAATATTGACGCGGGACGTTCTGCCGCGCGTGGAGGAATCACATGCAACAGGAAGTAAAGCTCGGTTATTTAAAGGTTGCTCTTGTAGTGTTTGGCATGATTTTCATCGCGGGAATCTACGTGATGATGATGTGGGTATGGCCTTCGGGATGGGGCTGGACACCACGCCAGCCTGAATACGAGCAGATGATTATGGGGTTTTACGCAACCTTGGGAGTCTTTTTGATTCGTGCTGCGAAAGACCCTTTGGCTAACGCTAGTCTTATTTGGTTCACGATCTGGTCGAGTATTGTTCACGGTGGAATCATGCTGGTTCAGGCTAGCGTCGATGAGACTGAACGGGCAAATCTGCTGGGCGATATCCCGGCTTTATTTCTGGTGGCATTTGTCCTCTGGTATCTCATGCCAAGAAGAACCCGGGCGTAGAGGGATCAGCTGCTAACAATTTGCTCATTGGAACGCTGCGCCGCGATAGGGCATGCGGCCATCAGCTCTAACGCCGGTCTTACCGGGGAGAAATGATATGCCTGCGCGATTGTTTTCGTTCATTGGCGGTGACACAGGCCTCTGGCGTGTCACCGAAATGGAAGTGATAACCGGGAAGCCACTGCCTGCAGCGATAAGGCTCGAAATCGCTTCTGGCCCGAAGATTCCATCTGCTCCACATGCGTCCTGGGTGCTTCGTGGAATAACAAGCAATGAGCGGTATGTGGTTGGCGAGGAAAGGAGTGAAATGGTGGCCAGGCAGCCGGGTCTCGGGCGTCCCGAGGCAACATTCGGGGCATTGATCCCTATTCGAAAGAACCTGGCCTGGTGGGCGCTCACACAGGACGAACGCCAAAGTATTTTTGAAGATCAGTCTAGGCACGTCAAAATCGGGCTCCAGTATTTTCCTGCGTTAGCGCGAAGGCTTCATCACTGCCGGGATCTCTCGGAGAATGAGCCGTTCGATTTTCTCACATGGTTTGAGTACGCACCGGCTGATGAGACGGCGTTCAACAAGCTGCTTGCCGGGTTGCATGCAACAGAGGAGTGGAAGTATGTGGAGCGGGAAGTCGACATCCGGCTCGTGCGTGAGCAGGCCTGACCCTTTATTGCAACCTGCCATCATGTATAACTATCAACCTGCAAGTGCCGTCCCTGGCACTTGACCGGGGCTTACCTGACCCTGCGAATCGTGATCTGCGCGACCGGGTTGCGCCAGTCACGGTCGGCGGGAACCAGGTCGCCAATGCCGTGGATGCCGGCCTGGACATGCACCGTACCCTCGCCACCGACGCCCGGGGAGCCGCCTGCGCCGCCGCAGACCGGACCGGGGATGCTGACACACAATTCGTCATTCGGCTCGCTGCCGGCGTCATAACCGGGTGATTGATAGGTTACCGTGTCGCGGCCTCTGGGCAGCGCGGCACCACTCAGGGCGAAGAAGGTGTCGTTGGTCGGGATCAGCATGGCGGCGAGGGTGATCTGGCGTGCGCCCTTTGCACCCGACACCATGATGGTCTTTGATATGACCGGGTTCCAGCAGGCCGTCGACTGTCTGGACCTCGACCACGGCCGGATCGTCATCCAGCACGCCGGTCAGCAGATCAGTGGCGCCACCTTCCGCCAGTGCCGCCAGTTCATCACTGGCCGCGTGGCCGACAGCTGAACAGGGGCGGGACGCCGGGCCTGTGGCTGGCGACCAGGATCGGCGTGAATGACTGGCCGCGAGTGAGATTGGTCACGGTGACTTCATACATTTTGCCTGCCGCCAGCACGGCTGTGTTTGCCAGGATGCCGCCAGCGAGTGCCATTATGTACAGAAAAGGTGCTCTTGATTTCATGGGGTTAACCTCCGGTGGGTTGTCGATTTATCTGTGGCTTGCTGCGCTGGCATGGTTCCGGTGAAGCCAGCCATTGTCAGCAGTACCCACTATGACCGGCAACTGTCCCGGCCGGGTCACGAAAATCTAACAAATTGATCACGAAAGGCGTGGTAGAGGGGTGACGGTGAATCCAGTGGAGGTATGACTTGTTCAGGCACTGACGGCTGTGTGTACCGGCAGGGTGAAATTAAATTCAGACCCCCGGTTGAGAACACTGCTGACCGAGATCCTGCCGCCATGCAGTTCTACAATGCGCTGCGCAATGGCAAGACCCAGGCCGGCGCCACCGGGGTCGCCATTGATTGGTGCCGGCTTGCGATAGAAGCGCTCGAAGATATGCGCCAGTTCGTCATCGGCAATACCGCTGCCGGTGTCTTTTACCTTGACAGTGATGTGGCCACTATCGGCGGCCACCGAGAGATGGATGGTGCCCCCCTGCGGGGTATGTTGCAGGGCGTTGTCGATGAGGTTGTCCAGTACCCGTTCAATCATACCGATGTCCGCTTCCGCAAACGGCGTATCCGGCGTCATATGCACCTTGAAATCAATGCCTTTTTTACTGGCGGGCAGGCGGAATTTCTGGGTGACATCATGCACGAGTTCTGCCAGTGCGAAAGGCTCCGGGTTCGGCTTGATTTCCATCGCATCCAGCTTGGCGAGTTCGAACAGTTCCGCCACCAGCCTGGACAGGTGTTCAGCATGCCGCCGTGCCGTATCCAGATACTCACGCCGCTCGTTATCATTCAGCCTGGTATCTTTCAGAATCAGGGTCTCCAGATAACCCTGCAAGGATGCCAGCGGGGTGCGCAGGTCGTGCGACACATTGGCGACCAGCTCGCGGCGCAGGTCATCGGTTTCGCGCAGCCGTTCCATCTGCGCACGGATATGGACGGCCATTTCGTAGAAGGAGAGACTGAGCCGGTCTATCTCATCGGAGGCATTTTCCGCGCGCACCGAACAGGACACGGGGGACGAGAAATTCTGACGCCTGAAATTTTCCATGCTGTCGCTGAGCGAGCGCAGGCGGCGGGTCAGTACGGCAAACACCAGCAGTCCGGCAAGCAGTGCAAAGGCCAGGGCGGCCCCGATAGCGAGCGCACCTTCGCGCATGATAAAGCTGCTTTTCAGCAGTCCCGTGATGTGGTCAACCTGCTCACTGCCGAGAATGGCATAGATATATCCCTGGGTAGTGCCCCCGGACGCAATGGGCGCTACCGAGAACGCCTTCTTCCGGTCCGGGTTGCGCGGATCATCACCCAGTACGGGCAGATTATCCGCACTCGCCATCAGCTTTGTGCAGCGGCCCCAGCCCGACCCGGTCGCGCTGGACTTTCCCCGGCGCGGCCGAATACGACAGGATGCGGCCATCCGGACCCAGCAGGTAGAACTCCAGTGAGGGATTGATGATCATGAGGTCGTGAAACAGCCCCTCGAGCCCGGTTTGGTTGACAGCGCCGTCGCGCAGCAGCACATGTTCCTCCACGATGTGCGCAGCCAGGTCCCGGTTGAGCCGCTGTGCGACCTCCTGCTGGTACATCTGCGCGGTATACAGCGCGGCGATCAGAAAGATGCCGCCGACGATGCAGAACAGGCCGAACAGGACCAGGGCGAGTTTGGCGTAAAGGGTTCGCAGCATGCGCATCAGCCTTGCCGGTGCCCGGGTTCCGTGAACTTGTAGCCGACTCCCCACACCGTGAGAATGTAACGGGCCTGCGCCGGATCCTGTTCTATCTTTTTGCGCAGGCGGTTGATATGCGAGTTCACGGTATGCTCGTAACCGGTATGACCGTAGCCCCACACCTGGTTCAACAGGTGTTCGCGGCTGAACACCCGGCCGGGATTACTGGCAAAGAAATACAGCAGGTCGAATTCGCGTGCCGTCAGCTCGACGGGACGACCGGCCACGCTGACCTTGCGTCGTGCCGGGTCGATGCCCAGGTCGTTTATCTCGATACATTGTGGTTGCGTATCCGTCTGCGCCTGGCGCGATTGTTCGGTGCGCCGCAGGATTGCCTTGACCCGGGCCAGTAATTCCATAATGGAAAACGGTTTGGTGAGGTAGTCATCCGCACCCAGTTCCAGTCCCAGCACCCGGTCCAGTTCCGTGGATTTTGCCGTCAGCATCAGGATAGGCGTGAGATCGTCCGCCGCCCGCAGCTGCCGGCACACTTCCAGCCCGTCGAGGCCGGGCAGCATCAGGTCGAGGATCGCCAGGTCATAAGCCCCGCTGCGGGCGCGCGCCAGCCCGCTGCGGCCATCTGCGGCCAGGTCCACCGTGTATGACAGATCCTGCAAATGCAGCTCCACCAGGCGGGCTATATCAGGATTGTCCTCGACGACGAGAATGTGGTGGGGCATGTGTTAGCATCCGTGGTAACTGGCTGTTGCGACAGGTTTTCGGGGTCCTGTTCTATTGTAGTGATGACCTGTAACAAAAGTATCACGTGACGGTAAATCCACTGTTATATGCAGCCGGTCCGGACCAGTGACGATAATCGGAACCGTCCATGACAGCGGATGTCATCTGTTTGAGAGTCCATCGAGGGGTAAAAGTTTCGTCGTGCGGCCAATTTGGCCGGCTGGAATAGAATCAACTGTCAGGAATTTGTATAAAGCCAAATCTCGCGAGGAGCCATCTGGATGAAAGCATCGGATCTGTTTGTGAAGTGTCTGGAAGAAGAAGGGATCGAGTACATCTTCGGCGTGCCGGGTGAAGAAAATGCCGACTTCATGATGTCGCTGGAGAAGTCGGACAAGATTCGCTTCATCCTGACACGCCACGAGCAGGGTGCCGCGTTTATGGCCGAGATCTACGGTCGCCTGACCGGAAATCCGGCCGGTTGCCTGGGTACGCTCGGCCCGGGCGCGACCAATCTGATTACCGGTGTCGCCGACGCCAACATGGACCGGGCGCCGCTGCTGGCACTGACCGGGCAGGGGGCCTCGACACGGCTGCACAAGGAGTCGCACCAGATCATGGATGTGGTGGCCATGTTCGAGCCGGTCACCAAGTGGGCGATGACGGTGCTGCACCCGGACAATATTCCGGAGATCGTGCGCAAGGCCGTGCGCGTAGCGCGTACCGAAAAACCGGGCGCCTGCCTGATCGAGCTGCCCGAGGACATCGCCAAGCTCGAACACCACGACCAAACCGCTGCAGGCGAAACGTTTCCGGCGCCCGGTGGCCGATGACAAGATCGTCGACCAGGCCTTTGAGCTGATTCGCAATGCAACGCGCCCGTACATCATTGCCGGCAATGGCTGTATTCGCAAGCGTGCCAGCAAGCAGCTGCGCATCCTGGCGGAGAAGACCGGTATCGGCATCGTCAATACCTTCATGGCGAAAGGCTGTGTCGACATGGACGCCGACTATTGCCTGTTCACTATCGGCCTGCAGACCAAGGATGTGGTCGAGTTCGGGCTGGATTATGCGGACCTGGTCATCACGCTGGGCTACGACATGGTCGAGTATCACCCGCGGCTCTGGAATTCCAACGACGACAAGGAGATCATCCACGCCGATTTCCTGCCGGCGGAGATCGACGCCCACTATCATCCGGGTACCGAGCTCGTCGGCGACCTGGCGCATACCCTGTGGATGCTGAACGAACGCATCGACGCTGCCGGTGGATTGTCGTTCGATACGACATTGCAGGCGGAGGCGCGCCGGAATATGCTGGAGGACTTCGCTGTGCACAAGGACGATGACACAACGGGTTCGATCCGGCCCCAGAAGGTGTTGTGGGACGTACGCCAGGCCATGGGCCCGCATGACATCCTGCTCTCCGATGTCGGCGCGCACAAGATGTGGATCGCGCGTTACTACCAGTGCCACGAACCGAACACCTGCCTGATCCCGAACGGCTTCTGCTCCATGGGATTTGCCCTGCCGGGTGCGATCGCCGCCAACCTGGTCCACCCGGAGCTGAAGTCGATGGCGATCTGCGGCGACGCCGGGTTTCTGATGAACGTGCAGGAAATGGAGACCGCGCGCCGTCTCAATTCCAATATCACCGTCATGGTCTGGGAAGACCATGCCTACGGCCTGATCGCCTGGAAACAGGAAGCGGAGTTCGGTCACCATACCGACCTGGCGTTCGGTAATCCCGACTGGATGCAACTGGCAGCGGCATTCGGCTGGCACGGTCACCGGGTCGAGAACAGCCGCGAACTGGCCGGCGTGCTTGACCAGGCGCTGCAAGAGAAAGGTCCGAGTCTGGTTGTGGTGCCCATCGATTACCGCGAAAACATGCTGCTGACCAACCGTCTCGGCGCATTGGTCTGCACGGATTAGAGGGTCCTATGACGCAACACATTGAACTGATGATTCCGGGGGCAGAGTCGGGCGCCGCGCCGCTCAAGGTGCATGCACCCTATGACAACGAACTGCTGGCCACGGTCGATACGGCAGACGCCGCGGCTGTCGAGCAGGCGCTGACAACGGCCTATGCGCTGTTTCGCAACCGCAAGACCTGGCTTTCCAGGGCCGAGCGTATCGATATCCTGCACAACACGGCCGCTTTAATGCGTGCGCAGCGCGATGAACTGGCGCTGGCCGCTGCGGCGGAGGGCGGCAAGCCGCTGATGGATTCCCGGGTCGAGGTCGACCGGGCCATCGACGGTATCGACAACTGTATCGAATGCCTGCGCACCAGTGCCGGACGCGAGATCCCGATGGGGATCAACGCGGCCTCAATGGGCCGCCTTGCCGTGACGCAGCATGAACCCATCGGGGTCGTAGTGGCAGTGAGTGCCTTCAATCATCCCCTGAATCTCATCGTGCACCAGGTCGGGCCGGCACTGGCCGCCGGGTGCCCGGTAATTGTAAAACCGGCGCAAGACACGCCGCTGTCCTGTTTCAGGCTTGTCGAGTTGTTGCGCGCGGCCGGTCTGCCGGATGCATGGTGCCAGCCACTGGTAGTGGCTGATCTCGATGTGGCAACCCAACTGGTGACGGATCAGCGCGTGGGCTTTTTCAGCTTCATCGGCAGTGCACGGGTGGGCTGGATGCTGCGTTCGAAGCTGGCACCCGGTACGCGCTGTGCGCTGGAACACGGGGGAGTGGCGCCGGTCATTGTGACGGAAGATGCCGATCTGGACGCGGCATTGCCGTTGCTGACCAAGGGCGGCTTCTACCATGCCGGTCAGGTCTGTGTGTCGGTGCAGCGTGTCTTCTGCCACCAGACCATTGCGCACCGGGTCGCCGAGGGTCTTGCCGGGCTGGCGAACAAGCTGGTCGTTGGCGATCCGGTAAATGCGAAGACCGAGGTTGGGCCGCTGATCCGCACGGCGGAGGTCACGCGGGTACACGCGTGGGTTACACAGGCTGTCGAGCTCGGGGCAAAACTGCTGTGTGGCGGCAAGGCCCTGTCGAAGAGCTGTTATGCACCGACGGTCCTGCTGAATCCACCGCACGATGCGGACGTGTCGCAACAGGAGATCTTCGGCCCGGTAGTCTGCGTGTACAGCTACGCAACTGTGGATGAAGCCATTGCCTGGGCCAACCTGTTGCCCTTCGCCTTTCAGGCCGCGGTCTTTACCGACCGGCTCGACACGGCCCTGCATTGTTACCGCAACCTGGACGCCTCCGCGGTGATGGTCAACGACCACACCGCGTTCCGTGTCGACTGGATGCCCTTCGCCGGCCTGCGCCAGTCCGGTCTGGGAACCGGCGGTATCCCCTACACCTTCCACGATGTGCAGGTCGAGAAGATGCTGGTCGTTAAATCCGCCGCCCTTTAAATTACGGGGACAGTATATTTAATTCCAGATCCGTAGGGCGCAATAGCGCAGCGTATTGCGCCGCATGCCACCGCCGGGACAATAGTCATAACTCACAGGTTGTAGATCCGTAGGGCGCAATAGCGCAGCGTATTGCGCCGCATGCCACCGCCGGGACAATAGTCATAACTCACAGGTTGTAGATCCGTAGGGCGCAATAGCGCAGCGTATTGCGCCGCATGCCACCGCCGGGACAATAGTCATAACTCACAGGTTGTAGATCCGTAGGGCGCAATAGCGCAGCGTATTGCGCCGCATGCCAACACCGGGACAATAATCATAACTCACAGGTTGTAGATCCGTAGGGCGCAATAGCGCAGCGTATTGCGCCGCATGCCAACACCGGGACAATAGTCATATCTCACAGGTTGTAGATCCGTAGGGCGCAATAGCGCAGCGTATTGCGCCGCATGCTGGAAGTTACGGGGGCCTCGAATTTCAGTGATAGAGCTGGTATTAAATATACTGTCCCCTACAACAGTAAATACGGCATAAACAGCGTTGCCAGACTCAACACCAGGAAGAAGCCGGCCATGTCGGTGACGGTGGTCAGCAGCGGCCCGGACGCGACGGCGGGATCGACGCCAAATCGTTTCAGCAGCAGGGGCACGGTGCCGCCGATGGAAACGGCGATCATCGTATTGGCCGCCAGCGCCAGCCCGATGACCAGGCCGAGGTAGGGGCTGCCTTTCCAGAGCCATGCGACGATCCCGATCATGATGCCCAGCACGATACCGTTGATGACCCCGACGGTAATCTCCTTCCTCCAGACATGAAAAAGATCGGCCGGTCGCGCCAGTCCCAGCGCCAGCTCGCGCATGCTTACTCCGACCGCCTGGTTGCCGGAACAGCCGCTCATATCGGAGACCATGGGCAGGAAGACCGCGATGGCGATGACTGCGGCCAGGGTCTCCTCGTAGGCGGAGATGACGCTGGCCGCGATGATGTTCAGGACGATGTTCGAGCTCAGCCAGGCCAGCCTGCGCCTGGAACGAAACCAGGTGGGCATCGAGCGCAGTTCGTCGCTCATGCGCTGGCGTGACAGGCTGTCCTGCTCGGACCGCTTGAGTGCGGCCTCGGCAACCGCAACACGGGAGACGACGCCCAGCGGACTGCCCAGGTCATCGACCACCGGTATGCCGAGGAACGGATATTCTTCGAACAGGTCTTCCAGATCTTCCTGTGAGATATCCGGTGTCACTGTCAGCGGTACCGACATGATCTCGGCGAGGGCAACCGCGCGCCGGCTGGTCAGCAAGCCGCGCAATGACACGACGCCAACCAGCCGCCCGTCCGTATCGATGACATACGGGTGTTGTCCCCGGTAACGCTCGAAATCCTCGTCACCCCGCGCCATACGCTGCAGCACCGCACCGACCGTCTCTGTGACAGGGAAAGAAAAGATATCCAGCTCCATGAGTCCGCCGGCGCTGTCCGGTTCGAACTCTGCCAGTCTGCGCACACCGGCGGCCTCGTCCGGGTCCATCTTCGAGAGGATCGCTTCGGCCTCATCTGTCTCCAGCTCGGTGACGATATCCGCCTGGGTGTCGCTTGGAAGCTCGTCCATGATCTTCGCCGCCACCGACGACTCAAGTCCTTCGATCAGGGACACTGCAAGATCTTCGGGTGCATCATCAACCAGGTTGGCTGCTGCTTCCGCCGTTATCAGTGACACCACCCGGTCCCGCTCTTGCGTATGCAGACGCGAGACATGACGCAGGGCATCCTGGGTCGAAATCGATTCCACGATCTCGGTGAGCCGCTCGCCATCCGCACTTTCGAGTGCCTCTTCAAGGGCTCCCCTGATATTTTTTTCCTCGAGTGCTGTTTCTTCGTTGTTATCGTCGATGTCTTTCATGGGTGTGCTTTCCTGTTAATGGCACTTGTCACGATGGTGTCAGCCACGTAGCCACGTAGCCACGTAGGGCGCAATAGCGCAGCGTATTGCGCCGCATGTTTAAGCCAGGGGAGAGGTTATCGCCCGCAGGCAGGGGTTAATGAAATGTATTCCCAGCCTGCGGGCTAGCATTACAGTCGTTTACCCGCCAGGGTTGGCACCTTGTCCGTGCGGGTTTCCAGTTTCAGATAACTGACCAGGCGCACTGTTCCTTCAGCATGCAGGCGGGTATGAATACGTTCGACCGCGTGGAGGATGGCATCCAGCTCACCTTCGATATTGGTTCCCGATGCATGTGTCTCGATAATAAAATCCTCATCCTGCAGCAGCGCGATAACGCGTGCGATTTCGTGCCGCACCGATACGCCAGCGCCAATCGGTATTACCTGAAATTCCGCCGTTGCCTTCATGATCTGAACTCGCCTCCTGTTGAAGGGTCAAAGCATACGTAAAAATGGAGGTCAGGGCACAGTTTCCTGTAAAATGCGGGTTCCTGTGCCCAGACCCCGAACATGCACTGCGCGAACGCGGAGACAGACTAATGAAAATACGGGCAACAGCTTTTTGTCTGCACAAGCCGGAATTGCGCCAATCCAGCCAGCAGCCGGACACGCCACCAGGCCAGCATGGAAATGACGGCCATACTGCTGTTGTTCTCATTGTTGTCCTTCAGCGCAGCCAGTAACGCCGCGCCGCTCACGCTTAACAGCGGCACCCGTCAGGTCACCCTGCTCGAACTCTACACCTCCCAGGGTTGCAGCAGCTGCCCGCCCGCCGAACGCTGGCTTAATGAATATGTCGACGACAAGGACCTCTGGACAAAAATCGTCCCGGTCGCCTTCCATGTCGATTACTGGGACTACATCGGCTGGAAGGATATCTTCGCCACCAAGGCAAACGGCGAGCGTCAACGTGACTATGCCCGGGCCGGCAAGGCGCGCACTGTCTACACCCCCGGACTGTTCAATAACGGCAGGGAATGGCGCGGCTGGACCCTGCGGCTGCCCCCGCGTGCCAGCGACAAACAGCCGGGCAACCTGTCAGCCACCATTACGGGTGATCGCCTGGTCGCCACCTTTCCGGCGGCAAACACGCCGCTGGAGTTGCATGTCGCCCTGCTGGGATTCGGGATCGATACGAAAATCGAACGCGGCGAAAACAGCAACAGCACCCTTCGGCAGGAGTTCGTTGTCGCTGGCGCATGCGGTCTACCCGTCAGATGATGGCACATGGGATGTGACTTGCCGTCCGGCACACATGCAGAGGCCGACACGATATGGTATTGCACTCTGGGTAAGTGAACCGGGCAACCCGGCGCCGCTGCAGGCGACTGGAGGCATGGCTGGCAAACTGATGCCGGGAGTGCCGGGTTGAGATGTAATGGGATTACGGCGTTGGTATAAACAATATATTCACATACCATGAATACAAAGAGGGCCGGTGACAAAGCGCAATTATTCCGCTGGTCACCGGCCCTGTCCTATTAAAAAAAATCAGTTGCCGGGTGGTTGAGGAAATGGGCCCGGATCAAATCCGTTAACGAAACGCAGGCCCGCCGCCGGGTCATTGGTAAAGAAATCCGATCCCGGCCACGCTCCTGTATCCAGCCGTGCCTCGATCCCCTCGAGGGCCTTCAGCCATTCCTGTTCCGTAATGGCGCAATGCCCGTTTGACTCGACGAATACCTGGCGCAGTTTTCTGCTCTTGCGTGCTGCCGCTACCGTCTCGCGGTATGCGGTTTCCTGCGACGGCAGTACCAGGCCGTCGGTCGTGGTATGCAGGGTCAGGACGGGTCGCTTGAGCTTGCCGGACAAATCCTTGAACTTTCTGGTATAGGCGCGGCCTGCCTTGCTGCCGGTATAAACGGTGGAGGCGTTCATCTCATCCAGCCAATAGTCGATTGTGTCATTTCCGAGGCCGACAGCATTAATCAGGTAAGCCCGGTCACCGGCACTCAGCGCGTAAACATGGTCAACATTCTGCCCGACGGCGCCGCCGGCCTTGCTCTCCAGGTCCGCGCGCACCTCGGTGGCGAACGTCATGCCGGTGAACAGCCAGTTGAATTCGGGGAATCCGGGACTATCCGGAATCGGAAAGGGGTAAAAACCGTCACGCGGTGCCCCGGTCACCAGACGCAGGAACTCGAAGCGGCCGAAGTATTTTGCGGTTCTTGCGGGTTTGGCAGGAGTCCAAGCAGGGGTGGCAGTACGTCACCCGCAGGTGTGCCGTCCGGTTGCAGGCTGCCGAATACCACATCGTTATCCACATCACCCGGTGTGCCCCATTGCCAACCACCCTGGTCGGCGAACACCACATCGAATGCCACGGCCAGGTCGACGGCAGTGTCCCAGCTGCGGGATGCGCCGGCTCCGACCGTGCAACCCGTTAGGAATCCGTCATACAGTCTGAGTTTGCCTGCCAGGCCCTCTGCGTGATTCAGGGCGACCAGACTGCCCTGCGAACGCCCCCAGAGCAGGGTGCGATGGGGCCGCCCGACACTTCTGCGGAGAAGACCTCTGGCCTCGAATGTTACTGCGAGGATGTCGCGTATGCCGTCTTCAACGACCCAGCCGAGCAGGCCATCGTTGATAAACCGCGGGTCCGGTTTGTAGTCAGTCGATACGGCTGCGTCCTTGCGGATACAGATGATTTCGGATTCCAGGGCTTCAGCATTGCCACTGATCGTCAGTCCTGCCGGCGTAATTTGTGGCAATGAGTTAGTCAGCGGGGTCAGACCCAGCACCGGGAAACCGTTCTCAAGCAGAGGCTGGCGGTTTGCGTCCAGTTTCACCACGGAGCCCGTGCCCCTGGCATAGACAAGCAGATTCCTGCTCCAGTTGGCATCGGGCACCGCGAGTCGATAAGGTGCGTTACGTCCGGTTAGTACGCCGGTCAATCCCGTATATTCCGTGTAGGTCTCCCCGTTCGTGCAATTCTTCTGCTGGACATTCAGTACCAGGGCATTGGCGGACTGGGCACTTAGCCCGAGCGCGGTCAGTATCACCCATAATGCAATGCGTCTACACCAGTTTCTGTTTTTCATTATTTTCCCCCTGATTGGTCGATATGTTTGAGTTGTTCGAACACAGCGGATCACACGGACCGGATCACTATTCAGATGCAGTGCATGCCCACCGTTATGTCTGCAGCCGCCGCATACTATACTGTCTTGGCACCGCTTACGCATTAATTTGATCTGCTGCCACAGGCAGTGGGCTGTCCAGTTCGACTGCGCGCTGTTAAATTAATACCGCGGAGTCATGGCTGATACATTTCAAATAAAAACAACAATAATACATACCTGGTGTGGTCGATTATCCGGTGTGCCTGTTTATACTGTTTCACTTTTAATACACAATTCAGTCTCATGATCGTATTGTTCACTGACTTTGGCCTGGAAGGCCCGTATATCGGACAGGTCGAGGCCGTGCTGCAGCAGCAGGCGCCGGGCGTGCCGGTCATTAAGCTGTTTTCCGATCTGCCGCCGTTTGATATCGAGGGCGCCGCGTATTTATTACCGGCCTATGCGGGCGGGTTTCCACCCGGCACGGTGTTTCTGTGCGTGGTTGACCCCGGTGTTGGCAGCGCGCGGCCGGGGGTCGTGGTGCAGGCGGATACGCATTGGTATGTTGGCCCGAATGAAGGCCTGTTCTCGCAGGTGATGCGGCGTGCAGGGCGCATCACCTGCCGGGAACTGGCGCTGCCTGCCAATGCCTCCAGCAGCTTTCACGGTCGCGATGTGTTCGCCCCCGCGGCGGCGCGGGTGGCGCGGGGTGTGCCGGTTGACGGCGAGCCGGTCGCGACAACTGCACTGGCCAGGCCGGACTGGCCGGATGACCTGTACCGGGTGGTGTATATCGACCGCTTCGGCAATGCCATCACCGGGCGTGCGGGCATCTGCAGTCGCAGCGGACGCCGTACTGAACGTAAATGGTCACACACTGCAAGCGGCGCGTACATTTTCCGACGTGGCAGCAGGCACGGCGTTCTGGTACGCCAACGCCAACGGTCTGGTGGAGTTTGCCGTGAACCGGGGCAGGGCGGATGCAGTGCTGGGTGTTAAGGTCGGGACACGATTCGATCTTGACGAGTAATCAATCGAAACATTCATGACCGATATATCAGAGGCTGCCTGATTTTTTCCTGCGCGGCCGTACGTGTGTGCGGCCTGACGTTCAGCCCGCCTTGGCCCGCCGCCGGGCCGTGGCGGGTGTTGACGGTTGCAGCACCTGCTTGAGGAACCGGCCGGTGTAGGAACGTGTATTCGCGCCACCGTTTCCGGTGTGCCGGCGGCAACCAGGTCACCGCCGCGTGCCGCCTTCCGGACCGAGGTCGATGATCCAGTCGGCGGTCTTGATGACGTCC
Organism: uncultured Gammaproteobacteria bacterium; assembly: GCA_963768415.1. Lineage (GTDB taxonomy): Bacteria > Pseudomonadota > Gammaproteobacteria > UBA9214 > UBA9214 > CAVYHX01. Next base: position 126,377 of record CAVYHX010000016.1, read on the forward strand.
AGGTTGTGCTCGATGACGACGACGGTGTTGCCGTGATCGCGCAGCCGGTGCAGCACCGCCAGCAATTGCGCGATGTCCTGGAAGTGCAGGCCGGTGGTCGGTTCGTCCAGAATGTACAGGGTCTTGCCGGTGTCGCGCTTGGACAGTTCGCGGGACAGCTTGACCCGCTGCGCCTCGCCGCCGGACAGGGTGGTGGCGGCCTGGCCCAGGCAGATGTAGGACAGGCCCACGTCCATCAGGGTTTGCAGCTTGCGCGCGATGGCCGGGACCGGCGCGAAGAACGGCAGCGCATCCTCGACCGTCATCTCCAGCACTTCGTGGATATTCTTGCCCTTGTAGCGAACCTCCAGGGTTTCCCGGTTGTAGCGTTTGCCCTTGCAGACATCGCAGGGCACGTAGATGTCCGGCAGGAAGTGCATCTCGACCTTGATGACGCCATCGCCCTGGCAGGCCTCGCAGCGCCCGCCCTTGACGTTGAAGCTGAAGCGGCCGGGCTTGTAGCCCCGCGCAGCGCGCCTCCTGGGTGCCGGCAAACAGTTCGCGGATCGGGGTGAACATGCCGGTGTAGGTGGCCGGGTTGGAGCGCGGCGTGCGGCCGATCGGGCTCTGGTCGATGTCGACGACCTTGTCGAAGTGCTCCAGTCCCTCGATGTCCATCGACAGGGTGCGGCGCTCAGTGTCGGATGCCCGGTTCAGGACCTGCGCCGCGCGATCGGTAGAGGGTGTCGTTGATCAGCGTGGACTTGCCGGAGCCGGACACGCCGGTGACGCAGGTCAGCAGGCCGAGCGGAATTTCCACGGTCGACCGTCTTCAGGTTGTTGCCGGCGGCGCCCTCGAGTCACCAGCACGCGCTCGGGATCATGGCTGACCAGGCGTTCGGGAATGGCGATGCGCTGGCGGCCGGAGAGGTATTGCCCGGTGAGCGAGTCCTTGCATCGGCAAGGATCTCCTCCGGCGTGCCCTGGGCACACGATCCGGCCGCCGTGCACGCCGGCGCCCGGGCCCGATGTCGATGACGTGGTCGGCGCTGCGGATGGCCTCTTCGTCGTGTTCGACCACGATCACGGTGTTGCCCAGGTCGCGCAGGTGGGTCAGCGTGGCCAGCAGGCGCTCGTTGTCGCGCTGGTGCAGGCCGATGGAGGGTTCGTCGAGGATGTACATGACGCCGACCAGGCCGGCGCCGATCTGGCTGGCCAGCCGGATGCGCTGCGCCTCGCCGCCGGACAGCGTTTCGGCGCTGCGGTCCAGGGTCAGGTAGTCGAGCCCCACGTCCACCAGGAAGTCGCAGCCGCTGGCTGATCTCCTTGAGGATCTTGTCGGCGATCTCGCCGCGCCGGCCCGGCAGGTCCAGCTCGCTGGAAAAACGCTGCGGCTCGCCCACCGGCATGGCGGTGATCTCCGGCAGGGTTCGTGTCGTCGACGAACACGTGCCGGGCGGCCTCGCTCAGGCGGGTGCCATCGCAGTCCGGGCAGGTGCGGGTGCTGAGGTAACGCGCCAGCTCCTCGCGCACCGTGCTGGATTCGGTTTCGCGGTAGCGGCGTTCCATGTTCGGAATGATGCCCTCGAAGGGATGCTTGCGCTTGAACACGTCGCCGCGCTCGTTGACGTAGGAGAAACTGATGACTTCGCCCGCTGCCGTACAGGATGATCTCGCGGATGTCTTCTGGCAGCTTCTCGAAGGGCGTATCGATATCGAAAGCCATAGTGCTCGGCCAGCGAGTTGAGCATGTGGAAGTAATAGACGTTGCGCCGGTCCCAGCCGCGTATGGCGCCCTCGGCCAGGCTGAGCTCCGGGTGTGCGACCACGACGCGCTCGGCATCGAAGAACTGCTGCACGCCCAGACCGTCGCAGCTGGCGCAGGCACCGGCCGGATTGTTGAAGGAAAACAGCCGCGGCTCCAGTTCGGCGATGCTGTAGCCGCACTGCGGGCAGGCAAAGCGGGCGGAAAACAGCAGTTCCTCATCGCCGGTCTTGTCCATCCAGGCAATCCGGCGCCAGGCCGTCGGCCAGCTGCAGCGCGGTTTCGAAGGATTCGGCCAGGCGCTGCTCGGATCGTCGGCCGGACCTTGAAGCGATCGACCACCGACTTCGATGCTGTGTTTCTTCTTCAGGTCCAGTTCGGGCGGCTCATCGAGTTCGACCACGACGCCGTCGATGCGCGCGCGCACGAAGCCCTGCGCGCGCAGCTCCTCGAAGACGTGCAGGTGCTCGCCCTTGCGCGTCCTGCACCACCGGCGCCAGCAGCATCAGCCGGCTGCCCTCGGGCAGGGCCAGCACCTGGTCCACCATCTGGCTGACGGTCTGGGCCTCCAGTACAGCTGCCATGCTCCGGGCAGCGCGGTGTCGCCGACGCGGGCAAACAGCAGGCGCAGGTAGTCGTAGATCTCGGTGATGGTGCCGACGGTGGAGCGCGGGTTGTGGGAGGTGGATTTCTGCTCGATGGAGATGGCCGGCGACAGGCCCTCGATGTGGTCCACATCGGGCTTTTCCATCATGGACAGGAACTGGCGCGCGTAGGCCGACAGCGATTCGACATAGCGCCGCTGGCCTTCGGCATAGAGGGTGTCGAAGGCCAGCGAGGATTTGCCGGAGCCGGACAGGCCGGTGATGACGATCAGCTTGTCGCGGGGCAGGTCCAGGTCGATGTTCTTCAGGTTGTGGGTGCGTGCGCCGCGAATCTGAATGGTGTCCATGTGCTACTCACGTACCTGACGGTTGAAAGACCAACCTGTTAATATACGGCGTTTCCATGCGTACAGGCAAAAAAAGGAAATCCAGGCACGTGAGTCAGCCAGACGGGCAGGGGAGCGGTATGAGCCGCACCGAGCTGCGCACAGCCCTTTCACTTTCAAGTGTTTACGCTATGCGTATGCTTGGCTTGTTCATGATTCTGCCGGTCTTCGCCCTGTACGCCGTCGATCTCGAGGGTGTGACGCCCGCCCTGACCGGTCTGGCCATCGGCGCCTATGGCCTGACCCAGGCCCTGTTGCAGATTCCTGCCGGTATGTTGTCCGACCGCGTGGGCCGCAAGCCGGTGATTATCGGTGGATTGCTGATCTTTGCCGGCGGCAGCGTGGTGGCCGCCCTGGCCGACTCCATCTATGTCGTGATTCTGGGGCGTGCCCTGCAGGGTGCGGGTGCTATCGCCGCGGTCGTCATGGCGCTGACAGCAGACCTGACGCGCGAGGAACACCGCATCAAGGCGATGGCCCTGATCGGCATGAGTATCGGGCTCGCGTTTGCAGCCAGCCTGATCCTGGGACCGGTATTGAACGAGTGGGTCGGCGTGCCGGGCATATTCTGGTTGACTGCACTGCTCGCGCTCGCCGGGATCCTGGTGGTCACAGTTATCGTGCCGCAGCCGCTGGAGACGCGCATGCATAGGGAGGCGGAAGCCGTGCCGGCGCAGTTCAGCCGGGTACTGCGGCTGCCTGATTTGTTACGGCTCGATTTCGGTATCCTCGTCCTGCACGCGATTATAACGGCGACGTTTGTGGTCATGCCATTGATACTGCGCGACCAGGCCGGCGTGCCCGCCGCGGAGCACTGGAAGATTTATTTGACGGTGCTGATCTGTTCGGTGCTCGCCATGCTGCCGTTTATCATGCGGGCTGGACGCAAGGGGCAGGCCAAACCCGTCTTCGTGTTTGCCATCGTCCTGCTGGGCCTGTCTGAACTCGGACTTTATTTCATACCGATAACACTGGTTAGCGTGGTGGTGTTGCTGTTTGTCTTTTTTACCGCCTTCAACCTGCTCGAGGCCATGCTGCCGTCACTGGTATCACGTGTTGCGCCCGTGGATTGCCGGGGCACGGCCATGGGATTCTATTCCAGCGCCCAGTTTCTGGGGGCCTTCCTGGGTGGTTCGCTGGGTGGCGTGCTGCACGGCTTGTACGGATTGCAGAGCATTTTCCTGGGCGGGGCACTGCTGGTCCTGGTCTGGGTGTTTGTCGCGGCCTCGATGTCCACGCCATCCCGGCTCAGTACTTATATATATAAAGTCGGGATCCGAGGCCCGGAAGATGCCGCGCGCTGGTCCCGGGAGCTGGCCTCCCTGGAGGGAGTTTCCGAGGCGGTTGTGGTCCCCGAGGAGGGGGTCGCGTATTTAAAGGTGGATAAACAGGTATTTAACGAGGCCAGCTTGCCCTGAAATGTCCTACTCGCCTGTCGGCCGGGCAGCATAGAACAGCAGCGGGCCTTGGCATAAAATAGCCAGTGGAGCTACCCGCCCCGACCGATCGGCAACAACCGGCACGGGCCACAGGGACAGTGCAACCATATCGATAACAGGAGAGCATCATGGCACGAGGAGTCAACAAGGTAATTCTGGTCGGGAATCTGGGCAAGGACCCGGAAGTTCGTTACATGCCCAGCGGCAATGCAGTTGCCAATGTCACACTGGCCACGACGGAATCATGGAAGGACAAGCAGAGCGGCGAGAAACAGGAACGCACCGAGTGGCACAATATCGTGTTCTACAATCGTCTCGCAGAGATCGTCGGCGAATATCTCAAGAAGGGTTCGCAAGTCTATGTGGAAGGCAGTTTGCGCACGCGCAAATGGCAGGACAAAAGCGGTAACGATCGCTATACCACCGAAATCATCGCCAGTGAAATGCAAATGCTCGGCAGCCGTAGCGGGAGCGGGAGCGCCGACTATAGCAGCGCCCCGGCATCGAAATCGGCACCGGCACCGGCACCATCAAAGGCGGCAGCCACTGCCGGTGGTGATGATTTTGATGACGACATTCCGTTTTGATCAGCGGTTGGTGCAGTGGAACAAGGCCTGCATTGCAGGCCTTTTTTTATGCGTTTGCATTACATGAGTTAACTTTGACCGGCACACAAGTATGAGCAGGTTGGGCAAAGCGTAGCGTGCCCAACAATAGTAGTTCGGCGCAATACGCTGCGCTATTGCGCCCTACGGGGCTGCGGTAATCGGCAGGGCGTCCGGCGACGTAATCTTTCGGCAATTCGGCGCAATACGCTGCGCTATTGCGCCCTACGGGGCTGCGGTAACCGGCAGGGCGTGCGGGCGGGGTAATCTTTTGGCAATTCGGCGCAATACGCTGCGCTATTGCGCCCTACGGGGCTGCGGTAACCGGCAGGGCGTCCGGGCGACGTAATCTTTCGGCTAATCGGCGCAATACGCTGCGCTATTGCGCCCTACGGGGCTGCGGCGGGATGACGGGATAATAATTAAGCGAAGCGTCTGCAACATTACCTTGAAGCCTGGCTGCGGCGGTTGATTACAACCGCATTGCATGTGCATGCGCGCGGGCTAACCGTATCCAGATGAATTTCAACCCCTGCATGTAGAGAAATTGAAATTGAAAAACCCAATATATTGGGTTTCACGCCCGGTTATAATTCCCACCGACAGGCTGAATAATGGCTGTCACGGTGCCGCTAAATCGAAAATATCGCCTGCAAGCTGTCAATCTACTCTAGGTAAATTTGGCAAGCTTTTGATTTCTAGTTTATATGTTTCAGCAGTTCGGTTAAATTATAGCCAATCGAGCTAAGTTACTGTCAAAAAGGAGAATTCTTATCGGATTTGCTTGACGAAACTGCCTGATCTCCCTATGATGTCGCAAAGTGGGGCAAAGTGGTAATAAATGCAGTTTTAGGGAGCCTTAGGGGGCGATTTTGTTTCTAGGTGGAAGCGCAATCAATCTGGATGCGAAAGGGCGCCTCGCCTTTCCGACCCGTTACCGGGATGAACTCGCAGAACGTTGTAGTGGACATGTCGTGCTGACGGTCGCGCGCGACCGCTGCCTGTCGCTGTTTCCGCGTCCGGACTGGGACGAGCTTGAACGCAAGCTGGTCCGCCTGCCAAACCAGGACCCGCGCGCACTCACCCTGCAACGCATGATGCTGGGTCATGCTACCGAACTGGAAATCGACAAGACCGGGCGCATCCTGATCCCCCCGCGACTGCGTGCGTTTGCCAACCTGGAAAAACGCGTCGTGCTGAACGGGCTGGGTAACAAATTTGAAATCTGGAACGAGGAAGCCTGGGACAAGAAACTCGATGCCTGGGTGGCTGAAGATGGTGATCCCGGAACGCTGCCTGATTACCTCGAGCAACTGACGACCTGATTAATGGAGATCGATTACACACATCAGCCGGTGCTACTGACAGAAGCGCTGGAGGGTCTCGCGATCAAGCCCGATGGTGTTTACGTCGACGGAACCTTCGGCCGCGGCGGGCATGCGGGAGGGATTCTGAACGAGCTGGGAACCACGGGACGACTGCTGGCAATCGACAAGGACCCGGAAGCAGTGCGCTCGGCCGGAGAACAGTTTGGCAATGATCCACGCTTTGAAATCAGGCAGGGAGCATTCACCATGCTGGGAGAGCTGCTTGAACAGCAACAGCTGCAGGGTAAGGTGAATGGTGTGTTGCTCGATCTGGGGGTGTCCTCACCGCAGCTCGATGATCCCGCGCGCGGTTTCAGTTTCTCCGATGACGGCCCCCTTGATATGCGTATGGATTCGTCAGCCGGCATGACCGCGGCCGAATGGCTGGAAACGGCAGGCGAGGCGGATATTGCCCGGGTGTTGAAGACATATGGCGAGGAACGTTTTGCACGCCGTATTGCACGCGCTGTTGTCGAGCGGCGTCATGCCGAGCCGCTGCGTACCACCCGCGAACTGGCCGAGCTGGTTGCAGCCGCGGTACCGGTGCGCGAAAAGAACAAGCATCCCGCCACCCGGAGTTTTCAGGCGATCCGTATCTTCATCAACCACGAGCTCGACGATATCAGGACCGTGCTCGGGCAGGTCCCGGACGTGCTCGCGCCGCTTGGTCGCCTGGCAGTAATCAGTTTCCACTCGCTGGAAGACAGGATCGTAAAGCGCTTCATTCGGCATGAATACCAGGGCGAACAGCCCCCCAGGGAATTTCCGCTGGCCGGCATGGATTACAAACCCAGGCTGCGTCCGGTCGGCAAGGCAATACGTGCAAGTAAAGCCGAGGTCGATTCCAATCCGCGTGCACGCAGTGCCGTACTGAGAGTCGCGGAGCGTCTGCAATGACAACGCAGCCACTCGGGGTTTTCATTCTGCTGCTGGCGGTCATCGCATCTTCCGTAGGGGTGGTCTATGCGAAGCACCAGGGCCGCAAACAGTTCATCGAATTGCAGTCACTCGCTGCCGAGAGAGACCGTATGGATGTCGAGTGGGGGCAGCTGCAGCTGGAACAGGGCGCCCTGACGACGCACGGACGAATAGAGCGCGCAGCCCGGGAGCGGCTCGGGATGGTGAGTCCGGCTGCAGACACTCTGGTGATATTCAAGCCATGATGCGCGGTGACTACAGCAAGTCCCAGCAGGGCAGGCGGAGATTCCTGATGCTGTGTCTGCTGGTTGCCGCACTGACGCTGGTCTGGCGTGCAGTCAGCCTGCAATTGCTCGACAGGGAGTTCCTCCAGGGCCAGGGCCAGGCACGGCACTTGCGTACCGTTGCCCTGCCGGCGCACCGGGGCATCATCAAGGACCGTCATGGCGAACCGCTGGCAATCAGTACGCCGGTTGAATCAGTCTGGATCAATCCGCAGGAACTTGGTGCAGAGCAGCAGCGGATTCCGGAACTGGCGCAACTGCTGTCATTGAAAACCGACCATGTGACACGCCTGCTGGCGAGCCGGTCAGAACGCGAGTTCGTCTATCTGCAGCGTCATATCAGCCCGATACTGGCGAAGCAGGTAACGGCATTGCGGATCCCCGGCGTTTATCTGCAGCGCGAATACCGGCGCTATTATCCGGCCGGTGAAGTCGCTGCGCACATCGTCGGATTTACCGACATCGACGACATCGGTCAGGAAGGGATGGAGCTCGCCTATGAAGACTGGCTGGGCGGCGAAGCAGGTGCAAAACGCGTGGTCAAGGATGGACACCGGCATATTGTCGAGGATGTCGAAAGTATCAGTCGTCCGCGCCCCGGCAAGGACCTGGTGCTCAGTATCGATCGTCGCATTCAGTACCTGGCATATCGTGAATTGAAGGCGTCCATGCAGGAGCACGGGGCGCATGCTGCGTCTGCCGTGGTGCTGGATGTGCGCAGTGGCGAACTGCTGGCAGTAGTCAACCAGCCATCGTACAACCCCAATAATCGCCGTGAAGCACGCGGTCCGCAGCTGCGCAACCGTGCTGTGACCGATGTGTTCGAGCCGGGTTCCACCATGAAACCCTTTATCGTCGCGAGTGCGCTGGACAGCGGCCGGTATCGGCCTGATACACCGATCGGCACGGCACCGGGCTGGTTCAGGGTCGGCGTCAACACCGTTCGGGATGTGCATGATTATGGTTTGCTGGATGTCAGCGGCGTCATCCGCAAGTCCAGTAATGTCGGGATTGCGAAGATTGCATTGTCACTGCCCGGCGAGCAAATCTGGAAGCTGTTGTCCGCTGTCGGTTTTGGAATGCAGACATACAGCAGCTTTCCCGGCGAGGCATCCGGTCTGCTGAGTCACTACCGCAGCTGGAACGATATCGAAACTGCAACGCTTGCCTTCGGTTACGGTATTTCCGTAACGCCGTTGCAGCTTGCGCAGTCCTATGCCGTGCTTGCTGCCGGGGGTGTGAAGCGGCCAGTGACGTTCCTGCGCCAGGACCATGCAGTTGATTCCATGCGGGTCCTGCCGGCCACAGCCTCGCGGCAGGTAATCGACATGCTGGAACAGGCGACAGGGCCCGATGGTACTGCGCCACAAGCGCGTATCGCCGGTTACCGTGTCGCCGGCAAGACCGGCACGGTGCGCAAGTCGGAAGCAGGGGGCTATTCGGACAGCAAGTACCAGGCTGTTTTTGCGGGCATGGCGCCTGCCTCGGACCCGCGCCTGGTTATGGTGGTCATGGTCGATGAGCCAACGAACGGAAAATATTATGGTGGACAGGTTGCCGCGCCGGTGTTTTCCCGAGTGCTGTCGGGAGCACTGCGGTTGATGGCGATACCACCGGATGACATTCCCCTGATGCAGACACAACGTCAAACTGTGGAGGAGCCGGCATGATGACAGCAGAGTCTTTGACGGCAGTTCATACCCTGCGCAGCCTGTTGCGGGATATGCAAGGTGTGAACGTACGCCGCGACGTTGCCGTTTCCGGGCTGGCACTGGACAGCCGCAAGGTCCAGGCAGGCGATCTGTTTCTGGCCGTCGCGGGCACGCTCACGCATGGTTTGCAACATGCGCGGCAGGCTCTCGCGCTGGGTGCCGTGGCCGTTGCCTGGGAGCCCGTTGCCGGAAAGACGGAACTGGCGGAGGTGGCAGCCCTGTTGCCGGTGCCGGTGGTCGAAGTGCCGGATCTCGAGTCAGCAGACCGGCATTATTGCCGAACGCATCTATGGTCACCCCTCGCGCGGCTTGTTAATGATCGGCGTGACCGGCACCGACGGCAAGACTTCGTGCAGTCACTTCATTGCCCAGGCGCTCGACACCAGTGACCGGCGCTGCGGCGTGATCGGTACCCTCGGATACGGCCTGTTCAGCGAGTTGTCCAGCGCTACACACACGACGCCCGATGCACTGACGGTACAGCAGACCCTGGCCGCCATGCAGGCCAAGGGTGCGCGTTGCGTGGTTGCCGAAGTTTCCTCGCACGCCATGGACCAGGGGCGTGTTCAAGGTGTGGATTTCGATATCGCGGTGCTGACCAATCTGTCGCGTGACCATCTTGACTATCATGGCAATGTGGAAGCCTATGCCGAGGCCAAGCGCAAGCTGTTTCATACCCCCGGGCTGCGTTACGCCATCATCAATGGCGATGACAATTTCGGGGCGGCCTTGCTGGACGCAATTCCGCCCGGCGTGGCCCCGGTGGCCTACCGTCTTGAAAATGAACCGTTCCGGACCCGTTTCCCTGCACAGTGGGTTATCGGCCGCAACCTCGAGTTCGATGCCGGCGGTATGCGCATGGACGTCTTTACTCCCTGGGGCAGCGGCCCGCTTCGGTGCGGCCTGCTGGGCCGGTTTAATGCCAGCAATCTGCTGGCCGCCCTGGCAACGCTGTGTGTTGCCGGTTTGCCATTCGAGGAGGCGCTGCAGCGCCTTGCCCGGACCCGCACGGTGCCCGGCCGCATGGAACGCTTCGATCTCGGCAGCGAGCATCCGCTGGTTGTCGTGGACTATGCACACACAGCCGGCGCGCTGGAAGCGGTGCTCAAGTCACTGCGCGTTCACTGCTCCGGGAAAATATGGTGTGTATTCGGTGCCGGCGGTGATCGTGACCAGGGCAAGCGGTCTCTGATGGGCGCGGTTGCGGAGCGTTATGCCGATGCGGTCGTGTTGACCAATGACAATCCCCGCACCGAGGATCCTCAACAGATTATCGATGATATCTGCGCCGGACTGAAACAGCCGGGAGCAGCGCATGTGGAGACCGACCGTGGTGACGCAATTGCCTATGCATTGCAGGCCGCCGGTCCCGGGGATGTCGTACTGATTGCCGGCAAGGGGCACGAGACGGTACAGATTATCGGTAACAGGACGCTGCCATTCAGCGACCGGGAACGCGTCATGGCGCTTGCCCGGGAATGGAAAAAATGATGGCGATGCAACTATCAGATGCCGCGCAGGTACTTGACGGGCGCTGCAATGCTGCTGACGTGGCATTCCGGGGTATCAGTACCGATAGCAGGAAAATGGCCAGCGGGGCGCTGTTCTTCGCATTGCAGGGGCCGAATTTCGATGGCCACGACCACCTGGAAGCCGCGCGCGCCCGGGGCGCCGTCGCCGCAGCGGTCAGCAGGCACTGTGATACGGAATTGCCCTTGCTGGAAGTGGCCGACACGCGCCTGGCGCTGGGCCGGCTGGCCGCACACTGGCGCAGCCGGTTTGAGTTGCCGGTCATCGCGGTCACCGGAAGCAACGGCAAGACCACTGTCCGGGCAATGACCGCAGCCATACTGGCGCAGTGCGGTCGTACCCTGTCCACCCACGGTAATTTGAATAATGACATCGGCTTGCCGTTGACGCTTGCCCGCCTGGGCGCCGATGACCGCTACGCGGTTGTGGAGATGGGCGCCAATCATCCCGGTGAAATCGAATATCTGACCGCTATCACCAGGCCGACTGTCGCGATCGTCACCAATGCCGGCCCGGCGCACCTGGAAGGATTTGGTGATCTCGAAGGCGTGGCACGGGCCAAGGGTGAACTGTTTGCCGGCCTGGACCCGGCCGGCGTGGCAGTGATCAATGCCGATGACCGGTTTGCCGCCCTCTGGCGCGGGCTGGCCGCGCACTGTGAAATCATGACCTTCGGAATCGATAACCCGGCGGATTTTCAGGCGGAATGGCAGGGCGATGTCGCCGGCAGCCGTATCAGGCTGACGACACCGGCGGGTGACACCGTGATCCAGTTGCCCCTGCCGGGACGCCACAACGTAATGAACGCCCTTGCCGCTGCCGCTGCTGCACAGGCAGCCGGCGCCGGGCTGGATGTCATCCGTGCGGGACTCGAGTCCCTGTCGCCCGTGAGCGGGCGTTACCACAGTCACCATCTGCCGGGTGGAGTCGTCGTTATCGATGATACCTATAACGCCAATCCCGGCTCGTTGCAGGTGGCGCTCGAGGTGCTGGCCCTGGCACCCGGTGCAACCTGGCTGGTGCTGGGTGATATGGGTGAGCTCGGTGACGAGGAAGTTGCCTTGCACCGCCGCGCCGGTGAGCAGGCGCGCGCCGCCGGGGTGCAGCGGCTCTACAGTCTCGGGGAGCTGGCGCGCGCGGCCAGTGTCGCCTTCGGGGACCGGGGTCGGGGATGCGCAACACTGGAAGAACTGCTAGCAGTACTGCGCCGGGATCTGGCCGGACCGGTACATATCCTGGTGAAAGGTTCACGGCGTATGCGTATGGAACGCGTAGTCGAGGCGCTCTGTTCCGGGTTACACAATAAAACGGCGACGAACGGGGAAGATCACTAGCATGCTCGTTTATCTTGCGGACTATCTGAGCCAGTATTACAGCGGCTTCAATGTATTCCAGTACCTGACCTTGCGTGCCATCCTGGGGGTGCTCACCGCACTGCTGATCTCTTTTCTGATCGGCCCCGAAATGATCCGTCGTCTCGGGCGTTACCAGATCGGCCAGCAGGTACGTAGTGAAGGCCCGCAGACGCACTTGATCAAGGCAGGCACGCCGACCATGGGCGGCGCCCTGATTCTGGTGGCGATCGCGGCGGCCACCCTGTTGTGGGCGGACCTGAGCAATCGCTATGTCTGGGTGGCCCTGTCGGTGACCTTGCTGTTCGGCGCCATCGGCTGGGTCGATGATTACCGCAAGCTGGTGCTGAAGAATTCGGACGGACTGCCGGCACGCAGCAAGATATTCTGGCAATCGGTCATCGCCCTCGGTGTTGCGATATTTCTCTACAAGACGGCGCTGACGCCGGCAGAAACCTCTTTGATCGTGCCGTTCTTCAAGGACATTGCCATCAATCTCGGCTGGTTTTACGTCGTGCTGACCTATTTCGTCATCGTGGGTTCCAGCAACGCCGTTAACCTGACAGACGGTCTCGACGGACTGGCTATCCTGCCGACGGTGCTCATTGCCGCGGCCCTGGCCGTATTCGCCTATGCCACCGGCAACGTCAAGTTTGCCGTGTATCTGGGCATCCCGTATATCCGCGATGCAGGCGAGATCATCGTGTTCTGCGGTGCGCTGGTCGGTGCCGGTCTGGGATTTCTCTGGTTTAACGCCTATCCCGCCATGGTGTTCATGGGGGATGTCGGTGCGCTGGCGCTGGGCGCGGCACTGGGCATCGTGGCCGTACTGGTGCGCCAGGAACTGGTGTTCCTGATCATGGCCGGCGTGTTCGTCATGGAAACCATATCAGTCATTCTGCAGGTGGCCTCGTTCAAGCTGACCGGCCGCCGCATATTTCATATGGCCCCGCTGCATCACCATTTTGAACTCAAGGGCTGGCCGGAACCGCGGGTCATTGTGCGTTTCTGGATTATTACCGTGATTCTGGTCCTGGTGGGCTGGCAACATTGAAAATTCGTTGAGGCAAGGCTGGAGTCGATGGCGGTACCTGCAACTGTAATGAGTGAAACCTTTGACATGGCGTGCAGGACGCTGGTGATCGGGCTCGGAAAGACCGGTCTGTCCGTCGCGCGCTATCTGGCGCAGCGCGGCGTCCAGGTCGCTATTGTCGACAGCCGGGAAAATCCACCCGGACTGGCGCAACTGCGCGCGGAATTGCCGCACGATGTCGCGCTGTTTCTCGGTGGTTTCAGGCACGAGGCATTTGAACGTGCCGAGCAGATCGTGATCAGTCCGGGTGTCTCCAGCGCGCATGCGGAGATTGCTGCTGCCGTCGCGCGCGGCGTCCCGCTGCTCGGTGATATCGAATTGTTTGCACGGACAGCGACGGCGCCGGTGATTGCTGTCACCGGTTCCAACGGCAAGAGTACTGTCGTCACCTTGCTGAGTGCGATGGCGCGCCGCGCCGGAATGGATGTCCGTACCGGCGGCAATATCGGCACACCGGCACTGGATCTGATCCAGGAGCAGGAGCCGGACCTGTACGTGCTGGAATTGTCCAGCTTTCAGCTGGAGACGACCCGTTCCCTGCATGCGCAAGCCGCAGTGGTGCTCAACATCAGCGCCGATCACCTGGACCGTTACCCTGATCTGGATGCCTATGCCGCTGCCAAGCAGGTGATTTACCGCGCTGCCGGATGCCAGGTCGTCAATGCCGATGACCCGCTGGCCGCCGCCCTTGCGGATCCGGCGCGCCGGCAAATCCGTTTTTCCCGGCAGCAGCCCGGTGGCGATGACTACGGTCTGATTGATGTTGACGGCGCACCCTGGCTGGCGCGTGGCAGGCACGGCCTGATGCCGGCGTCCGCTATCCGCATGGCCGGCCGGCACAATGTCAGCAATGCCCTGGCGGCCCTGGCGCTGGGAGAGGCTGCCGGCCTGCCGCAGGATGCAATGCTCGCGACACTGACTGAATTCCAGGGTCTGCCGCACCGCATGCAACTGGTGGCGGAACATGGCGGGGTGCACTGGTTTAACGATTCGAAAGGCACCAATGTCGGTGCGACTCTGGCCGCGATTGACAGTGTGGACGGCAAGGTGGTGCTGATTGCCGGGGGCGATGGCAAGGGCGCTGACTTTAATCCGCTCGCAGCCGCGCTGCAGGAAAAAGGCCGTGCCGCGGTGCTGATTGGCAAGGATGCGCCGCAGATCGCAGCGGTGCTCGCGGACGTCGTGCCGGTCAGCCATGCCGATGACATGACGCAGGCTGTGGCACTGGCTGCCGGTCTGGCACAACCCGGCGATTGTGTGCTGCTGTCTCCCGCCTGCGCCAGTACCGATATGTTTTCCGATTTCGCTGCCCGCGGTGAAGTGTTTACCGAGTGCGTCCGGAGGTATCTGGCATGATGGCAGCTTCCGCCAGTCAGGCCACGCTGGCAGGCATGCGCGGCGTACGCCTGCCGCGACTCGATTACCTGCTGTTGACCAGTGTGGTGGCCCTGGCCGCATTCGGGGTGGTTATGGTGTCGTCAGCATCGATCACCATCGCTGACCGCGAACTTGGCCAGCCGTTTTACTACGCCATCCGGCAGGTCATCTATATCGGTTGCGGGCTTGCCGGCGGATTGCTGTTGTTCCGGTTACGGCTGGTCCTGCTGGAACGTGCAGGCATGCTGCTGCTGGTGGCGGCTTTCGCCCTGTTGCTGATGGTGCTGGTCCCGGGTATCGGAGTTGAAGTCAATGGCAGTGCGCGCTGGATCAATGCAGGCCTGTTTCGCCTGCAGGTATCCGAGCCGGCCAAGTTGATGTTCATTGTGTACCTGGCATCCTATCTGGCCCGTCACGGGGACGAAGTACGCACCCGTATTCTCCGGGTTTCGTCAAGCCGCTGGGACTGTTGGCGGTCGCTGCTGTGCTGTTGTTGCTGGAGCCTGATTTCGGTGCCACGGTGGTGCTTGCCGCGACGGCGATGGGCATGATCTTCATGGCCGGGGTAAAGCTCTGGCAGTTCGCTGCCATGCTCGGGCTGGCGGCGGTTTCACTGACCGGCCTGGCGGTGTCCTCGCCGTACCGGATGGAACGCCTGACCACGTTTCTGAATCCCTGGGCGGATCCCTACGACAGCGGTTTCCAGCTGACCCAGGCGCTGATCGCAATCGGCCGCGGGGAATGGCTCGGTGTCGGGCTCGGCGCCAGTATCCAGAAACTCTTCTACCTGCCGGAGGCACACACCGATTTCGTGTTTGCGGTACTGGCTGAGGAACTGGGACTCATCGGGGTGTGCGTCATTATCCTGCTCTACGGCATGCTGGTCTGGCGCGCTTTCCAGATTGCCTCCCAGGCTGCGCAGGCTGCCAATCTGTTTGCCGCCTATTTGTCCTATGGTATCGGCGCATGGTTCGGCTTGCAGAGCTTCATCAATATCGGGGTGAATATGGGTCTGTTGCCGACCAAGGGCCTGACCCTGCCGCTGATGAGCTATGGCGGTTCCAGCATGGTGGTGATGTGTGCGGCTGTCGCGTTGCTGTTACGTGTCGATTATGAAACGCGGTGCACCGCGGAAGGTCTTGCGGCCAGTGGTGCAGCTGTGGCGCGGCGCAGGAAACGGAGCGCATGATGGCGGCCACGACACAGCGCAGACCGGTACTCATTATGGCGGGCGGCACGGGTGGACACGTGTTTCCGGCACTGGCGGTTGCCGAGGAACTGGTCGCGCAGGGCGTTGCCGTGTCGTGGCTGGGTACCCGCAACGGTCTCGAGGCGCGCGTGGTGCCGGCGGCCGGATATGCGCTGGAAACCATACGGGTCTCGAACCTGCGCGGGAAGGGTATGCGGCGTCTGCTGCTTGCCCCGTTCATGTTGCTGGTCGCCGTTTGGCAGGCACTGGTAATCCAGTTGCGCCTGCGGCCACTTGCAGTGCTTGGTATGGGCGGGTTTGTCTCCGGTCCGGGCGGTGTCGTCGCCTGGTTGTTGCGCCGGCCGCTGTTGATCCATGAGCAGAATTCAATCGCCGGTCTGACCAACCGCTGGCTGGCACCACTCGCACGCGTGGTGATGGTGGCGTTTCCAGACAGTCTGCCACGCCACAAGCCGGTGCATACCGGAAACCCGGTGCGTGCCGGGATCACGCGTATCGCGCAGCCGCATGAACGCTTTGCCGGTCGTACGGGCGTTCTGAGGCTGCTGGTGATCGGTGGCAGCCTGGGGGCCCGTGCCCTGAATGAAACCGTCCCCGCTGCGATTGCACAGCTGGATGCAGCACTGCGTCCGGAGATATTTCATCAGACCGGCGCTGCCGATGCGGCGGATGTGGAGCAGGTCTACCGTGCGGCGGGCATCACCGCCCGAGTGGAACCCTTCATCGAGGATATGGCGGCGGCCTATGCCTGGGCAGACCTGGTTGTTTGCCGTGCGGGGGCGCTGACGATTGCCGAACTCTCTGTGGTGGGCGTTGCTTCCATCCTGGTGCCGTTCCCGCATGCCGTTGATGATCATCAAACCGGTAATGCGCGCTTTCTGGCCGACGCCGGTGCAGCAGTATTGTTGCCGCAGGATACATTGAATGCAGCCGGACTGGCCGCACTGCTGGCGGATTTCGCCGGGCAGCGCGAGGTCCTGCTGGAGATGGCCTGCCGCGCGCGTGAACTGGCGATACCGGATGCCGCACAGCGGGTCGCACGCCTGTGTCTCGCTACTGCCGGCGTGCAGCCCGCCGCTTCCGGCACTGGAGCGACAGCATGAATCCCGCACCGCGCCCCACTGCTGCTGCGCAGCCACAGGGTATGGGCCGCGTGCGGCGCATCCATTTCGTCGGGGCCGGCGGTGCGGGAATGGGGGGCATTGCCGAGGTGTTGCATAACCTCGGTTATACCGTCAGCGGTTCGGATCTGCGCAAAAACGCGGTGACCAGACATCTCGAAAAACTGGGTGTGCCGGTTACAATCGGCCACCATGCACGCAATGTCGCCGCTTGTGATGCCGTCGTCGTATCAACCGCAGTGCCGGCCGACAACCCGGAGGTTCAGGCCGCACGGGCGCAGCGGATACCGGTTGTGCCGCGCGCGGAGATGCTGGCCGAGCTGATGCGCTTTCGTTACAGCATCGGTGTGGCAGGCACGCATGGCAAGACCACCACGACCAGCCTGATCACCAGCCTGCTGGCAGAGGGCGGACTGGATCCGACCTATGTCATTGGCGGTCAGTTGAACAGTAGCGCAAGTCATGCGCGCCTCGGTGACGGCCATTACCTGGTCGCCGAAGCCGATGAGAGCGATGCATCTTTTTTATACCTGCTGCCTTCAATGGCAGTGGTGACCAACATCGATGCCGACCACCTGCCGACCTATGAAGGGGATTTCGAACGCTTGCGGCAGACCTTTGTCGAGTATCTGCATCACCTGCCGTTTTATGGTCTGGCGGTGCTGTGTCTGGACGACCCGCAGGTGCGCAGCATTCTCGATAAAGTCACCCGGCCGGTCATTACCTATGGTATCGACGCGGACGCGGATGTGATCGCCAGTGACCTGCATCAGGACGGGGCGCAGACTTTCTTCAAGGTCCGGCGGCCGGGTCATGACAAGGCTTTGTCCATTACCCTGAACCTGCCCGGCCGCCACAATGTCCTGAATGCACTGGCGGCCATTGCCGTTGCGACAGAGCTGGGTGTATCCGATACGGCCATCCAGCAGGGGCTGGCCGGTTTCCAGGGGATCGGCCGGCGTTTCCAGATGACGGGCGAGATCACCACGGCCGCCGGCAGCGTGCTGATGATCGACGACTACGGACACCACCCGCGGGAGATCGCACCCACGCTGGACGCGATTCGCAGCGGTTGGCCCGGGCGCCGCCTGGTGACAGTGTTCCAGCCGCATCGTTTTACCCGTACACACGATCTGTTTGATGACTTCACCCAGGTGCTGTCCGAGGTGGATGTGCTGGTGTTGTGCGAAGTCTATGCAGCCGGTGAGCCGCTGATCAGCGGTGCGGATGGCCGCGCACTGGCACGCGGTATCCGCGCACGCGGGCATGTGGATCCCGTGTTTGTTGAAGACCTGGCAACACTGCCGGCGGTACTGAACGATCTGTTAATGGACGGTGATGTGCTGCTGACACTGGGCGCCGGCGACATCGGTGCGGCAGCTGCGCGCCTGCCAGAGGAGCTCGCTGCGAGCCCTGCAGCAGGTAAATGACGACTGGAAACATGACAAACAGAATGATGACGGCCGATCAATCACATCGCTGGCGGGGTGAACTGAGCTTCAATGAGTCCATGGAGCGGCACTCGTCGTGGCGCACCGGTGGCAGTTGCCGGCGCTTTTACAAGCCGGCGGACCTCGATGACCTGTGTGCATTCCTGGAGGACATGGATGCGGATGAGCCGTTGTTGTGGCTGGGACTGGGCAGCAACCTGCTGGTCCGCGATGGCGGCTTTCCCGGTACTGTGATTTTTACCTTCGGCGCGCTGACGGGACTGGACTGGATTAATGACAATACCCTGCGCGCAGGCGCCGGCGTGAGCTGCGCCAAGATCGCGCGGGTGACGGCGCAAAAGGGACTGACCGGTGTGGAATTCCTGGCCGGGATTCCCGGTACCCTGGGTGGCGCGCTGGCCATGAACGCCGGCGCCTTCGGGGGCGAGACCTGGCCGCATGTGGCAGAGGTGACATGCGTGGACCGCAGCGGCCGCTTGCATACGCGCCAGCCGTCCGACTACAGCGTTGGTTATCGCAGTGTCACGGGCGCACAGGACGAATGGTTCGTTGCCGCCAGCCTGGTGCTCGAGCACGGGAATGCGGAAGACGCACAGCAGCGTATCCGCGAGTTGCTCGCCGAACGTGGTGCCAGGCAACCGACCCAGCAATACAGCTGCGGCTCGGTGTTCCGCAATCCGCCGGGTGAATATGCTGCGCGCCTGATCGAGGCGACCGGACTCAAGGGCTTGCGCGTGGGTGGTGCACAGGTATCGGTCAAACACGCCAACTTCATTGTTAACAGAGGGGGTGCCACGGCGGCGGATATCGAGTCACTGATCGAACAGATCCAGGAGCGGATCGAACTGGTGCACGGTGTCTGGCTCAACACCGAAGTACGCATCACGGGTGAGCCGGTGGCGAAGGGATGAATAGCGTTACTGCAGGCACCGCGCAGGCCTATGGCAAGGTGGTGGTATTGATGGGAGGCAAGTCAGCGGAACGCGAGATTTCCCTGCGCAGTGGCCGGGCCGTGCTGAAGGCGCTGCAAGCGGCCGGTGTTGATGCGCATGGCCTGGATACGGCTGACGCAGGCCTGCTGGCTGCCCTGACTGGCGGTAACTATGCGCGCGCTTTTATTGCATTGCACGGGCGTGGCGGTGAGGACGGTGTCATACAGGGGCTGCTGGAGACGCTGGGTATTCCGTATACCGGCAGTGGCGTGCTGGGTTCGGCACTGGCGATGGACAAGCTGCGTACCAAGCAGATCTGGCAGAGTGCCGGGATCCTCACGCCGGCATTTGTACTGCTGGCAGGTACAGCCGACGTCACTGCTGTTCAGGACACCCTGCAGTATCCGGTGATTGTCAAACCCGCACACGAGGGTTCCAGTATCGGTATCAGCAAAGTGGAGAGCGCCGCCGGCTTGCCGGATGCCTGGCGCTCGGCCGCAGAGTACGACGACAGTGTCATCGCCGAACAATGGATCGATGGCGGAGAGTACACCGCCGGTATTCTCGGTACGGAGGTGCTGCCGCTGATCCGCCTGGAAACACCACATGCATTCTATGACTACGCGGCGAAGTACGACGCCGACAGTACGCGCTACCTGGTCCCATGTGGTCTGGATGCAGATACCGAGACCCGGTTACAGCGTGCCGCGGGTGTTGCGTTCCGCGCGCTGGGCGCGCGTGGCTGGGGACGTGTTGATTTTATGCTGGATGCGGCCGGAGAGCCCTGGTTTATCGAGGTGAATACCGTACCCGGTTTGACCGATCACAGCCTGGTGCCGATGGCGGCGGCGGCGGTCGGCATGGATTTCGGTCAACTTGCCTGCCGCATCCTGGATACCAGTATGGGTGCAACGACAGCTACTACACAACGGGTGGGCAGCCGTGCCGAAGCGTAATACCCGGCAGCCACGGCCCGGCCTGCGGCAACTGCTGACGGCAGTGCGGCAGCATCACATTCGTACCGTGTCCGGCATGGTGTTGCTGGGCACGCTGGGGATGACGCTGTACCTCGGTACGCAATGGCTGTCCGATCCCTACCGGTTTCCGCTGCGCGTGGTGAAGGTGGAAGGAGAATTCCGTTACCTCGACCGGGACCGGCTGCAGACCGCCCTGGCACCCCTGATCGAGGGCGGGTTTTTCACGGCAGACGTTGCCGGTATTCGTTCAGCTGCGGAGCAACTGGCCTGGGTAGAGCGGGCGGCGGTGACACGTGTCTGGCCGGATATCCTGCGTGTCTACATCGAGGAGCAGGTGCCGGTCGCGCACTGGGGAGAAGCGGGTTTGCTGAATGCCTCCGGTGAAGTATTCCAGCCGGCAAGTGCCGGCGCCCTGGCCGGATTGCCGTGGCTTGCAGGGCCGCAAGGGCTGGCGGACAGGGTGCTGGAAAGTTATCAGCAGATCACGCGCGTGCTGGATTCGCTGGGCTTGCAGATGACCCGGCTGGAACTGGACGAGCGCCGCGCCTGGCATCTCCAGCTGGATGGCGGGGTGCGGCTGGAACTCGGGCGCGTGGACAGCCGGCAGCGGCTGCAGCGTTTTGTGCAAGCCTATCCGCAACTGTTTGCCGGACGCATGAATGAATTACAGCGCGTCGATATGCGCTACAGCAATGGATTTTCCGTTCACTGGCACCGAGTGGCGCTGGATGACGCTCCCGGTAAACAGGGTTAACCCGCATCTCTCAACGGGCGGCGGTAGAGTCACATAAGTTACTGAGGTAAAGAGCAGAATGCAGAACAGGAATAAAACTGAGTGTTATTGGGCATTGCCTATCCCGGCCCTGGCTGGTTCTCGCGTGCCCGGACTTGCGCTTCACTCAAGTGGTAGCTACGGCTACCACTTTCGCTCCAGCGCGGCGTCCGGACACACGAGCCCTGCGCCAGCATCCGGGATCCCGCTGAAAGACGCGGGTTAACCCGCATCTCTCAACGGGCGGCGGTAGAGTCACATAAGTTACTGAGGTAAAGAGCAGAATGCAGAACAGGAATAAAACTGAGTGTTATTGGGCATTGCCTATCCCGGCCCTGGCTGGTTCTCGCGTGCCCGGACTTGCGCTTCACTCAAGTGGTAGCTACGGCTACCACTTTCGCTCCAGCGCGGCGTCCGGACACACGAGCCCTGCGCCAGCATCCGGGATCCCGCTGAAAGACGCGGGTTAAGCAAGGCAGGGATCAAGCAGGATGTCAAAGAAGACAGAAAAAAACCTGATCGTCGGTCTGGATATCGGCACCTCGAAGGTTGTCGCCATAGTCGGCGAACTGTTGCCCGAGGGTGCCATTGAAGTGATCGGAATCGGTTCGCATCCGTCGCGCGGCCTGAAGAAAGGTGTGGTGGTCAATATCGAATCCACCGTGCACTCGATCCAGCGTGCCGTGGAAGAGGCCGAGCTGATGGCCGGTTGCCAGATCCATTCGGTATTTGCAGGCATTGCCGGCAGCCACATACGCAGCCTCAACTCGCACGGAATCGTCGCGATCCGCGACAAGGAAGTGGCTCCCGGTGACGTGGAGCGGGTAATCGATGCGGCGCGTGCAGTGGCGATACCGGCCGATCAGAAAATTCTTCATATCCTGCCGCAGGAATTTCTGATCGATAACCAGGAAGGGATAAAGGAACCGGTTGGCATGTCCGGTGTGCGGCTGGAGGCGAAGGTGCACATGGTGACGGGTGCAGTCAGCGCGGCACAGAACATCATCAAGTGTGTCCGCCGCTGCGGGCTTGAAGTCGATGACATTATCCTGGAGCAACTGGCTTCGAGCTATTCGGTGCTCACAGATGATGAAAAGGAACTCGGGGTATGTCTGGTCGATATCGGTGGCGGTACAACCGATATCGCCGTGTTTACCGAGGGCTCCATACGCCATACCGCTGTCATCCCGATCGCCGGCGACCAGGTAACCAACGATATTGCCGTTGCCTTGCGCACACCCACGCAATATGCGGAGGAGATCAAGATCAAATATGCCTGCGCGCTGACGCAGATGGCGAGTGCGGACGAAACCATCGAGGTACCCAGTGTCGGTGACCGGGCACCACGCCGGCTGGCACGGCATACGCTGGCCGAGGTAGTGGAACCGCGTTACGAGGAACTGCTGACCCTGGTGCAGGCGGAACTGCGCCGCAGCGGTTTCGAGGACCTGATTGCGGCCGGCATGGTGTTGACCGGTGGCAGTGCCAAGATCGAGGGCCTGGTTGAACTCGCCGAGGAGGTGTTTCACATGCCGGTGCGCCTGGGCACACCCCAGTATGTCACCGGTCTGGTAGATGTTGTACGTAATCCGATTTATGCAACGGGTGTCGGCTTGTTGCTGTTTGGTCATCAAAATCGCGACCAGCGTTCGCTGGATATCGGGTTGGGCAAGGGTTTGAGAGGTGTGTGGGAGCGGATGAAGGGCTGGTTTCAGGGAAATTTCTAATGGGTGGAACAGGGTTTTGTATGTGTTTTAGACAAGGGCTGTTTTTTAATAATGTATTTTCACGGGCTGTTTTTAGCTGTTTCTGATTAAGGAGGAGACATCATGTTCGAACTACTGGATTCATGTGGCCAAAGTGCGGTAATCAAGGTCATCGGCGTGGGTGGTGGTGGCGGTAATGCGGTACAGCATATGGTCGAGGGTAATATCGACGGTGTGGATTTTATCTGCGCAAATACCGATTCACAGGCACTGAAGAACATGTCTGCGCGGACCACCCTGCAGATCGGCAGCTGTATTACCAAGGGCCTGGGTGCAGGGGCAAACCCGGATATCGGCCGGCAGGCGGCCCAGGATGACGAGGACCGTATCAGGGAGGTGATCGAGGGTGCGGATATGCTGTTTATCACCGCCGGGATGGGCGGCGGAACCGGGACCGGTGCGGCACCGGTGGTGGCCCAGATTGCCAAGGAGCTGGGTATCCTCACCGTGGCTGTTGTCACCAAGCCGTTTCCATTCGAAGGCAGCAAGCGTTTGCATGTGGCCCATAACGGCATCAAGGAGCTGGGTCAGTACGTGGATTCACTGATCACGATACCGAATGAAAAACTGTTGCAGGTGCTGGGGAAGCAAATCAGCCTGCTGGATGCCTTCCGGTCTGCTAATGATGTGTTGATGGGTGCTGTACAGGGCATCGCCGAACTGATCACCCGGCCCGGGCTGATCAACGTCGACTTTGCCGATGTGCGCACGGTAATGTCCGAAATGGGCATGGCCATGATGGGTTCCGGGACCGCCAAGGGAGAGGATCGTGCCCGCATGGCCGCCGAGGCCGCTGTCGCCAGCCCGTTACTGGAAGACATCAACCTGATGGGTGCACACGGTATTCTGGTCAACGTCACGGCCGGGATGGATCTTGCCATCGGTGAATTCGAGGAGGTGGGCAATACGGTGAAGGAATTTGCCTCCGAAAATGCCACCGTCGTGGTCGGCACCGTGATTGATCCGGATATGCGTGACGAGCTGCGGGTGACGGTGGTTGCGACCGGGCTGGGTGCCGAGGCGCGCATGACCAGCGAAAAGCCGTCGCTCGTGCATGTCAACAAACAGGGCTCGGTGGATCTGGACCGGCCGACGGTGTTGCGCCGTAAAAACCAGGCGGCGCAGCGTGCCCAGGCTGCAGGCGGCAGTCAGGCCGAGGATCTGGATTATCTGGATATCCCGGCATTCCTGCGTCGCCAGGCGGACTGAGCAGGGCTGACTGTATGGGTGCGCGGCCCGGGCACGAAGTGTCTGCGGGAGCGGCAGGGCATGCGCACCCCTGTATGGGTGGTTAATCGGCTGATCAACGGCGTGAATGATTCTGTTATTGCTATGACGTTCCTGCCCGGAAACGGAATGTGTTTCTTTGAAGGGCAGGGCGGCTATGCTAGCATTCCAGGCATTTTATCGGCTACTTGTCTGAGTATAGGCGGCGTTTAGAGGAATAATGAGGCCATGATTCGGCAACGTACGCTCAAGAATGTCATCCGCGCAACCGGCGTAGGGCTGCATACCGGCAAGAAAATCTATCTCACGCTGCGACCGGCACCGGTGGATAACGGCATCGTGTTTTGCCGCGTTGATCTGGATGTGCCGGTGCAGATCAAGGCACGGCCGGAGAATGTCGGTGATACCCGGCTGTCGACCACCCTGGTCAATGACCAGGTACGGATATCGACGGTTGAGCATCTGCTCTCGGCCATGGCCGGCCTGGGGATTGATAATGCGTTTGTGGATCTGAGCGCACCGGAAGTACCGATCATGGATGGCAGTGCCGGTCCCTTCGTGTTCCTGATCCAGTCTGCGGGGATCGAGGAACAGAACGCACCCAAGCGTTTTATCAGGATCAAACACCCCGTTCAGGTGGAAGATGGTGACAAGATTGCCCGGTTTGAACCGTTTGACGGATTCAAGGTGGGCTTTACGATTGAATTCGACCATCCCGTCTTCAAGTCGAATACCCAGCATGCCGAAATCGATTTTTCCACGACCTCCTTTGTAAAAGAGGTCAGCCGCGCCCGCACATTCGGGTTCATGCGCGAAATAGAGCAGTTGCGCGAACGCGAACTGGCGCTCGGTGGCAGTCTCGATAATGCGGTGGTGCTGGACGATTACCGCGTATTAAACGAAGACGGCCTGCGTTACCGGGATGAATTCGTGAAGCACAAGATTCTCGATGCCATTGGCGATCTGTATCTGCTGGGTCACAGCCTGATTGGGGCCTTCAGTGGCTTCAAGTCGGGCCATGCCCTGAACAACAAGCTGTTGCGTGCCCTGATGGCAGACGCGTCAGCCTGGGAGCAGGTGACCTTCGATGATGTCAGCGAGGCGCCGGTCTCCTTTCTGCGGCCAGTTACAACCTCCTGATTTTAATAGTATTTCCTCTATAAGCCGCGGTACCCGCCCGGGTCAGCGGTGCCTGTGCCGTCCGGCCAGTTTCAAAAGTGCAGTTTTCAGCAGCGGATCCGATATAGAATATGCTGCCTGCTGTAATGCGGCGGCACCCTGCGCCGAGCGGCGTATGGGGGGCTGTTCGGGAACCGGGCGGGCGGGTGTGAGTGGCCTGACGCACACACGGACTGTGAAACGGGTCACATTCTGGCGACTGGATAGCTGCTTAACTAGTTGTGGGGCGTGAAACCGCAGGCGCACGGCCCACGCCGGCGTGTCAGCAGCCAGGACCAGGGTGTTGTCCTCACGAATGGCGAGCAAGCGGCAATGTTGTTGCAGCGGCGCCGGCAGCAAGTTGTGCAACCGGGCTTCGAACTTGGACAGCATATGCGCACGCGCGCGCAACCGGGCAAGATTGCCGTTTAGTAATTTATTAATTTTTAGTGGTTTTTTCATGGCTGACTGAGCAGGCTTTATGAACATCATACTGTTTACTAACAAGCGGGGACAGGTGTGGAGTCTCGAGCTTAATATCCTCCGCTACGGCCTGGTGCTCGTACTCGGGCTGGTTTCGGCGTTTGCGGTGGCCGTCTATAGCGGTGTCCGTATGGGTGAAAATGAACTGGTCTACGTGGACGAGTGGCAGAAAATCATCGATGTTCAGCACGCCGAAATAACCGCTGCCCGTCACACGGCCCGGGTTAACCTGGATGCATTGACCCTGCGGCTCGGGCAGATGCAGGCCGAGCTGTTGCGCCTTAATGCCCTCGGCGAGCGTCTCGTCACCCAGGCAGACCTGGGCAAGGACGAGTTCGATTTCGACACGGTCCCGGCGATGGGTGGCCCGCAGTCCGCCCTGGACGCACAATCGGTCGAAATCCCGGACTTCCTGTCGATGCTGGATGAACTGGACACCGAAATCGGGGATCGTGAACAAAAACTGGCGGTCCTGGAAACCCTGTTGATGAACCGCAATCTGCGGGAGCGGATTACACCTTCCGGGCGCCCGGTCAAAAGCGGCTGGCTGTCATCGAAATTCGGCAAGCGTACTGATCCGTTCACAGCGCGCAAGGATTTCCACAAGGGCACGGATTTTGCGGGCAAGGCGGGTTCGGAGGTCATTGCCGTGGGTGATGGCGTCGTGACCTGGGCCGGCAAACGCTCCGGCTATGGCAATATGATCGAGCTCAATCATGGCAACGGCTACGTCACCCGTTACGGGCATAACCAGGCGCACCTGGTCGACGAAGGCGATGCGGTTAAAAAGGGTGAGCAGATTGCGCTGATGGGTTCATCCGGGCGATCCACCGGGCCACATGTCCATTTTGAGGTCCTGCATAACGGCAAAAAGGTCGATCCCGCCAAATTTATTGGCCAGTAAGTCTGCCGGCCACCGCCCCCTTCCCTGGTCCACTCCAGTCTGCTAATTTGCAGGCGCATGGGGTATGATGCTCGCTTCGTTTGACGCGCTTTCCGCAGGAAAATCATGGAACTGAATATCTTTCGCAAGCTGTTTGGCAGTCGCAATGACCGCCAGTTGAGACGTATGATGCGGCATGTTGCCCGCATCAATGAACTGGAATCCGGGTATGAAGCACAGTCCGATGAGGCCCTGCGGGCCAGGACAGACGAGTTTCGCACCCGCCTGACCGCGGGCGAATCACTGGATGACCTGTTACCCGAAGCATTCGCCGTGGTGCGCGAGGCCTCGCGACGCGCCCTGGAGATGCGTCATTTCGACGAGCAGCTGATCGGCGGCATGGTGCTGCATGACGGCAAGATTGCCGAAATGCGCACCGGTGAGGGCAAGACGCTGGTTGCCACGCTGCCGGCCTATCTGAATGCGCTGACCGGCAACGGTGTGCATATCGTCACCGTGAATGATTACCTGGCGCGGCGCGATGCCGACTGGATGGGCAGGATCTATGCCTTTCTGGGGATGACGACCGGTGTAGTGGTATCCGGGCAGTCGTATGAAGAAAAGAAAGCCGCCTATGAAGCGGATATTACCTACGGCACGAACAATGAATTCGGTTTCGATTACCTGCGCGACAATATGGCGTTCACTGCTGAAGAACGGGTGCAGGGTGCGCGCAATTTCGCGATCGTCGACGAGGTCGACTCTATCCTGATCGACGAGGCGCGCACACCGCTGATTATTTCCGGTCCGGTGGATGAACGTTCCGAACTGTATGCCAAGATGAATGCCGTGGTTCCCGGGCTGAGCCCGGCAGGAAGAAGAAGACGGCCCCGGCGACTTTACCCTGGAGGAAAAACACAAGCAGGTGTATCTGACCGAGGCCGGTCATGAACATGTCGAGGATATCCTGGTCAGGAACGGCTTGTTGAATGAAGGCGAAAGTCTTTACGACGCCGCCAACCTCAACCTGATGCACCATCTTACCGCCGCGCTGCGGGCGCACCTGCTGTTTCACAAGGACGTTGACTATATCGTCAAGGACGGAACGATCGTCATCGTCGACGAATTCACCGGCCGTACCATGCCGGGCCGGCGCTGGTCTGAGGGCCTGCATCAGGCCATCGAGGCGAAGGAAGGCGTGCCGATCCAGAACGAGAACCAGACCCTCGCCTCCATTACCTTCCAGAATTATTTCCGCATCTACAACAAGCTGTCCGGCATGACC
This sequence comes from uncultured Gammaproteobacteria bacterium, assembly GCA_963768415.1. Lineage (GTDB taxonomy): Bacteria > Pseudomonadota > Gammaproteobacteria > UBA9214 > UBA9214 > CAVYHX01. The sequence goes on from CAVYHX010000016.1 coordinate 154,054, forward strand.
GGTACGGCGGATACCGAGGCCTTCGAGTTCCAGCAGATCTACGGGCTCGAAGTGGTCGTGATCCCGACGCACCGCGATATGGTTCGTAACGATATGGGTGATCTGGTCTATCTCAGCATGGATGAAAAGTTTGACGCCATCCTCGAGGATATTCGTGATTGCCGCGAGCGGGGACAGCCGGTACTGGTGGGTACCGCGTCGATCGAGACCTCGGAACACCTGTCGATGCTGCTGGACAAGGAAAAAATCCCGCACAAGGTCCTGAATGCCAAACAGCATGAAAAAGAGGCCCAGATCGTTGCACAGGCGGGTCGTCCCGGTGCGGTGACCATTGCGACCAATATGGCCGGCCGTGGTACCGACATTGTGCTCGGCGGGAATCTGAAGTCGGAACTCGAGGAGCGGGCAGTATCGATGAGGCCAGCAGTCCGCAAGTCACACGGATGAATGGCAGCAACGTCATGAACCGGTGCTGGCCGCCGGCGGCCTGCACATCATCGGCACGGAACGGCATGAATCACGGCGTGTCGATAACCAGCTGCGCGGTCGCTCCGGCCGTCAGGGTGATCCGGGTTCCAGCCGTTTCTATCTGTCGCTGAAGGATAACCTGATGCGTATCTTTGCCTCCGACCGGGTCGCGGGCCTGATGCAGAAGCTGGGTATGCAGGAAGGCGAGGCAATAGAACATCCCTGGGTTACCAAGGCCATCGAAAATGCGCAGCGCAAGGTCGAGGCGCATAACTTCGATATTCGCAAGACACTGCTGGAATTCGATGATGTGGCCAATGACCAGCGCAAGGTTGTCTATGAGCAGCGCAATGAATTAATGGAAGAGGACGACATCTCGGAAACCATCAATGCCATTCGCCGGGATGTGATCAATGCGACGATCAGACGAATATTTACCGCCAGGCAGTATGGATGAGCAGTGGGATATCCCGGGTCTGGAAGAGGCACTGGAGCGGGAGTTCGGGCTGGATTTGCCGATTGAGCGCTGGCTGGAGGAGGATGATGACCTGCATGAGGAACCGTTGCGGGAGAGGATCCATGCAGCCATGGAATCCGCCTATCAGTGAAAAGGAAGAGCAGGCCGGGACCAGAGGTGCTGCGCCACTTCGAGAAGGCGGTGATGTTGCAGGTCCTGGACAGCGCATGGAAAGAGCATCTGGCGGCGATGGATTACCTGCGTCAGGGTATTGGCCTGCGCGGTTATGCCCAGAAGAATCCCAAGCAGGAATACAAGCGCGAGGCGTTCGAAATGTTTACCGCGATGCTGGATCGTATCAAGCACGACGTTATCGGCATTGTCTCGAAGGTGCAGGTGCGTACCGAGTCCGATGTCGAGGCGGTGGAGCAGCAGCGCCGCAGTCAGGCCCCGTTGCAATTACAGCATGCAGAAGCAAGCGCCATGGGGCAACCCGATGAGCAGGGTGAGGGAGAGCGGCAGCACAAAACACCCTTTACCCGCGAGGGACGCAAGGTCGGGCGCAATGAACCCTGCCCCTGTGGTTCAGGCAAGAAATTCAAGCAGTGCCACGGCAAGCTGACTTGACGGGGACGGAGTAGTCCCGCTGCTGCTGGATAAACAATGCCAGTCACTACAATCAAACAGAACATTCTTCTCCCTTTGGGAGAGGGTGTAATGCATGATGCAATCCGGAAATTTTTCACAAGCGCGGTTTATGCAAGCATATCCCTGCCAGTCTTCACTGCTGATAGATAATGTCTGAAGTTCATCTGCCTGAACTGCATCCGGTGGCCGGGGTCAAGCTGGGTACCGCCAGTGCCGGGATCAAGACACCGGGTCGGCCGGATCTGGTTGTCATGGCGCTGGCCGGTGGATCGAGTTGTGCCGCCGTTTTTACCCAAAATGCATTCTGTGCGGCGCCGGTGATTGTCGCGCGCGAACACCTTCGCCTCGGGACGCCTGCCTGTCTGCTGGTGAATACCGGCAATGCCAATGCCGGTACCGGGGCAGCGGGTATCGATGCTGCACGCCGCTGTTGCATGGCACTGGCACAACATGCCGGTTGTGCGGCACAGGCCGTGTTGCCGTTTTCGACCGGCGTCATCGGCGAGCCGTTACCGGTTGAGAAAGTTCTGGCCGGACTGCCGGGCGCGCTTGCGCGACTGTCGAAGCAGGGCTGGGCCGATGCTGCGCGCGGTATCCTGACGACGGATACCGTGCCGAAGGGGGCCTCGCGCCAGATCGATATCGACGGTCACCGTGTGACCGTGACCGGTATTGCCAAGGGCGCCGGGATGATCCGTCCGGATATGGCAACCATGCTTGCCTTCATTGCGACTGATGCAGCTATGACGCCGGAGGATTTACAGTCCTGCCTGGCCGCTGCCGTTGAAAAGTCATTCAATCGTATTACTGTTGACGGTGATACCTCCACCAATGATGCCTGTGTGCTGGTAGCGACCGGCAGGAGTTCGCTGCCGCGGGTGACACCGCAGGATGCGGCATACACTCAGGTTTGCAGCGCCATTACGGACATCTGTGTGAGTCTTGCGCAGGCGATTGTGCGCGATGGCGAGGGCGCAACCCGCTTTGTCAGTGTCGTTGTTGAAGGGGGCGCCAGTTCGGAAGAATGCCTGCAGGTGGCCTACGCAGTTGCGCAATCACCGCTGGTCAAGACCGCCCTGTTCGCCGGTGATCCCAACTGGGGCAGGATCCTGGCAGCGGTAGGCCGTGCGGGAATAACGGACCTCTGCCTGGAGGGTGTGGACATCTACCTCGATGCGGTGTGTATCGTGCGTGCCGGTGGCCGCGCATCCGACTATACCGAAGCTGCCGGTCAGCAGGTCATGAATCAGCAGGAATTGACGATTCGCATCGACCTGGGACGTGGCGACAGCACGGAACGGGTATGGACCTGCGATTTTTCCTACGACTATGTAAGGATAAACGCCGAATACCGGACCTGAGCCGTATAAACGAAGCCACTTACCGCAAGACTGCATTTATGCCGCCTCACCTCACACCCGAAATACATGGATCCTCCCCTGATTGAGTGGGCAACGTAATCACTTTAGATGAGACGCATTCCTTCTGCTGGCAAGGTTGCTGGCCGAATGAATTCGGCCCTACTCAATCAAACCTGTAGGGTCGAATTCATTCGACCAGCGGTGTTTCAGTTCGCCAACCAGCAGGCGTGCTGCCGCGATATCCGTGAACAAAGGATGACGACCACGGGTAACCATGGTGATGCAATAGGCTTGATGGTGCAGGGAATGACGCCCCCTGCGCAATGCGCAATAGGACATGGTGACCTCCTTGTCTCCAATGGCAATAATGGCTGTTGGCCGAATGAATTCGGCCCTACAACGGTAATTTAACCGCTCGATTTGGGGAAGAGCGCAGCGTGCCCATCAATGGTAACAAATGCGGGTTAGTCTTCCAGGTCCTGGTCCGATACCGGCAGCGGTTCCCCCGGTATCGCATGGTCTTCGTTGAACCACTCCCCCAGGTCAATCAATTTGCAGCGCTCGCTGCAGAACGGACGCCAGCGTTGCGCGGACGACCATTCCACCGCCTTGCCGCAGGCAGGACATTTTACGATTCGGTGTAGCGACGCGGGACCAGGCATGATTCAGATCATACAGCAGGCAAGTTCGAAATCGACATCCTTGCGGGTTTGCCGGTCACGTTCTTCTACCGTCGAGAATTCCAGAAAACGCGCCGTAAAGCGATGCCGTCCGCCACTCAGTTCGGCGAAGTAGGGCACCCCGGTCGGCAGGGCGATGCGGATCAGCTGGTAGGGCAGGTTGGCGTCGAGATGGGCCTGGAAGACACCTTCATTCGCGCGTGCCGGTTTCAGCAGGGTACTGTCGCGGATTAGTTGCAGCAGCAGCTGTATGGACTGGCCAATGGCATTGAAGTTACTCAGCCAGTGGGCGAGATCACGATTGCGTGTGGATGCGGGTTGCTGGAGCCAGTAATGATAGGCGGGCAGATCAAAGTCACAGACACCGCCGGGAATGGAGCTGCGCTGCCGGATACTGAGCAGGAATTCACTGGTTTTCAATTCGCTGGCAACCTGTCCATTGATGTTGTGCATCGCATCCATGCGGTCGCTGATTTTCTTCAGCAGGACGCTGAGCTGGGTGCTGTCAACGTCCGGATTCTGCTGCAGCCGCTTGAGGCTGCCGGCGTTGCGCTCGAGCTCCTTGAGGACCTCGGACTTGAGGTTGGTATTACCGAAGATTGCGACGATATCCTGTATGCAGTTGAGCGTGGCGCGGCTGTCCCATACCGAATTGCCTTGCAGATGATGCCCGGCCTGCTGGAACAGGTATTCCAGGCGCATAAAGGTCCTGATGCGTTCATTCAACGGATGTTCGTACAGGATTTTATTGGACACGCGCGGGGGTAACCTGAAATAGCTGCATTTAAGCCGCTATTGTCGCCCACGCTCCCGCAGTACGCAAATACCCGTCAGCGCGGACCAGCGGCCCCGGCCAGTTCCAGAAAGTGTGCATGCAGCGCCTGAATACGGCGGGTCAGCGTGGCGCGATCAGCGTCATTGGAGATGATATCTGTCGCGGCCGCCAGCCGGGACGCCCGGTCAGCCTGGGTAGCCATGATGGCGCTGATTTCCGCTTGCGACAGGCCGTCGCGGGCCGCAACCCGGGCAATCTGCACCGCCTCGGGGACATCGACTACCAGGATACGGTCCACCAGGTCCGTTTGCCCGGTTTCCAGCAGCAGGGGAATGACGACGATACAGTAGGCCGTCTCGACTTCTCTTATTAACTCTCTGATTTTGCTGCGTATTATCGGATGCAGGATCGCCTCCAGCCGCTGCCGCTGGGCGGCATCGGTGAATACCCGCCGGCGCATACGGGTGCGATCCAGGTGGCCGTCTGCGGTCAGGCAGTCACGGCCAAAGCTGGTAACTATTGCATCCAGGGCCGGTTGCCCCGGTTCCACCAGCGCGTGCGCGATCCGGTCCGCGTCAATGACCGCTACCCCGAGGGCCTGGAAGCCTTCCGCCACCGTGGATTTGCCGCTGCCGATGCCACCGGTGAGGCCGATTACCAGGGGCCGTTCCGCCCGGGTGGCCGGGGTGTCGTGTGCAGTGCCGGTCGTTGTCACGGCTGCAGATTACCGCATGTAGAGCTGGATGATGTCATTACCCCACAACAGGGCGAGCCAGCCGGCAGCGGCCAGGAAGGGACCGAAGGGCATGGGCAGCTGATGGTCGCGGCCCTTGAAGAGGATCAGCATTATGCCCGATCACGGCGCCGACGACGGACGACAGCAGGATGACGACAGGCAATAGCTGCCAGCCCAGCCAGGCACCGATGGCCCCCAGCAACTTGAAGTCGCCGTAACCCATGCCTTCCTTGCCGGTGACCAGCTTGAAGAGGTGGTAGACCATCCACAGTGACAGGTAGCCTGCAGCGCCGCCGATGATGCTGGCCGGGGGATCCACGAAGACACCGAACAGGCTGAGCAGCAGACCGGCCCAGAGCAGCGGCAGGGTAATGCGAGTCCGGGAGCAGCTGGGTGTCGAAGTCGATCAGGAACAGGGCGATCAATGCCCAGGTGAATGCCAGGGCAGCCAGTGCCTGCACGCTGTAACCAAAGTGCCATACGGTAATGGCCGACAACACCGCAGTAGCGATCTCCACGAGCGGGTAGCGCACCGGGATGCGGGTCTTGCAGGCGGCGCAGCGGCCCCTGAGGAACAGATAGCTGAAGACAGGTATGTTTTCGATGGCGCTGATGCGATGTCCGCATGCGGGACAGCGCGAAGCCGGGGTCACCAGGTTGAAGGCTGTTCGTATCGACGGGTTCCGCCGCGTCCAGCTCCAGCAACTCCCGCGCCTGGTGCGACCAGTTCCGCTGCATGATCACCGGCAGACGATAGATAACCACGTTCAGGAAGCTGCCGACTATCAGGCCCAGGAGCGGCTGCGACCAGCAGCAGGAAGGGCGTCGAGGTCTCGAGCAGGTGCAGCACGTCCATGAGTTCCGGCACCCGGTACTAGCGTGAAAGCGGCAGGAGCTCATTGCGGAGGATCAGATTGCCGCGCCCATCTTGAAGATCGGCAGGTACATGGCGACCACCAGGCCGCCGATCAGGACGCCGAGTATCGACATGATCAGCGGTTCCAGCAGGCTGCTGAGTGCATCGACGGCATCATCCACTTCCTGTTCGTAGAAGTCGGCGACCTTTGCCAGCATGGTGTCGAGCGCGCCGGATTCCTCGCCGATGGCCACCATCTGCACCACCATGTTGGGGAACAGGCCGGTCTGGTTCATGGCGAAGTTGCAGCTGCTGGCCGGTGGCGACACTGTCGCGCATGAGCATGACGGCGTCCGCGTAGACGACGTTACCGGTGGCGCCGGCGACCGAATTCAAGCGCCTCGACCAGGGGCACGCCGGCGGCGAACATGGTCGACAGGGTGCGCGCATAACGGGCGATGGCCGCCTTGTGCATGATGGCGCCGATGATCGGCATCTTCAGGATGATCCGGTCCAGCGCGCGGTTGAATTTGCTGGAGCGCTTCTTGGCCTGCATCATGCCCACGACAGCGCCGCCGACGATGCCGAAGACGATCCACCAGTATTCCTGCATGAACTCGGACAGATTGACCACCATCACGGGTGAAGGCCGGCAGGTCGGCGCCGAAGCTGCTGAACAGGTCCTCGAACTGGGGTACCACGAAGATCAGCAGGATCGCGGTGACGATGAAGGCCACGACCATGACCGCCGTGGGGTAGAACAGGGCCTTTTTGATCTTGGCCTTGAGGGATTCGGTCTTTTCCTTGTAGGTGGCGATCTTGTCGAGCAGGGTTTCGAGTACACCGGCCTGCTCGCCGGCGCCCACCAGGCTGACCACCAGTTCGTCGAAATGAGTCGGGTGCTTGGCCAGCGTCTCGGCCAGGCTGGTGCCGGATTCCACCTCGGCCTTGATTTTGAGGATCAGCTCGCGCATGCCGGCATTTTCGTGGCCGCGGCCGATGATTTCGAATGCCTGCACCAGCGGCACACCGGCTGACATCATGGTGGCCAGCTGGCGGAAGAAGATGGCGATGTCCTTGGGATGGATGGTCTTCTTGGCGCTCTTGGCGAACAGCGAGCTTTGTTTTCTTGACCTTCAGGGGTTTGATGCCCTGGCGGCGCAGGTCGGCCTTGATCAGCGCGGGATTCGTGCCGCGTGATCTCGCCCTTGACGCGCACACCGCGCTTGTCTGTCCCTGTCCAGATGAAGACATCCGGCTGCTTGATTGCTTTTTCCGCCATGACTTATTCCTTTGTGACGCGATCCATTTCGTCCAGACTGGTAATGCCGTCCGCCACCTTCTTCAACCCGGACATGCGCAGGTCGGCGACCCCTTCGGCTTCGTGACTGCAGTGCGAGCTGCATGGAATTGCCTCCCTCCATGATCAGACGTCCCATTTCCTCCGATACCGGCATGACCTGATAGATGCCAACCCGGCCCTTGTAGCCGCTGGTGCAGCTGTCACAGCCGACCGGCCCGAAGATCTTGAGGTCTGTCAGCTGCTCTTCCCTGAAGCCCGACTTGAGCAGGGCGTCTCGCGGGATATCCAGTTCGCTGCTTGCACTTGTTGCATAAGCGGCGCGCCAGGCGCTGCGCCATGATCAGGTGGACCGTCGCGGCGATATTGTAAGGCGGTACGCCCATATTAGCCAGTCGTGTCAGTGTCTGGGGTGCGTCATTGGTGTGCAGGGTGGACAACACCAGGTGACCGGTCTGGGCCGCCTTGATGGCGATCTCGGCGGTCTCCAGGTCACGAATCTCACCCACCATGATGATGTCCGGATCCTGGCGCAGAAAGGCGCGCAGCGCCAGGCCGAAATCCAGTCCGGCCTTCGGGTTCACGTTGACCTGGTTGATACCCATCATGTTGATTTCCACCGGGTCCTCACAGGTGGAGATATTGCGGTCGGGCGTATTGAGGATGTTGAGGCCGGTGTACAGCGACACGGTTTTACCGCTACCGGTGGGTCCGGTCACCAGCACCATGCCGTAGGGCTTGTTGATGGCCTCGAGGAACAGATTCTTCTGCTCTTCCTCGAAACCCAGCACGTCGACGCCGAGTTTTGCGGCGCTGCTGTCGAGGATACGCAGCACCACCTTTTCACCGTACAGGGTCGGCAGGGTGTTGACACGAAAGTCGATGGCACGGTTTTTCGACAGCTTCATCTTGATGCGCCCGTCCTGCGGGACCCGGCGCTCGGCGATGTTCATGCGGCTCATGACCTTGAGCCGCGCGACGATGCGCATGGCCAGCGAGCGCGGCGGCGAGGCGATTTCGTGCAGCACGCCATCCGAGCGGAACCGGACGCGAAATTCCTTTTCGTAGGGTTCGAGGTGGATATCGGATGCGCCCGTGTTGATGGCGTCCAGCAGCACCTTGTTGACAAAGCGCACCACCGGGGTGTCGTCGATATCGGAGTCCGCACCATCACCGTCCTCATCATCCTCACCGGTGCTGATATCCAGGTTGTCGAGATCCGAATCCATGAGATCCGACATGGTGGTGTCCATCTCATTGAGTGCGGATTCGATAATCGCGCTGAGCTGCTCCTCCTCGACCAGCACCGCCTCGGTATTGATGCCGGTGTGGAACTTGAATTCATCGACCGCGCCCAGGTTGGTCGGATCGGAGACCGCGATATAGAGGCGGTTGCCGCGCTTGAACAGCGGCAGGGCGTTGTGCTGCCGGATGAGTTTTTCGCTGACCAGCTTTACCGGCGCGTTTTCCATGTCCATCGCTGCCAGTTCGAACAGCGGTACACCGAATTCCTGTGAGCCGGACCAGGCGATGTCCCTGCCGGCCAGGATCTTGTTCTGCACCAGGTAGGTGACGAAATGAGTGCGCTTTTTCAGCGCTGTTTCATAGGCCGAAGTGGCCTCGGCCTCATCGAGCAGGCCGTCCATGACCAGCCTTCGGGCCAGTCCGCTGAGGTTGACTGTGGGGTTAGTTGTGGCCATAAGTTATTGCACTATAGTAGCAGGCTGATTGCCGTGATCCGCATCTGGTTTGGATATTTATGTTAAATCCGTATCATCCCGCCCGGTCCAGGTTTAAAATACAATAATTCATTTATTTGTCAACCTGTTAGACGTGATGATTCTGTTACAAATAAGCATTGGCGGATCCTGTAATTGCCCGTAAGCAGCTAAACTGACCCGCCCATTAGTGTTTCGTCCTGCGGGTATGGATCTTTAATCGGCGTTTCCCTGGTATATCAGGGGGCATGTCGAGGCTAGTTATTGGTTTCGCCCCCGTTTTTAAGATCGGCCAGTCGAAGCCAGCAACCACCGGGGTCGCTGGCCTGTCGGCGTAGCATGCAGCAGTTTGTCAGATCGATTTTGGTGTTTCCCTGTTTCGACATGGTCAGATGAAATTTCTGACCGGTATACCAGGCCGGTCCCGATGCCATATTAATATCTGAATTCCGGAATGCATTTCAGCGGGACATGACATGTGAGTTTGATAAAAGATATTACCTATCATTTTGATATTTAAGGTAATGGTAGACTTGGTATTGCCATGATAATGGCCAAAAAACCAGTGCAATTCCCTGCAAGGCGCGTATCGGTGCCCGCTTCCAGCCTCCAGAGGTAATCCAGCCCCAGGAGAGGACGTGCAGGTCTTTCCAGCGCTGGATTGTTGCAAGACCTGCAGACTCGAAAATAGTATTCCACTCATCCAGTGTCCTGACTTCTTCCTTGGCCACTGTTTGATAAGTGCCTCGGTAAAGGCCCATGCGACGGGTTAAGAATCCGGCGTTGGGCGACCAGCAAAATGAATTTAGCGTGCTTTTTCGATACACGCACCATCTCTTTCAGCGCCGCTACCGGATCCAGGAAGTGTTCCAGTGATCCGAGGCAAGTAACTACATCAAACTGCTCGTTTTCAAATGGCAGGCTTTCTGCGGGACTGGAGTAAAACGTCCCCTCCGGCATGTTCTTTTTGCATATCTCAATCGCTTTACTGGATAAATCAACGCCGTTTGGTGAGCCGCCCATCTCCTTCGCGGCCAGCAGCCAGCCGCCGGTGCCACAGGCGACATCGAGAATCTGTTGACCCTGGCTTATGCCGATTTTCTTTGCCAGGCGGCGCAGGTGTCCTGTAACAACCACATTAGAGGAGGCATTTTGATAATAAACCGTATCGTAAAATGATTTGATTTTGTTATGGTTACTCATTTACTGTTTTTGCGCTCAACGAGGTGCTTGATAATTTCATGCAGTCTGTCCCCAAAGAGATCCCAGTGAAAACGAGCAGCGTGATCACGACATGCTGTGGGCGTCAATGTAGCAAATTCATCATTTAAAATCCCGGTAATTTTCCGGCTTAATCCCGGGTAGTCGCCGGGTGTTACAAGAAAACCCGATTTACCGTCTGCAATCGCATCCGGGGCACCCCCTACCGAAAATGCAACCGTTGGCAAGCCATGTGATGCAGCTTCTACTGCCACCATGCCGAAACCCTCCACGTCGCCAACAACTTCAAGCAGTGGGAAAACAAATACGTCTGATTCCCTGTATGCGGCATTTAACATATCGTCATCCACACGGCCCAGCATCATTACATGTTCTTCAAGCCGAGTACTGTTGATTGCTTGATGGATGGCAGCAAGCACGCTGTCAGTCTGATGCAGTGCATTTTCAGGTTCTGTACCGATGATGACAAGTATTGCCTCTGGGCATTCTTTGATAATTGCAGTCAATGAGTATTCGATGAATTCTGCCAGTCCTTTCCTCGGGATCAGCCTGCCGACTGATAACAACACCTTGTTTCCGTCCAGCTTGTACCTTGACCGGAAACAAGCCTGATTCTTGGAGTAATCCGGCAGTTCAACACCTGGATGTAAAATGATTAATTTTTGCGGAGAGATGCCAGATTTTTCCGCCAAATATGCTGTATTTTGGCTGTTTGCGATAACTATGTCAGAATGCCTGATAGCGGGCATAAACATTACCTGATATAGACGATTATCTACTATCAGGTCGAGTCCATGGATAAACGTAACACAAGGAATTTTTCGTAATTTGCAGGCAAGGATAGCAATCCATGCGGTGACGCCGCTTCCTGCTATACATAACGAATAAGAATTCCGTATCGCTGCCCATGTGCTTTTAAGCAAGGCAGAAAGGAGAAAAACGGATACCGGTGAAATCCGGCATTCATATATATTCTGATTGCTGGAAAGTGCGGCACTACATCCTTTTGGCCCGACAATGTCACAGGTATATTTCTTGCTTAATTCCTTGTGAATGTTAAATACCAGGCGTTCCATCCCGCCAACTAGGGGAGGAAAATTTCTGGTGATCAGGAGGATTTTTTTTGTCATCTCTTACTTGAGTTGATCAATGGTGCGCGCGGTTCGGAACGCTCATATGATGGATACATGTTTATTTGCATGCGCGGGATATTGCCCATATATATAGAACTTGCGATTAAACATAACTTACCATGATATAACTCTATGGCAGTAATCGATATTTTATACCAATGCAGAATCAGTTGATCAAATATTTAGTTTGTTATTCACGACGCTAACCATTGAATGAATCGCACTCAGATTAAATGTTTCAGTGAAAGTGTGCACCCGTGGGAGGTGGTGTCTTGACGTGACCATGTGGGTGGTTCTGTTATCTTGCATTTTTCTTGGAATAGCGCAGCCACAATAACTACTAACTGTGGCTTGTTCTCAATACGCATGATAATTCACTAGAAGAGGAGAATTTCCAGTATCCACAAGGAATCGAAGCGCCGGGCACTGTAAAGTCCTGTAAAATATATACAAAAATAAATGTAGATGGTTGATAATGCTGCTTTCTGCCGGATCAATGATAACTTCGGTTCCTGTTTCGGGGGGGGGACATTACGTACTAGGGGGTTAAGTTGCAATTCTTTTCAGGCATTAAATGATGTCGACGTGTTGTGCAGTGTAATCCGGATGTGTTTCCGAAGATTTTAATTCGGCATGATGAGACTGGAGTCATTGCAGATTTCCAATAAAATAATCTACTATATTTTCGGGGTGGGGCCGTGTTTTTTCCACGGACGGACCTTATGCAGTTGTGATATGTAATATCAAGTTGAGTCTGGTCCGGCGACCAATCTGCAGAATTAGATTGACGGAATTCCAGGGGGGGCTGGTCAGAATCTACACAGTGGTGTGGCGTAGCAGAACAGGAGCAGACACGGAGAAGCATAGCGTCATCGGGGCTACTACAATTGATACTCCAAACGACCTGCTGCTGGTTTCGTTAGACATGTCAATCTGTCAATAAATGTTGATTCGGTCAATACAGGAGACTTGACTATTTGAAGCCATGCTTTATAAAAATATCCTTATAGACAATCCGGCTTGCATGTCGGTATGGATGGCGTCATGACTAAAAAATAAATCTTTTTTACCGCTGCAATAACTGGATAAGCTGGCGTCACTGCCTGTATCTTGGCGGCTGCTCTTAGAGAGCAGGGTCTTATAGTTGACTCGGTTTCTGACGCGCAGTCAGCAGATCTTTTTAATCATGAGGGATGAACAAACTGATGTTTGATAATGCCAGTATTATGATAACCGGGGGTACGGGGTCGTTTGGAAAGAAATATACTGAGACTCTGCTGAAAAAGTATAAACCGCGACGGGTTGTAATTTTTTCTAGGGACGAGCTTAAGCAATACGAGATGGCCCAGAAATTTAACGATCCGGTGATGCGCTATTTCATCGGGGATATCAGGGATTCATTGCGCCTGGTACAGGCGATGCAGGGTATAGATATTGTCATACATGCTGCTGCGCTCAAGCATGTGCCCGCTGCTGAATATAATCCTATGGAATGTATCAAGACAAATATACACGGCGCAGAAAATGTCATTAGCGCTGCGCTTGAGAATGAAGTCGATAAGGTGATCGCGCTTTCCACAGATAAAGCGGCAAATCCGATAAATTTATATGGCGCGACTAAACTGGCATCCGATAAATTGTTCGTCGCGGCTAATAATATAGCGGGTCCGAAACGTACCCGATTTTCGGTTGTGCGTTACGGGAATGTTGTCGGTTCCCGGGGCTCAGTTGTCCCTTTCTTTAATAAATTGATTTCTGAAGGCGCGACTGAATTACCGATTACAGACCCACGCATGACTCGATTCTGGATAACGCTCCAGGAAGGCGTCGATTTCGTGCTGGATAACTTCTCGAGAATGTGGGGAGGTGAAATATTTGTACCTAAGATCCCGTCAGTACGTATTATGGACCTGGCACAGTCGATGGCGCCTGGAGTCAGAACCAATATCATCGGTATACGTCCTGGTGAAAAACTTCATGAAGTAATGTGTCCTGCTGATGATTCACACCTCACACTTGAATTCGAAGATCATTTTGTCATTAAACCCTCCATTAAGTTTTTTGGGATGGATCTGGACTATGTAACCAACAGACTTGGTGAATCGGGGGCATTAGTAGAACAGGGCTTTGAATATAATTCCGGGAGTAACTCGCAATTTCTGACCATTGAAGAAATTTCCGCAATGAATGAGAAAACGGAGATCCAGGGCGAGTGATTCCGTACGGACGCCAGAATATTACAAAGGCCGATATTGAAGCGGTCGAAAAAGTGCTGAAATCAGATTGGATAACCCAGGGCCCGAGTCATCGAGCAGTTTGAGGATGCGATTGCCGGATATACAGGCGCTGCATACTGCGTTGCTGTCAATAGTGCCACTTCTGCGCTTCACGGTGCATGCCTCGCGCTAGACCTGGGACCGGGAGACCTGCTCTGCACTTCGCCGAATACCTTCGTCGCCTCTGCTAACTGCGCCTTGTATTGCGGCGCGCATGTTGATTTCGTAGATATTGATCCGGGCACTCTTAATATGAGTGTTGCTGCGCTGGAGAGCAAGCTGAAGGAAGCTGAAAGGGCGGGCATCCTTCCCAGCATTGTGGTGCCAGTACATTTTTCAGGTCAGTCTTGTGACATGCGCGCGATTCGTTCGCTCGCAGATCAATTTGGGTTTCGTATCATTGAAGATGCATCACATGCTGTTGGAGGAAGATTCTGGATAAACGAGTTGCCAGCCTGCAACTATTCCGACATCACCGTTTACAGTTTCCATCCAGTAAAGATTATAACAACCGGTGAAGGGGGGGCCGCCCTGACAAATGATCAGGTGCTGGCAGACAGATTGCGCCGCCTTCGAAATCACGGTCTTACGCGTGATCCTGATCTGATGACCGGTGCACCGGAAGGTCCCTGGTCTTACCAGCAAATTGAGCTTGGCTACAACTACCGAATCACCGATATGCAGGCCGCCCTGGGTTTGAGCCAGCTAACCCGTCTGAATGAAATCGTGCAGCGCCGCAATGAAATAGCGGGCAGGTATGATGAACTGATAGCGGGATTACCAGTCGGGCCGCAAGCCCGAAATCCTGATTGCTACTCGTCCTTTCATCTATATGTTATACGGCTACTACCAGCTAATACAGGACGTACACGTCGAGAAATTTTCGATCACATGAGAGCAGCCGGCATAGGCGTGAATGTGCATTATATCCCGGTTCATACCCAGCCATATTATCAATCTCTGGGATTCAGGGAGGGAGATTTTCCTGAAGCGGAAAGATACTATGCGAGCGCAATTACCCTACCCCTGTTTCCTGGCATGACTGA
>CAVYHX010000017.1:0-94591 GCA_963768415.1 uncultured Gammaproteobacteria bacterium
TCGGCAACAGTTAAAATAAAGAGAGGAACCTTTATCCCGCATCTGTTCAACTCTGTATCGCCCGTCTGGCGGCTTTGGCCCTCAAGCCACGGGAGAACCTGACATGCTACTACGGTGTGTATGCCTTCATCGTTATGAAGATCCGGGTTGTTATGGATTAATAGCTATAATTAAACGACTGCTTTACAGTACCAAGCAGACGGTCAGGCCAGCAACCGGGAAGGGCGTGAGTTGGCCGAAAGTGTGAGTACAGATTGCTGTGTGTGAACGGCGACTTTTGCGGCATCTGAGACCTTCACCGGGATAACGGGAATGTCGCTGTTTTGGCCGAACTTCCCCGTACACAGCTGAGCCAGGAAGTAGCTTCTTCCCAGCCACGAACGGCAAGTTACCGGCCGAACCCGGAACTACATGAAATCCTTATATAAGATTTCGCTAATCGGCAGGAGTCGACCCAACTACGACATTAAGCTTTCACTCCCGAAATCGGACGTTGCCCAGTTCAACCGGGCAGGTCTGCGATAGCCCGATAGACGTGTTATGGTGAGTATATTACTCGGGTCTCGTTTATCTAATTGTTGGGCAACATCAAGAGAGAAGGACGACATGCAACGCTTGTCTATGTATCTGGTTGTAACCGTTTTGGCAGCACTTATGGCCGTTCAGGTAGCTAGTGCCGTTCCTATCTTGAATCCTGCAAACGGCCACTATTACGAGTTGGTGCCTGGAGCCTTTACCCTGAACTGGGAGGAATCGAGAGACGCCGCAGAGCAGATGACGTTAATGGGAGTAAACGGGCATCTAGCGACCATTACGTCGCAGGGTGAAAACGATTTCATAAACACAGCACTTTCAGCCTTCTCGACGGTTGGCAGCGCATTTATAGGCGGCTTTCAAGATACTAGTGACCCCGCATATAGTGAACCCGGGGGTGGTTGGGGATGGATTACAGGGGTGGAATTTATATATACAAACTGGGGTCAGTTTGAACCCAACAATGCACTGTTTGGAACCACCAATGAGAACAGTATCGAATTCTTGTTTGGTTTAGGGGACTGGAATGATTTGTCATCAACCGACTTTCTTCACCCTGACTTCGTTGTCGAGTATGACGTGTCGACGAGACCAGTGCCGGAACCGACCACCTTCTTACTCGTCTGTGGTGGATTCATAGCCATTTTCGGATATCGAACAAGGTTTAGAGTAGCCTTGACCACCATGCGCTTTGAACACAAGCCCAACAATCGGTCTAAGGTGGATTGGCAATTTCGTTACGCTCCTTCGCAAACCGCTTAGCCGCACGTTACCAATTTCCGCTTTTTTGACTTTTTCAGTTCCGAAATGACCGAAACTGGCCGGAGTCTGCCGTTGCCCACCTCGCCGTCGCACGGCTACATCACCCCATCTGAACGTTGGATTTGGGTTTCAATCCGGAAGTTCCTATGTACTGAGGTCGTGATGATGCAACATAGGGAAAGATTATTACTACTCATCCGCGCGCACCCACCACTCGTATGCTTTTTTCGACGTCTCGGTTCAGCCGTGTTTCAGAGCTTGAAAACGCCGATGACACCGACGAGAATAAGATATATGGCCACGATATAATTGATTAAGCGAGGCACGGCCAGGATCAGGATGCCCGCGATCAATGCGGCGACTGGTTGCAATTGAATGTACGTGCTTACCTCTATTAATACCTACAAAATCGATAGTATCAGACCCACTGACCCAATGAGTGCACACAATACAATGACCAGCAAATCGTCACAGACGCTGTTGATACTCGCCGCAGGTGTCATCGCACTATTATTATTAAAGTTGATGTTCGATATGAGTAAATCGATGAGCGAGATGACCGAACACGTGGGCGCCATTTCACAGGATGTCAGCGAAATGCAGGACAGTGTGAGCAACATGAATGAGTCCATGCAGCGTATGGAGAAAAGCATCCACGGCCTGGGGCAGACGTTCTCCCAGGGAAGCCAGCAGCTTCAACAAATGAATCCAGCAGGGATGATGCAGCAGATGGTGCCGGACGGTGGCCGGCGCACTCGCTGAGCATCCTTCTCATCTAGACGCCGTAATGCTCTGAATCAAAGTCTGCTGTTGGTTGATCACCGGTCTTACAGACTTATTCTATATAAGATTTCTCGAAAAGACGGGAGTCGACCCAACCCGGACTTTAAGCTATGGCTTATTAGCAAGGGACGACCCAAAGGTGGCTTTCATATGCGCACTGAGATAACAATTAATATACTGTTCAGAGACTAGGACGAAAGTACTTGGTTACGCATGTGATCTTTAGGCAAAGATCGGACGCCGCGAATGCTCACACACAGAAAAAGAATGGCCAAGACCCCTCTAACAATCCGGGCACATGCATCACTGTTCACAAGTCACTCTTTTGGGATTGCTAATGAACCATAACGCTGGGACAAAGAAAAGGACTATTCTTGAAGTAATGTCGATTATTGTCAGCATCTTCGGTGTCATAACGGCCATCGCGCTATTTAACATCGGATCCAAAGACAAGCTTATAAACTACAATATCATTTCCTATTCTATCTCGGGCATGGTCGATAGACTTGGCGTCCCCTCAGATAGGCTCAAACTGTACTTCGACAATAAACTGATTAAGTCAATAAATCTGTTTCTTATTGATGTGTCTAACGAGGGTGATGTCGAAATACGCCCCGAAGATTTCGAACATTCACTGGTAATCAAATATCCGGAGACATCCAGAATCCTACATGTAGAAACTGATTGCAAGAACCCGCCGAACCTAAGCGTGACGTTCGAGGAAATGAAGGAACTACATCTTCTGACTGTAAAGCCATTATTACTAAATAAAGGCGATTCGTTCTGTTTGCGCCTTTATGTAGCACAAGAAGATAAGCTGACGGATCCTGATATAGACGCCAGAATAGCTGGAACCGAGGTGCTTCGGGTATCCGAACGCGATACGTCACTTTCGTCACGGTTATACTTTGTTACGATATCTGCTAGTTTAGCGGTCTCCATTTTGACTCTCGCCAGCTTGATTTATGGTCTTAGATACGCACTTGTCCTCAGCGCATACAAACTCGTTAGTAGTAATCGCTTAATGATGATGATTAGCCTTGGGGTCGGGATATCCAGCGGTATAGCGCAATCGTTCATATTATCCCATGTACTGCTAAACGATTTTGTTATAAGTATTATTGGCAGTATACCTTTGTTGGTGGGGGGGCTTGTGATCATACTGCGTACCCGCCTCCCAATACCCATTGTTGAAAGATGACTGACATGGCCGATTAACAGCCTATGACATCAACACTCTAATCCGAGCATTCCATCGAAGTTGCAAAAGTGAATAAGGTGCCGGGACAACCACAGACTAAATAGCCCCCGGCAGGCGTGACCAAGGCCGGACAAGCCGGAAACAATACTTTGGCTGGTTGAACACGAAGTGGCTATTGAATGATCAATGGTGTCAGGCTCGAATGAGCCAAAATCTGCACACTTTTTTGTTCCAATAAGCCTCCAGATTATCTCTCGGAAATATAAATTACATTTCTGGCTATTCCAGAGAGACTCCGGAACACAACGTTAAATAGTTTCGGTAACGGCTTCTTCGGAGACTGTATGAAAACCAGTTCTCCGGGAGCCGTTCTTTTTCATTGGAATGGCTGCTTCTGGCCGAACTTGCCCGTACGCGACAACTCCATCGCCTGGCTCTACAAGTTCAGTGAACGGCAGGTTTCTGATCGATTCCGGAAGTTTCCAGGATAACTGGTTGTAATTTTAGTTAAACGGGGGACTACCGACCCATCCAAGACGTTTAGACGTTGCTTATATTACCTGCGCAATACAGACTGGAGTAATTCATTCAAGCTACATATATCTCGAATAACACCGCGATCATTTGGTCGCAGTTTTACTTTGACTAACAGGTATAAAGTAATCGTGCCTTTATGTTGACACAGGTCATGGCAAACTTCTTTAATATGTATTAGTTTGCCAAGCAATTAATCAAAGTAGTTGCAATCTTGATATTTGGAGGAGGTGCAACATTAAACTATTAAAATATATCACCTGCAAGTAGTCGCGGTTGGGATTTGACTTACCCAAAGAAAAAATGGAAAGGGTGGCGGCAAAAATGCCGGCTGATGTTCGCAGCGCGTTGCGCGATTCAGGCCGTTTTCGCGGCGGTGAACGGGCGAGCGGTTCGCCGGTCACGTACAAATCGCTCGCGTACAGGTAGTAAAAAGAGCGTTTATTTTTCATTATATGCTTTGTCGTTTCCATGCCACGGTTGAATATCATGAGAGGCGTTTAATCGAAGGAGGACCAAGTAAATGATTAAGAAAATTAGTTTTAAGTTGTCATGCATATTTGCTGCCGCCCTGCTTACTATCGGTTTGTTTCCGGCGAATGCCGCACCGCCGGATACGTCAGTCTGCGACGGACAGAAGGGCGCGGCGTGGGGTCTCTGTAGGGCCGGGGTCGCCATTGGTTGCGATGTGGATTCATCCCAAAACGGGTGCACTTCGGTAGCAGAACAGTTCGAGAAAGTCGCTGGTTCACCCCCACCGTGGGAGATAATTCGTTGTGGTGGTATTGCCGGAATTACATGTCCAGATGGACTTACCTGCGTAGATGATCCGACAGATGCTTGCGACCCCGACTGTGGCGGTGCGGATTGTGGTGGTGTTTGCGTCGTCGTTGAAGCGGGTAACTTTTGTGGGGGTGTCGCGGGGATTGAATGTCCGACGGGGTTAACCTGCGTTGATTTTAAGATCGACTTTTGTTCTGAGCTGTGTGGCGGCCTGGACTGCGGTGGACTGTGTGCAGAGGGATTCCCGTTCTGAGATCCTCATCGCCTAATTTAGGCCGATACCAGTTGTGAGATCAAGACCCCGCCTTTGTGGCGGGGTTATCTTTTGTCCGCTTTTGGCCGTTAGCTGCCGATCAGACACATATTCTTGCAGGGTATTCTGTACCCGATAAATGACCGTTTCATTACTGATATCGGACCTTTGCACTGATCGTAATGACTAAGTTCTGTCGAACGCCGGAATTCTCCCTGTTATAAGGCATTCACTGAATCAGGTAATAGTGGAGGCAGCACCCGCCAGTACTGCCTCCACCAATGGCTTATAGCTCTACCTGCTCAGAGATCTGCAAGGCATCGTCGACCTCGATCCCGAGGTAGCGTACGGTGCTCTCCAGCTTGGTGTGACCAAGCAGAAGCTGAACAGCCCGGAGATTACCGGTCTTCTTGTAGATCAATGCCGCCTTTGTCCGCCGGAGCGAGTGAGTGCCATATTTATGCGGATCAAGACCGATACTTTCCACCCACTGGTTAACAATCCGGGCATATTGACGGGTCGACAGGTGCGAGCAGTCGTGGACACGGCTTGGAAATAAATAGTCCCCGTTCATCAATTCCGCCTGCGTGATCCAGGCATGAACAGCCTCCCGGGTTTGCTCGGTCAATTCAAACTGAACGGGGCGACCGGTTTTCTGCTGCACGATAACGGCACGATCTCTGACACTGCCGGCCACGACAACATCACTGACGCGCAAGGCCACCAGGTCACAACTTCGTAGCTTGCTGTCGATCGCCAGATTGAAGAGGGCCAGGTCACGCTCTTTACCATCGAATCTGGAGTCGGATACGAATCGACCAGACCTCCTTGGGTTTCAACGGTGGTTTTTGACCGATCAGCCTGCCCTTGTTCCTGAGGACAGGGGAATGTATTTCAGTGGATTGTGCATGAGGATCGGACATAGGGACTCCTTTCCACGCCCTCCATGCCCCTAAAGTTCAAATTCAGATTGTTACTTCACTGTTGTGGTATAGCTCAGGCTGGATTGAAGTCCGGTGATTAGTGCAGATTGGCTATACTTTGATCCAACTTTCCCGTTTACAGTTATCGGCGCCATGCGAAATCCTTAGCTATGGCATTGATAATCCGGGGTGTGGGCGTGGGAACTTTCCGTAAAATGGCTGTTTATGGGAATGATTGTCAGGCCATTGACCACTACGTGGGATAAAAAATATCAAGTTCGTTATACGGAACTTGCAGCGGATCGGTTCAACGGTTTCTGGAAGGACTGACTAGATTCGGAGCCATCGTCTTCTCAACGGGCACCTAAACGTATTGGATATACGGCAAATCGGACGTTCGTTATTCTCCGAGTCTAACGCCTATGGCAGATCGCTGTACTACCGAGATCGGCCAACTCTTGCCCTTCACGGACTGCCAATGAACGGCAACTATGCAGCATAACTTGCCGTTCCCGTCAGGCAATCAGTACTCACACTTTCGGCTAAACACGCTATTTGCCAATTTCCAGTGAACCTGCTGTTATTACTATATGGTGGACACTCATATATAGCTTGTGATCAGCACCCCAGAAACCACTTAAACGACTTGTTTGAGAGGTAGAGTCAGCGGTATTCTAGGCTGCCTAGAGGGCAGTCGTTTTAGATGCACTTATTCTGCTCATATCAGATCAATTACTTAATGACACCAACCCTAAATACAAGGCAGTATAGGACTGTCTGCTTGACGTAATTTTTTATGTGATCTATACAGATGGCGCTAATCTGGGTAATGCGTGTTTGCCGGTAGCGTCACGTGTCAATCATGAAATAAAGTATCTGACTTAGCAACAGTCGAAGTCCCCAGGAAACAGTAATGAACCAGGGTTAAATCACAGGATAGCTTCTATCGTAGAATTTGTAACCTGACATTATTCTTAACATCTAATTTTTGCACACATTAGGAGAACACGATGCGAGTCTCATCAATAATGTTACTGGTAGCCATGATGGCAACATCGGCCAATGCTGCGAAGCCGCCTGCCAATGTAAATATCATCAATCAGCCGGTTGAAGTAACTGGTGAAGTGAGCGCAAAGATCAACGATCCAGTTACTGTAAACGGCGAAGTGAGCGCAACGATCAACGATCCAGTTACTGTCAGTGGCGCAGTGGATGCCAATGTTAGCGGCACTGTAGAGGTAGTCAACCCTGACAACACTCCGCTGACTGTAAAAATTGACCCTGCATCCCAATCCGGCATCAGTCATTTTGGCCGGCCGCTCACTAAGCACATTCAGTTGCAGGCGACCTCTTTCCCTATCGCAACTGCAGCGAGACTACAGGCCTCGGAGCTTCTAGCATCAGGTGGTGGTACTACTTTCGATCTGGATGCCGGCGAATGCCTGGTGATAACAGAGCTGGAAATCGATTATATCAACGCAGATACCTCCAGCTTCCCTATAGTGAGCTTCAGGCTGGGATTAACGGATTCAGACCTGACAATCGTCAGCGGACGCAGGACTTTCAGATCAGCGCCGGACGGTAATGACAGTGGCGCAATTTCGAAGACTTTTCCGAGCGGTCTTGTGTTCAAAACGAGTTCACTATCACCTGAACGCACCCGTCTCGGACTGGAAACATTCAGCGCACGTGTAGTGGACTTTGCTGCTACCGGCTATATTATGGCATGCGAGTAATTCTTAGTTAATGACCGGGGTCAGGTCCACTGCGCGGACTGACCCCGATAATTAAGACATCAAAAATTAATGAGATCATACTCACTGCTGTCCCATAAACTTTTAGACCAGACATAGTTGCCGGCTGTCTGCGCCGATCTGTTCGGGTGGGTCACCCCGAAGCAATGCCATAAGATTGCGGCGTATAAACAAGTTCAACTGTAATAAGCGCAACATTCGAATACAGCTTGTTCTTAAAACGAAAGCAATGGCCTGGTGCCAGACCCTGGCAACGCGCATACAGCTTGACAAACAGTGCCTCATAGAAGGTGTATGGCTGTTGTCTCATTCAACCTCGCCATACTGGAACGGGCGATGGGTGATGTCCCAAGGTGGTAAAGCCGTTGATCCTGGGCTTTCATGTTGGACTCGATATCTCGCAGGCTTTGCGGCCGCCGACAGCTGACCCAGCATGAGCGCAACAAATTGAGACCAACGGCTCGTTTTCCGTCACTTTCCGTCCCACATGGTGCTGGTTTGCCAGCCAGTTTCTCGAATTCATGTCTCGACACTAATTTTAGCAATTGAGCGAAAACCGTATTATGATGGGCCATGGCTTAAATCTCCCTGTTATTACAGTGTTTGGTCGCACATTCATTGTAACAACTTGTTGGGGTTTAAGCCTTTTTTCATTCCATGTTTATGGGACAGCAGTGAATCTGACCCTATTGATTCTAATAGTCCGGTATCGGGCAGAAACCTGCCATTCATCGCAGCAACGGAGGGCGCCAACTGGTGATGCCACATACGGGGAAGATCGGCCAAAATCGGACATTCAGTAGATACCCTCTCTACACAAAATATATTTCGTAGAAGAAGTAAGTCGTCATCCCAACGCCCGCAATAATCACAAAGCTCCTTACGTATGCCTGAGATATTCGACGGGAAACATGTGCAGCAATATATCCACCCGTTAATGTCCCAAAAAGCACAATAGTTCCTTCAAACCATGCAATTGCGCCGTTCTTGATAAACAGAACAATGGCAATCAATGACACACAGGTAGAAGTCAGTAGCTTCAAGCCGTTCATGGCACTGATATCTGTGTGGCCGGATAAGGCCAGATAGCTCAGCACTATGATGCCAAGACCAGCATTAAAGAAGCCGCCGTAAATACAAATACCAAGCAGCATCAAAATCAATAAGGGGCCTCCTATCAATGAGGCATACTGATGGCTGGAGGAGAACTGCCTGAAAATACTATTCAGTCGTGTACCGAAGATAAAAAGAAGGGTTGCGAATAAGAGTAACCATGGGATTGCCTCACGAAATAATGATTCTGGTGTTTGCAGGAGAAGCCAGGCACCGGTAATCCCGCCAATCAGGCTAATCACTATATATTTTGGCAACTCCCGTTTGTGTGCGCGTAGTTCCTTTCGAAAAGCATAAGCACCGCTTATATAGCCTGAACAGGAAGCAAAGGTATTGGTTGCATTAGCACTAATAGGCGGCACACCGGCAAACAGTAATGCAGGGAAAGTGATAAAAGTGCCACCACCAGCTATTGAATTAAGCATTCCGCCGAAAAACCCGGCGATGAAGAGAAGCGGCAAGTCAATCGGCACGGTAAACCCGATAGGCAATTTTCAATTGCGACAGGATAACAGCTTCTGGATTCTTCCTGAGTGTTTGTTTGATGTTCTTAAATGACCGTTATGGGTCGACTCCCGCCTGTTAGCTAATTATCAGATAGTTATTTGGAGGGTGTTCAGATTTCTGTGTCAACGTAAGCAATCCACATTCATAAGATCACAGTTCCAACGCACCATCAAGCCGGCCCTCGAAGAAGATCGACAGCTGCGACAGTGTCAGGCTCCAGTTGTGGATCGGCATTGTCCATTTCTTACTGGCATTCTGCATACCCAGATACAGCAATTTCAGCAGGCTGTTGTCGTTCGGGAAGCCGCCCTTGGTTTTGGTCAGTTTGCGGAACTGGCGATGCACCGCCTCGATCGAGTTGGTGGTGTAAATCACCCGGCGGATGTCTTCGGGGTACTTGAAGTAGGCCGACAGATTTTCCCATTTGCTGCGCCAGGACTTGATCACGATCGGGTATTTCTCACCCCAGTGAGCCTCCAGCTCATCCAGGGCCGATTCTGCTTCGCCCAGCGTGGCCGCCCGGTACACGCGCTTAAGATCGACCATGAACGCCTTGTGGTTCTTGGAGGCCACGTAGCGCAGCGAGTTGCGGATCTGATGCACGATGCACAGCTGGACCTCGGTCTGCGGGAAAATGGTATTGATGGCCTCCGGGAAGCCGGTCAGGCCATCGACCGAGGCAATCAGGATGTCCTGGACACCGCGGTTTTGCAGATCAGTCAGCACGGACAGCCAGAAGTTGGCGCCTTCGCTGTCTGCGACATAGAGCCCCAGCACTTCTTTCTTGCCGTCCAGGTTCAGCGCCAGCACGGTGTAGACGGCCCGTGTCTGGTAGCGGCCTTTATCCCGCATCTTGTAGTGAATCGCATCCAGCCAGACGAAGGGATACAGGCTATCCAGCGGGCGTTGCTGCCACTTCTTGACCTCGTCGATGACTTTGTCGGTGATGGCGCTCAGCGTCGCCTTGGATACGCTGATGCCGTACATCTCTTCGACATGTGTGGCGATATCTGCGTAGCTCATGCCCAGCCCGTACATGGACAGGATCTTGCGCTCGATCTCATCACTGATATGACGCTGATGCTTTTTGACCAGCTGCGGCTCAAAGGTGCCGGCGCGATCGCGGGGCGTCTCCAGCTCAAATTCGCCGGAGGTGCTCTTCATCTTCTTCCTGGATTTACCGTTCCTGCGGTTGCCGGCCACTTCGTTGGCCAGGTGGGTGTCGAGCTCACCTTCCAGGGCCGCTTCGGTGAGCTGCTTGACCAGGGGCGCCAGAACACCGTCCTTGCCGGTGATCGCCTGCCCTGATTGCAATGCCTTCAAAGCCTTGTCAAAATCGAATTTCTCGTCCATCGGTCAATCCCCCTCTATAAGAGTTTATAGGATTGACACAGAATTTCTAACACTCCCCTAGACTGTAATAAATTTTAAATACTATAGTTATTTAGAAGACCTTTAGTATGAGAAAGAGTCTTTGAATTTTTTCGCAACTGCGCCTTCGCAAGCCTCTCCATGACACGCAAGTCTTTTTGACTAAGACTCATTGCCGTTTCTACCCAAATTGTAACCATTCTGTATAATGCGTCATAGCTTAACGGTCTAACCTGCCGAATAGCGGCATCAAACGCACAGCTACCATGCCGATTACGCTTGTGCTTTCTAATATACGATGAAACAACGTCAACACCTTTGCCTTTATCAGCAAGAATATCAACTATACCCATTTCATGGAATTCATCTGATGAGTAGACTTTACCACTCGCGATGATTCTCCTGGCTTCTGATGGAGTCACGCGCTCAGATAATAAATTATAGGCCCCCATCCCGGGAAATAAATTAAACATCACTTCTGGGAATCCCATTTGAACCCCACGCTCGGCAATAATGATACTACTCGAGAGCGCACCTTCTAGGCCCCCGCCCAGAGCATCACCGCTAACTAGAGATATTGTAGTGATTGGCAAGTTGTAACTTGTTGCATTATTAAACACGATATCTATACATGAGATTGCATAATTGAGTAGCGCATCTCTATCATTATTTTCAATGGCATTTAAAAAAAGTTCAAGGTCGCCTCCAAAGTTAAAAATGCCTTCAATACCTGATGTAATTATTTGATACTGTACAGGGTAGAAATCATTCCCGCATAAATATCCCCCATCACTTTTTCTTAACCCCTGCTGATATCTTCTTAACTCCCTCAATAGTCCCGTAGTAATACAACCCTTATCTTGAGGCTTCATATATAGCCACAACACACCATCTTCACGATTAAAATCGATATCAAGTTCTTTAAAAAATCGTGGGCTATAAAAACTATCAAGCTCAAATTGAGTCATGACATCACTACCCTCATCATCTGTTTTTATGTTCATGACTCACCTAAAGAAAACCTCTTAGGTATTTAATCCATCGTTGGAGTTAGTATGGATAAATAACCACACTAGTCAAGGTGTAATTTGTAAAATTATGTTTCATATATAATTATTAGTAACAACACACGATTGTATTCATAGACTTCAGCTATACACATGTATACAAGATCCCTATATATAGTGTCATACACCTCAAATACCCCTTACATTTAGATAATCAAGTATAAGAAAGCACCAAACACCTTTTGCGATTTTTTTATACACTCATCAAATACGTGCAGTCGAATGCAATTATTTACGAAAGTTTGTTACTAACATTGGCTATTAAATATTTAAGAAGGGTTAGGACGTTTTCAAACCACTCGAATAGTTAACCTTGACCATCATCAATACCCCCGCCCCCCCCAAAAACAACACCAGCAACGACAGAATCCCGATGCGCGGACTGCCGGAGAGTGCGCCTACCAAGCCCATCATGGCCGGGCCCAGGATGGCGGCGAATTTTCCGAGCATGTTGTAGAACCCGAAGAACTCGGCCGAGCGCCCTGCCGGGATGAGGCGCGTGTACAGTGACCGGCTGAGCGCCTGGATACCGCCCTGCGCCAGGCCGATCAGGAAGGCGAGTGTATAAAAATCGGTGACTTCTGTCATGAGGGAACCGCCGACAGTGACCAGGATATAGATCGACAGGGCGATGAAGATGCCGGCCTTGGGGCCGATGCGGCTGCCCAGCCAGCCGAACAGCAGGGCGGCCGGGAAGCCGGTGAACTGGGTGATCAGCAGGGCGCTGATCAGGTCCTTGTGGTCGAACCCCAGGGACATGCCGTAATCGACGGCCATGCGCACGATGGTATCGACGCCGTCGATATACAGCCAGTAGGCGATCAGGAACAGCCAGGCGTTGCGCAGCTTGCGCACCTCGTGCAGGGTCTGCCAGACGCGTTGGACACCGGCCACCACCACACCCAGTGACAGCGGGCGGCGCGCGCCGTCGGGTTCCTCGACCAGCAGCAGCAAGGGCAGGGAAAACACCAGCCACCAGGCGGCGACGATCAGAAACGACAGCCGCACGGCGTGACTCGCGTCGGCAATACCGAACCAGTCCGGGTGCAGGGTCATCAGCACGTTCACGGCCAGCAGCAGGCCGCCGCCGAGGTACCCGAGCGCGAAGCCGAGTGCCGAGGTCTGGTCGACCCGGTCGGTGCGCGTCACGAACGGCAGCAGCGAGTCATAGAAGATATTGCTGCCGGAAAAACCGATCACGGCCATGACGTAGAGGGCCGCCGCCAGCACCCAGTCGCCCGCCTCCACCAGGTACAGGCCGGCGGTCATCAGCGCGCCGAGGAACGCGAACGCCAGCAGCATGGCCTTGCGCCGGCTCATGTGGTCCGCCATGGCACCCAGCAGGGGCGCCAGCAGCACGATCACCAGGCTGGCCAGTGAGTTCACCATGCCGAGCCGGAAGGTGCTGGTGGCCGGGTCCAGGCCCGCGTTCCAGTATTGCTTGAAAAACACCGGGAAGAACCCGGCCATGACGGTCGTGGCGAACGCCGAGTTGGCCCAGTCATACAGCGCCCAGCCCCACCTCTGGCGCGCCGGGTTCATGCTGACCCGCGCATGGCCACGGTGAAGGGGTTCGGGGATAATGAAGCAGCATTCCAGCGAGCGGACATGGCGCCCATGGTTACAGAAGCCCGGTCATTTTGGAACACCAAATCACTCGCGCAGCTGACGCCGGACGAGTGGGAGTCACTCTGCGACGGTTGCGGGCGCTGTTGCCTGCACAAGCTGGAGGATATCGACACCGGGCTGCTGTATTACACCGATATTGCCTGCCGGCTGCTGGATGAACAGCAGTGCCGCTGCCGCAATTACCCGGAGCGCGCGCGGCTGGTCAAGGACTGCCTGGTGATATCACCCCATGAACACGCGCGGTTCGCCTGGTTGCCGGCAAGCTGCGCCTACCGGAAGCTGGCGCAGGGTGAAGATCTGGACTGGTGGCACCCGCTGGTCTCGGGGGATCCGGAGACGGTGCACACGGCGGGTATCTCGGTGCGCGGGCGCTGCGTCAGCGAGTACCAGGTGCCCGAGGATGAGCTGGAAGATCATGTGATCGGGTGGATCGAGTTTTAGCAACCCTGTAGGAGCGGCCTCCTGGCCGCGATGGGTTTCGCTAACAATCGCGCCGAAGGGCGGCGCTCCTACAGGTGGATTTCCAAACCCTGTAGGAGCGGCCTCCTGGCCGCGATGGGTTTCCATACCAATCGCGCCGAAGGACGGCGCTCCTACAGGTGGTTTCTGATACCCCTGTAGGAGATTCTATGGCGATTATGCAATAGGAATCGCCTGTTTGATGAACATTTGTTGATTGCTCATTAATGTGAAAGCGATACGGGCAAGTTTTCTAGCCAGAATGACCTTGGCAGCGATCTTAGGAAGTCCTTTTTCCAGTTGCCGTTGATAGAAGTCCTCAAACGGTTGATAACAGCGGGCCGGTTGCGCAGCACAGTAGAGCAACCGTCTTAACTCGGCTTCTCCCCGCTTGGTCAGTTTTCTTTTCCCTTTGTAGTGTCCGGACTCACGCAGACGCACATCCATACCGATAAAGGCAATAAACGTATCGCTATTGGCAAAGGCACCACGGTGATAGGCGGCGACCAGGGCGGCGGCATTGAGTGGCCCGATACCCGGAATGGACAAGCAGCACTGATAGTCGTTGGACCAACCCAGCGCGCGTATGAGCTTGCGAATACGCAGATCAATACGCGCCAGCAGGTGCTGGAACTGCGTAAACAGCGCCTGGGCAGGCAGCCTGATATCAGCGAAGCTCTGCTGCAGCTGCTTGCGTGCCGCCACGACCACCGCGCGACGCTTGAGCAAGGACCACAGGCGCTGGGCCTGGCGGCATTGGGGCTGATAGGCCCGCAACTGGCCGCCCTCATGCACCAGGTAGCGGGCCAGCAACCAGGCATCCTGGGGGTCCGTTTTGTTGCGGATATTGACGGCCTCACGGTAATGGGCCAGTTGCCGCGGGTTGATGAGGTAGACCTCGTAGCCGAGTGCCAGCGCCTCTTCGACCCATGCCATGTGATAGTGAGAAGTGGGTTCAATGGCGATTTGCACGTTGCCAGGCATGGATTGGAGGCATGCCTTGATGCTGTTGTTCTGGTTGGGCAGCGTCAGGATCTTGTCTGACTGCCAATCGCACACAACACATTCATCTTTAGCCACATCAACACCTAGAGTGATTTTTGACACGAGTTTTGCCATAATAATCTCCGCAACTTGTTGGTTGTGAAGCCGGGAACTCACCCACGCAAGCTTGGTATCAATTGGCTGTGCGGCAGCTAGATTCCTAATAGGCGTTCTGTGGTGAGGGGATGGGGACGATAACTCCTACGGTCTGTACCCTAAGGTCAGAAGCGGCTTGTCTGTCCCTCCCATCCCGGCACCTTCAATCATCCTGATATCCGGCAATGAGTACCATACAAGCGGCCTCCTGGCCGCGATGGGTTTCCTAACCAATCGCGCCGAAGGACGGCGCTCCCACAGTGTTTCTTATTACCGCCTGTAGGAGCGGCCTCCTGGCCGCGATGGGTTTCCTAACCAATCGCGCCGAAGGACGGCGCTCCCACAGTGTTTCTGATTACCGCCTGTAGGAGCGGCCTCCTGGCCGCGATGGTTTCTTATACCAATCGCGCCGAAGGACGGCGCTCCCACAGTGTTTCTGATTACCGCCTGTAGGAGCGGCCTCCTGGCCGCGATGGTTTCTTACACCAATCGCGCCGAAGGACGGCGCTCCCACAGTGTTTCTGATTACCGCCTGTAGGAGCGGCCTCCTGGCCGCGATGGTTTCTGACACCAATCGCGCCGAAGGGCGGCGCTCCTACAGGTCTATTAAAAGGACGGCATCGCACCCTGACGTTATATATTTCATTGTTTTGTGACCCGCCACCCCATCCAGTATCATTACCGGCTTCCAGTTTCCACGGGTTCCGATGTTCTCATGCTTCACCTGCGCGGTAGTCCAGCCCTCTCGGCGTTTCGCCAGCGCAAGCTGCTCGAGCAACTGCAGGTGCACGTGCCCGGCCTGACCGGCGTCCAGGCCGATTATCTGCACATCGCCGAGCTGAACGAGCCGCTGACTCAGGTTGAGCAGGGCATACTCGAGAAGCTGCTGACCTACGGGCCGCAGCAATCCGTCGAACCTGCCGCCGGTATCCGGCTGATTGTCGTTCCCCGTCCGGGGACTATCTCGCCCTGGTCCAGCAAGGCCACCGACATCGTGCATAACTGCGCGCTGGATAGTGTGCGCCGCGTGGAGCGGGGTGTGGTCTATACGCTGACTACCCGGGCGGATACAGCGCTGTCGGCCGCGCAGCGCCAGGCCGTACTCCCGCTGATCCATGACCGGATGACGGAGACAGTGCTGTTTGACATCGACGCTACCCGGGCACTGTTCCGGCATGCCGTGCCGCAACCGTTTACGCGTATCGATGTACTGGGTGGCGGGCGTGCTGCGCTGGAAGCCGCCAATGCAGAGCTGGGACTGGCGTTGTCGAATGACGAGATCGATTACCTGGTGGAAAACTTTACCGCCCTGAAGCGCAATCCGGCCGATATCGAGCTGATGATGTTCGCGCAGGCCAACTCCGAACACTGCCGCCACAAGATCTTCAACGCCGACTGGGTCATCGACGGCACTGCGCAGCCGCAAAGCCTGTTCAGCATGATCCGGGCATCCTACCAGGCCAGTCCGGACGGTATTCTGTCGGCCTACAGCGACAACGCCGCCGTCATCGAGGGCTTCACGGCACAGCGTTTCTTTCCGGATACGGATTCCCGTCGTTATGGCGCACAGCGGGAAGCCGCACACCTCGTGATCAAGGTGGAAACCCACAACCATCCCACGGCCATCTCGCCGTTCCCCGGGGCCGCAACCGGCTCGGGCGGGGAAATACGCGACGAGGGTGCCACCGGGCGCGGCGCGAAACCCAAGGCCGGCCTGTGCGGGTTCTCGGTGTCCAACCTGCGCATTCCGGGCTTCGAGCAACCCTGGGAAACCGACCATGGCAAACCGGCGCGCATTGTCTCGGCGCTGGAGATCATGCTCGAGGGGCCACTGGGTGCCGCGGCCTTCAACAACGAATTCGGCCGCCCGAACCTGTGCGGCTATTTCCGCACCTTCGAAGAACAGGTGCCCGGTCCACAGGGGCCGGAACTGCGCGGCTACCACAAGCCGATCATGCTCGCCGGCGGCTGCGGCATTATCCGCAGCGGGCATGTCGACAAGGGCACCATCCCGGCGGGCACACCGATTGTCGTGCTCGGCGGTCCTGCCATGCTGATCGGCCTGGGTGGCGGGGCGGCGTCGTCGGTCTCCAGCGGCGCGAGTGCCGCCGATCTGGATTACGCCTCGGTACAGCGCGGCAACCCGGAGATGGAGCGGCGCGTACAGGAGGTGATCGATGCGTGCTGGGCGCTGGGTGATGCACAACCCCATTATCTCGATCCACGACGTCGGCGCCGGCGGCCTGTCGAATGCCGTGCCCGAACTGGTCCACGACAGCGGTCGCGGCGGCAACTTCGAGCTGCGTGCCATTCCGAACGATGATCCCGGCATGACGCCGATGCAGGTATGGTGCAACGAGTCCCAGGAGCGTTATGTGCTGGCGGTCGATCCGGCGGCCCTGGATGACTTCCAGGCGCTGTGCGCACGCGAGCGCTGTCCCTGTGCCGTACTTGGCACGGCAACGGCCAAACCGCAACTGGTGCTGGCCGACAGTCACTTCGACAACAGCCCCATCGACCTGCCGATGGAGCTGCTGCTGGGCAAGCCGCCGAAGATGCTGCGCGACGTGCAGCGCCTGCCAGTCGAGCGTGCGCCGTTCACCACCAGCGGGCTGGATATAAAAGAAGCTGACCTACCGGGTCCTGCGCCTGCCGGCCGTGGCGGACAAGACCTTTCTGATTACGATCGGCGACCGTACGGTGACCGGCATGGTGACCCGCGACCAGATGGTAGGTCCGTGGCAGGTGCCGGTGGCCGATGTCGCCGTGACCGCCGCGGACTATGTCGGTTATACCGGCGAGGCCATGGCCATCGGTGAGCGCACGCCGCTGGCCCTGCTCAGCGGGCCGGCCGCCGGGCGCATGGCCGTGGGCGAGGCCGTGACCAATATCGCAGCCAGCCGCATCGCGGATCTCGGCAAGCTGTGTCTGTCGGCCAACTGGATGGCGCCGGCGGGGCATCCCGGCGAGGACGCCGTGCTGTACGACACCGTCCAGGCGGTGGGCGCGGAACTCTGCCCGGCACTCGGTATCGCCATCCCGGTGGGCAAGGACTCGATGTCCATGAAGAGCGTCTGGCAGGAGGACGGGCGCTGACCGCGCGGTGACCGCACCGCTGTCGCTGATCGTGTCCGCGTTTGCGCCGGTGCTGGACGTGCGCCGCACACTGACGCCGCAACTGCGCACCGACCAGGGCGAGACGGACCTGCTGCTGATCGATCTCGGCCAGGGCCGGCAGCGCCTGGGCGGCTCCGCGCTGGCGCAGGTCTACAAGCAGATCGGCGACGACGCCGCCGGACCTGGATGATCCCGCGCTGCTGAGCGCCTTCTTCAGCGCGATCCAGCAATTGAATCAGGAGGGCTTGTTGCTCGCCTACCACGACCGCTCCGACGGCGGCCTGCTGGCGACGCTGTGCGAGATGGCCTTTGCCGGTCACTGCGGCGTTACCATCGAGCCTGGATGCACTGGGCAATGATCCGCTGGCGGCCGCTGTTCGCGGAAGAACTCGGCGCCGTCATCCAGGTGCGGCGTGCAGCACTGATACGGTTGTTGCTGCCTTGCATGCCGCCGGACTGGGTGCCTGCAGTCACGTCATCGGCACCCTGAACAGCGAAGACCGTGTGATCTTCACTCACAAGAATGCGGTCCTGTTGTCAGAGACACGTGTCGACCTGCAGCGCGCCTGGTCCGAGACCACCTGCCGCATGCAGGCGTTGCGTGACAACCCGGACTGCGCGCAGGAGGAATACGACGCCCTGCTGGATGCGGCTGACGCCGGCATCCAGTGCAAGCTCACCTTCGATCCGGCTGACGATATCGCCGCGCCCCTGATCGCGAGCGGCGCGCGCCCGCGCATCGCCATCCTGCGCGAACAGGGCGTCAACGGCCAGATCGAGATGGCCGCGGCCTTTGACCGCGCGGGCTTCGAGGCCATCGACGTGCACATGAGCGATCTGCTCGAGGCGCGTATCAACCTGGACAGCTTCAAGGGCCTGGTCGCCTGCGGCGGCTTTTCCTACGGCGACGTGCTCGGCGCCGGCCAGGGCTGGGCCAAGTCGGTGCTGTTCAACAGCGAGCTGCGCGACATGTTCAGCGAATTCTTCGCGCGCACCGACAGCTTCACGCTCGGCGTGTGCAACGGCTGCCAGATGCTCTCCACCCTGAAGGAACTGATCCCCGGCGCCGCAGGCTGGCCGCGCTTCGTGCGCAACCGCTCCGAACAGTTCGAGGCGCGGTTCTCGCAACTGGAGATCCTGGAAACCCCGTCACTGTTCTTCGCCGGCATGACCGGCTCGACACTGCCGATTGCCGTGGCCCACGGCGAAGGGCGCGCCGAGTTTGCGATCAACTAGTTCGGCGCAGGCGGCACTGGACAACCGGATCGTGACGGCGCGCTACATCGACGGCCATGGCAGCGTCGCAGAGCAGTATCCGCACAACCCGAACGGCTCGCTCCTCGGCATCACCGGCCTCACCACCTCCGACGGCCGCGTCACCATCATGATGCCGCATCCGGAACGCGTGTTCCGCGCAGTAACGAACTCCTGGCACCCGGACGAGTGGGGCGAGGACGGCCCCTGGCTGCGCATGTTCCGCAATGCGCGGGTGTGGGTTGGGTAACGGTTATTTTGAAGAGTGCTCACGCACATTACCGGACAGATATTCAATTTCGCCCGCAGGGAATTTCGAGCCATACAAGTCGTTCGAGCTGACCCTTGACTGCGTCCTCGCGTCGCTGTCGCTCTGCTCGTCGCCGTAAAGGCCGGCTCAACTCAATCGTTATGTTTTATTTCCGCCCACAGTGTTTTAGAGTGCGATAAATTTAGTGAAAAAATCAACGAAAGCAGCCCTGTTATCAGCTTTTGTATTTCCTGGTCTTGGGCATATTTACCTGAAGAAGTATATGCCTGGAGTCGTGTTAATTGGCGTTTCGTTTGTTGCGATTATTTATTTGATTACAAAGGCCATAGAAAAGGCTTTGCAAATCAGTGAAAAAATACAAAGTGGGGATGTTCAATTAGATATCGAAGCGATTACAGAATTAGTATCAAAACAATCAATTGGAGCTGACGCTCAACTGCTGAATATTGCTACGACCGCATTAATTATTTGTTGGCTAATCGGAATTATCGACTCTTACAGGGTTGGTTGCGTACGAAACAAAAACGATGAAGTGTTGCCTGGTAGAAAAACATAACAATGCCATTAATAGCGACTCGTTTATGCTCGCGAAATACGACAGCAGTTATGTGCAATTTAAGCCGGAGAGTCCGTGGTTTGTCGGTACGCGTGTTAGTCGGGGGCTCGAAGGTGGAGTTATGGCAGGGATGAAACGGGTTGGCTGGGCTGTTCTTGTTGCGGTTCTTGGAGCGGGAAACGCTATGGCGACCGAGGAAGCCGAATACACAGTCGTGCTCAAGGAGCAGGACTTCGAGGTGCGCCAGTATGAGCCGCATGTTCTTGCCGAAACCATAGTAGACGGAGATCTTGAAGACGCGGGAAACAAGGCCTTTAGCCGGTTGTTCAAATACATTTCCGGCAACAACAAGTCCCAGCGGAAAGTCGAAATGACTGCACCCGTCACCCAAGGACCTGTAAGCGAGAAAATTGACATGACTTCACCCGTCGGTCAACAGCGTAAGAATGGCAGGTGGGCCGTGAGCTTTATGATGCCCTCATCCTATTCGCTGGAGACACTCCCGGAACCCAAAGATCCAAACGTGATCTTGCGTCAAGTTCCTGCGCGATACATTGCGGCCGTCCGGTACTCTGGATTCTGGAGTGAAAAAGGTTACCGTCGTAATTTAGATAAGCTGAATGCTTGGATGGAAAAACAAAACCTCAGCGTGGTTGGAGACCCTATATGGGCCCGATATAACGCTCCATTCGTGCCGTGGTTTTTGAGGCGGAATGAAATCTTAGTGCCCGTTGAGAGGCCCCCGAACATTGAGTGAACACTGGTGCAATTGACGCCCGACAAGTCGTTGCGGCGGACATTTGACCCGCTGCCCATTTTTTATGTCGCAAAAACAGGCATTATCTTAAATGCCGCTGGGTGAGGCGTTATGCAATATTTTCAACCACGGGAAGGATAATCGAATGTATAGAACACTCTCATTAGCCGTCTTTACTTCGTCTTTAATTGCTGGCTGCGCCTCGGTTCCAATGGAAAGTGCGGAAACGTCAGATATGGTAAAAACGTTTAGCACTCCGTCAGATGGCAACGCAGCTTTATATATTTATCGATCTGGCAGTTTTGGTGGGGCTTTAAAAAAAGATGTTTGGGTTGATGGGAAATGTATAGGCGAAACTGCTCCAAATGTCTTCTTCTATGAAGAAGTACAGGGCGATGCAGAACATAAGGTTTCCACTGAATCAGAGTTTTCACCAAATGACTTGTTAGTTAATACAGATAGTGGCAAGAACTATTTTGTGCAGCAATATTTGAAAATAGGCGTATTTGTAGGAGGTGCCGGCGTTGAACTTGTTGATGAAGAGAAAGGTAAAAAGGCAGTCGAAAAATTACAGATGGCTAAAAAGGGCAATTGCAGCAAGTAACACACTGAAAATTCGCACCCAGTACATGCCGTTCCGCAGATATGGAATCTTTACAATTATGCATAACAACGTGCTCAACTCCGATTCGCAAACGCGGCATTTCGCGCCCCTTTTGCTCGCGGGTTAGTCCGGACATGATACCGCTCTATTGACATGCAAAATAGTGTATATATACATACAGTATGCGGGAGAAATTCAAGCACAGGAATGCAGTGAGGCAGCTAAAATCACTACCGGCTGATGTGCTAAAACGCCACAAAAAATGGAAAGATATTGTTGTAATAAGTGGCCCTGCGGGATTGAAAAAGATCAAGGGCTTCAGGGACGAGCCACTTAGGAACGAGTGGAAGGGACATCGTTCGTCCCGGTTAAATCTTCCGTATCGTGTTATCTGCAAAGTTGAGAAGGAACTGGTTCTTGTTCAAGTTGTTAGTGTAACTCCGGATGATTTAGGTAAATTAATTCAGGAGTCGAATTAAAAATATGAAGAAAATTCTTATTGTATTTGTGGCTTTATTATTTATCGGTTTCACTTACCTGGCAGTTGAAGGAAGTAAAATGCAGGAAATCAAAACAGAAATCGAAATTTCAGCTCCACCATCCAAAGTATGGGGCATCATTACAGACATTAACAATTGGCAGGAATGGAGCCCCATTATCAAGGCTTCTCATGGTATAGCCTCTGTTGGATCGAAACTCGGCATCACTATGACGGGTAAAGAGAACGGTAAGGATGGTCCCGAATACAATCCAGTAATTACGGAGCTCGAAGAGCCAAATTATTTTCGCTGGCGTGCTCATATGATGGCTGGATTTATTTTCACTAACTACAAGATTTTCGAGCTGGAGGAAACTAATTCAGGAACGCGGTTAACGCACAAAGAAATGTTCAGTGGTTTGCTCGCTCCGGTATTTTGTGGGCAGATGGAGAAAGGTGTTCCTCCAATGTTAAATTCAATGAATGAGGCATTGAAGGACTTGGCTGAGAAATGATGTGTAAATAATCATATAAGGATTTGGAACGTGCTGGTCTTGAACTGCATGAATCAGGTGGTAAACGCAGGGGGTATGGGCAGTCCATGTGAGTGGTAATTGGCGTGTGACATTCCAATTCGACGGTACTGATGCATAGCTTGTAGATTACGAGGATTACCATTGAAGTAATGTTATGAATATGCACAATCCACCACATCCTGACAATTCAGCCTGGTCCGGCGCGCGTACTGCGAACGGCTGGCTTTAAACGTCAGGTGCGCGTGAAGCAGCAAGCATTATTTCAGCGATGGGTGGTTACACGAACCGCACATTGGCTATTTACAAGATCAGCACAGCTGGAGAGTGAAAATGAAAGCCGTTGCCTATAAAACGCCGGGTCCAATTGACCGCGGCGATGCCTTGCAGGATATCACCCTTGAGATACCCAAAGCCGAAGGCCGCGATCTGCTAGTCAGGATCACCGCCGTGTCGGTAAACCCCGTTGACACAAAATTACGCCTCGGCGTAGCGCCCGAAGGCGATTGGCGGGTGCTTGGATTTGACGGCGCCGGCGTTGTCGAGGCGGCCGGGTCTGAGGTGCAGAATTTCAAACCGGGCGATGCGGTATTTTATGCCGGTTCCATCGCGCGGCCCGGCACCAATAGCGAATACCACCTTGTCGATGAACGTATCGTTGGCCGCAAACCCGCCAGCCTGAGCGATGCAGAGGCGGCAGCACTTCCGCTCACGGCGATTACCGCCTGGGAAATGCTGTTTGACCGGCTCGATGTCAAGCGCCCGACCCCGCAGGGAGGAAATACCATATTAGTTATTGGTGGTGCAGGTGGCGTCGGTTCGATCACTATCCAGCTTCTGCGGGCATTGACCGATCTCACGGTGATCGCCACCGCCTCGCGTCCTGAAACACAGGATTGGGTACGCGAATGCGGGACCCATTACGTAATCGACCACCGCCAGCCTTTGGCACCCCAGGTTGAGACGCTGGGCCTCGGTGCTCCGGGTTTTGTGTTCTCAACTACCCAGACCGACCAGCATTTGGCAGATATCGTCGAACTGATTGCGCCGCAGGGCCGTTTTGGCCTGATCGACGACCCGAAAGTGCTCGACGCCATGCCTTTCAAGCTCAAAGCCGTGTCACTCCATTGGGAAATGATGTTCACTCGTTCGCTCTTTGGCACGCCGGATATGGCGGAACAGGGCCGACTGTTGAATGAAGTGGCCGCGCTGGTCGATGCGGGACGCATCCGTTCCACCGCTACCGAAGTCGCGGGCAGGATCGATGCAGCGACTCTGCGCGTAGTGCATGCGCAGCTCGAAAGCGGCACTGCGCGGGGCAAGATTGTGCTTGCAGGGTTCTGATCAGGGGCTTGACAGATACGAATTAACCCATCGGAGTGCCGACATGCAGAACAACCCGGAAGCAAACAAGCAGAATGCCATTGCCTTCTACCGTGCGGCATATTTGGGTGATCCCGCCAGGGCTGTCGAAATCTACGTCGGTGCTGAATATATTCAACACAATCCGCTGGTAGGGAACGGGAAGCAGGCGTTCATTGACTATTTCACTGAAATGGCGGAGCAATACCCGGGCAAGGAAATCGAGTTTGTGCGTGCGGTAGCCGAGGGGGACCTGGTCGCCTTGCACACTCATCAGACCTGGCCAGACAATGAAGAATTCGTAACGATGGATTTCTTCCGATTCGATGCGGACGGGAAGATCATTGAGCATTGGGATGCCATTCAAGCAGTGCAAATTGAAACAAAGAACGGTAATCCAATGTATTGAATTCGCACCTGACAAATCGCATAAACAGCCATCGCCTCAATCGAACCTGAACACAGGCGTTATACGCCACAGGGAAAATGAATGAGTCCTGCAATTCACATAAGAGAAAGTATGCTGGATAACTTGGCGAATTATGCAGAATCCAGGATTGGACGCTGATTTAATTATCATGGAATGGTTATCGCATCCCCTGGCAAGGCCGCTGCTGCTATTACTCCTGCTGTTACTGTTAATCGCCTGGTTCGCGTACCGGCGGATGCGTCCCTATCGTCTGTTGCGCAAAGCCCTGTCAGTTAGTGGACATGACGGCAAACATATACCAATCGGATATCTCTCCCAGGAGGACCTGGCTGGCGGGCGTGTTAGCAGGCGCTATGCCAAGCCGGCAATGCTGGTAATGGACAATAACGGCGATATTGATGTTTATGTCCTGACGCCATGGGATGCCTGTCTCCGCTATCATATGTCATTGATAGATATAGGTTTCGAATGGTTCCGTTCCATGCTTGGCGGTATGTTGCCGCCGTTGCTGCGGTTGCGCTTCGATGGCCGCAGTCATTACCTGTTCAAACGCAATAGTATTCTTGGGAACCCTGCGCGTACGGCCGGAAAATTCTACGCGGAGCTTGCCAGGTCTATTCCCGGCTTGCCCCCGCCGCGTGCAGACGGTTTCAGGTATATGGAATGGGCGATTCGTATCTATGCGCTGCTTCTGATCGGAACCGTATTCGTCGCGATTGCTGCGAGTTGGTCCCCCGGTATGGATGAAGAACCGATGGTGCTCGCCCAGCAGGGTGACGGTCAGGTCCTTGCCGCCAGCCATCGCTGGCTGTACCGTTTCGATACGGCTGATCAGCTGGTCGAGCGCATTGACTTGCAGTCTCTGGGGTTCGGTGATGGCATTTCTGACATGGAATCCCTCGATGACGGGCGCTTTCTGGTGGGTGATAGCGGGGCCGGCATCATCAAGGTCTGTGATTTTTCTGCTCGGCAGTGTGCATCACTGGAAGGATTCAACGATGAGCGGTTCTTTCTGCGCTCCT
Organism: uncultured Gammaproteobacteria bacterium; assembly: GCA_963768415.1. Classification (GTDB taxonomy): domain Bacteria; phylum Pseudomonadota; class Gammaproteobacteria; order UBA9214; family UBA9214; genus CAVYHX01. The sequence continues at coordinate 25,198 of CAVYHX010000017.1, forward strand.
TTCAGTTCGTTCATGATCCGCAGCATGAACGCATCTATGCAGCCGATTCATCCAGACATCGACTGCTGGAACTGGATGCAGAAGGTGCCCTGGTCAGGGAAATCGCCGGTCCGGACAGTGTGTGTTTCCCGAACGACCCGCTGATAGCGCAGGGCATGCTGGTCATAGCGAATACCAATCATCACAAGTTACTTGCCTGGGACCTGTCGCAGGCAGGCTTTTCTGTGCCGGCGCAGGAATGGTTAACGGTACAGCAGGGTCGTGATGATGTGCACTGCCCGTCGGTTTTTAAAGCCCCGAATACCGGGTATTTTGCGCGGGAAATACCGCGTGCAGACACTAGCCGTGCAGTTGCTTTCAGCAATGCTCGCCCCGGGCAGATCTGGCCATTTGCAATGACGCGCGGACCGAATGGCGGATTGTGGGTGTTGAATGCCGGTAATAACCTGCAGCATGCCGATCTTCTGATATTCAATGACTGGCCGTCTGATTCGCAACCGCAACGGGTATACCTGGATGACGGTATCGACCCGATCAGTATGCTTGTACGCAAGAACGACGTATTGCTGGCCGAGAATGACAGACCCTCGATTGTCCGGATTTCGCATGATGGCCGGGTGCTGGGTGAATTCGGGGATGCGGAATTTTCCGGCATGATGGCTTCGATTGCCGACCGGCAGCAGATGTATGAACAGGTCTCCCTGTATGCCAAATACATTGTTGGTGTGCTGCTGCTTGTGCTGTTGATAGCGGTGCCCGTAGTCGCCGCGTCGCGCATTCGATATATTCAAATGCAGGATCCGTCATTTATGCTCATCCCCGACGGGCAATCGAAATAAATGGCGGGTGCCGTGATAGGGAAAAACCCGATTCTCACCCCGGTATCAGGGGTATATGACTACGGTCAGAATCCCGGTTTTCGCTAATATTAGCTGGAGCCGGGATTTGTCCGGGGATAATATGCAGGTAGACAGTCAATTACTGTTTTACTAGAGTGGTGCTGGTTCAGCAAATTTGGTTAGACGTTAAATCCATACAATGTCCATGCAGGAGATTTAAATATGAAACTCAGGAACCTATTGCCATACCTGGTGGTTGTTTTTGTTTTATTCGGGAATACGGCATGTCGTGAGGATGAGATTGCCAACGCACCGATTGGCAAGTGGCAAATCGAGGAAAAGCAGGCATCAGGCGAATTGGTAAGGGTGGAAATGGAAATCAAGCCGGAGAACAAATTTTCCGGTGTAATGTTTGTTAATGGTGTCCCGGCCTGGACTTACAGTGGAATATGGAAACTGAATAACGACGAACTCACCTATATCTATACTGAAAGCAGCAAGCCATTGCCTGACAACAGTGATGATACCGACATAGTGATATCAATCAGTGAAAATGAATATACATTCAAGTCCAAGCTTACCGGCGAGATGAGCACATATCGTCGAATGAAGTAGGGTGTAGCCACTGTCGGGAAAAGATGTGAGTCATGATCACAGCCATGATACAGGTAATTACAATCGCTCCTTTGCTATCGGAGTGATACTCAATGTTGTTTTTGTGGCTATTGAGGCCGGCTACGGAATAGTTGCCGACTCGCTTGCACTGATAGCGGATGCAGGGCACAACGCAAGTGATGTGGTCAGTCTGCTGCTTGCCTGGGGCGGGAGTGTGCTTGCCGCAAAAAGCACGACAGACAAGCGGACCTATGGCTTTCGCAAGGCCACAATCATGGCTTCCCTGGTCAGCGCTATTCTTCTGCTGGTTGCGCTCGGAGGCATTGCCTGGGAAGCCATCGGGCGTTTTCAAAACCCGATACCTGTTGACGGGATAACGGTCATTGTCGTGGCTGCAATCGGAGCGGTGATCAATACGCTGACTGCATTGCTTTTTGTCAAAGGTCAGAAACATGATCTGAACCTTCGGGGTGCATTCCTGCATATGGCTGCTGATGCAGCTGTATCCCTGGGTGTGGTCGTCGCCGGCATATTCATCATGGTCTATGGCTTGATGTGGGTCGACCCGGTAATCAGCCTTGTCATTGCCGTCGTTATATTTTTCGGTACCTGGGGATTGCTTCGGGAATCCACCAACTATGCCATAGATGCCGTACCCGGAGGCATCGATATTCAGGGAATAAGAGCATATTTGATGAGCCTTGACCTCGTTGATCGATTGCATGATTTGCATGTCTGGCCCTTGAGCACTTCCGAAGTTGCATTGACCGTTCATCTGGTGGTGAACGGCGACTCACTGGACAATAATTTCCTGGAGAACCTGCAGCAACATCTGCATGATGAATATGGAATAGAGCATTCGACAATCCAGATCGAGTCCTCCATGGGTGAGAATAACTGTATTCTGGATCGTCCCAGCTGCATCTAGGACGGGCAGACAAGGAGCTGGAGCAGATGGCCATTTTACCAGGCCCCGTTACCGCCGGTGTCCCCTGTGTGCCGATAGCCCGGCAGTTACTGCACAAGTTTTCATCAGCAGGGCGGTAGACCATGAATTCCGGGAGTTGGCGGGAAAGCCTGGTGAGATACCGGTTATTCCTGATACTGGATGAATCTATAATACGATCCTGTAAACAAGGGCTGACGGCATGAAGGAAAAGAAGACAGGCGCAGGTCATCGGCTCGATGCCGTGGTGGCCGCTGCGCAACAGGACCGGGCGCAGCGTGAGCAGGGCTACCGCGAGCAGGCCCTGAAATTGTATCCCTGGATATGTGGCCGCTGTTCACGCGAATTCACGCGCGCCAACCTGCACGAGCTGACCGTACATCATCGTGATCACAATCACGACTATAATCCGCCTGATGGCAGTAACTGGGAATTACTGTGCCTGTATTGTCATGATAACGAGCATGCGCGCTACCTCGATACTCCGTCCGGCACATCAGCGGACAGCAGCAGGGACGGGCAGCAGGTCTCGCACAAGGCCCTGTCCGGGCTGGCGGACTTGCTTAACAAGAAAGACGGCTAGGCGTTCAGCCGGGAATATGTGAGCGGGAGGAGGGAATTTATAATATCTAGTCGCTGTTGTTCACTGCAAAACATTCTTCAGGACAATAAAAAAGGGCTCTTCCCCGCATCGAGTGGTTAGATTACCGTTGTTGGGCCGAATTCATTCGGCCAACTGAAACACGGTTGGTCGAATGAATTCGACCCTACAGGTTTGATTCAATGACGATGAAACACCGCTGGCCGAATGAATTCGACCCTGCAGGTTTGATTCAATGACGATGAAATACCGCTGGTCGAATGAATTCGACCCTGCAGGTTTGATTCAATGACGATGAAACACCGCTGGTTGAATGAATTCGACCCTGCAGGTTTGATTCAATGACGATGAAACACTGCTGGTCGAATGAATTCGACCCTACAGGTTTGATTCAATGACGATGAAACACCGCTGGTCGAATGAATCGACCCTGCAGGTTTGATTGAGTAGGGCCGAATTCATTCGGCCAACAACCTTGCCACCAGAAGGAATGCGTCTCGTCTAAATTGATTAAGTTACCCACTCAATCAGGGGAAGAGCCTAAAAAAGGGGCGGAAAACCGCCCCTCTTCAGCGCCACATCCTGGCTACCGTTACTTCTTCGCGGCTTCCCGCTCTTTCGTTTCCTTGATGACTTCTTCGGCCACGTTCTTCGGGCACGGCATGTAGTGCAGGAACTCCATGGTGAACTGGCCACGCCCGGAGGTCATGGTCCGCAGGTCGCCGATGTAACCGAACATCTGGCTGAGCGGGCACTCGGCGTTGATGTGCACGCTGACCGTGCCTGCATCCTGTGACTTGATCATGCCGCGGCGGCGATTGAGGTCACCGATCACGTCACCGACATGCTCATCCGGCGTGTACACGTCTACCTTCATGATCGGCTCCATCAGTTGCGGGCCGGCATTCGGCATGGTCTGACGATAGGCGGCGGCAGCGGCCAGTTCATAGGCCACGGCCGATGAGTCGACCGGGTGGTACGCACCGTCTAGCAGCGTGACCTTGAAGTCGAGACAGGGGAAGCCGGCGAGTACGCCTTTTTCCATGCTCTTCTTGAAGCCCTTGTCCACGGCCGGCCAGAACTCGCGTGGCACACTGCCGCCGGTCACCACTGACTCGAACTCATAACCACTGCCTGGCTCACCCGGCTCGATCACGTATTCGATTTTGGCAAACTGGCCGGAGCCACCGGTCTGCTTTTTGTGAGTGTAGGTGTCCTCAATGCGCTGCGTGATGGTCTCACGGTAGGCCACCTGTGGCTTGCCGACAGTCACATCGATGCCGTGCGTGCGCTTGAGGATGTCGACCTTGATATCGAGGTGCAGCTCGCCCATACCCTTGAGGATGGTCTCGCCACTGTCTTCGTCGGTTTCCATGCGGAACGAAGGGTCCTCCTTGATCATCTTGCCGAGCGCGATACCCATCTTTTCAGCCGCGGCCTTGTCATTCGGCGCCACTGCAAGCGAGATCACCGGGTCCGGAAACACCATCGGTTCCAGCGTGGCCGGGTCTTTCGGGTCGCATAGCGTGTGGCCGGTCTGCACGTTCTTCATGCCGATCACGGCGACGATGTCACCGGCCTGTGCACTGCTCAGCTCCTCGCGCGAGTCGGCATGCATCTCGACGATACGGCCGATGCGCTCGGTCTTGCCGGTAAACGTATTGAGCACGGTCATGCCCTTTTCGAGCCGGCCGGAATAGATACGGATAAAGGTCAGTGCGCCGAAGCGGTCATCCATGATCTTGAACGCCAGTGCACGCAGCGGCCGATCGGGATCGACCAGGGCAAACTTGCCGGTTTCGTTACCTTCCAGGTCCACTTCCGGCTGTGGCGTGACCTCGGTCGGGTTCGGCAGGTAGTCCACGGCCGCGTCCAGCACCAGCTGGATACCCTTGTTCTTGAATGCGGAACCGCAGTAAGTCGGGAAGAAGTCGATCGCGATCGTACCCTTGCGAATGCAGCGCTTCAGGTCCTCGATGGACGGCTGCTCACCATCCAGGTACTTCTCCATCAGGTCATCGTCCTGGTCGAGGGCTGTCTCGACCAGCTGCTCGCGCCACTCCTCGATCTTGTCGGCCATGTCTGCCGGCGGTTCCTCGACCGTGTAGGCGGCCGGATCACCGGAGTCATCCCAGATGTAGGCCTTGCGCGTCAGCAGGTCGACCACACCGCAGAAATCGTCCTCGATACCGATCGGCAACACCATCACCAGCGGGGTGGCGTCGAGTACATCCTTGACCTGCTTGATCACGCGGTAAAAATCCGCGCCCATGCGATCGAGCTTGTTGACAAATATGATACGCGCGACTTCCGACTCGTTGGCATAGCGCCAGTTGGTCTCGGACTGTGGTTCAACACCGCCGGACCCGCAGAACACGCCGATACCGCCGTCCAGAACCTTCAGGGAACGATACACCTCGATGGTGAAGTCCACGTGTCCCGGGGTGTCGATAATATTCAGGCGATGACCGTTCCATTCGCAGCTGGTAGCAGCGGACTGGATGGTGATGCCGCGCTCCTGTTCCTGCTCCATGAAGTCGGTCGTGGCCTCGCCATCGTGTACCTCACCGGTCTTGTGGATCTTGCCGGTGAGTTTCAGAATGCGCTCTGTCGTCGTGGTCTTGCCGGCATCCACGTGGGCGAAGATACCGATATTTCTGTAATTGGATATATCAGTCATGTTCCTGCTACTCGGTTGGTTAAATTGTTGATTTACTAGAACGACAAGCGACTTCAGACCACATTCCGGCTAACCTGCGCGGCGGTTACTGGCATCCGGGTAAACATCAGGGCGGTTTCGCTCAATAACAGCGCGGCGCGATTATAAACCAAAGTGGCGACAAATCCATGGATCGGGGGTTATTGTCTCATTTTCCCGTCAATCTGCCCGGTTACGGAGAGATTTTACGTGCTTTCACCATCCGCAGCCGCCGGTATAATGCCGGCATGCATGATATCCCGAATCGAATTGCCGACGTCCTGCTCGAGGTCGAGGCGACCCTGCGTACCCACGGTCGCTGGGACCAGACCCGGCCGTCGCCCCGCGCCCTGGACAGCCGGCAGCCGTTCTGTATCGATACCCTGCGCTTTGAGCAGTGGCTGCAGTGGATCTTCCTGCCGCGCATGAAAGACATCCTGGAGGGCAGCAAGCCGTTGCCGGTAAAGAGCGGGATTTTCAGCTACGCGGAACACTACCTGCACAAGAACGACCCGCCGACCACCAGTCTGCTGGTACTCATCCGCCGCTTCGATGACCTGATCGCAATTCAGTCCGCCGCACGGCCGCATTGAGCAGCGCCCGTGTCAGTGAGAGGAGAACCGGGGTCAGATCCCGGTTTCAGCTAATATTCGGGGAAACTGGTATCTGACCCCGGATTTTCAAGGATGCACCAAAATGAAAGCAAAAGCCGCTGTTGCATGGGAGGCGAACAAAGCCCCTCTCGATCGAAACGATCGACGTCGAAGGGCCGAAGGAGGGCGAGGTGCTACTCAGGGTCATCGCATCAGGTGTCTGCCATACGGATGCGTTCACCCTGTCCGGCGATGACCCCGAAGGCGTTTTCCCTGTCGTGCTGGGCCACGAGGGCGGCTGCGAAGTGGTGGAGTGCGGCCCCGGCGTCAAAGACCTGAAACCGGGCGATCATGTGATCCCGCTGTACATTCCCGAATGCGGCGAATGTGAATATTGCCATTCCACCAAAACCAACCTGTGCCAGTCCATTGCATCCACCGTGTGGACCGGCTACATGCCCGACGGCACGCGACGCTTTTCCATGAACGGCAAGCCGATTTATCACTACATGGGCTGTTCCACTTTTTCCGAATATACCGTGGTGCCGGAAATCGCCCTGGCAAAAATCAACAAGGCGGCACCGCTGGACAAGGTCTGCCTGCTGGGTTGCGGCGTCACCACCGGTATCGGCGCGGTCATCAATACCGCCAAGGTGGAAGCCGGTTCCACGGTGGCGGTGTTCGGCCTGGGCGGCATCGGTCTGTCCTGTATCCAGGGCGCGGTGATGGCCAAGGCGGAACGCATCATCGCGGTCGACATCAACCCGGGCAAATGGGCGATGGCCAAGGCGCTGGGCGCGACGGATTTCATCAACCCGAAGGAACTGAGCGGCAGCGTCACCGAGGCCATTGTTGAAATGACCAACGGCGGCGTCGACTATTCCTTCGAATGCATCGGCAATGTGCACGTGATGCGCGAAGCACTGGAGTGCACCCACATGGGCTGGGGCGTTTCCACCATCATCGGCGTCGCCGGTGCCGGTCAGGAAATCTGCACCCGCCCGTTCCAGCTGGTCACCGGCCGCACCTGGAAGGGCACGGCGTTCGGCGGCGTCAAGGGCCGCACTGAATTGCCCGGCTACGTGGATCGCTACATGAGCGGCGAAATCGAGCTGGACAAGATGGTCACCCACACCATGCCGCTCGAGGATATCAACCGGGCATTCGATCTGATGCACAGCGGCGAAAGCATTCGCTCGGTGATCATCTTCTGAGGCTGTTGACGTCATGAAACAGATCGAAAGTATCAAGGAGTTTGGCGGCTGGCTGAACCGCTATGCAGCATCAGTCCACCAGCTGTCATTGCAGCATGACGTTTTCCGTCTACCTGCCGCCGCAGGCTGAGACGGAAAAAGTGCCGGCCGTCTACTGGCTGTCGGGACTGACCTGCACCGATGACAATGTCCGCACCAAGGCCGGCGCGCAACGTTATGCGGCTGAACTCGGGCTGGCCCTGGTCATGCCGGACACCAGCCCGCGCGGCGATGACGTGGCCGATGAACCGGATCGTTACGACCTGGGCAAGGGCGCCGGCTTTTATGTCAATGCCACACAGGCGCCCTGGTCAACGCATTACCAGATGTACGACTATGTCACCGCGGAACTGCCGGCATTGATCGAAGCCCATCTGCCGGTACTGCCCGGCGTCAAGTCCATCAGCGGGCATTCCATGGGTGGTCACGGCGCATTGATCTGCGCACTGAAGGAAACAGGCGCCTACCGTTCCGTTTCCGCCTTTTCACCCATCTGTCATCCCGCTCAAATGCCCCTGGGGTGAGGGTTGTTTCGGCGCTTATCTGGGTGATGATAAAGAACAGTGGAAGGCCTACGATGCAACCGAACTGATCAAGGCCGGGCACAGCGCCATTCCGGTATTGATCGATCAGGGTACCGATGACGAATTTCTGGCCGAACAGCTGTTCCCGCAGGATCTGCAAGCGGCCTATGCAGAACAGGGCGGGTCCATCACGCTGCGCATGCAGGAAGGCTACGATCACAGCTATCATTTCATTGCCACATTCATCGGCGAACACCTGGCCTATCATGCCAAAGTCCTGCGGGGATAGAGCCTCTCCTGCCGGGCGAAAGGTCAGCTAAACCAGGGTCAGAACCCGGATTCCGGGAATATCAGGGAAAACTGGTGCCTCAGTCTGACTCCATTGATACCATTGATATCCTCAGCTACAGGTAACGAATCAATGCGGGGACGTTTCATCTTACTGGCTCTTGGTTTGCTGCTGATGTCCTGTGAGGACGGGCAGGAGGTCAGTGCACAGCGGTTTGCCGGGATATGGCAAGACTCATACTCCAATGCCGCTATTTCCTGGTGGTACCTGGGGGAAGATGATCAAAATTTCTTTCTGGAAGAAAAACGGCCGCCTGAAAAACGGCTTTACAGGGTTCCGAAGTCGCATATCCGGATAAACGGCATTGTCAGGGTCGGCCACGGGAAACCAAAAGACCCTGTCAGTCTAACGGCCCGGAACATAGAGTTTATGTAACCGATCCGGTCACAATCTGCCGGGATTGCGGCAGCCCTGGTGTGGTCACCATTTCTGAAGGTCAATTGATACGGAGTAGCATGATGACAATCGAAAGCAGACTGGCTGTATCACTTTTCTTCCTGAGAATATCGATTTTCCTGGTAATGCTGGTTTGGACGCTCGACAAGTTTATTAATCCGCAACATGCAGCCGCGGTATATGAAAAATTTTATCTTATTGGCGGGCTCGGCAGTCAGATCATGACTGTCATCGGGGTGATCGAGCTGATTATTCTGGTCGCGTTCGTCGCCGGTTATATGAAATTTTATACCTATGGCAGCGTACTCCTGCTGCATGCGGTTTCCACGTTTTCTTCTTACAAGCAGTACCTGGCGCCCTATGATGGCCCCAATATACTGTTTTTCGCGGCCTGGCCCATGCTGGCCGGGTGCCTGGCCCTGTTTTTATTGCGCGCTTACGATACCCGGCTTGTGGCGGAAAAATAAATTTTTCTGCGGCAGCCCCGATCAGTACTCAGGAGACAACCATGCTGGAAGCAGGTGAACATCCCTATCTCGTTCCTTTCGACGGCGCTTTTGACCCGGATGGCCTGCAGACGGCGCCGCCGGCAGATGTGCCGGACAAGAAGAAGTTAAAGTCGAAACTGGCCAGGTGTGTCAAGTCGCTTGATGACTTGCAGCGCATGCTCTACGCGCATGACAAATATTCCATACTGCTCGTTTTTCAGGCGATGGATGCTGCCGGCAAGGACAGCACCATACGCGCGGTGCTCAGCGGACTGAACCCGGCCGGTTTCCAGGTATTCTCGTTCAAGCAACCCAGTGCTGAGGAGCTGGATCACGATTTCCTGTGGCGTACCAGCAGGCGCCTGCCCGAACGGGGGCGCATTGGTGTGTTCAATCGCAGCTACTACGAGGAAGTGCTGGTGGTGCGCGTGCATCCGGAGTTTCTCCAGTACCAGCGGCTGCCGGCTGCCGTCGATACCGGTTCGTTCTGGGAGCAACGCTACGCATCCATTCGTGCTCATGAACGCCATCTGGCGGAAAACGGCACCATAATACTCAAGTTCTGGCTGAACGTTTCCAGGGAAGAGCAGCGCAACCGGTTTTTATCCCGTCTCGTGGAGCCGGAAAAAAACTGGAAGTTCTCGGCCGGGGATGTCAAGGAACGGCAGCACTGGGATGCATACCAGAAGGCTTATCACGCGGCGGTCGCTGCGACGTCACGCCCGTGGGCGCCCTGGTATGCAATCCCCGCCGACAACAAACCCTACATGCGCTGGTGCGTTGCCGATGTGCTGGAGCAGACCCTGAAGAATCTGCCCATCCATTATCCGCGTGTCAGCAGCGCAGATAAAACGCTGTTCAAGTCGCTGCAGCAGCAACTGGAGAAAGAGGTGGTCCGGGATTGACGGAACGGGAGGCCGGCGAAGCGGCTGTGCACATTCGCTGGCGGACCCCGATCCGTAACTGCATTCCAGCCTAGAACATCAGCTTTTCTTCAATCGCATCGATCCCTGCCTGGGCGCACTTTTGATCTTCAGCGCCACCGGGTGCGCCCGAGACGCCCACGGCACCCACCAGCGTGCCCGCGGCTGTTACCGGGATCCCGCCACCGATCATCATGGCATCGTTGACAAAGCGCACGCCGGACTGGCGCTTGCCGGCCTGCGTCTCTTCCATCATTGTCAGCGTATCGGTACGAAAACTGGCGGCGGTCCAGGCCTTGCGCCGGGCGGTATCCGGGGTATGTGCACCGGCCAGCTGGTCACGCAGGACCACCTGGACAACGCCTGCGCGGTCCACGACAGCCACCGCCACCTGAAAGCCGGCGGCCCTGCAGGCCTTGAGGGTTGCCTGTGCGAGTTCCAGGGCAAGGTCCGGCTTCAGGGCTTTGAATGTGGCGAGGGCCTCTTCCTCGGCGGATGCGCTGGCGGCAGTCAGGCTGGCGAGACACAGACAGATCACTTGCAGTGTGGTTTTCATAGGTTCTATTCCTTACTCGGGGTCAAGGTCATGGGTTTGAGGTGCTGACATTATATACGCATTCACGCCGGTATCCATGTGGTGTTGCACCATGCAAATCAAGCGTTTGTCCCGCAGCATTTTTACATGACAGCTCGCAGAATTGACCTGGATCAACGTGTATTTGCGGACCTTGTGCAAGACTCCTGCTGAAATTTTGATGGCCACGTCCCGGCAGCCGGCCGGGCACTGTGTACAGGAGACAGGCAATGGCACATGTTGTGATACTTGGCGCAGGCACTGGCGGTATGCCGGCTGCCTATGAAATGCGTGATGTCCTCGGTAATGATCACAAGATCACGGTGGTGAACAGATCAGAATCGTTTCAGTTTGTCCCTTCGAATCCCTGGGCGGCAGTGGGCTGGCGTGAGCGCAGTGATATCACCTTTCCGATAGAACCGTACCTGAAGAAACGCAACATCGATTTTATTGCCGGTAATGTTGTGCGCATCGATCCTGGCGGGAATCAGCTCACTTTCGATAATGACACCCGGCTTGACTACGATTATCTGGTTATCACGACCGGTCCCAAACTTGCCTTTGAGGAAGTTCCGGGCTCCGGCCCAGAGGGCGGTCATACCGTTTCGGTGTGTACCATCGACCATGCGGAACAGGCCAGGGCGGGTTATGAAAAACTGCTCGAGAATCCCGGTCACGTGATTGTCGGTGCCATGCCGTTTGCCAGCTGTTTTGGACCGGCCTACGAGTTCGCCTTCATTCTCGATGCCGATTTGCGCAAGCGCAGGAAGCGGAACAAGGTACCCATGACCTTTGTAACCAGCGAGCCCTATATCGGCCATCTGGGTCTGGGTGGTGTGGGTGACTCGAAGGGGCTGCTGGAAAGCGAGTTGCGCAATCACGATATCAAGTGGATTACCAATGCGAAAGTAACGCAGGTAGATGCAGGCAGGATGTATGTGGACGAGCTCAATGCAGATGGTGAGGTAGCCAGGAAACATGAGCTGGAATTCGACTACTCGATGATGTTGCCGGCGTTCAAGGGCGTGGACTGCGTTTCCGGTGTAGAAGGACTGTGCAATCCGCGCGGGTTTGTGATTGTGGATGAACACCAGCGTAATCCAACCTACAGGAATATCTATTCAGCGGGTGTATGCATCGCAATACCACCCGTGGAGGCCACTCCGGTGCCGACCGGCGCGCCCAAGACGGGTTACATGATCGAGTCCATGGTAACGGCGCTTGTGCATAATATAAATGAGGATATCAACGGCAAGGAGCTCAGCCATACCGCCACCTGGAACGCAATCTGTCTTGCGGATATGGGTGATACCGGCGCCGCCTTCGTGGCGTTGCCGCAGATCCCGCCGCGGAATGTCGCCTGGATGAAAAAGGGAAAGTGGGTCCATTATGCGAAGATTGCCTTTGAGAAATACTTCATACGCAAGATGAAGAAGGGCACATCTGAACCGCTTTACGAGAAGTACATTCTCAAGTCACTGGGGATTGAAAAGCTGAATTGACTGCATTCGGGCAGGGTAATTCACGGGTAAGGGCGAGAGCACCCGAATAACCGCCGCGCAGTAATGCTGTGCCGCGGCTTATTTGTCGTCGGTTTCGATAATCCCGGCGAGGGCGGCTTCATCCTCGAAGTCGTGTGTGAGTTCCTTGGTGGGTTCCTGTACCAGGTTACCCTGGATGTAATCGATGCTGTATTGCCAGAGCATGACCAGGCAATGGGCATCATCTACATGTTCCGCGATACACTGGGTATCGTTACTGCGGGCAAGATCGACGATGGCCTTCACCTTTTGCTGATTGTCCTTGCTGCTCGCAAGATTGTTGATCAGCGAGCCATCAATTTTCAGAAAATCGACGGCGAGGTATTTGATGATTTCGGGATTATTGGCGTAGCCAAAATGCTCAATGGTCACCTTGCAGCCAATGGCGCGCACAGCCCTGGAAAATGATTGTGTTTCGTGCGGCTTGTTTGCAGCAACCGATTCCGCAATTTCGAATATAATGGATTCGCCCGCCAGGTTGAACCGCTTCAGTTGCAGATCGATCCACTCCGGGAGTTTCGGATCAGTGAGTGTTTCACCCGACAGCTTGATGAAGAACGCTATGTTTTCCTCTTCCTTGTGCTTGGCAGCCAGCATCTTGAAAGCTTTCTGGATTACCCGGCGGTCAATGTCCATGATGAGGGGCGATTTTTCCGCCAGCGCCAGGAACTGGCCGGGCAATATGACTTGACCATCCTCATCGAGGACGCGCAGCAGTACCTCGTAGTGCCCGCCAGACTTGCCATTCAGGCTGATGACGGGCTGGTAGACCAGGTAAAACCGGTCATCGTCAATGGTTTTCCTGACCATGTCATCCATTTTGTCTTCGACTTCACGGTCGATTTGCGCGTCTATGGTTGTGCTGTGGACATGGATCTGGTTGCCGCCGGATGTGCGGGCGAGTTCGCAGGCAAGATCCGCGCGCGAATGCGCATTCTGGGCATCCTTCACATGATCGTTGATGACGCAGATGCCGATACTGCAGGTCGTGCTGACGGTTTGCTCGTCAATGGTCATGATACGTTTTTCTATCTTTGCGCGCAGGGTCTCGGCGAGCTGGTATGCACCTTCCTTGTAGCTGTAGTTGTTCAGCACCGTAAATGTATAGTCGCCAAACCGGGCTAATGTGTTTTCGTGTCCGTAAATTTCCCTTATCAGTCCGGCAATATCGCTGATCAGGGTGTCACTGGCGATAATGCCGATCTTCTCGCGAATGGTCTTGAAGTTGTCAATCAGGATAAACGTGACCGCCTGGAATTTTCCGGATCTGGCGCTGGTGGTAATGTTCTCTTCCAGCACTTTCATGAAATACTGGCGATTGTAAAGCCCGGTAACCATGTCGTGGTGCCTGAGCGTATCCGGCGCTGACTTGGATATCGCGCGATCGTCGCTGGCGCGCACCGTGATCTGGGTGCAGAGCCTGTTGTCGATATTTGACTGCGGAAAATTCCATATCTGTTTCAGTCAGCTCTGCATCATCCTGAACCAGCTTGACCTTGAGCCTGGTAATGTCATGACTGGCGAACGGATTACGCAGCAACTTCGTGAGCAGTTCATTGTGGTGCAGATCAATCCAGTTCAGCAGCGGTGTGCCAATGATCTCTTCATCGTTATCAAAGCCAAGCAGGTTGCTGTATGCGCCGTTGGCATAGATATGATTGCCATCATGGATATATGCGATGGCGTTGCGGCAGTCTTCCGTCAGGTCTGCACAGCGGGCTTCCTTTTCTCTCAGGGTATTTTCCAGTTCGTTGACCCTGTGCTGTAACTGGATAAGCTCGAACTCACGTTCCAGACGGCTGACCCGGCGCTGCAGCGAGGCGGACCTGAGTTGCCTTTTTGACCGTACGCAGCAGCTGTTCCGATTGTCCGTTCTGGACGATGGCAGCCGCACCGCAATTTTCAGCGGATGTCGCAGTGCGTTTCGTCAGCTTGCTGGCCATCACGATAACCGGAATTTCAACACGTGTCCTGCGTGAGGAGGGCAGTCACGGATTCCAGGTCGGGCATGTTTTCGCCCTTGCCATACAGCACGATATCCGGTCTCGAGTCGACCAGGAATTCTTCCAGTTGTTCGATGCTGCCCGGCTGGAGCGACTCTACCGCATAGCCTGCCTCTATCAGGCCGTTGGCTTGAGCCTGGTACCGGTCCCTGATGCCTTCGATGATTAGAACCTGATGTGATGCCTTGTTGTCCACAGATCGACCTCGTTTGACACTGTCGCCGCATGCCTGCCATGAGCCACACCACGCAGCCGGCGGAATAAAACCACGGATGACAATTTCTTCGGCAATTCCGGGGGAGTCTTTAGCACTCAATAAGGTATGTACCGGACAAGCGCGGTGACCAGGGCGCCCCGATCAGGTGTGTGGCACTGAATCGGGACTGATCCCGGCATGGCCCGGCACAGCGGGCGGCTGCGCCTGCCGGCCCTGCCGGAGCCGGGTCTCCAGGAAGCACCAGTTCAAGCTGTGTGCCATTCAGCCGAACAACGAATGAGTAGCTCCGCGCTCCCCGGCTTGCAACCCGGGGATGAATTGATCACCAGGAATCAGATAGTGCAATCGACGAAAACCATGGCAGCGCCTTCGGCAGATGCGCAGGCAGACACATGCAGGCGCAAGCGTGTGTTCCAGATTCTCGAGTTGGCCCGGCCTGATGACCGGATCAGCCGCTGGTTCGATATTTTTATCGTTCTATTTATCTCGATCAATATCCTGGCCATCATCCTTGGATCGGTGGGTTCACTGTATAGCCGGTATGAACACCTGTTCTTCCGCTTCGAGATACTCTCCGTAGCGGTGTTCACTATCGAGTATCTGCTCAGGGTCTGGTCCAGTGTGGAACACCCCGGCGGAGACTATGCGCAACCTCTCGCAGGCCGGTTGCGCTTTTCCCTGACCCCGATGGCGCTGGTTGACCTGATGGCCTTCCTGCCGTTCTACCTGGGTATGTTCTTCTCCCTGGACCTGCGCTTTCTCCGGGTCCTGCGGCTGGTGCGGATTTTCAAGCTGACCCGCTATTCCGCTGCGATGTCGATGTTACTGAATGTCCTGCAGGATGAAGCACGGGCATTCGGCGCTGCTTTCTTCATCCTGGTGGTCATTATGACGTTCGCTGCCAGTGGAATTTATTTATTCGAGCACGAGGTACAACCCGACGCGTTCGGCAGTATCCCGGCGGCAATCTGGTGGGCCGTGGCGACCCTGACCACGGTTGGTTACGGTGATGTCACGCCGGTGACCGTGGGTGGCAAGGTATTCGGCAGTACTATCATGATTATCGGTGTCGGCATGGTGGCCTTGCCGGCGGGAATCCTGGCGTCCGCCTTTTCCGAACAGGTGCGCCTGCGTCGGGAGCAATACGAGGACCTGGCTGAAGAGGCGCTGGGAGACGGCATCATCACCGCGCAGGAACAACTGGAGATGGAGCGTACCCGTATCGAGCTGGGATTAAGTGCAGAGGACGCCGGACAGATCTTTGCGCGTATCGCAAAGGAAGAGATTCACAGGAAAGGTGTCTGTCCGCATTGCCGCAAACCCCTGCAAAACAGGCGGCAGGGTGATTGACTAAACCGTCCGGCTAACGTTTCGTAATCCAGGCGCCATCAATACCCGGTTGCCGGTTCAGGTCGTCGGCCCCGGTCAATGCCGCGATCTTGGTGCGGTATCCGCGTACCCGGACACGATGCATGGTTGCCCCGTCGACATTGACAGTTTGCAATTCCGCAGCGATACCCTGGTCCCTGAATCCCGCCAGCATCCGCCGTGCAATCTTTTTACTCGAGTAGGAACCGAGCACAACCGACCAGCGGCCTGGCCGTGGCCGGACGGGTTTATCTGCGCTTGCGCTCTGTTGTGGTGGGGCCTGCAGGGCAGGCGCAGGAGCCGCCTGTTGCGGTGACTTTCAGGGCAGGCGCGGGGGCCGCCTGTTGCGGCGGGACTTTCAGGGCAGGCGCGGGGGCCGCCTGTTGCGGTGGGACTTGCAGGGCAGGTGCGGGATCAGTCTGCTTGGCTGGTGCAGCATCCTGATTCCGTGCCGGCACCGTTGCCGATATCGGGATGAGCGGCGATGCCCCGGGATCATGGCGCAGGATAATGCCGGTATTGGTCCGGGTGGAATTGCCGCCGGCCGCCGGGGCGGGGAGTATATTCGGTGTGACTGCTATGGCCGGCGGCACCTGCTCCCAGGGTGATGTGAACCTGTCGCCGTGACCGGCGAGGGGTGCGGGTAATGCTGTACTGAACGCGGTGGCGGCCGGCGGAACGGCGGTGCTGACAGCCTGCCCGGCAGGTGCCCGGGGCAGTGGCAGCGCGAGTGTGCGCGTGCCGCTGTCGCCGGGGAACACACCCGCGACGGTTATCGGGGCAATTGGTGCTTCAGTGTTGTCAGCGAAGGCCGGCGCTGATTCATATTCAGGCAGTGCTGCGAGATCAGTAACAGCAGCATCATGGCCGGTTGATTTCCCGCTGGTCAGCGGGTCAGCCGGTCTTTGCACCCGGCCCGCCAGAATCCCGGCCAGGTGATCATCCGCGGGTAGCGGTGTGCCGCCCGAGACGGCGGAATTAGTCCGGTGGCATCACGGCATCGTTCTGGATGGACGCCAGCTGTTCGTCTGGCTGTCTGGTGAGGTATATGCCTGCTGTGCCGGCCAGCAACGCTACCAGCGAGAACACCACGAGAGCGGTGGCAACCCCCCCGCCCGAGCGCTGTACGGCACGCAAATGCATGTTGTCCTGTGACCTGTGCTGCCGGGTCTGGAGATCGTTCGAGGCGCGGGTATAGTCAATGACGCTTTCCACCGCAATGGCCGGGGGCATATTCCCATCATCCCATGACCCCCAGGGTCCTGCCCCGAAACCGGCGGCTCCCTCCGCGTGCATCTTCTGTCTGAATGCGATCAAATCCTCTTTATCGGCAAGGGGCATTGACTGATTCCTTAGCTGGTTGCGACCGGGGTATCTGCTGGTGGCCGATAGTAACCTGACTGGCAGAAAAACTCACCGCAAAGACGCAAGAAAATTATGCCGCATGCGCCCGGTCCGGCAACTCCTGTGGCTGAATCTCCCAAACGAGGATTTCCTGTAACAACTGCTGTGTACCTCCCGCGCCTGCGGGTGGCAACGGTCAACTTTCCAGCCGCTTGTACTTGATGCGGTGTGGCTGGTCGGCCTGTGTGCCGAGACGGCGTTTGCGGTCGGCTTCGTAATCGGCATAGTTACCCTCGAACCAGACCACCTGGCTGTCGCCCTCGAAGGCCAGGATATGGGTCGCGATCCGGTCGAGGAACCAGCGGTCATGGGAGATCACCACGACGCAACCGGGAAAATCGAGCAGGGCCTCCTCCAGTGCACGCAGGGTTTCCACATCCAGGTCGTTGGTGGGTTCGTCCAGCAGCAGGACATTGCCGCCACTTTTAAGCAGTTTGGCCAGATGGAGCCGGTTGCGTTCGCCGCCGGAGAGGGCGCCGACGTTTTTTTGCTGGTCTGAACCGGTGAAATTGAAGCGCGAGACATAGGTCCGGGAATTCAGCTCATACCCGCCGACGGTGATATTGTCCTGGCCGCCGGAGATTTCTTCCCAGACGGTTTTGCTGTTATCCAGGTCATCGCGGCTTTGGTCGACGTAGGCCAGTTTTACGGTATCTCCGATGCGCAACTCGCCCGCATCGGGTTGTTCCGCACCGGTCAGCATGCGAAACAGGGTGGTCTTGCCGGCCCCGTTGGGTCCGATGATGCCGACAATGCCGCCGCGTGGCAGGTTGAAGCTGAGGTCTTCGTACAGCAGTGTCGTCGCCGAAGCGTTTGCTCAGGTGACTGGCCTCGATCACCAGGTCACCGAGACGCGGGCCCGGCGGGATATAGAGCTGCTTGGTTTCGTTGCGTTTCTGGGTGTCCTGTTTAGACAGCTCTTCGAACCGGGCCAGGCGCGCCTTGCTCTTGGCGTGGCGGCCCTTGGTGCCGGCACGTACCCATTCCAGTTCGGCCTTCATGGCCTTCTGCCGGGCGGACTCCTGTTTTTCCTCGATTTCCAGGCGCTGTTCCTTTTGTTCCAGCCAGGAAGAGTAGTTGCCTTCCCAGGGGATGCCGTGGCCGCGGTCGAGTTCGAGGATCCAGCCGGCGACATTATCCAGGAAGTAACGGTCGTGGGTGACGGCGACGACGGTGCCCGGGTAGTCCACCAGGAAGCGTTCCAGCCAGGCCACGCTTTCAGCGTCCAGGTGGTTGGTGGGTTCGTCCAGCAGCAGCATGTCGGGCTCGGACAGCAGCAGCTTGCACAGGGCGACCCGGCGCCGCTCGCCACCGGAGAGTGTGGTCACGTCGGCATCCCAGGGCGGCAGACGCAGGGCATCGGCGGCGATTTCCAGCTTGCGATCCAGTTCCCAGGCGCCGGCGGCATCGATGGCATCCTGCAGCTTGCCCTGTTCCTCGAGCAGCGCAGTCATTTCATCATCCGTCATGGGGTCGGCGAACTGTGCACTGATCGCGTTGAAACGTTCCAGCAGGCGCATGGTTTCACCCAGTCCTTCCTCGACATTGCCGCGGACATCCTTGTCAGGATTGAGCTGCGGTTCCTGGGGCAGGAAGCCGACCTTGATGCCGGGCTGGGGGCGTGCCTCGCCTTCGATTTCGGTGTCCTCGCCCGCCATGATGCGCAACAGGCTGGATTTGCCGGAGCCGTTGAGTCCGAGCACGCCGATCTTGGCGCCGGGGAAAAAGGACAGCGAGATATTCTCGAGGATCTTGCGTTTGGGCGGGACGACCTTGCCCACCTGGTTCATGGTGTACACGTACTGCGCCATAGTGAATGCTGCTCCGGCTCGACTGACGATGGACGCACATTATAGGCGCGGCAGATTATCGGGCAAGCTGCCGCTCTCGTAATAAACAGCGTTAGCAATATGTATCAAGTCGATGAGCTGGAAGGGTTATACAAACAGTCACTAGTCTGCAGTCGCCGGCAATTGCTCCCTGCGTTGTCTTGGGCGTCTGCTATTGGTGCACCGGTCAGATGCATTCAGATGTGGGTTGGGCGCAGCGTAGTGTGGACGCTGTACAGGGAAGTACGAGTGTCACGGAGCGCATGGATGCGCGGGAGTGACCGCAGGCAAGGGGCGTGAGCAGGATGCGCAAGCTTTGCCCAACCTGCAAGGCTTTGAGATCCATCACAGCGGGTTGCGGCCGGGAGTTCTGCCCTATAATATTTATGAAGAATATATTATAACTATATGTAATTAAATATAAATAACAGGTGTCGACAGGGTCGCGCAAGCATGAATGCTATGGTTGCTGCATCTTGCCACCCGGGAGTGTTTCAGTTCATGACAGCTCAGACCTGTGTATATATTGGCGCCGAACTGGCCGCGTATGGTTTCGGGGATGGGCATCCATTCGGGCCGGATCGGCTCGATGCATTCTGGCACCATGCCCGGTCAGCAGGGTCTGGAAAATCAGGTCACTGTGCGCGTACCCGTCACGGTCAACCGGGAAGCCATTGAACGTTTTCACACGCCTGCGTATGTCGACCGCGTCATCGCGCAGACACGGACGGGTGCGGGATATCTGGATTGCGGTGACACGCCGGCATACCCGGGTATCTACGAAGCGGCCTGCTATGTGGCGGGCAGCGTTCTGGATGCGATCGAGCGCCTGCTGTCCGGTGGGTGCCAGTACGCCTTTGTGCCGATTGCCGGGCTGCATCATGCCCGGCGTGACAGTGCCGCCGGGTTTTGCGTGTTCAATGACTGCGGTATCGCGATTGAAACGCTGCGCCGCGTGCATGGCCTGCAGCGCATCGCCTATGTCGATATCGATGCCCACCATGGTGATGGCGTTTTTTACAGCTTTGAAGAGGACCCGGCAGTACTCATTGCCGACCTGCACGAGGACGGGCATTACCTGTATCCGGGTACCGGCACGGCGGCGGAGACGGGACGGGGAGCGGCCCGGGGAACCAAGCTCAATATCCCCATGCCGCCCGGCGGCCGACGATGACGCGTTCTCTGGCGGCCTGGGAGACGGTTGAGGCCTTTCTCGATGCACGGCGGCCGGAGTTCATCCTGTTTCAATGCGGCGCGGACAGTATTGCCGGCGATCCCATCACCCACCTGCGCTATACCCCGCAGGCCCACCGGCATGCCGCGCAGCGCCTGTGCCGGCTGGCCGCGCGGCACTGTCCCGGCCGCTTGCTGGCGCTGGGCGGCGGTGGCTACGACCGCGGGAATCTGGCGCTGGCATGGACGGCCGTACTCGAGGCATTGATTGCCGGCTGACAACCCTGCTGAAGCTGGGGTTATTTATCAGATCTGGTTCGCAACACCCTGTGAGTTGGGCTATTATCCCGATCACTGACACACCGGACATTTCCTGTCCCGATTCATTCGAGTGAGCTGACATGTTTGATAAAGATATGCATATCGCCGGTTATGACGACGAACTCTGGAATGCCATCCAGGGGGAACGCCAGCGCCAGGAAGACCACATCGAGCTGATTGCCTCGGAGAATTACGCCAGCCCGCGGGTGCTGGAGGCGCAGGGGTCGGTGCTGACCAACAAATATGCGGAAGGTTATCCCGGCAAGCGCTATTACGGTGGCTGCGAATATCGTCGATATCGCCGAGCAGCTGGCGATCGATCGGGCCAAGGCGCTGTTCAAAGCCGATTTCGCCAATGTCCAGCCGCACTCCGGCTCACAGGCCAATGCCGCGGTGTACCTGGCCCTGCTGCAGCCGGGCGATACCATTCTCGGCATGAGCCTCGCAGACGGCGGTCACCTGACGCACGGCTCCAAGGTGAATTTCTCCGGGAAATTATTCAAGGCGGTGCAGTATGGCCTGAATCCCGAAACCGGCGTGATCGATTACGACCAGGTGGAGGCGCTTGCGCACCAGCACATCCCGAAGATGATCGTGGCGGGTTTTTCCGCCTATTCGCTGCAGGTCGACTGGGAGCGCTTTCGTAGTATCGCCGACAGCATCGGTGCCTATCTGTTCGTGGACATGGCGCATGTTGCCGGATTGATCGCGGCGGGATCTCTATCCCAGCCCCGTCAACATCGCGGATGTCACTACCACGACGACACACAAGACCCTGCGCGGACCGCGTGGCGGCCTGATCCTGGCGCGTTCCGATGATGCCATCGAGAAGAAACTCAACTCGCTGGTCTTTCCCGGTACCCAGGGTGGCCCGCTGATGCACGTGATTGCCGCCAAGGCGGTCGCACTCAAGGAAGCCATGGAGCCGTCCTTCAGGGATCTATCAGCAGCAGGTGTTGCATAATGCGCGCAAGATGGCGGCCGTTATCATGGAGCGCGGCTACAAGGTGGTGTCCGGCGGGACCGATGATCACCTGTTTCTGGTGGACCTGATTGACAAGGGACTCACCGGTAAACAGGTCGATGCGGCGCTGGATTCCGCCAATATCACGGTCAACAAGAATGCCGTGCCCAACGATCCGCAATCGCCGTTTGTGACCAGTGGCATCCGCGTCGGCACGCCGGCGATTACCACGCGTGGTCTCGGGGAGGAGGAGGCGGGCGACCTCGCCGGCTGGATGTGCGACATCATGGACGACAGCAACAATCAGGATGTTATCGAATCGGTGCGCAGCAAGGTGCTCGAATTATGCAAGCGCTTTCCTGTCTACGAGTCCGTTTGAGCGATCCACTGGCCAATCATGCATTGCCCTTTTTGCGGAGAACTGGATACCAAGGTAATCGACTCGCGGCTTGCCAACGAAGGTACGCAGGTGCGCCGGCGGCGTGAATGCGTTGCCTGCAGTGAACGCTTTACCACCTTCGAGTCGGCGGAGCTGGTGATGCCGC
This sequence comes from uncultured Gammaproteobacteria bacterium, assembly GCA_963768415.1. Taxonomy (GTDB): domain Bacteria; phylum Pseudomonadota; class Gammaproteobacteria; order UBA9214; family UBA9214; genus CAVYHX01. The sequence continues at coordinate 47,362 of CAVYHX010000017.1, forward strand.
GCATCATCAAGAGTAATGGTGCGCGCGAGCCCTTTAATGAGAAGAAGATGACGGCAGGCATGATGCGGGCGCTGGAGAAGCGACCGGTGCAGCTGGAAAATGTCGATGCTGCCATCAGCCGTATAGAACATCGACTGCGTGCCAGCGGAGAGCGCGAAGTGGCGTCGCGCCAGCTGGGCGAATGGGTCATGAATGAGTTGCGTGCACTCGACCAGGTGGCCTATGTGCGGTTTGCTTCCGTGTACCGGAGTTTCGAGGACGTCAACGCATTTCGGGAAGAGGTCGAGCGCCTGGAAAACGAACCGACCGCACAGGACCATAAAGACCAGATATCGCTGCTACCGGAGGAATAGTCCAGGTTATGACGTGTATGGGTGCTGGCGCAACATCCTGCATGCCTGAGACCGGACTGCCCCTGCCCGCGGTTACCGCTTGCTTCCCGAGACATCATGACTGCCACGGCTGATCACGAATACATGGCGCGTGCCCTGCAGCTGGCCGAGCGCGGCCTGTTTACCACCGATCCCAATCCGCGCGTCGGGTGCGTACTGGTCAGGGACGGAGCAATAGTCGGTGAAGGCTGGCACGAACGGGCCGGTGGGCCGCATGCGGAGGTCAATGCCCTGCAGCAGGCCGGTGCACAGGCGGCCGGTGCCACGGCCTATGTGACACTGGAACCCTGCTGCCACCAGGGACGCACGCCGCCGTGTACCACTGCCCTGATCAATGCCGGGATTGCGCGTGTTGTCGCGGGCATGGAAGACCCGAATCCGCAGGTGGCGGGCCAGGGTCTGGAGACCTTGCGGGCAGCCGGAATTGAAACCGGGTCCGGTCTGCTGGAAATCGCGGCCGCAGGGCTCAATCCCGGTTTTGTCATGCGCATGCGCCGGGCGCGACCCTGGGTGCGCCTGAAGCTGGCGATGAGTGTCGACGGCCGTACCGCGCTGGCAAATGGCGCCAGCCAGTGGATCACCGGCCCGGCCGCACGCCGGGATGTGCACCGGCTGCGTGCCCGCAGTTCTGCCATTCTCACCGGTGTCGGGACGGTGCTGGCGGATGATCCCGCGCTGACGGCGCGACTCGATGACGTGGCGGCAGACCAGGTGCAACAGCCCCTGCGGGTGATACTGGATACGCATTTACAGACGCCGCCCGCTGCGCAGTTACTGGACCTGCACGGCGCAACGCTCATTCTCACCGCTGCGGCGAATGCGGCTGCGGCAACGGCGCTGACCCGGCCCGGTGTTACGATCACGACGCTGCCGCAACAACGCGGGCAGCTGGATCTGGCTGCGGTGTTACAGCACCTGGGTGCTTTGGCCATAAACGAAGTCCATGTCGAGGCCGGCGCTACCCTCGCGGGGGCGCTGCTGACTGCCGGACTGGTGGACGAGCTGGTGCTCTACATGGCGCCGCATCTGCTGGGTGACACGGCGCGCGGTCTGTTTGTATTGCCGGAACTGCAACAAATGGAGGAACGGATACAGTTATCCATCAGCGACATCCGCGCCGTTGGCCAGGACTGGCGCATTACCGCGACGGTGGCCGGTTAATTAATTCAATTAATCAGCATCCAGGCCCGGAATCCGGGGAACGGTCACGGTATCTCTGACTAATTGAAATAATCATGTTATTGCGAAGTTTTTTTTATTCGGGTCGAAAACATGTTCACAGGAATCATACAGGCCGTGGGTACAGTGGCCACCCTGGAGCACCGGGGTGGTGACATGCGCATCGCTATCGCTGCGGGCAAGTTGCCCATGGACGATGTCGCGCTCGGTGACAGCATCGCGGTGAGTGGCGTCTGCCTGACCGTTGTGGAAAAGAGTGCGCAGGGTTTCAGCGCCGATATCTCGGGCGAGACACTCCGGCGGACACGCCTGGGGAGCCTTCGGGTCAATGATCCCGTCAACCTGGAAAAGGCCTTGACGCTGGCCATGCGGCTCGGCGGACACCTGGTAAGCGGACATGTCGATGGTATTGGCAGCATTCTCCGGCGCCGGGAAGACAGCCGTTCCGTCCAGTTCACGGTGCGTGCGCCGGATGAGCTGGCCCGCTATATCGCCACCAAGGGGTCGGTGTGCGCCGATGGTGTGAGCCTGACGGTCAATGACGTGGATGGGGCTGAATTCACCCTGAATATTGTGCCTCACACCCTGGAAGAGACCACTCTGGCCGGCTGGCGCGCGGGTCAGCAGGTAAATCTCGAAGTGGATCTGATCGCGCGTTACCTGGAGCGCCTGTTGCAGGGGGATGCAGCGGCACAGCCGGGTACGGGCAACACCATTACCCGGGAAATCCTCGAAAGATTCGGGTTTACCGGTAACCAGAGCCAGTGATCTTCCGTGAACACCGGGAGTCAATCATGGATAATGCAACGCTATCGGTTGCTCCAGAGAATATGTAGGTTGGGCAAAGCATAGCGTGCCCGACAACGCAGACTGTTGCTCTGTTGTGCAGGGCCGCGATGGGCATCCTGCCATCTCGCGGCACATTACCGGAACCGGTTAACAGAATGTTATTGAACACAGCTGAAGAAATTATCGAAGAGATCCGTGCGGGGCGTATGGTCATCCTGATGGATGACGAGGATCGTGAGAACGAGGGTGACCTCGTCATGGCGGCGAGCCATGCGCGCCCCGAGGATATCAACTTCATGGCCAGTCACGGCCGCGGACTGATCTGTCTGACCCTGACGCGGGAACGTTGCGAGCAGCTGGCACTGCCCCTGATGGTGCGCCATAACGTTTCCCTGCACTCAACCAATTTTACGCTTTCCATCGAGGCGGCCGAGGGTGTCACCACCGGCATATCGGCCCAGGACCGTGCACGCACCATCCAGGCAGCCGTCAGTCCGGATGCCTGTCCGCAGGATATCGTTCAACCCGGCCATATCTTTCCGTTGATGGCGCAACCCGGCGGCGTCCTGAACCGCGCCGGCCATACCGAGGCCGGTTGCGACCTGGCCCGGCTGGCCGGGCTGGAACCTGCCGCAGTCATCGTGGAGATCTTGAACGAAGACGGGACCATGGCGCGGCGCCCGGACCTGGAAATCTACGCACAGCGGCACGGGCTCAAGATCGGGACGATTGAAGACCTGATTCGTTATCGCATAGAAAACGAGAAAACGGTTGAGCGGGTGGCGGAAGTTGACCTGGCGACGGAGCATGGCGTGTTCCGCGCCTATGCCTACCATGACTCCATCGATGGTGCGACGCATCTGGCACTCAAGATGGGCGATATACAGCCGGATGAGCCGACCCTGGTGCGTGTGCACATGCTGAATACACTGGGCGATCTGGTCGATGCGCGCACCGAAGACTACGGCTGGCCGCTGCGGGATGCCCTGGCGTGTATCGCGCGGGCGGGCAAGGGCCTGGTCGTCATTCTGCGCTGGGAAGATACGCCGGAGGAACTGGTGGAGCGGATAAAGGCGTATCATATGCCCGCGGAGGAAGCAGCAGAAACTGGCACACAGGGAACCGGACGAGCTGCGTACCTACGGTGTCGGTGCGCAAATCATTGCGGATGTGGGTGTACGCAGGATGCGCGTGCTCAGTGCGCCCAAGATCGTGCACGGCATCGCCGGCTTCGGGCTGGAAGTGGTCGAGTATGTGCCGTGCGAGTGATTTTAGTATGACAGTGAAGTAACCCCATAAACTCCCTCTCCCTCAGGGAGAGGGTTGGGGGAGAGGGGATCGAATAGAGACACGGTCTTGATTCTTATATCCCCTCATCCTGTCCTTCTCCCGGAGGGAGAAGGGACGCACCGTTTTTTGTGTAGTGATTAGGTTATGTGTGGGGTCTTTAAAATGTATCCCGGATTCCGCTGTGTTTGATCCGGGCTACGTTATTTGTTCGTCGGGTACTGGTTGATACAGGAATCTATACATGGGTGATATAACAGTAAAGGAAGGTGAGCTGGTGATTCGCGATGCGCGCATCGCGCTGCTGGTATCCCGCTTTAACAGCTTTGTTGTCGACAGTTTGCTGGCAGGTGCACTGGACACATTGAAGCGTCACGGCGCGGACGAACGTGACCTGGTGATTGTCAGGGTGCCGGGCGCCTACGAGATGCCACTCGCAGCACAACGCCTGGCGGCAGGCAAACGCTATGATGCGATTATCGCACTGGGCGCCGTAATTCGCGGCGGCACACCGCATTTCGAGTATGTTGCCGGGGAGTGCACCAGGGGCCTGTCCTCCGTGTCGATGAAATACGATGTCCCGGTAGCCTTTGGCGTGTTGACTGTCGACACTATCGAGCAGGCCATCGAGCGAGCCGGTACCAAGGCCGGCAACAAGGGTGCCGAGGCTGCCATGTCAGCCATCGAGATGATCAACCTGTTGCGTGGTCTGGACAGCTGACAGTAACGATATCGCGATGACGTTTTCCGCACATGCGCGTTCCCGCGCACGCCGTCTTGCCATGCAGGCACTCTATCAATGGGACCTCTCGGGCGCGGACATGGCCGAGATCCGGAGCCAGTTTGCGGAACAGGAGGATTTCAGCAAGGCTGATGCGGCTTATTTCACCGGCCTGCTGAATGAGGTCGTCACGCATGCCGAAGCAATAGATAGCACGATCTCGGGGAATATCGACCGGCCATTCAAACAGCTCGATCCGGTCGAGCGTGCCATCCTGCGCCTGGCCACTTACGAATTGCTGTACCGCACGGATGTGCCTTTCCGGGTAGTGATCGACGAGGCAGTGTCGCTCACAAAGAAATTCGGTGCCGAGCAGGGCCATTCTTTTGTCAACGGTGTACTCGACAAGACCGCACACCAGCATCGTCCGGATGAATGTACGCGAGTGAGCAACAGGGTCAGCGATCGCTAAAACCGGGTATGTCTACATCCGAGTTCGATATTATCCGCCAGTATTTTACACGCGCGCGCGCCGGCCGTGCGGATGTGGTGCTGGGTATCGGGGACGATGCGGCCCTGTTGACGGTGCCGCCCGAAGCGGAGCTGGTTGTCGGTATCGACACACTGGTGGCCGGGGTGCACTTTTCCACTGCCACTGCAGCGGCGGCAATCGGCCACAAGGCGCTGGCCGTCAATCTCAGTGATCTTGCCGCGATGGGTGCGGAACCTGCCTGGGCCACCCTGGCACTGACCCTGCCCGAATACGATCCCGTTTGGCTGGAACAGTTCGCTGATGCTTTTTTTGCACTCGCCGACCGCTATGCGGTGCAGCTGGTCGGTGGCGATACCACGCAGGGTCCACTGACCGTTACTGTCCAGGCACACGGATTCGTTTCTCGCGGGCAGGCTGTGTGCCGCCGCGGTGCACAGCCGGGTGACAGGGTGTATGTCACGGGTACCCTGGGTGATGCCGGACTGGCATTGCAGCTGGGGGAATCCGCGCCTGCGTCACTGCAGCGGCGCCTCGATTATCCCGAACCGCGTATCGAAGCCGGTTTGTTAATGCGCAAGCATGCCAGCGCCGCTATCGATATCTCCGATGGACTGCTGGCGGACCTGGGGCATCTGCTGGCAGCCGATGCGCTGGGCGCCGTGGTGCAGGTCGATGCACTGCCGCGCTCGGCTGACTTTGTGGCTGCAATGCAGCAATCGGGCGCCGCACAAGAGGCACGCTTCCATGATTTGGCGTTAAGCGCCGGGGATGATTACGAACTGTGTATTACCGTTCCGGAACCGCACTGTGCGGCACTGGAGGCATCGCTTGGCGCGCTGTCCTGCGGTTGTACCTGTATCGGCAGTATCGAGGCTGCGCCCGGCATTGTCTGTTATCGGGACGGCGGGGCGCGCTACCAGCCAGCCAGTACCGGTTACCGGCATTTTTCCGGGGCTGGCCATGACTGAAAAGCTTTCCGCCCGTTTGTTGCTGCATCCGCTGGATTGCCTCGCGCTGGGATGCGGCAGTGGCCTGGTCCCGCATGCGCCGGGGACGGCCGGTACACTGGCGGCCGTGCCGCTATTCCTGCTGGTGCAACCGTTGTCACCGGTCTGGTACCTGACACTGCTCGCGGCACTGTTTCTGGCCGGTATTCCGCTGTGTGCGCACACCGCGACGCGTCTGGGCGTGCATGACCACCCGGCCATAGTCTGGGATGAGATAGTGGGTTACCTGGTAACGATGGCGTTTGCCCCGGCCGGCTGGCAGTGGGTGGCGGCCGGTTTCGTCCTGTTCCGGTTTTTCGACATCGTCAAACCCTGGCCGATCCGCTGGTGTGACAAACAGGTGCACGGCGGGCTGGGCATTATGCTCGATGATCTGCTGGCGGGTGTGTTTGCGGCGGTTGTGTTACAGGTGCTGGTTGTTGTGGTGTAGGGAGCTACGTTTTTTTTCGCCTGACACCGGTATGTAAATATTGCAACCTTCAAACAGAGCATTCCCTCTCCCTCAGGGAGAGGGCCAGGGAGAGGGGATAATATTTACATGTTTCGAATGGAACAGCGCTGGCAGGCAGCCGACCGATGCTGACAGACAAGGTGAAAACGACTTAATTGAAGTCCCCTCTCCCCAACCCTCTCCCGGGGGGAGAGGGGGCGAGACCAGCGACAATCCATAATTTCTGCAGACGGACCCATGATTCAAACGGTCTGCGCGCATTAGTCTTTCTCAACCATTAACCACTGCCACCAGCCAGCGCTGGTACAAACCATCGGCAACACCTTGCAGCGCAGCGATGCGTGTATCAAGGTCTTCAGTCATCTGTGCAGCGGTCTGCACACTTGCGGCGGGATCATCGAGCTCACCCTTGTACAGCTCGGCCCACTCGCGCACCATGGGGGCCGTCATTTCCACATGACACTGCAGGGCCAGGATGTTGTCGAGCGCGAACGCCTGGTGGGGGCAGTAATCGTTTTCCAGGATGACCGCAGCGCCTTTCGGGATGGAGAAGGTTTCACCGTGCCAGTGAAACAGCTCGGCACCGTCCGGCATGGTGTCCACCCAGCTGGCCGCGGCCGGATTGACAGTCTTGTGTACCGGGTGCCAGCCGATTTCACGCACCGGGTTGGCGGTGACGCTGCCTCCCAGTGCCTTGCTGATGAGCTGGCCGCCGAGGCAATGGCCCAGCACGGGCAGGCCGTGGTCACGTGCCGCGCGGATCAGGGTCAGCTCCTGTTCGATCCAGGGCAGTGCGTCATTGACACTCATGGGCCCGCCCATGAAGACCAGGCCGGAGCACCCATCGATGGAATCCGGCAGCGCTTCCTCCCGGTCGATGGCGATGGTTTTGTAGGGAATGCCCTGCCGGTCGAGGACCGCGGCCAGGTAGCCGGGCCCTTCGCAGCCGATATGGCGAAAAATATACAGAGGTTTCATAATAAGCAGCCACTCTTCAACGGATTCGAGATGATGTCAGTATCCGGAATTACGCGCCAGCTCGCGGTGTTTTGCCTGGCAGGGCTTGCGCTGGCAGTGCAGGCGGCGCCGGATGTGCGCGTTGTCGGCCTGTTCAATGCCCGGGCCGTGGTGCTCATCGACGGCAGGCAGCGCCTGCTGAAAGTCGGGCAGACCAGCCCCGAGGGCGTCAAACTGATCTCCGCGACCAGCGAATCCGCGGTGCTGGAGGTCGACGGGGAGCGGATCACCGGGACCCTCGACGGCCGCATCAGTGCGCGCACGCGCACGGCTGCTGTGAAGGAGTTCCAGGTGTGGCGCGATACCCGCGGAATGTATACCACGGTGGGCAGCATCAATGGCCTGACGGTGTCGTTTCTCGTCGATACCGGTGCGACGCAGGTGGCAATGAATGCGGCGGCTGCGCGGCGTCTGGGTATCGATTTCCGCGTTATCGGCACGCCAGCGGTGGTCAAGACCGCATCCGGTGTGGAAAAAGCATGGTCGGTATTACTGGCAAGCGTCAAGGTGGGTGACATTATGCTGCGCCGCGTCGAGGCGGTGGTACTCGATGGCGCACAGCCCGAACAGGTCCTGCTGGGCATGTCATTTCTCGGCAAGCTGGAGATCGACCACGACGGGCACCTGATGACATTGCGGCAGAAATACTGAGCGCACGCTCAGCGGGAGAGGTGACAGGACCGGGTCAGGCGCCGTGCTTGACGTGCTCAATCAGGGCGTAGGCGGAATGATTGTGGATTGATTCGAAGTTTTCGGACTCAACGGTATAGGCCGCAATGCGGTCATCCTTGTTCAGGCGGGTTGCAATGTCCCGCACCACGTCTTCGACGAACTTGGGGTTGTTGTAGGCCTTTTCGGTGACGTACTTTTCATCGGGACGCTTGAGCAGGCCATAGAGTTCACTGGACGCCTCGTCCTCGACCAGGTCGATCAGGTCCTCGATCCAGACGAAGCCGCTGGTCTCGGCGCTGATAGTCACGTGCGCGCGCTGGTTGTGTGCGCCGTAATCCGAGATCTTTTTCGAACAGGGGCACAAACTGGTGACCGGGACGACGACCTTGATGTTCATCCTGGTTGCACCGTTGACAAATTCCCCGATCAGGCTGACGTCGTAGTCCATCAGGCTCTCTACGCCGGAAACCGGAGCCTGTTTATTGATGAAGTAGTGAAAATTCATTTCGATATGACCGGAATCGGCTTCCAGTCGTTCGGTCATTTCGTGCAACATCTCCCGAAAGGAATCGACCGTTATTTCCCGTTCATGCAGGTTCAGGATTTCCACGAACCGTGACATGTGCGTGCCCTTGAAATTATGGGGCAGGTTGACGTACATGTTGAAGCTGGCGATGGTGTGCTGTTCGCCGCCGGACCGGTCCAGTACCCGGACCGGGTGACGGATATCCTTGATGCCGACCTTGTCGATCGGTAGCTGCCGGGTATCGGCGCTGGCTTGTACATCAGCGATGGTATCGGGTTTCTGCTGCGCCCGCTGTGTGGTCTTCATCTGGGGATCGGGTCCGTAGTGCCGGTGGATTCGGGGAGAGATAGCCTACCTGCCAGCGCAAGGTCTGCACACCCGCAAGATGGGGTATCCGTGGACTTGCCTGCATGCCCACCCGAATTCCTGAGTAACTGGGTAGGATACTACCTCACCGAGCCGGTCTGTGCAACGCGGCCAGCCGGAAAATATTGAATATTATCTTTGTCTTTCAATGATATAAGAAGATATCCAGCGCAGGGGGTCAGCCCGCGCATCCATTCCGGCCAGGCTGTCCATGGCTTCTGTGTGCAGCTCGGCGGCGCGTTCCCGGGCGCCTTCCAGGCCGATCAGTGCCGGATAGGTCGGTTTCAGGCGGGTGGCATCCATGCCGGGGTGTTTGCCGAGTTCGGCAGCCTCGCCCTCGACATCGAGGATGTCGTCGCGGATCTGAAATGCCAGGCCGATGCATTTGGCGTAATGGTCGAGTTTCTCCTGCAGGGTTTCATCGCGGGTTTTTCCGCATAGTACGCCCAGCATGACGCTGGCACGGATCAGGGCGCCGGTCTTGTGGATGTGCATATCCTCGAGCTCGGCAATATCCAGTTGCCGGCCGGTTGCCGCCAGGTCGATGGCCTGGCCACCGGCCATGCCCCGCGAACCGGCAGCGAGGGCAAGTGCGCTGATCATGCGGACCCGGGTACTGTCATCGACCTGCAAGCCCTTGTCGTGTGCCAGCACATAGAATGCCAGGGACTGCAGGGCATCTCCCGCCAGGATCGCGCTGGCTTCATCAAACGCCCGATGACAGCTCGGTTTCCCGCGGCGCAGATCATCGTCGTCCATGGCCGGCAGGTCATCATGTATGAGGGAATAGGCGTGCAGCAGTTCCACCGCGCAGGCCGGGCAATCCAGCAGGTTCTGCGGAGCGTCGCTGGCAAGACCACTGGCATACACCAGGGTGGCGCGGACGCGCTTGCCGCCGCGCAGCGTCGAGTAGCGCATGGCCTTGTGCAGCTGAAAAGGGTGGGTGGTGGCGGGCGGCAGCCAGGTGTCGAGTGCTTCCTCGAGGCGTTGGTGGCATTGCGCCAGAAACGCACCAAAGGGGGATTCAGGCGTCTTCACTATCAAACGGCACAATGTCATCCTGACCATTCTTCTGCATCAGGATCTCGACCTTTTGTTCGGCTGATTTCAGCGCCTGCTGGCACGTGCGCGACAATTCCACGCCGCGCTCGAAATGGCGCAATGACTCTTCCAGGCTCAGGTCACCCTGTTCCATCTTGTCCACCAGGGCTTCCAGCTCCAGGAGGGATTTCTCGAACGTCGGTGTTTCCGATCTTTTTCTCGGCATGGCTTGAATCTTTTATTGCAATCGGCCTACGTTACTCCACCCCGGCAACAAGGGTCAAACGACGGCCTGTTACCGTCGGGATTTTGCCGCTTGACCCGGTCATAATGCTGGGCTAATCTACGAATTAGACCAGTTCTAAACTTGACGGTTGTCATTCACGTTCACAGTTAACAACGCAAGAGGTACTCATTATGGACTTAAAAGGCAGTACAACTGAAAAGAATCTGAAAGATGCCTTCGCCGGCGAATCCCAGGCAAATCGCCGCTATCTGTATTTTGCCGCCAAGGCGGATGTAGAGGGTTACAACGATGTTGCCGCAGTATTTCGCTCGACAGCAGAAGGTGAGACCGGACACGCACACGGGCACCTGGAGTACCTGGAGGCCGTCGGTGATCCGGCAACCGGATTGCCGATCGGTGCGACATCCGACAATCTCAAGGCCGCGATCGCCGGTGAGACGCATGAGTACACGGACATGTATCCGGGTATGGCGAAGGCCGCGCGTGACGAGAAATTCGATGAAATCGCAGACTGGTTCGAGACCCTGGCCAAGGCGGAACGTTCGCATGCCAATCGATTCCAGAAGGCGCTGGATGGTCTGGAAGACTAAACACCGGATTGCAACCGTATACTCGGGGCCGGATCAGCCGGCCCCGCTCCGCTAGCCGGTCAAAAAGGAAGGGGATCGATGGCAGCACCAACAGAGGGCAGCAGGGAAGGCAGTCTGCAGGCACCCACGCGGCATCCGCTGGACTGGACCCGTCCGGAATTCTACGACGAAGCAGCCCTGTTCAAGGAACTCGAACGGGTCTTCGATATCTGTCATGGCTGCCGGCGCTGCTTCAGCCTGTGTAATTCCTTTCCCACCCTGTTCGATGCCATCGATGCATCCGATACCATGGAACTCGACGGTGTCGCGCGCCCGGTCTACTGGGAGGTGGTCGACCACTGTTACCTCTGTGACATGTGCTACATGACCAAGTGCCCCTACGTACCGCCGCATGAATGGAACGTCGATTTTCCGCACCTCATGCTGCGTGCCAAGGCCATCAAGCTCAAAAACGGCAGGTCCAGGCCGCGCGACCGGCTGTTGACCTCTACCGACCTGGTGGGGAAGTTTGCCGGTATCCCGATCGTGACGCCGGTCGTCAATGCCACCAACAGATCGAAGACCGGGCGCAAGCTGCTGGACAAGGTGCTGCACGTGCACCCGGATGCCGTTCTGCCCGAATACCATTCGCGCACGCTGCGCAAGCGCCTGGGCAAAGCGGACGCTGCCGACCGTCCCGGCGATCCGGCGGGGCCGACGACCGGCAAGGTCGTCCTGTTCGCCACCTGTTACGGCAACTACAACGAACCGGATATCGGCGAGGATCTGGCGGCTGTGTTCGAACACAACGGGATCCCGGTCACGCTGGCAGACAGGGAGAAGTGCTGTGGTATGCCCAAGCTGGAACTGGGTGATCTGGAGGCGGTCAGGGCGGCCTGCGAGACCAATGTCGCCGAACTGGTCAAACTGGTCGACGCGGGCTGGGATATCGTGGCGCCGGTGCCCTCCTGCGTGCTGATGTTCAAGCAGGAGCTGCCGTTGATGTTCCCCGATGATGCGGATGTGGCGAAGGTCCGGGCGGCGATCTACGACCCGTTCGAATACCTGATGCTGCGCCACAAGCAGGGCAAGCTGAAAACGGATTTCAGCCGGCCGCTGGGCAAGATTGCCTACCATGTCGCCTGTCACCTGCGGGTACAGAATATCGGCATGAAGACGCGTGACCTCCTGCAACTGATTCCGGACACCGAAGTCGAGCCGATAGAGCGCTGCTCCGGGCATGACGGTATTTACGCCGTCAAGAGCGAGTGTCATGACATATCGATGAAGATCTGCCGTCCGGTCGCCAGCCGTGTGGAGGGTGCGGCGGCGGCGTACTACAGCAGCGATTGCCCGATGGCCGGCCACCAGATCGAAAATGTGCTGGCTAATGGTACGCAGCCGGTGCATCCGCTGACACTGTTGCGGATGGCCTACGGAATAGAAACAGGCGCCAGTGGTAATGCAACCGGAAAATGATCATGGATAAACTGACACGCAGCGATCTCTACAGTCTGGAGCAGTACGCCGAGAACCGCGCCGATATTCGTTCCCGGGTGATGCAGCACAAGAAAAACCGCAAGGTGCATATCGGGCCGGTAGCGACACTGTATTTCGAGGACCGCCAGACGATCCAGTACCAGATTCAGGAAATGCTCCGCGTGGAAAGAATATTCGAGGTCGCTGGCATCGAAGAGGAGCTCGATGCCTATAATCCGCTGATTCCGGACGGGACGAACTGGAAGGCCACTTTCATGATTGAAGAGCCGGACGTCGACAGGCGGCGCGAGTTGCTGGCGAAACTGATTGGAATAGAAGACCGGGTCTGGGTCCGCGTCGACGGCAACGAGCAGGTGTATGCCATTGCCGATGAAGACCTGGACCGCAACACGGCGGAAAAGACCTCTTCAGTACATTTCTTGCGCTTCGAGCTCACCGACAAGATGGTGGCTGATATGGGTAACAATGCATCACTCAGTGTCGGCATTGATCATGCGAATTACCGTCACGAGGTCGAGCCGCTGGCGGCACCGGTTCGGGATGCACTGGCCGCGGACCTGGGTTACCAGGGCGAGACAAAGTAAGCAAACAGCTATTGCGTTGTCCCGTCCCCCCTTGAAAGGGGGCGGGGACGTATCCTTGCTAGCGGCTTACAAACGTAATCCTCAGTAATTCCCGCAATATCATCGACATTCACTGGTGGCCCGACTGAGGGTCGCATTGCCGTGTATGGCGCGCTAAACTGCGCTTCCAATGAAAGCAGCAAAGTTTTACTCGAGACTGTTCACCAGGCCCCTGTGCGTGTTGCTGCTGGCACTTCCTGCAATTGCATTCGGCGATGATGAGGATTCCAGTCCCTGGATACCGCAAACCTTCCAGGAAGCGGAACCGTGGCGGGAGCAACAGTTTGAGTTGCCTCCCTATCCTCAAAAGCAGTACCTGCTGGACACCCGTATCAATACCGGTGAACTGCCCTACACAGTTTATCTGGATCAACGCTCACTGGCCCTGCTGGATGACGGGGTCGTACGCTACAGTGTCGTGATTGTGTCCGCATCCGGTATCGAGAATGTCACGTATGAGGGTCTGCGCTGCGGCAAGAACAGTTACCGGCGCTATGCCTACGGTGCCAATGCGGCATGGCAGGGACTGGCCGATTCACCCTGGATGCCGATTACCGGCCGGGGTGTGTATCGCTACCGCAAGGTTTTTTACCGGCTCTTCATGTGTGACCCGGCGCATCCGGTGACTGATGTCAAACAGATTCTGGCAAGAATCCGTTCTGCCTGGGATGTGAGCCCGGAATAACCGCATTATGCCAACGAATAAACCAGGACGTTCCCGATGAGTACTGCCTATGATGCGGCCGCAATCGAGGTATTGAGCGGTCTCGACCCGGTGCGCAAGCGCCCGGGAATGTATACGGATACCACCCGGCCCAATCACCTGGCACAGGAGGTGATCGACAACAGTGTCGATGAGGCGATGGCCGGACATGCCACGCGCCTGGATGTCACTGTCTACAAGGATGGCTCGCTGGAGGTGCGCGATAACGGCCGTGGCATGCCAGTGGATATACACCCGGAGGAGGGCATCCCCGGGGTCGAGGTCATACTCACGAAGCTGCATGCGGGCGGCAAGTTTTCCTCCAAGAACTACCGGTTTTCGGGTGGCCTGCACGGCGTCGGTGTATCCGTCGTCAATGCCCTGTCGAAACACCTCGAGGTGTGGGTGCGGCGTGGCGGCAGGGAATACAACATGGCCTTTGCCGACGGCGAGAAGGTGTCCGCGCTGGAAGAGACCGGCAAGGTTGGCAAACAGAACACCGGTACCACCCTGCGGTTCTGGCCGGATCCGGCGTATTTTGATTCTGCAAAATATTCACTGCCGCGCCTGAAACATGTGTTGCGTGCCAAGGCGGTGTTGTGCCCGGGATTACGGGTCAGCCTGCATGATGAAGCCGGTAACGAGAAGCTGGAATGGTTTTACGAGGATGGCCTGCGCGATTATCTGCAGGGCGCACTCGGAACAGCTTCCATGCTTCCCGAGGAAGCCTTTACCGGCAGGATGGAGGGTAACCAGGAAGCTGCGGAATGGGCGCTGGTGTGGCTGCCGGAGGGTGGCGAGCCGGTGGCGGAGAGTTACGTCAACCTGGTGCCGACAACGCAGGGCGGCACGCATGTCAACGGGCTGCGCATGGGTCTGACCGAAGCCGTGCGTGAGTTCTGCGAATTTCGCAACCTGTTACCCCGCGGGGTCAAGCTGAGTCCCGAGGATGTCTGGGAAAACTGCTGCTATATCCTGTCGGTCAAGCTGGCTGATCCGCAGTTCAGCGGGCAGACCAAGGAGCGCCTGTCCTCGCGCGAGTGCGCTGCGTTTGTATCCGGTGTGGTGAAAGATGCCTTTGGCCTGTGGCTGAATCATCATACCGAAGCGGGCGAGCGTATTGCCTGGCTGGCGATCGAAAATGCCCAGCAGCGCCAGCGCGCCGGCAGAAAGGTGGTGCGCAAGAAACTCACTTCCGGTCCGGCACTGCCGGGCAAGCTGGCGGATTGCACGTCGGCGGAGAGTGAGCGCACCGAACTGTTTCTGGTGGAGGGCGACTCCGCCGGCGGTTCCGCCAAGCAGGCACGTAACCGTGAATTCCAGGCCATCATGCCGTTGCGTGGCAAGATCCTGAACACCTGGGAAGTGGATTCGGCCGAGGTGCTGGCGTCGCAGGAGGTGCATGATATTTCCGTGGCGATCGGCGTCGACCCGGCCACGGGTACCAATGATTTAAGGAAGCTGCGCTACCACAAGATCTGCATCCTGGCGGATGCAGATTCTGACGGCGCGCACATCGCGACGCTGCTGTGCGCCCTGTTCCTGCGGCATTACCGGGCACTGGTAGAGGCCGGTCACGTCTATGTCGCCATGCCGCCACTGTACCGCATCGATGCCGGCAAGGAAGTCTTCTATGCACTGGACGATGCCGAAAAGCAGGGCGTGCTGGACCGCATCGCCGCCGAGAAGATCAAGGGCAAGGTCACTGTCCAGCGCTTCAAGGGTCTGGGTGAAATGAACCCGATGCAATTGCGCGAGACCACAATTGCGCCGGAGTCACGCAGGCTGGTGCAGCTGACTCTGGATGCAAATGACGGCACCCATAAGTTGATGGATATGCTGCTCGCCCGCAAGCGTGCCACCGACCGCCGCGCCTGGCTGGAAAAGAAAGGCGATATGGCGGGTGTCTAACGCACTACTAGAATGAGATTAAAAACGGGATTGACAGCACTGTTGTCCGACAACCGCCCTCAAGCTCCTCTCCCTCCGGGAGAGGGTTGGGGAGAGGGGATCGATATGTTTGTTATTCTCAGTTATTTAATCCCCTCATCCCGTCCTTCTCCCGGAGGGAGAAGGGACGTACTAATTAATGTGTGGCGATGTGTTACAGGCAGGTATGCTGCGACAGTTTGTCTAACATCTATTGGAAATGCACTTAATCAATAAATCAATCATGGTTAATGTAGCGGCAGTGGAAAAACATTATTTATAAATGGTGCCTGCAAGTTGGCAGGCGCTAAACCTGCCTGAGGCAAACCTCAACCAATGTGAACCCTATGGAAACACTCGAACTCGATTATGAAGGCATAGAAAGACTGCCGCTGAAGACCTTTACCGAGAAGGCCTACCTGGATTATTCCATGTATGTCATTCTCGACCGCGCACTGCCGCATATCGGTGACGGTCTGAAACCGGTGCAGCGGCGCATCGTCTATGCCATGTCCGAACTCGGCCTGTCGGCGACTTCCAAGCACAAGAAATCGGCGCGTACGGTCGGTGACGTGCTGGGCAAGTTTCATCCGCACGGCGACTCCGCCTGTTACGAGGCCATGGTGCACCTGGCGCAGGCTTTTACCTGCCGTTATCCGCTGATCGACGGGCAGGGAAACTGGGGTTCGCCGGATGATCCCAAGTCATTCGCCGCCATGCGCTATACCGAGGCGCGCCTGGCGCCGTATCGCAGAAGTGCTGCTGGCGGAACTGGGGCAGGGTACGGTGGACTGGGTGCCGAACTTCGATGGCACGCTGGAGGAACCGAAACTGCTGCCGGCGCGCCTGCCCGCGGTCCTGCTCAATGGCGCTACCGGTATCGCCGTGGGCATGGCGACTGATATTCCGCCACACAACCTGCGTGAAGTCGCGCAGGCGGCGATCCTCATGCTGGACAAGCCCGGCAGTACGGTGGATGAGCTCTGCGAGATCATCCAGGGGCCGGACTTCCCTACAGGTGCGGAGATCATCACGCCGCAGGCCGAGCTCGTCGAGGCCTACAGATCGGGCAGCGGCAGCGTGCGCATGCGTGCCTGTTATGAAATCGAAAATGGTGACATCGTCGTTACGGCCCTGCCGTATCAGACCTCCGGCAGCAAGGTGCTGGAACAGATTGCCGCGCAGATGACTGCGAAGAAGCTGCCCATGGTCGAGGACCTGCGTGACGAGTCCGACCACGAAAACCCGACCCGCCTGGTCATCGTGCCGCGTTCCAGCCGGGTGGATACCGCGGCGCTGATGTCGCACCTGTTCGCCAGCACTGACCTGGAGCGCAGCGCACGTATCAATATGAACATGATCGGCCTCGACGGTCGACCGGGGACCAGGGACCTGCGGGCCATTCTGAAGGAATGGCTTGAATTCCGTACCTCGACCGTGCGGCGCCGGCTTGAATACCGGCTGGAAAAAGTGAACCGGCGCCTGCATCTGCTCGATGGGCTGTTGATTGCGTTTCTCAACCTGGATGAAGTGATCCACATCATTCGCACCGAGGACAAGCCCAAACAGGCCTTGATCAAGCGGTTCAAGCTCAGTGATGAACAGGCTGATTACATTCTCGATACGCGGTTGCGGCAACTTGCGCGCCTCGAGGAGATGAAGATCAAGGGTGAGCAGGAAGAACTGGCCAAAGAGCGCGACAGTCTGCAGAAGATCCTGGCCTCGAAGCAGCGGCTGAAGACGCTGGTCAAAACTGAAATCAATGAAGATGCCGGGCGCTTTGGCGACGCCCGCCGTTCATTACTGGTGGAACGTCCCCCGGCGCAGGTCCTGGATACGACCGCACTGATACCGAGTGAACCGGTGACGATTATCCTGTCCAGAAACGGCTGGGTCCGGGTCGCCAAGGGGCATGACGTCGACCCGGCGGAGATGAACTACAAGTCGGGGGATGAATTCGCTGCAGCGGCTTGCGGGCGCAGTAACCAGATGACTGTGTTTATCGATTCCACCGGCAAGACCTATACATTGCCGACGCATACGCTGCCATCAGCCCGGGGGCAGGGTGAGCCCCTGAGCGGCCGCCTGAAACCGGCAGACGGGGCGCGCTTTGTCGGCGTGATGGCCGGAGAGCAAGAGCAGCTGTACCTGCTGGCGAGCGACTCCGGCTATGGCTTTGTTGCCCGCCTGGGCGATCTGTATTCGCGCAACAAGGCCGGCAAGGCGACCCTGTCCGTGCCGAAGGGCTCCAGTGTCCTGGCGCCGGTGCCGGTGCGCAGTCTCGAGGATGACTGGATCGTCGGCGTGACAACCGGGGGCTACATGCTGGTGATTCCGCTGGCGGAGCTGCCGCGTATGGCCCGTGGCAAGGGCAACAAGATCATCAATATCCCGTCGGCAAAATTGAAGAGCCGCGAAGAATACGTGGCAGCGATTGACTGCATTCAGGATGGTGAAAAGCTGACTGTTTATGTCGGTAAAAAACACAAGACCATGAAGCCCGATGAGGTGGATGAATATGCGGGCGAGCGCGGCCGGCGTGGCCTCAAGCTACCACGCGGTTATCGCAGCGTGGATCGTATCGAAGTGATCAAAAAATAATTTCGTAATCAATCAGGCCAATCGCCCTACGTGACGCATGGATGAGTCTGGTGATGATGAGTCATGGCATTCCGGCGCAATACGCTGCGCTATTGCGCCCTACGTGACGCATGGATGAGTCTGGTGATGATGAGTGATGCGTCCCGGCGCAATACGCTGGGCTATTGCGCCCTGCGTGACGCATGGATGAGTCTGGTGATGATGAGTGATGGCATCCCGGCGCTACGTGACTACCATGCGGTTATTGCAGTGTGGATCGTATCGAAGTGATCAGGAAGTAATTCCGTAATCAATCAGGCCAATCGCCGTGTAGGGCGCAATAGCGCAGCGTATTGCGCCGCATGCGGGTTGATCAGGATCACACATTGTAAACAACGGCAGTTCTATCGCTGGTGCTTGCGTTTCAGCTCTTCCAGCCGTGCCAGGACGCGATGGGCGCGATCGAGACGCTCCTTCAATCCGGAATGTTCCGGGTCAAGCGCCAGCGCGGCTGTCCAGCTGTCGATTGCATTGACTACCCTGTCGGCACGATAGTGACTGTCACCCGCGGTTATCAGTTCGTTGACCTGGCTGGTCAATGTCCTGTTGAGTTCCTGCTGAACTGCAACTACTTCGGGGTGTTTGCTTGAGGAGGGTGGTATGTTCATAAAGCGGGTGCGCGCGACCAGCAGATTCTTGTTCGCCAGTGCCTGTTGCGTCTCTTTGAGCAGTATTTCGGTCTCTTTTTGTTCACTCCGGTCGATCTTTTTGCGCTGTTTTGCCTGTTTAATGCTGGCCTGCTTTATCCGGACCTGGTCCCGGGAATGATTGTCGTCCTGCAGTGCCCTGAGTGCCTGCTGTACTTCAGGCGTATTATTCAGGGTCCTGGCCAGATACAGGGACTCCTGTGCAATCTGCGTGTTGTCGTCCTGTGCCGCCAATCCGGCCTGCTCCAGCAGCTGGTCGGCGAGTTGCAGTGCCTCCTGCTGATTGCGTGTGTATTCCCTGTGTTCCCCGGCGCTCGGGGATCGCAGGAGGATCTGCTGCTCATAGAGCCTCAGCTGACTGGCAATATATTTGCCGCGGGTGATCAGCTGTTCCCGCGCGTTGACTTGTAACTGCTGCATGCGCTTCTGATCGACCCGGGTGCGCTGGTCACGCAGGATATCGCTGTCCGGAATTCGCGCCAGGGCAGACTGTCAGCAACTCGACTGCACCCAGCAGATCATCCTTCGCTTCCAGGTCCCTGCTCCCGGCCAGTACGGTGTCTTCATGGGCTGTCTCGAGTGCAACTATTCTTGCGCGCAATTGCGGAGTGTCCAGGTCCAGGTGCCTGGCAGTCAACTGGCGTACGCGTACGAATTCGTGTTGTTCCAGCAGGGGTTCGATGTCCCCGGGCTGGTCCAGCGTCAGCTGCAGGGTATCTATGCCGGCGCAGCCGGCAAGGCACTGCAGCGCAATCAGTGTGACTATCCATGTGCGTAAATCATGCATTGCCGGATTCACTCTTCTCTGTACGCAGCAGTTGTTCAAACTGGGAATCGATGGATTCCTGCCAGTCCGCTTTCAGATTTTCGACCTCATAGGTGACAACAGGCTGGCTGATACCGCGCAGCTTGATAGGCTGGTATTCACAGCCCAGTACGCGATCTTTCACGCTCGCATGCATGTACATCTCGCGCGATATGACGATCTTGCCGCTGTTGGTGATCCCGCAAATTCTGGATGCAAGGTTGACTGTATCGCCGACAACGGTATAATCCATGCGTTGCCGGGAGCCCATATTGCCGGCCAGCATGACGCCGGTATTGAGACCGACCCTGAATTTTACCGGAAACAGCCCCTGTTTTCCGCGCTCCCGGTTTTCGTGTTCCACCAGCCTCTGGATGAGCAGGGCACAGCGAATAGCGTGGAATGCATGTTCTTCATCCGGGTCGGGTGCACCAAACACAAGCATGACACCATCACCCATGTATTTATCCACCATTCCGCCGTTCAATTCGCAGGCGCGGGTGATGATGGAAAAATACCGGTTCAGCATGGTTACCAGTTCCTCCGGATTGATGTCCTCGGAAATCTGTGTGAAACCGGAAATATCCGCAAACAGGACCGAACCCTGTATCCGCTTGCCGCTGAGTTCGACGTCATCGAGGTTGGACAGTATCTCGCGCGCCACACTGGGTGATACATAACGCGAGAGCGCATCCTTGACCTGCGATTTTTCCAGCATGCCCTCGGCCATGTCATTGAACGCCTCCATCAGCAGGCCAAGTTCATCGTGGCGGCGTTCCTTGAACTTGAAGGTATATTCACCCTTGCCCAGGGCCTTGCTGGCATCCACCAGCCGGTCGATGGGCTGGGTAATGCGGCGTCCGAGCGCAAAGGCCATGGCTATTCCGAGTATTATTATCAGAAGCGTGGCGCCCGCGATGGCATTAACAGCCTGGCGCACGGATTGCTGCAGACTCGCCTGGCTGAAGGTTACCAGCGCGTAACCTGCTGTGACTCCCTGGAACGTGACCGGGTGAATAAAGGTTGTGACCATGTGCCGTTTCAGCCATGTATAGGGTTGCCAGTTCCAGGTGTGTGATGTCGGGGCAGTGTCCATTAGTTGAATGACTGAATACCTGCCAAGCTGGCCCTTGCCTTCATGGAGCTTGCCTTCATGCGCGATAATTTCACCCTGTAATGAAATAATAGCGGTACTCAGGATACTGTCGCTGTTGGCGAAGCTGCCGGTAATGACGTTGAGTGCCAGTTCGTCCCCGGCCAGCAGGGGTTCCCTGGCGGACTGCGCCATCAGCTGTATCAGCGCGTTTCCCTGCTCATTGATTTGTTTCTGGATCAGGCGGCTCTGCTGGTCAATCAGCAATGTACCGAGTAAACCCATGCAGGTGACGATCAGTACTGTAATGAAGAACGCCAGCTTGTAGGTCAGCGGAATGCGTTGTATCCAGGTGACAAGGCTTTGCCGGTATCTTGCGCTGGTGGTCACCAGTTTTTTCAGCCAGGATTGGCGCTGAACGATAGTCATCGATTTCGAACGCTCGATACTCCCGGCAGGGGTATCGTCGCGTCCGTCATCATGACATTGCGTGGTGTCGCGGTCTGTGGCTTCCGGCTGAATCATGATCCTGCCCGGTATGCAGTCCGGGCCGCATGCCTGGTCCATTGGTGTACAATTATTCGCAGTTTTCTCCCGCGCAACCAGACGGAATGACCATGAGCCTGATCCAGCCCTTTGCCGCCCTGCGGCCTGTTGAAGACCGTGCTGCAGATGTTGTGGCGCCACCCTATGACGTGCTGAGTACGGCCGAGGCGCGGGTGCGTGCGCAGGGCCGCCCCTGGAGTTTTCTGCATATATCCAAGGCGGAGATCGATCTGCCGGAGTCGACGGACCCGTACGCGCCCGAGGTCTATACAACGGCAGCCGGCAATCTGCAGCGGATGATCAGTGCGCGCGTGCTGGTCAGGGACCCCGCCCCGTATTACTACGTCTACCGGCTGGTCATGGGCGACCATCGCCAGACCGGTCTGGTGGCGGCTGCATCCGTTGCCGATTACGACAGCAACCGGATCCGCAAGCATGAATTCACGCGTCCCGAGAAGGAGGATGACCGGGTACGGCAAATCGAGGCATTGAATGCCCAGACGGGTCCTGTCCTGCTGGCGTATCGGTCGCAACCTGCGGTCGATGACCTGCTGACGGCGGTGACGCAGGCGCCGCCGGAGGTCGATCTGGTGGCCGATGACGGGATTGGTCACAGTCTCTGGGTGGTGCGCGACCAGGCGCTGATTGACAAAATCACCGCGGCCTTCGATGCCATGGATGCCCTGTATATCGCGGACGGGCATCATCGCTCTGCTGCGGCTTCCCGCGTGTCCGGGGCGCGGGCAGCGGACGCCGCGGCCAGCCGTTTCCTGAGTGTGATCTTTCCGCATGAACAAATGCAGATCCTGGATTACAACCGTGCTGTCAGAGACCTGGGCGGGATGACGCCGGAATCGCTGCTTGCCCGGCTGGAAGAGGCGTTTGGCGTGACACCGGTTGCTGCTGCAGTGCGGCCGAAGGCGCCGGGTGTGTTCGGTATGTATCTTGGCGGGCAATGGTACCGGCTGGAAATTCAGCCGGACAGGATTCCTGCGGATCCTGTTGGTCGGCTGGACGTCAGCCTGCTGGCAGACAACCTGCTGGCGCCACTCCTGGGCATCACCGATCCGCGGCGCGACCGGCGCATAGATTTCATTGGTGGTATTCGCGGTCTTGGCGAACTGGAAAGGCGCGTTGACAGCGGGGAGATGAGTGTGGCCTTTTCCCTCTTCCCGACCCGCATGGAAGATCTGATGGCGGTAGCGGACGCCGGTGCAGTCATGCCGCCCAAATCGACATGGTTCGAGCCCAAGCTCGCCGATGGTCTGGTATCTCACGTACTCGACTAGCATGTTCCGATTGCCACCTGGCCTGTCTGATTACCAACGGGACCACGCGCGGCGAATGACACAGCCTGCCAGCACCTGGTCTAACTCCATTTGTGTCGGCGCCCGGGGCGGAATCTTAAGGAAAATCGATGCTGGAAATTGCTAATTCTTCTGTTAGCAATGTTTTGTAACTACTTGAATTATAATTACTTGTAGCCTGGTGATTACGGATACCGGCGGTGCTGCGGACAGTCCCGGCGGCTGTCCCGGGTAGCACGGTCCCGCGGCTCAGGTGCCGGTGGGCGGGCCAAAGTGGTATTGGGCAAAACTCCCGGTATTCTCCAGTTGGCGGGTGAGTTCGACTTTTTCCTTGCGGCCATTTTTTTCAATGCTGACGGTACTCCCGACCCGGAATGGCATGGAGGGCAGTATCAGCGTTGCCTGTTGCTTGATGGCCATGATTTCAGGCAGGGATATGCCTTGTAACTTGTTCATGGTTCTTGATTTATTCCGGTGAATCCAGACCCAGATAGCGTGCGCCCCGGGTGAGAGCATCTGGATTCCCAGTTCCAGTTCCTGTGCGGGTGTGACTTTCATCCTGCGTATGACCCCCAGTTGCCACTGTCCGGCCGGCGTCCGCGTCCGCGTCTGCGTCGGTAATTGCCGTGGCAATGAGTTCGCCAACCCGGGCACTGCCGGCCGCTTCCCTGTCACCCAGCAGGCAGTAACCCCCGGCACTCATGTCCACTTGCTTCCAGGACTTGATACTGGCTGCCGGCTGGACACTGTTGTTTCCACTCGCCGGTTCCGTTGTGACATGTCGCCTGACCGAGAAGGTGGTCATGCCGACAAAGGTGGGATCCTGCAAGTATTCATGATCACTGATTTTTTCCTCTATGCCTTCCTCGAGGTGCTGCTGTTCAGGTTCGGGTGCCGCCAGGACGCGATGCACCGAGTTCAGTCCGATCACCAGCTTGATGGCCGCATCGCGGGAATGACGCGCAAACTTGCGTTTCGGCATGACACCCCAGGTAAGCATGAGCCGGTGCATGGTTTCGGCATCCGGCATGTCGCGATGCTCGCCATGGGTGCCGGTTTGTGCGGAGATCGCCGTGCGCATCAATTCTGCCATCGTGCTGGTATCGAGTATCCGCCATTGCCTGCCAGGTGCGACTTCTGTATTCAGCTCCCGGTAGCTGGGCGGGTCGTCCGACAGCAGGTTGACAGCGAACGATGCCGATGCGCTTGCCTTGTCGGCAGTGCTCAATTCGCTGGCGGATGCCCAGTTTGCGAGTGCGTTGTAGACGAGCCGGATCTCTGTCGGGCGCAGCCGGTAGGGACAGGCAAGGGAGAGCAGCAGAATCTGTTTGTACAGCACACCAATTTTATCCGCACTGGTGTAAGCACCGGTATCGACTATCAGCCGCGACTCCAGGTGGCGCTGTTCCGCAAGATCGTAGAGGCTGTGTATGTCATTCCACAGGCCTTCCGGATACTGGGTGTAGACCTGGTAGCTGACCAGCAGTACTTCACTCAGGTAGCGCATGGCGCGATGAATGGCAGTTGCCAGTTGCGCCGCCGGTTTGTTCTGGTGATAGAGGTCGGACGCCAGGATCTTGTAACCCGTGGCCATCCGGTCGCAGAGCGCGATTGCCCGGGAGGAAGATTCCAGGTCCTTGCCGCCGAGCGGAATGGGCTTGCCCGTAAACCGCTTGTTCAGGGCGGCGGTCACGTGCATGACCGGGGTGGCGATTTGTTCAAGTGCCAGCAGGCGTTGCTGGGCGGGGATATCCAGGGTATTCATCTCATCCAGCGCATCCTCCAGCAGACTGCATGCCCGGTCAGTGTTGACGAGGGGCAGATCCTCAACCCACTTCCTGACAGCCTCGGGATTGGTGTTAAACGAGCTGGAATCCGGTTTCTTCCGTTCTGGTAACTGCAGTTCCATGTGCTTTTCTGGTCAACCTCTTAAGCCAATCAGGCTAGTATAAGCATCCGTCCTGTGTGCGGCAAAAATGATTTGTTACCTGACTGTTACCAGGCAGTTTCCGGCCGGGATCGCCGTCCCGCCGGTGGATTAGAGTGCGAGTTTCCCCGAATGTCCCGGCAGTTCCCTGACCAGGCGCGGCACCAGGTAGCCGGGCAGGGCGGCATGGACCCTTTCCATGAGCCGGCGGGCCGTGCTGTCAGCCACCTCGAAATGTGCGGCGCCCTGTACTTTATCCATCTGGTGCAGGTAATAGGGGAGTACACCGGCCGCCATCAATGCCTGGCTCAGTGCAACCAGCGTGGCGGCATCATCATTGACTCCGCGCAACAGTACCGACTGGTTGAGCAACGTTACCCCGGCGCGCTTCAGGCTGCGCATGGCCTGGCGCACCTCCGCGTCTATTTCATTCGGGTGGTTGCTGTGTATCACCATGACGACCTGGAGACGCTGAACGCCAAGCCACTCCAGCAGTTCCGGGTTAATTCTTTCCGGCAAAACCACAGGGATGCGCGTATGTATACGCAGGGTCTGCAAGTGGGGTATAGCGGCAAGCCGGCTGGCAAGCGATCCCAGGCGGCGGTCCGTCAGAGACAGGGGATCGCCGCCACTGAGAATGATTTCCGCGATGTCCGTGTGCCGGCTGAGGTAATCAAGCGCCGCGCTCCAGTCATCGCTTGCCGGGTTGGCCTGGCCGTAGGGGAAGTGCCGCCGGAAACAATAACGGCAGTGCACGGCACAGGCACCGGTCGCCGTGAGCAGGGCACGGCCATGATATTTATGCAGCAGCCCGGGAGTCGCCATGGCCTGCTGTTCCTCCAGCGGGTCATGGCTGTACCCCGCTGTCAGTTGTGCCTCATCCGCTACCGTGAGCACCTGGCGCAGCAAAGGGTCATGAATATCGCCTTTCACCATGCGCCTGATAAAACTGTGTGGAACCCGAACGGGAAAGTCATTGAGCAACGGCCTGACTCCCGGATGTGCAGGATCGATATCCAGCAGACCGAGCAATTCATCCGCCGACTTTACTGCGCCGGCCAGTGCCTGCTGCCAGGCAGGCGTGTGTTCTGGATCCGGTATTCGGGGTATCATAGCGGGCGTTTTCACCGATTAATCGACACAAGGTAACCAAGGGCAGATGACATCCTACAACACTAATGAGTTCAAGGGCGGCCTGAAAATCATGCTTGACGGCGATCCCTGCGCCATTATCGAGAACGAGTTCGTCAAGCCCGGCAAGGGTCAGGCTTTCAACCGGGTCAGGATTCGCAACCTGAAAAACGGCCGGGTTATCGAGCGTACCTACAAGTCCGGTGAAACCGTAGAGGGCGCGGATGTGATGGACCTCGACCTGCAGTATCTGTACAACGATGGTGAATTCTGGCATTTCATGGACCCGAACAGCTATGAACAGCATGCAGCTGACGCGACCGCTGTCGGCGAGGCGACGAAATGGCTCAAGGAGCAGGATATGTGCGAAGTCACCTTGTGGAATGGCACACCACTGGCGGTGACGCCGCCCAATTTCGTGGTCCTGACGGTCGCCGAGACAGATCCCGGTGTACGTGGCGATACCTCCGGGGGCGGTGGTAAACCGGCGACGCTGGAGACCGGGGCGGTGGTGCGGGTGCCATTATTCATCGATATCGGCGAGGCCCTCAGGATTGACACGCGTACGGGTGAATACGTTGGCCGGGCCAAGGAATAAAATACCGGCCCCGAACATTGCATACAGAACCCAACTGGCGACCCGCAGCTGCGCTGCATGTCTTGCAACTCCGGGCCACGCTGCTGGCGCGCATCCGCAAATTCTTCGCCAGTCACGCGGTACTGGAGGTTGATACCCCGGCGCTCTCGCAGGCGGCAGCCACAGATCCCGCCCTGCAGAGTTTCGAGACGACCTGTCATGGTCCGGGACCGCTGTCCGGACAGACACTGTATTTACACACCTCCCCGGAATTCCCCATGAAGCGGTTGCTGGCGGCCGGCAGCGGGTCCATCTATCAAATCTGCAAGGTGTTCCGCGACGGCGAGTCCGGTAGCCGCCACAATCCTGAATTCACCCTGCTGGAATGGTATCGTGCCGGTTATGACCATTTTGCCCTGATGGATGAGGTGGAGGTGCTGCTGCGCGAGGTGCTGGCGGATATCGCCCCGCTCGCTTGCGTTACGCACTGGACCTATCGCGAGCTGTTCGGAGAATTCACCGGCATCGATCCGTTCCATACAACAAGCGACGAACTGGAAGACCTGCTGCGCACGCAACACGGCGTAGTGCCGGTGGGTCTGGGGCATGACCGGCTGGATGCCTGGCTGGATCTGGTAATCACCCATGTGGTCGAACCGGCCCTGGCTCCCGGCCTGGTGTTTGTGCGGGATTATCCGGCAAGCCAGGCGGCGCTGGCCCGAATCAGGCCCGGTAAACCACCGGTGGCTGCCCGCTTCGAGGCCTATCTGGACGGGATTGAGCTGGCGAACGGATTTCATGAGCTGGCAGATCCGGACGAACAACAGCGCCGGTTTGCCATGGATTGTGAACAACGCCGCGTGCAGGGACTGGCAACTGTCCCCGCGGACCGACAGCTGCTGGCTGCGCTGCAGGACGGCCTGCCGGATTGTGCCGGCGTGGCGCTGGGTATAGATCGTTTACTGATGGTGGCCAGCCGGGCGCGGTGCCTGGATGAGGTGATTGCCTTTCCGGTCGCCACAGCATGAGCGGTGGTTGGGAGTCGGGGACGGATAACGGGTAATGGCATGAACGCTGCAACGACGCGCACAACAGGGACTGATGCCGCGGCCCAGCTCTCCGGCGAGACACTCGCCTGCAGTGGCCGCTGGACTGTCGGCAATATCAGGGCGCTGAATGAAGCAATCGATGAACTGGCGCTGCCGCCCGGCGCATCCATGACAATTGACGGGTCGGCTATTACGGCAATGGATACGGCCGGCGCCTGGCTGATCGGGCGGCTCAGGCAGCATCTGGAGACAGCCGGAGCACAGGTATCCATGGCTGCATTGCGTCCGGAGCATGCCAGGTTGATTACGTATGTTGCCGATGAGAGCCGCGAGTCGAAACCTGCTGACATGCAGCGTATGCACCGGTCAGTCGTGACATCCGGGCTATCTGTATTCAATGACCTGGTCAACTTCCTGGCATTCATCGGTGAAGCGATCGTGTCCCTGCTGCGGGCCATCCGCCATCCCGGCAGTATCCGCTGGCAGGAAATTCTTGTGGAAATCTACCAGTCCGGGTTCAAGGCGCTGCCGATTGTCGGCCTGCTGTCATTTCTGATAGGTGTGGTGATTGCCTACCAGGGTGCAGTGCAGTTGAAATTGTACGGTGCAAATATCTATATCGCGGACATGATCGGCTATGCCATGTTGCGCGAACTGGCGCCATTGCTTGCCGCGATCCTCGTCTGTGGCAGGACCGGGTCTGCCTATGCCGCTCAAATCGGTACCATGAAGGTCAGGGAGGAGGTGGCGGCGCTGGAGACCATCGGGATTCCACCCATGGATTTGCTGGTGCTTCCCAAGTTGATCGCACTGATTATCGTGATGCCGCTGATCTCCGTATACGCCGATATCCTGTCGGTGTTCGGTGGCATGGTTATGTCATACGTGGAACTGGGCCTGAGTTTCGAGGCTTTTCTGGCGCGGCTGGAAGAGGCTGTCACCTATTCGACCTTCATGATCGGGATCGGCAAGACGCCGGTGTTCGCGGCAATTATCGCAATCGTCGGTTGCTACCAGGGTTTCAAGGTCGCGGGAAGTGCGGAGAGCGTCGGCCGGCATACAACAATCAGCGTAGTGCAATCGATATTTCTCGTGATTGTGACCGATGCGCTGTTCTCCATAGTGTTCAGTTTGATGGGTATATGAGTCAATGGAGTCACGTCAGACAAAGAACATTACACAACAGCAGGGCTGCGATGTAGTGATCAGTGTGCGCGGGCTGAGAACCGTGTTTGGAACCCGGGTCATACATGACGGTGTTGACCTGGACGTATGCCGGGGTGAGGTACTGGCGCTCGTCGGCGGCAGCGGCAGCGGTAAAAGCACATTGATGCGTGAAATGATTATGTTGCACACACCTTCCGGCGGGTCGGTCAAGTTGTTTGACACCGATCTCATCGGGATATCCACCGCGCGGGCGCAGTTGCTGCGGCGCCGATTCGGTGTGCTGTTTCAGCAGGGTGCCCTGTTCAGCGGGCTGACGGTGCTGGAGAATGTGGGGGTGCCGCTGCAGGAGCATACCCGCCTGGATGATGCGGCAATAGATGAACTCGCCCGAATAAAGATTGCCCAGGCCGGTCTCGAGCCGGAGGCGGCGCCGCTCTATCCAAGCGAGTTGAGCGGCGGAATGATCAAGCGGGCCGCACTGGCGCGGGCGATGGCGCTCGATCCGGAACTGCTGTTTCTTGACGAGCCGACCTCGGGCCTGGATCCGACCAGTGCCGGCGCCTTTGACGAGCTGATCCTGAAACTGAAAGACCTGCTGGGTTTAACAGTCTTGATGGTTACCCATGACCTGGACTCTCTCTGGAGTGTCGCCGACCGGGTCGCGGTGCTGGGTGATGGTAGACTGCAGGGAGTGGATTCAATGGAGGCGCTGTCCACTTCAACCCAGCCGCACATCCGGCAATACTTCGAGGGGCCGCGCGCCAGGAATGCACGGGAGCGATTATGGAACGAAAAGTAAATTATGCCCTGGTCGGGCTGTTTGTCATCGCCCTGGGTGCGGCCTGGCTGGTGATCAGCCTGTGGCTGACCCTGGGCGACTTTCGTACCCAATACACGACCTATCACGTGTATATGGATGAATCCGTTTCCGGCCTGTACATGGATGCCCCGGTCAAATACCGTGGTGTGGAAATCGGCAAGGTACGTGAAATCAAACTGAACCCGCGGGTAACCGACCAGGTGCAATTGACACTGGCTATTGAATCCAGTGTACCGATCAAGACGGACACCATTGCCGTCCTGACGGTGCAGGGTTTGACCGGCATCGCATTCGTGGACCTGACAGGCGGGAGTCTGGATGCGCCCCTGCTGGCAGCGCAGCAGGGCGAGGAATTCCCGGTGATCAAGTCCGGCCCTTCGTTTTTTTCACGCCTCGACATGTCCGGCACGGAATTGATTGCCAACCTGAACGTGCTGACGAACCGGCTGGTCAGTATGCTGGATGCCGATGGCCGGGAGAGCCTGCGCGGTATCCTCGTCAACATCCGGGATATCACCGGTGCAGTCGCCAGCCGCAAGGCCGATCTGGAACAGAGCGTGGTGAATGCCAGACTCATGCTGGCCCAGGTTGATACCACGGCGCGGGCCTTCGAGGATACGGCGGCGAAGGTGATGTCCGCAGTGGATACGGTTGATGACATGGCCAGAAAAATCTCGGCAACCACCGAGGTCATCACCGAGTATGTGCACGGCAGCGGCACCGGGATACAGGATTTCACCCAGCAGACCCTGCCCGAACTGGGCGCCCTGGTCAGCGAGTTGCGCGAGCTGACACAGTCACTTAACGGCATCAGCAGGAAACTCGAGGAGGACCCGCGTATCCTGCTGTTCGGGCATGAGCTGGTCGCACCGGGACCGGGAGAATAATGATGATCACCATCGGAAAAATCACGCGCCTGGCAGGCTTGTTGCTGCTGGTGTCCGGCTGCAGCATGCTGCCCCAGCCCGTTCCCGTGACCCAGGACCAGTATGTGCTGGAATATACACCTGACGAACGGTTGGGCGTCGAGCCGCGCAAGGATGCACCGGTAATGATCGTCACCCGGCCACGTGCGCATGGCGGCTATGACACGCCACGCATCGCCTATATGGAGAAACGTTATGGATTGCGTTATTTCACGCGCAGTCTCTGGGCCGATGTGCCCGCGGTGATGCTGGCCCCCCTGATCGCTGCCGCCCTGCAGCAAACGGGTGAATTCCAGGCGTTCCAGAAGCCTCCCGGTGCGCTTTCTGCGTCACTGCGGCTGGATACCGAGCTGGTCCGTTTTCACCAGGATTTCACCCAACAACCCAGCGTTATGCGGCTCACGCTGCGTGCCGAACTGATCGATGCGCATCGGAACACGGTTATTGCCATCAGGCAATTCGACATCACCGAACCCGCAGCCAGCGATGATGCCTACGGGGGTGTGGTTGCGGCCAACCGGGCCGTGGCCCGATTGCTGGATGAACTTGCGCAGTTTTGTCTTGCCAACCGCCCCTGAATTGATTCCAGTGGATCGCTGTCGTGCTGGCTAATATCCGCGTGGTTTTGAGTAATACCAGCCATCCGGGAAATATCGGTGCCTCCGCGCGCGCCATGAAGACCATGGGTCTTGATTCATTGTGGCTGGTCAATCCCAAACATTACCCTGATGCAGAGGCCACTGCGCGGGCTTCGGGTGCGGATGATGTGCTGGCGGCGGCGCAAGTGTGTACGCAGCTTGACGAGGCATTGCAGGACTGCCGCCTGGTTATCGGTGCCAGTGCGCGTGCCCGCAGTATCCCGTGTCCGCTGATCGGACCGGCTGAATGTGCGCAGCGTCTGACCAGCGCAAGCGCGGCCGGGGCGGTCGCTATCCTGTTCGGGTGTGAACAGTCAGGATTGAGCAATGCCGAGATTGACCGTTGCCATTACCTGGTGCAGATTCCTGCGAACCCCGAGTATGGTTCCCTGAATCTTGCCGCCGCCGTGCAGATAATCTGTTACGAAATACGGGTTACTCACGGCAGCACGCCCCAGTCGGGTGATGCGGCGCTACACCGGCCGGTTGCGGCAGAGGAGATGGAACGCTTCTATGCGCATCTCGAGCAAACGCTGGTGGCCCTCGAATTTCTCAATCCGGAAAATCCGCGCCAGCTGATGCGGCGGTTGCGGCGCTTGTATAACCGCGCGCGCCCGGATGAGAATGAGATCAATATACTGCGCGGCATCCTCACGGCGGCAACCCGGAAACATCACTAGGAAAGCACCACATGTGTCGTCATTGCGAGCGTAATGACGGGATATTTTATTAATCGAGGCTTCCCTGATATTTGTACCGGCTTCGTTGTCAACTCGCTGCCGTGTAACATACACTCCTGTATAGGTGGCTATTGATCGCGGAAGCGCGCACATTGCGCGTAATAGCCCGATTATTGATAAATGGCCCTTAACTGTCTGCGGATAAGAACCATGTTCAAGCGACTTCGTGAAGATATCCAGTGTGTATTCGAGCGCGACCCGGCAGCACGCAATGCCTTTGATGTCCTGACAACTTATCCGGGAATACATGCTGTAATGATTCATCGGCGCAGCCACTGGCTATGGTCAAAGGGGCTGAAGTGGCTGGCGCGGGTACTCTCGAATCTCGCACGCTGGTACACGGGGATCGAAATCCATCCCGGAGCAACCATTGGCAGGCGTTTTTTTATTGACCATGGAATGGGCGTGGTTATTGGCGAGACGACGGAGATTGGTGACGACTGCACGCTGTATCACGGGGTCACCCTGGGTGGTACCAGCTGGGACAAGGGTAAACGTCATCCGACACTCGGTAATAATGTGGTTATCGGTGCAGGCGCAAAAGTACTGGGCCCGATTACAGTTGGAGAAGGCGCGCGCATCGGCTCCAATGCCGTGGTGTTAAAGGACGTACCTGCCGGTGCCACCATGGTGGGTGTACCCGGCAGAATGGTCAGCAAGGAAACCGGGGAGCGGGATCCCAGGCGCCAGGCCATTGCCAGGAAGATGGGCTTCGATGCCTATGGCGAAACCAGTGATATGCCCGACCCGGTGGCAACCGCCGTAAACGGCATACTGGATCACATTCATGCCATGGATATTCGCCTCGAGGATATGTGCGAGCGCCTGAAAGAGCTGGGCGCCGATATGGGCGAAATGGACTTGCCCGACCTGGATACCTGCAAATTAAAGCATGCAGAAAATGAGGGATTAGATCCGGTGGTTGAAGATGGGCAATCCGGAAGTAAAATGTCGGGGCCGGATTCTTGACCTGTCGCACCGTTTGTGACAGTTTCGTATAGTTCGATTACGCAGGGCTGTTTCAGTGAAACTGACAAGTAAAGGGCGCTACGCCGTCACCGCAATGCTGGACCTTGCCTTTCATTCGCAGGCGGGTCCGGTCACATTGTCGAATATCTCTCAACGGCAGGATATTTCGCTGTCTTATCTGGAGCAATTGTTTACGCGCCTGCGCAAGCGCGACATCGTCTGCAGCACCCGCGGGCCGGGCGGTGGTTATTCGCTGAGTCGCCCGGCTGCGGATATTGCGGTTGCCGAGGTGATTGCCGCTGTCGATGAAGATGTAGACAGTACGGCGTGCAGCGGGGCGAGCAATTGCCATGAGGGTCACCAGTGTCTCGCCCATGTGCTCTGGAAAGACCTGAGTCAGGATATTTACCAGTTTTTGAACGGTATTACGCTCGGCAGCCTGATGGAGGAGAGCGCAATCCAGGAAGTCGCACGGCGGCAAGACGTGAAAATGCGCGAAGCATCCGAACTACAGGTTACCCTTGCCACCGGCCGGTTACCCACTGACCTGACCTAGCTATCCGGCCCCCCCTGGGCCGGTATTTTCATTTATTGCGAACTGTGCCATGTCCCGGCGTGCCGGGCATCACAGAAGTATCCCCCTGTTTCCCGATAGGCTAATCATCAAGCAAGCGAAACCGCAGGAGATGATTATGTACAAGTGGCTAATGATTCTGTTCGGGATGTACTACCTGGGTGATCCGGAGCTGACGCTGCTCGGAAGCCTGACGCAATACAAGGACTATGTGATTGCCTTGACGATTGCGTTCTTCTCCATGCCCTGGGTCAGCTCGCAGTTCGATAACTGATTGATCTGCATGATGGTGGGAGCACTGTCATGCAGGGGCACTGGCCTGACCGGTGGCAGCGGCATTTCACGGTCCGGGTCACACCCCCTATAGACGTATATTCATCCCCTTCAGTTATTCCAATATCCGGCCCGTCACCGGCCAACTGTTCAAATTCCAGCTTCAGCAGGGTCGTTCGGGCCGGTTTCTGCGGTTTTTGCGAACTGCGTCACGCCCCGATGTGTCGGTCATCACAGAATCAATCCCGTGTGTCCCGTTAAGATAACAGTCGTTGATGCGAACATTTTGGAGAAGGTTATGTACAAGTGGCTATTATTACTGTGTGGTGTTTATTTCCTGGGTGACCCGGAGCTGGCGCTCCTTGGGAGTCTGACGCAATACAAGGACTACCTGGTTGCCATCGCAGTTGCGTTCTTTGCAATGCCCTGGATCGTATCCCAGTTCGATAGCTGATTGACCCGCATGACAGTCTCCTGCTGTCACGCAGGGGCACTGGGCTGACCGGTGTCAGCGGTATTACACGGTCAGTATCGGTCTTGCGTCAGACGTTTACCTTTCCCTCGCCGGCTATTCCTTTCTCCGGCCCGGCGCCGGCCAACAATTTAAATTTCAGCCTCAGGCAAGCTCTTTCAGGCAGTTTTCTTCAGTTTTTGTGAATTGCGCCGCATCCCGGTGTGCCGGGCATCACAGAATCAATCCCGATTGTGCCGGTAAGATAATAGTCGTTGATGTGAACGATTATGGAGAAGGTTATGTACAAGTGGCTGATGGTTCTGTTCGGGATGTACTACCTGGGTGACCCGGAGCTGGCGCTCCTCGGGAGTCTGACGCAATACAAGGACTACCTGGTTGCCATTGCAGTTGCGTTCTTTGCAATGCCCTGGATCGTCTCCCAGTTCGACAGCTGATTCCTCTGACGGGAACACGCCCGTCAGCGTAGTGTCCGGTGCACCAGTGCAGGTCTGTCAGGCCAGGCCGGTAGCGGACACACTCTCCCATACCAGCAGTCGATTGTTGACCGGCATTTCATGGTCGGCCCTGAATTTCAGCCCGTTTGCCACGGCCAGTGTGTCCAGGTCCGTGAAATCCCTGATACCACTGCATGGATCCCGGTCTTTCAGGTAACAGTCAAAGCGCGCATTGCTGGCGCTGGTATAGTTGCCGTTGTAATTGAACGGCCCATACAGACAAAACTTTCCGCCCGGCACCAGCACATTCCCGATTCCTTCGAACATCGCCTGTACGGCATCCCAGCTCATAATGTGGGTGGTATTGGCGCTGAACAGCCCGTCATAGCGGGACTGTGGCCACTGGCCGGCAGTGACGTCCAGGGCCAGGGGGGGCAGTACATTGTCCAGTTGTGCATCTGCACGCCAGGCATCGATACTGGCATGCTGCGCCGCGACATCGCTGGGTTGCCAGACCAGGTTCGGCAGCTGTTGTGCAAAATAGACCGCGTGCTGACCGGTGCCACTGCCGATCTCTAGTATCCGCCGGCAGCCGGCCAGTTCCCGGCGCAGGACCGCCAGGATGGGCAGCTTGTTCTCCTCGCAGGCTTCGGAGTATTGCTTCATTTTTTCAGGGTGCGTCGTTGATGTGGCAGACAGCATAGCAGGCCACCCCGGACGGGGTGGCCTGCTGCAATACCGCTGATTACTTGATGGCTATCTTTCGCGGCTGCGATTTTTCCTGTTTTGGAATCCTGATTTCCAGCACTCCGTTATCGATGCCGGCACTGATGTTCGCAGTATCCACCGTATCCGGCAGGGTAAACTGCCGCATGAAAGTGCCCTGGACCCGCTCGTTGCGCCGGTACCCTGACTCATTCTCTATGTGCTCGGAAGTGCGCTCGCCCTTGAGGGTCAGCACTCCGTCTTCCAGGGTGATATCGACATTTTCGCGGTTGACCCCGGGAATGTCCGCCAGCAGCACATAGTGCTGTTCCTCTTCGCGAATATCCACGGACGGTGCCCAGTCGCGCCGCGCAGGAATATCATTGCTGGCACGCTGGTTGGCGAACAGCCGGTTTATCTCATTGTTGAACTGACCAAACAGGTTCTGTGGTTCGTAACGTGTTAACAGCATGGTTCTGCCTCCATAATAAGTTCCGTCGCAATCGACATAACCCCTAGATGGGGGTGTTCAGGCGGGTTTCAAGGGGGTTTTTCAGTACCTGCCCCGGCCCGGCGGGGATGCTCGGGGGCAATATGCATCCGGTCTTAGCTGCTTCCCGAGTT
The DNA here is from genome assembly GCA_963768415.1 of uncultured Gammaproteobacteria bacterium. Taxonomy (GTDB): domain Bacteria; phylum Pseudomonadota; class Gammaproteobacteria; order UBA9214; family UBA9214; genus CAVYHX01. The sequence continues at coordinate 82,941 of CAVYHX010000017.1, forward strand.
TGTTCACTCAGCCCCGGCTTCCAGTAGCGGTATACCGATTCGGCGGCATCGGGAAGTGCAGCGCACAGTTGTGCCAGTCTTATTTGATGCACTGATCGGGTCGCGGGCGATGCACCTGCTGCCCGCAGTCAGCGTGATACAATCTTCAGGCAGATGACAAAAACAGGTATTACTTCCAGCGCGCATATGAATAGCTGAGGCATTCAGACCAATAACAGGCGGATACCGGGGGAGGGAGAGCATGCGGCGGTTCAGGTGGAAATCCATACCGCTCTCCATAGTGGCGACTGCGCTGTTTATCAGCATTCCTGCCACAGTAAGCCTTGCGCAGGATAGCGCCGCGCCTGCTGAACATACCCGGGCCCTGACAGAGCATCTGAAGGGTACAACGCATTATCACGTCGCACCGGGCGAAGACACCATCCCCAATGACAAGTACGGGGACGACGTACGGCTTGGCAAGAAGATATTCACAGAGACCTACAAGTATGGCCGGCGCTACGCCGGTAATGACCTGACCTGTGCGAACTGCCACCTGGATGCCGGCCGCCGGCCAAACGCAGGCCCCATGTGGGCCGCCTACGGCATGTATCCGGCCTACCGGGAAAAGACCGACCGCAGCAACTCGCTGGAAGAGCGCATCCAGCAGTGTTTCCGGTTCAGTCTGAACGGTTTTGCGCCGGCACTGGATGCCCCCGAACTGCGCGCACTGGTTTCCTATATCCACTTCCTCTCCAGGGGCGTTCCCATCGGCGTGGACATGCCGGGGCGGGGTTACCCGCAGGTGGTCAGGACCGGCAGTGACCCCAGCCCGAAGCGCGGCGGTGATATCTACAAGGCAAAGTGCACGATCTGTCATGGCGCCAATGGTGCGGGTGAGAAGAAGGCGGGTGGCGGCTATACCTGGCCGCCACTATGGGGCAAGGATGCCTACAACAAGGGGGCTGGAATGGCCAATAATGACCTGCTGGCCGGTTTCATCAAGGCCAACATGCCGCTGGGGCAGCCCTGGTCACTCACTGACCAGGAAGCACTCGATGTTGCCGCATACATCAATCTGCAGATCCGGCCGTTCGATCCGAGGAAAGGGTTGCTCAAGGGGCTGTTTGACTGATGAGCATCGCGGGCGTCAGAGCGATGTTCTCATCCACGCTGCTGCCCTTCCTGCAATGGTTGCCGGCAGTCAAGCCGAATACCGTCCGGCCCGGATATCGAGGCAGGCGTGATTGGCGCCATCCTGATCCTGCCGCAGTCCATTGCACTGGCCACGCTGGCCGGTATGCCGCCGGAATACGGTATCTATACCAGCATCTTCCCCGTCATCTTTGCCTCCCTGTGGGGTTCCTCCTGGCATACCCTGTCCGGGCCCAACACCGCCGTTTGTGTGCTGATTGCCTGGGCGGTCGCACCGTTTGCCAGCGCCGGGAATGAATATTACATCGGCTATGTGCTGGCACTGACCCTGATGGTCGGTGTCATTCAGCTCGCCCTCGGCATACTCAGGCTGGGTGCTGTGCTGGACTTTATTTCACAGACCGTGATTAGCGCCATCGTACTGGCGGTGGCCCTGATCATCATCGTGTCCGCCGGCAGCGCCCTGCTGGGGGTGCTATCCAATCTGGGCGAACCGTTCTTTGTTCGCCTCTACCAGGTCGTGCACGATATCCCGCGCGCCAATGGCTACGCGCTTGGCGTGGGTGTCATCACCGTCCTTTCCGGTTTGCTCGCACGGCGTTACTGGAAGCGCTATTCACTGGTTATCGCCGTGTTCGTCGGGCTGCTCGCTGCCAGCGTGCTGAACCTGTTGTATGGTCCCGCAACCACGCAGATCGAACTGATCGGCAACCTCTCTATCGTCCCTGTTGCCTTTCTCGGCACCGAGTTTTGACCTGGAATCCATGTACGTCCTCCGGGAACTGCTTGGCAGTGCCTTTGCCATTGCCTTCCTCGGGCTGATGCAGACAGTGGTGATTTCCCGCTCCCTGGCGGAGAAGTCCGGCCAGCACATCGACACCAACCAGGAGATTATCGGGCAGGGTATTTCCAATGTCGTTGCTCCTTTCCTGTCGAGCTTTGCCGGCTCCGGTTCCTTCAATCGCAGCGCGGCACACTACGATGCCGGTGCACGCACGCCCATGGCAGCCGTGTATGCCTCTGTGTTTCTGGCGTTGATTGTGTTTGCGGGTAGCCCGGGTGATTGCCTACATCCCCATGGCGGCGGTGGCCGGCGCGCTGATCCTCGTGGGTTACGGACTGATCGATCTGAAGGGCATCCGCAAGATCCTGCGCACCCGGCAGGAAACGGCCATCTTTGCGCTCACCTTTATTGCCGCGCTGGGCCTGGGCCTGACTGTCGGCGTGTTCGTCGGCCTGCTGCTGTCACTTGTGGTGTACCTGTGGTATGCCTCGACACCCAATATTCTGATTGAAAGCACACAGCGCCCGCGACGGCCGCCCGGTTACCGTGGTGACCATCGATGGCAACCTGTTCTTCGGTTCTGTGCGGCACGTTGAACGTGCCCTTGTCACAACTCGGCGAGAAGGATGACAACAATATCCTGTTGCTGAGAACAGACCACCTGACCTACCTGGATGTGCCGGGCGCCATGATGCTGGCTGCCGAGGCGAACAGCAGGCGCAGCAGGGGCGATGAAATCTATATCTATGTGACAAGAAGCGATGTGCACAAGGTGCTGGAGCAATCCGGTTGCCTGGATACATTTGGCGCAGACCATATTATCCAGCAGGGGTTCGACCACCCGATGAAGAACCTGATATATCCCAACCGGCCTGGCGGCTCTGAGGGGGGGCAACTGAGTACACTCAATGCTGACCGTGAGGAGGAAACGATGGAAGCGCTCGCAAAACGACTACGCATGACCCGGTTGCTGGGTCCACTGTCGACACAACAACTGACCAGTCTGCTGGAACAGAATGGCATCACCACGGCGCATGCCGGTGAAATCATCATCAGGGAAAACAGTGTGATGCACGACCATATCATCCTGGTCGAGGGCGAGCTTGAGGCCCAGCGCACCTGGTCTGTCGAGGGCGGCAACGACCAGAGCTATACCTGGACGATCAAGCCTGCGGAAAACGAGGAGAGCTTTGCGTTCCTTGGTGCTGCAAACAATATACGGGCCCGCGCATTGACCGATATCCGCTACATCAAGATCAACGCGGACAGCATCGACGTGCTGCTCGGCTGGAGCCAGCATTTCGCGGAAGACATGGAGAACGATCCCGAACTCAAACGCCGCATGAACCTCGTCAAGCAGATCACGATCTTCCACGAGGTCCCGCTTGAGAATGCCAGGGAGGTATTCAGGCGCATGTACCCGAAACAGGTGCAGGCCGGGGAGACCGTCGTGACGGAAGGAGATAAAGGCGACTGCTATTACCTCATCGACAGTGGCGAGGCCGATGTCATGCGCACGGACCCGTTCACCGATGAGACCAGTTGCGTGGCAAAACTCGGGCCGGGCGATGCCTTTGGGGAAGAGGCACTGTTGCAGGATGCCTATCGCAATGCCACTGTCACCATGACGACACCGGGCACATTGCTCGTTCTGGACAAGGATGATTTTGATGAACTGATCAAATCCAACCTGGTTGAGGAAATCAGCGCGGACCGGGCGCTGGAAATGGTCACACAGGGTGAAGCCCGCTGGCTCGATTGCCGCTATGACATGGAATACGAAGAGTCCCGGATCCCCGGCGCCCCCCTGATACCGCTGGACCGGTTACGCTGGGATGTTCATCAACTCGACCCGGATGCGACTTACGTTGTTTACTGCCGAAGCGGCCGCCGCAGCAAGGCCGGTGCGTTTTTGCTGCGCGAACGAAATATCAAGGCGATGTCCATGACTGGCGGTATCCGCGACTGGCCCTACGAGGTCGATGCCTCGCCTGTTGATGAGGCCTGAGTTCCACCGGTTTCAGGCACGCGCCCGGTCAATGCAATAAACGATAGTCGGGTCGCGCAGAATCCGTGGCGCATCCAGTCTGCCGCCGCTTGCACTGCCATGGCTCATCACAAATTAAAATTCACCATAAAAAACAGTATGTTTTTCCGTCTGCGCTGAAATTCGTCTGTAAATGCTACCCTGTACTGCATGGCGATGTAGTAATAGGGCGGATGTGCAGGAACTCCGAGATGACACTGGTGCTTAGCCTGAAATGACCGATATGCTAGGAAATATTTCACTTTTTTCGGACCTCGCAGACGAGGACCTGAAAGTTCTAACGAAACACTCGGTGACCCGGGTATATCCAAAGAACAATGTGATCATTCATGAAGGCGACAGCAGTGATGCCCTGTTTGTCGTGGTTTCGGGCAGGGTCAAGGCTTTCCTCAGCGATGAAAAGGGCAAGGAAATTGTCCTGAATCATCACGGGCCTGGCGAGTATTTCGGCGAGATGGCACTTTTCGATGATGAGCCACGATCCGCCACTGTCATCACTCTGGAAAAAACCAGCCTCAGCATGATCTCCAAATCCGATTTTGAAGCATGCCTGCGCACTAATCCGCAGGTTGCACTTCACGTGATCCGTGGTCTGATCAAAAGACTGCGGATTGCAACGGACAATGTGCGCAGTCTGGCATTAATGGATGTCTATGGGCGCGTCGCCCGAATACTACTGCAACTTGCCGAACAGGATGACGGGCAACTTATTATCAGGGAGAAGCTGACTCATCAGGATATCGCGGACCGCGTTGGTTCGTCGCGCGAAATGGTCTCTCGTATTTTCAAGGACCTTAAATCCGGTGGATACATCGAATTCGAAGATAAATGCCTGAAGATCAAGGAGAAGCTGCCACATGCCTGGTAGCAGAGCAGCCTGATACCCTTCCTCACCCGCCACACAATCTACCCGATCATCCGCGTATCGCGGTCACCGGTCGTCCACGCCGGCAATTTTATGTGAATAGTTCACAGATATACGCTGCAAAACATCACCGACCTTCTGACACCTCCCTCATACACTGTTCATCAACGACTGCAACAGGCTCCGATCCGGTAATCACGTTCTGAACTGTTGTCAGTCACACAGGAGGAGGCGATCATGAAGATGCATTACAGACAATCGATAATTGCAGCGGTAATCTGCGCCGGCGTCATTACTCCCGGGCTGGTGGCTGCGGATGACTCGAACTACACCCGCTGGCAGGAATCACGGCTTTTCGAACCGACACAGGCACAACTGCAACATGAAGCGGAAGGGCGGGTGATGATCTACCACAAGCTTCCGGATACAGTCGTTGAGCGTGCCATGACTGAACAGCATGATCGCATCGAATCCATGATGTTCACTTCTACCATTAAAACCGATGACCAGGGTTCACCAATCAAGGATCCGGAAACCGGCGAGTACCTTACGGAAGATGATGGTTGTGACTAGATTACCGTGCTGCGATCCGGGTACCGGGGTGTATCCGGATTATCGGGACTTGCGCAAGCACGTGGCAAGCCCGATAGATAACAGTCGTGATTCCAGCGAAAGCGGTCTTTCGGCCACAGGGCCTTGCAATTGCAGCTTGCTGGGCCAGAATTGGAGGAGAGCAGCCAGAAGTTCCTCTTGATATAATTATCTGCCAATCCGCCAGGAGGCAAAGTGAAGCAAGGATTTTCCAGGATGCACAGAGATCTACAACCTGTCCGGTCCACCTCTGGAATTACGTGCAAGCGCATACGCTTTGTACAGTGTCTGCTGACCCCCGGTTATCTCTTATTGTGCGTTATCTTGTGCGGTTTTACCGCAGATTTCCGACTGGTCGGCGAAGCATTCGGTTCACAAGGTGAAGTATCAGGATTATCTGCAAAGCGGCCAGGATGCGTTGCGTAGAGGTCAGATGGAGCAAACTGTTGATCGAATGGGAAAAAGCTCTGGCGATTGCTGAGCGCACAGATGAAAAAAACATGCGCATCGATCTCCACGGTCGCCTCGCCAGTGTTTATCTGCAGCGTGGCAACTACCCGCAGTCGATTGCACACCTGGATTCGGCCCTCCAGCTGGCAGTAGATTCTGAAGATCTACTGCAGCATGCGCAGCTGAAACGCCAGCTTGGCACGGCCTATCTTGCCGGCGGTCATATCGAAGAGGCACGCAAACAGCTCGAGGGGGCACTCAAGCTGGCGGAGCAGGACCGGCAATCCAGCAGTCCTGGCCGCCGCCTATAACGACCTGGCCAACCTGCGAATGTATGAAAACGACTACGAAGAGGCCCTGGAACTCTATACGAAAAGTTCCGCATCCATACAGGTCGAGGGCAACGATGCTGCAGGCAGCCAGGGCCGACTCTAACGCAGCAGCGGCGGCATTGAGAGATCGAAAAATACCGGCAGGCAAGAACGCTGATCCAGCGGGCGCAAGCACAACTTCAGCGGCTTGACGACTCGCATGATAAAACCTTCCTGTTACTGCGACTTGGGGTGTTGAGCGAGGACTCTCCACGGGCACACCGGCGAGCAAACTGATCTGACCGATACCTACAGGCTCCTCACCGAGGCCCGGAAGATCTCCGAATCACTGGGCGACAGCAGCACAGGGGCCTATGCAGCGGGCTATCTCTCCGCCCTTTACGAAAAGGAGGGGCGCACCGAAGAGGCACTTCGTCTCAGCCAGCAGGCCGTCTTTCTCGCGCAGGCGTCATCTGCTCCGGAATCACTTTACCGCTGGCAATGGCAAACCGCACGATTGCTGTATACGCAAGGCAAGCGGAAGGCATCCCTCACCAGCTACCGCCAGGCAGTCGCCACCCTGGGACGGATCCGTGCCGAGCTGTTAATGCGCATGTCCGGCGACCAGGGAAGCGTTTGCAGAGGGCGTGACACCACTGTACCGGGAATATGTAGGTCTGTTAGCTGGAGCTGGGGATGTCATCCGCTGATACCGATCGCCGCGCCGGCTATCTGTGGGAAGTTCAGGAAACCATGGAACGATTCAAGGCTGCGGAACTGCAGGACTATTTCCAGGATGAATGTGTCGCGACGGCCCGGGAAAAGGTAAAGCGAATTGACGCAGCACTTTCCCCCGGCACAGCAGTCGTCTATCCCATTGTGCTTGCGCAGCGGACAGTGCTGTTACTGACCTATGCCTCTGGAATGGAGGCAGTTTCGGTTGAGGTAGCGGAAAAGCAGTTGAATGACGAAGTGGCGGCATTTCGACACAAGCTTGAGAAACGCACGACCCGTGAATATATGCTGCATGCCCGACAGTTATACGACTGGCTGGTGAAGCCGATCGAATCATCCCTGAGCGCGCACAACATCGATACCCTGGTCATCATACCCGGCGGGGCGTTGCGTACCATACCGCTTGCTGCTCTGCACGATGGCCAGCAGTTCCTGATCCAGAAGTATGCCATTGCCACGACACCGGGTCTTGAGTTGACGGATCCACGACCGATTGACCGGCAAAATATCAAGATCCTCCTGAGCGGTTTGACGGTGCCACAAGGCGGATTCGGTGGACTGCCCCATGTCGATGAAGAGCTGGACGCTATTCAACAACTTTATGGTGGTCGCAGGCTGCAGGATGACACCTTTGTAACTTCGGCACTCCGGCGCGAACTCGAGGGCGAGGATTACGCAATCGTGCACATCGCCTCGCATGGCAAGTTTGAAGCGGAAACCGAAGAATCCTTTATCCAGGCGTTTGATGACCGGTTACGGCTAAACCAGCTTGAACTGTATATGTCGGTAAGCCGCTACCGGGAGAATCCGGTCGAGCTATTGACACTGAGTGCCTGCCAGACGGCAGCGGGTGATAACCGGGCCGCTCTCGGTCTGGCCGGTGTTGCCGTCAAGGCGGGGGCGCGCAGTGCACTGGCAACGCTATGGGCCATCAGCGACCAGGCGACGGCATTGTTGATCGACGAATTCTACGTCCGATTGCAGGATGCCTCGCTGAGTAAGGCCCGTTCACTGCAGCAGGCACAGATCAAACTGCTACAGGATCAGCGTTACCGCCATCCGGGCTACTGGTCCGCCTTCTTGTTGATAGGTAACTGGCAATGATCGGCATTGATAGCCAGGGCCGGCTGGCGCGCATTTCCCGGGAACCGGTGACTGTCGCATTGCTGGTGTGCCTGACGGTCTTCGGCACCCTGTCCTGGCTGCGTAGCGGGGGTCACCTGCAGATTAGTAACGCTGACCGCATACGATTTATTTCTGCGGTTATTGCCCCAGTCGGAGCAAACAGATACACGGATTGTGCTGGTTACGATCACTGAGGACGACATCAATGCCATCGGAGAATGGCCCCTCAGCGATGGCACCCTCGCCAGGATCCTGGAACGTCTTGATTCGGCCCGCCCCCGGGTTATAGGGCTGGATGTCTATCGCGACATACCGGTCCCGCCGGGGACGCGCGAACTGGAAACGACGCTCAAAAGTCACCCCGCCATCATTCTTATCAACAAGTTCGGGAGTGAAGGAAACCCGGGCATCCGCGCGCCGGCAGCGATGGAGGAGGCCGGCCGGGTAGGCTTTAGCGACATGGTCCTTGATCCCGGAGGTGAGGTTCGGCGTGGACTCTTGTTTCTCGATAGAGGGGGAAGCAGTCATGTCCAGCTTCGCTCTGAAGCTGGCACTGCGCTATTTGCGTTATGACAAAATATTTGCCCCGGGCGGGCGAAGCGGATCCGGCACACATCCGCCTCGGGGAAACAACGCTGCCTCCGTTCGAACCGGATGATGGACCTTACACGGGAGCCGACGCGGCAGGCTACCAGCTGTTGCTTGACTTCAGGAATGGCGAATCCCCCTTCCTGACGCTGTCCCTGCAGGAGCTGCTGGCAGAGTCGTTTGTCCCGGATATCTTTTTTGATAAGGCCGTCATTGTCGGTGTTGCCGCTGAGAGTGTGAAAGACCGGTTCTTCACACCATTCACCAGCCAGGCACAACACAGCCGTGGGGTGCCGGGAGTCGTACTGCATGCACAGCTTGCCGGCCAATTGATCAGGGCAGCACTGGATGGTGATCAGCCACTACGCTCACTTGACCGACGCGCCCAGGCGCTGTGGCTGTTTATGTGGTGCCTGCTGGGCGCCACCATCGGACTGCGTATTAATTCACCCGCTAGATTTGTAGTGGTGGTCTCAACAGGCCTGGCAGTGCTCGGCTTCGTGGCCTTCGGCGCTTTTATCGGCCGCTGGTGGATACCCATGATCACGCCTGCCCTGGGATGGCTCGGCTCAGTGGCGCTGGTAACTGCCTATCTTTCGGGTCACGAACGTGCGCAGCGAAACCTCCTGATGCAACTGTTCAGTACACATGTCTCCGATGACATAGCCGCCGAAATCTGGTGTCAACGGGATCGCTTTATCAGCGGAAAACGTCTAATTCCGCAAGAAGTGACGGCTACGGTCCTGTTTACGGATATCGAGCACTTCACAACCATCTCCGAAGCTCTCGCGCCCGACGAGCTTATGGACTGGCTGAACACCTACATGGAGGAAATGGCCAATATCGTTATTGAACATGGTGGCGTGATCGATGACTACTACGGAGATGCAATAAAAGCCAACTTTGGCGTACCCATTAAACATAGCGCTAAGGCCGAGATCCGTGAGGATGCTGTAAATGCCCTGCGTTGCGCGCTGGATATGGATACGGAACTCACAAAAATCAACAGCTTATGCGATCGAAATGGTACGCCCAGATTACGCATGCGCATAGGAATCTGTACCGGCAATGTGGTTGCGGGGTGCATCGGCAGCGCAAAACGCATGAAATACACTACAGTTGGGGATACAGTCAATATCGCTGCCCGGCTGGAGAGCTTTGACAAAACCAGCTTCGGTGAAGGCGCCGGTAGTGAAGAGGATTGCAGAATACTGATCGCCGCATCCACGTGGCGGCTGGTCAAGGAAAGATTCGTGGCTGAACCGGTAGGCGAGCTGCCGCTGAAAGGCAAATATGAGAGAATAAGCGTATACAGGATAATAGGTGATATACAGGATATGCGATGATGATACTCAAAAGACTTGCAAGACTGATAGTGCTACAGGGCATGATGTTTGGAACGCCGCTGTGTATTGCTGACACTGTAACCGGTACCGTCGGGTCTGATAGTAAAGAAGAGTCTGTCGACAAGCTGATGCAGGATGCAGGCCCCGGTGCAGCAGAATCTGTTGCTGACTTCCCGATGTATCGGCCACCACAGCGCGGTGCACCCGCGGCACGCGTTGGAGGCGGTACCCGCGGCCCTGGCGATGCCAGCGCCTATATTGCGTTAATCACACCGCCGCATACGGCGTATACAACGCAGGCGCAGCCGACATTGTTCTGGTACCTTTCCAAGGCCGTTACCACCCGTTTCGAATTTGCGCTGATCAGTGATGTGGAAGTTCAGCCCATGATTGACTCAATGCAGAATGAAAGCTTGCTGCCCGGAATACACAGGCTCAGTCTTTCTGATTTCGGTGTCACGCTCGAGCCAGGCAAGTCATACCAGTGGTCTATTGCGCTGGTGCAGGATCCGGATCAACGATCAAGCGATATTCTTTCCAGCGGCAGGATACGCTACGAGAAAACCTCCAGGGAACTCGAGGAGCGGCTACAGCAATCAACGCCGGAACAAGCTGTGCGTATCTATGCAGAGACGGGATACTGGTACGACGCCATAGCCACATTGTCTGAATTGATCGGACGCAATCCGGAAGACCCCAGCCTTGTCAGACAGCGAATCGCGCTACTCCAGCAGGCGGATCTGCCTGTGGTGTCAGCCTTCGAGCAGGCGCACTTGCAGGCGACGGCACAGGAATAAATTATTCATACGTCCAATCTGACGGCAGCGGACTAGAAATCCAGTGTGACGGTGAAATGGAAACCGTCATCCTGGATATCATCATCCGGATCATCGAAATCCTGCAGTGCATGGCCATAATAGAGGCCGGCGTGAACTCTGTTGGCGAAGTCCCCGAGTATCCCAACCCCGGGGCTCGAGAAATTCCGGGGTCCCGGCGTGGGCCGGGAACGGTTCCGCACCGCGGCATAGTCATAGAATGGGGCGATCTGTATGCTATTGCGCCCGTCTTTGCTCGTCCAGACCGGGAAGCGGAACTCCAGCGATGCAAAAAATCCCTGGTCGGTAACCTGGCGGTTCTCTCGATAACCACGCACGGTGTATAAGCCACCCGCGGCAAACTGCTCCAGCGAGGGCAGCGCCCCATTCGCGAATTGAGCATCCGCGCGCAGAATAACCTGGGTGCGTTCACCGAGACGTTGGGCCCACTGAAACTGACCGAGCCAGGATACGAATTTGCCGTCACCATCATTGCCGTTAACCGTCGCGCCCAAGGTATCAAGCCCGAAACTGAATGTGGAACGTACGGCCAGTACCCGGCGCCGGTAGCGATCCAGCCATTCCTGGGTAAAGCGCATGATGGTCAGTTTGACCTCGCCGTTTTCCGCCCCCGGTGAAAACGAAAAGGGCTCGCCGAGTAACTGTGTCTCGCTCTTGCGTCGCTCCAGCGATACACCCAGGGAAACGTTCTGGTTAAGCGTTCGGTAGACCGGGTGCTGCAGGCCGATACCGTATGATATTTCATCTGCTTCGATGTCAAGCTCGTCGAACGGGTCCTCCACGACCTTTGAATTATTCCGGACATACCAGAGCTTGAGATCCGTATCCTTCGGCGTAAC
>CAVYHX010000018.1:0-13343 GCA_963768415.1 uncultured Gammaproteobacteria bacterium
CCTACAGTGTTCTTATTAACCGCCTGTGGGAGCGGTCTCCTGGCCGCGATGGGTTTCCGTAACCATCGCGCCGAAGGACGGCGTTTACACCCGGCGCTTAATCGGGCGCTCCTACAGTGTTCTTATTACCGCCTGTAGGAGCGGCCTCCTGGCCGCGATGGTTCCGTAACCATCGCGCCGAAGGACGGCGCTCCTACAGTGTTCTTATTACCGCCTGTAGGAGCGGCCTCCTGGCCGCGATGGGTTTCCGTAACCATCGCGCCGAAGGACGGCGCTCCTACAGTGTTCTTATTACCGCCTGTAGGAGCGGCCTCCTGGCCGCGATGGGTTTCCGTAACCATCGCGCCGAAGGACGGCGCTTGCACCCGGCGCTTAATCGGGCGCTCCTACAGTGTTCTTATTGACCGCCTGTGGGAGCGGCCTCCTGGCCGCGATGGGTTTCCGTAACCATCGCGCCGAAGGACGGCGCTCCTACAGTGTTCTTATTTACCGCCTGTAGGAGCGGCCTCCTGGCCGCGATGGGTTTCCGAAACCATCGCGCCGGAGGACGGCGCTCCTACAGTGTTCTTATTTACCGCCTGTAGGAGCGGCCTCCTGGCCGCGATGGGTTTCCGTAACCATCGCGCCGAAGGACGGCGCTTGCACCCGGCGCTTAATCGGGCGCTCCCACAGTGTTCTTATTGACCGCCTGTGGGAGCGGCCTGCTGGCGGCGATGTGTTTCCGTCCCGTACTGCACCCCTCGCTGTACCCGATTCCCTGAATCAGTCATAATCAGCGCATGGATACCGTTGTCTATCCGGGGACTTTCGATCCCATCACCAATGGCCATGCCGACCTGGTGGAGCGTGCCGCGCGGCTGTTCGACAAGGTCATCGTGGCGGTCGCCGTGAACCCCGATAAACAGGCGGCCTTTCCGATCGAGACGCGGGTGACGCTGGCGCGCGAGGTGCTGGGGCATATCGATAACGTTGAGGTGTGCAGTTTCGATAACCTGCTGGTGGATTTTCTGCGTCAGAAGGATGCGGGCATGATTCTGCGCGGCTTGCGAGCGGTGTCTGATTTCGAGTACGAGTTCCAGCTTGCCGGTATGAACCGTCACCTGGCGCCGGAGATCGAAACCCTGTTTCTGACGCCCGCCGAGCAGTATTCCTACATTTCCTCCAGCCTGGTGCGGGAGATCGCCGTACTGGGCGGTGATGTCAGTCCGTTTGTCCACAAGAAAGTTGTGGCTGCATTACTTGATTCCATGAATTAAAGTTATGCAGCAGGGAACTCGCGGTGGGTTCTTCTGTACTGTTAAAGAACCAGGCGGTCCCTCACAACATACGATAAATCCATTTGCAGGATGAAACCATTGCCCGACCTGCTTGCAATCAGTTTTGACCCGCGGGCGACGGGTTGTGTCTGCAGGAATACATCATGTCATTGACGATTACAGACGAGTGCATCAATTGTGATGTGTGCGAGCCGGAATGCCCCAATGACGCCATCTATCAGGGCGAGGAAATCTACGAGATCAATCCGGATCTGTGCACGGAATGCGTGGGGCATTTCGAGACGTCCCAGTGTGTGGAAGTCTGTCCGGTGGAATGTATCCTCGTCGATCAGGCGCATCCGGAGAGCAGGGAACAGTTGCTGCTTAAATACCAGCAGCTGACCGGGAAGGCAGCGCAGTGATCACGCCAGCGGCGACCGTGTACAGAAGGCTCCTGACCGGGGCCTTTTTAGTGTTCATCCTGTGTGTGCAGGCCACCACGCTGTGGGCCGGCAGGCCGCCTGCCGCGGCGATTGCCAGTGCCCACCCGCTGGCCACGCAGGCCGGTATGGAGGTGCTGGCCGCGGGCGGCAATGCCTTCGATGCGGCGGTTGCCGTCAGCGCGGTGCTGGCAGTCGTAGAGCCCTACAGCTCCGGGCTCGGCGGGGGCGGTTTCTGGCTGCTGCACCGTGCGCGGGACGGGCATGACGTCATGATCGACGGCCGCGAGCAGGCACCGCTGGCCGCCCGCCGCAATATGTATCTTGATCCTGCGGGCGAGGTCGTTCCCGGACTGTCGGTCGACGGTGCCCTGGCAGCGGGTATTCCGGGTGAGCCGGCTGCGCTCGCACATATCGCCGCGCACTATGGCCGCCTGCCGCTGAGCACTGCCCTGGAGCCGGCCATGCGGCTGGCACGTGATGGTTTCGAGGTGGATGCGCATTACCGGCAGCTGGCACATTTCCGGTTGACGGCGCTGCAGGATAACGCGGAAGCCATGCGGATCTATCTAAGGGATTTTGGCGTGCCGGAGACAGGAACGCGCATTTTGCAGCCCGACCTGGCAGCAACGCTGGCGGCGCTGGCACGTGACGGCCATGCCGGTTTCTACCAGGGCGAAGTGGCCAGGCAGCTGGTCGAGGGGGTGCGTGCGGCCGGTGGTATCTGGACGCTGGCGGACCTGGCGCAGTATCAGGTGAGGGAACGCCGGCCGGTTGTCGGGGAATACCATGGCATGCGGGTCACCTCGGCGGCGCCGCCGTCATCGGGCGGTGTGGCGCTGGTATCGATGCTGAATATCCTGTCCGGTTTCCCGCTGGCGCGACTCGATACCGCAACCCGTACCCATGTCATCATCGAGACCATGCGGCGTGCCTACCGTGATCGTGCAGTGTATCTGGGAGACAGCGATTATTTTCCGGTGCCCGTCGCCCGCCTGACCAGCCCGGCTTACGCTGCCGCGTTGCGCGCCACCATTGAACTGGAGAGCGCCACACCCAGTGCGGCATGGGAGGGGCGGGCATTGCCGGATGGCGGCCGGGACACGACTCATTTTTCCATTCTCGATCGCGCGGGCAATCGGGTGGCAGCAACCCTGAGCATCAACTATCCCTTCGGCGCCTGCGTGGTGCCACCGGGGACCGGGGTGCTGCTGAATGACGAGATGGATGATTTTTCCGCCAAGCCGGGGGTGCCGAATGTCTATGGCCTGGTGGGCGGGGAGGCCAATGCCATCGCGCCCGGCAAGCGACCGCTGTCCAGCATGTCACCGACCTTCGTGGAAAGCGACGCGGGTGTGGCGATTCTCGGCACGCCGGGTGGCAGCCGTATCATCACCATGGTCCTGCTGGGCATCCTGGACCTGGCCAGTGGCAACCGGCCGCAGTCCTGGGTGAGCCTGCCGCGCTTTCATCACCAGTACCTGCCCGATGTCCTGCAGTACGAAGCGGGGGCACTGCCGAATGCACTGGCCGCGGCGCTGCGGCAGCGCGGCCATCAGCTCAAGCCCCTGCGATCGACCTATGGCAACATGCAGGCAGTCTACTGGGACCGTGAGCAGGACAAGGTTTATTCCGCCAGCGATCCGCGCGGTATCGGCAGCGCGCGGATCGCGGTCATCGAGTAAAGCTGCCTCCGGGTGGGCAGGCGCGCCGCGCGCCGCAGCGTAACCGGTCCGATCAAAACCGGCCGCGCACCACCGCAACCAGCCAGATCAGGCTGGTACTGATGACACCCAGCGCAGAAAGCTTCAGCAGACTGCGCCAGACGGTCTGCATGGATTGCAAGTATGCTGAAGTCGGTAACGTAAATGGTCTCGCATGCACCGTTGCCGGTGTCGGTACGCGTCGTGCTGGTGCCGCGCGAAAATCCCGTGGCATTGGAGTAGTTGGCCAGCCAGCCACGGATGTGCACCTGGTCACCGACGCTGACCTTGCCAAGCGCCTTGCGTATGCCGGCATCGTTCGTGAGCAGGTGATTATTTGAAATCTGGTCAGGCCGAAAGCGTTTCCAGGCAGCGGTATCGTCGGTTTCGAAATTGCAGGTGAACTTCCCGTTCCAGAACCTGAAGCGGTTCAGATCCAGTTGCTGTGCATTGTCACTCCAGACCACGCACAGATCGGCCACGTTGATATGGTCATTCCAGAGCCGGTGCAGGCTGTAGTTGCCGTCATGATGCGCATAGGAGACCACCAGTCCCTTCAGGTCATAATGGTAGCGTGGTTCTATCCTGTAGGTGATGCCCTTGTGGGTGACGGTAAACACCGGGTCGCCGCTTTCCTGTTGTGCCGGGGCCTGCAGCAGGTCAGCGGCAACGGCCATGTCGGCCGGGAACTGGTTGCGTTGCCAGCAGGAGGCCAGCAACAGCATGCAGCTGGTGTAGAAAATAATGCTATTGAGTGTCTTGAGCGGATGCGAGCGTTGCATGCGTCAGAAAGATAGTTGACTTACTTACTTGCTGGCGACGGCAGGATGCGCTCCTGCGCAAGGGTGCGGCGCCAGCCAGCGGCCGCTGCAGCCCAGCTGTTGCGCTCGCGTTCCTTGAGTGACTTGGCATCCTGAGTCTGCATAGTAATTATTTAAGTAATTGATTTAAAATATATTATAGGCGCAGGGTGATGCTATGTAAGCATATTAAAATATAAATATATATCTATTTTTTGTATAATAACGGCCTTCCAGTGAAGCCCAGGCGGGTGAGCGGAGTCCGGTCATGACAGTAGCGCAGTTTGAAACGGTTTCATTGTATTCCGGTGTGGGCGGGCTGATCGCATACATGATCTTTGTCATGTTCCGGCTGGCACGGGAATCCGGTGCCGGACGGATGGGCACCCTGGTTATTTTTCTGTCGCTCGGCCTGGGTATCATGGGATTCGCAGCCAAATCGGTTATCCAGTTGCTGATCGATGTCTAGTCAATGGCCGGTGTGCGCCATTAACGATGCGAATGCATTAGTTGTATTTTCCGGACCATCCATCGGCCGGGTTTTGATTGCGCCGGCGTTCTCTTTGCAGGCTCTTCAACGCGCTCCGGTACTGCGCCTGACTTTTCTCCAGCTCCAGCTGGAGTTCCTGTACCGTTGCTTCATTACTCGCTGCCATTGTATCCAGCTGGCTGCGCAGCGCTTCTATTTGATCGTTTAGATCGTCTTGATTTGTCTGATCTTCGTCACCGGAAACAGACTGGGCATCTTCGCTTCTATCGAGTTCAATCTGTAATATTTCGGCTTTCAGATTCTCGTTCTCCTGCTGCAGTGGCGTTTCGATGATGCGGCTGTATATTCCGAAGGCGCTGACGCTGCCGATAAACAACCCCGCGATAGCGGCAATGACAATGCCCCTGTTCAGGGCGCCGGTGTTATTTCCTGATTCAGATCCAGAAGTCATGATTATTCCTTATTATTGATCGTCGAAACGGAAGCCGGGTGCCCTGCTCCGCTTCTGCCGGGACCTGTGTGCGCGCACCCGTTTGCTGCCTCTGTCCAAGGTTAATATTAGCCTATCAGTGTTCGAAGCGGTATAAATGGGGACATTCCGGATTTTTTACTAAAGAAAAAATCCGGAATGTCCCCATTTTCCTGCGCCCGGATCGGGTTGGCCTAGTTCTGGCATTTTGGGCAATAAAACGTCGAGCGCTGTCCCTGGCGTATCGCGCGGATCGGTACCCGGCAACTGAGGCAGGGTTCGCCCGTCTTGCCGTAGACGTTCAGATGCAGCTTGAAGTAACCCGGTTCGCCGTCACCGTTGACGAAATCGCGCAGGGTGGTGCCGCCCTGCGCAATAGAATCGCTCAGGACTTCCTTGATCACCTCCGCCAGCAGTGCATATTTCTTTTTGCTGATGCGGCCCGCGGCGCGTTGCGGGTGAATGCCGGCCATATACAGCGCCTCACAGGCGTAGATGTTGCCGATGCCGGCGACGATGTGGCTGTTCATGATGAAATTCTTGATTGCCACTCTGCGCCCCCGGGATGTCGCATACAGGTAATCTCCGGTCAACCCGCTACTTAACGGTTCCGGGCCCAGGTCACGCAGCAGTCGGTGCCGCTCGGCCGGCCCGCGGGTCCAGTGCAGGCTGCCGAAGCGGCGCGGGTCGGTGTAGCGCAGGGCGCGCTTGCCGTTCAGGACAATATCGATATGGTCGTGTTTAGCGGCTGGCAGGCCTGCGTCGACGATGCGCAGGCTACCCGACATGCCGAGGTGCAGGATGGCGGTGCCGCTGCCTGTCTTCAACAGCAGGTACTTGGCACGGCGCGTGACAGCTTCGATGGTCTGGCCCGTGATCTCTCGCGCCAGCCGCCCGGGTACCGGCCAGCGCAGATCCGGGTTGCGCACAATGACGCGGGTGACACGTTTGCCGGTGACATGCACAGCGATACCGCGGCGGGTGGTCTCGACTTCGGGGAGTTCGGGCATGGAAGTATGATCACTGGGGGTGCGCCCTGCGTACCGGCCGATCAGGTGCAGGCAGCACGGCGACAGTCCTCGCTATTCAGAAGGCGGTACATCCGGTTCCTGTCCGGTTTCCGCATAATCCAGCGACAGCAGCGCCGGTCCCTGGTCATCCGTAAGGTGATACTCGATGCCCAGGTCAGTACGCGCCAGGATCAGATCGGGGGTGCGCGCACTGATCGTGAAGGTGACCGGCTCAGCGTCCGCGCCGGTAGTGATGCGAATGGTTTCATCCGCACCGGTGTTTGCATGGCGGCGCACATACAGGGCGCTGGCGCGTTCCCAGGTGTCGATCAGCTGCTGGATGGCATCGGCGCTGGTGTCGGCGGTTTCCGGATCAACCTGCCACTGATCATCAGCTGTGCGCGTCAGGGTTATATCGGGCAGTTGCAGCCGGGTGATTTCAGCATTCGCAGGCAGAAGCTTGCGGCTGACGAAATTGCTCCAGTCGGCATTGATCAGGTGCTGATAGCGGTCGTCGATCAAATACACGGTATTGCCGACTTGCGCATAGCGTTTGTTTTCCAGCGACTCGGTGGTGCCGATACGGATTTCAGTGGCGCTCAGGGTAATGGTGGCCAGCGGCGGGTCAAGTCCGAGTGCTGCCAGATCCAGCGAACCGGCCGAATAGCTGTGCACCGCACTCGCCTGCAGCAGTGGCAGCAGCGCGCGCACCTGGAAAGCGGAGGCCGGCAGTTCGGTTGTCCCGGCGAGCATCCATACACCGGTTTTTTTCACAAGGTGCAGCGGCCCGCGTTCTGCGCGGGTGATGCGGATGTCGGTCACCTGCGCAGGGTCCAGTGTAGTGATCGGTTGCAGTGTATTGTCGGATTCCAGCCCGGGTTTGTAATACACGATCATGATCAGGCCGATCGTCAGCAGCACCAGGGTGAGATTGAACAGGGCGCGTGTTGACATATGCGTCAGCGCCGCCGCCGGCGCAGCCAGATCACCAGGCCGCTGAACAGCAACAGCAGCGGGAGACCGGCCATGAAGCCCAGGCCAATGGCACCCCGGGCGGTCCTGCCCAGTTCCAGGTGCGTATCGGGTGCGGCTGTGACGCTGATGTCTATGAAGGCGTCATCGTGGCTAAGCCAGTGCAGTATGTTCATGCCCAGGTCCAGGTTGCCGGCATTGCCGAGGTAGGTGTTGGAGAGGAAATCGCCGTCACCGATAACGACAATCCGCTGTTCAGTGCCGGCGTTGTCCTCCGCTGTCTCCAGTGTTCGGGTCAGCGCCACTCCGATGTCCAGTGGTCCGGCGCGCTCGTCGGTGTCGGGATCGAAGCGGATCTCGCCTTCCAGCGCGCCGAGCTCGGTCCAGGCCCGGGTCAGGGTCGACAGCAGCGGCGTCGTGTGCCAGTCGGATGTGTTGATTTCGAGTGCGGCAGCCTCCGGGAACACACTGACCGCCTGCAGTTCAGCGGTAATGGCATGGTTCGGGTAGCGGGTCACCAGTACGAATGAGGGATTGTCGATACCGAATGCCTGCGTGGTGGCATCCACCACCTTGCCCGGCAGGAAGGCGACGCCGAGTTGCTCGGCCAGTGGTTCCAGGCCGTGCAAATCACCCGGTTCCGCCAGCCACAGCAGGTTGCCGCCGCGGGCGACATACTCCTGCAGCAGGGCGACTTCGCCCGGCAGCAGGCTGACGCGCGGCCCGGCCACGACCAGCACGCGGGCGTTGGCGGGGATGCCCGCCTCGAGCAGCTGAATGCTTTGCGGTCTTAGCCCCTTGCGCTGCATCTCCTTGCCGAACAGTCCCATGGAATGGTTGGCCTCGCCGAGCGGATCACGTTCACCATGCCCGGCCATGAACGCGACCCAGCGGTCTTCCGTGTGCGCGAGGCGCAACAGTGCATTCGTCAATTGCTGCTCATTGAGCGCCTGGATATGTTCACTGCGCCCCTGGTAGGCGATGACCAGTTCACCGTCGCTGGTGATACCGAGTTCACGCACACGCTCGGGTGCACTGTCCGGGTTGACGAATTCCAGGACGATGTCGTCCTTGAAGCGCCGGTAACTGTTGATGAGTTCCAGGATCTGCCTGCGCAGCAGCTCGTTTTCACGCGCATAGGCGGTAACGGTAACGGGCCCTGCCAGTTCTGCGAGCAGTGACCGGGTGTCGTCCGTGACGGTGTTGCGGTTGCCCGCGGTCCAGTCCGCCTGATAGACATAGCGGGTGCTCAGCCAGGCCAGCAGCCCGATGATGCCGATGAACAGCAGCGTGGACGCCAGAGTTTGCAAATGCAGCAGGAGGCGGGAGGTGCGTGTGACTTTCATGGCAGGCGCTGCGCATCCAGCCGCCGAATGCTCAAGCCAAGGAACAGGGCAATGATCAGCAGGTAGTAGATGACATCCGTGCTGTTGAACAGGCCCTTCAGTAACGGTTCGTAGTGGCGCAGCATGGACAGGTAGGCGAGCAGTGCGCTGGCACTGGCCTGGTTACTGCTGCCGGCCCAGTCGATGATCCACAGCAACAGCAGGAGTCCGAAGGTGCTCACGGCGGCTATCGTGGGTTGTTCGGTGAGCGCCGACATAAACAGTCCGATGGCCGCGAAGGCCGCGAGCAGCAGTCCCAGGGCCAGCAGCCCGGCAGCGAACTTGCCAAGGTCGAGATCCGTGCCGACGCTCAGTGACAGGGGCATCAGCGCGAGCATGCCCAGCAGGATCAGAAAGAACGCCAGGACCCCCAGATATTTTCCGGCAACGATTTCCGTCATCGATACCGGTGCCGAAAACAGCAGGCTGAGGGTGCGGTTGCGGCGTTCCTCGCTGAGTACGCGCATGGTAATCAACGGGGTGATCAGTAACAGGATAATGGCGGCATCGGCCAGCAGCGGGGCGATGATGATGTCCGTTACACCGGGTGCGCCCGCGATCGCCGCGAGTTGTGGCTGCACATAGAGGTAGGTCTCGATCTGGGTCGCAAACAGGTAGCCGAAGATAAATTGCACCACCGCCAGGATGGCCCAGGCCAGCGGTGACAGAAACAGGCTGCGCAACTCGCGCCCGGCGATGGTCAGGATCATCAGGCCGCCGACCGGGTGGTTGCTGCGGGATTGTCGGAACAGGTCAGTTCGATAAAGATCTGCTCCAGCGTGCGGCGCTCGGGGGTGAGTTCACACAGGCGCCAGCGGCCGGCCACCGCCTGTTCCACGAGCGCCTCCGACGGATCGGTGTCTGCGTAATGCAGCCGTACCCGGCCATCATCAAGGGGTTCCACCCGGGTGACGCCGGCGACCTGCGCCAGGGTGCTGTTCTCCGGTGGGGCAAGAAAGTGCGCAAGCAGCGCGGTGGCGTTCAGGCGCCGGTCCAGTCCGGCCGTGGTGTCGGCAAACACCAGCTTGCCCTGGTGAATGATCTGTACCCGGTTACAGGTGGCCTGCACCTCGGGCAGAATGTGGGTGGAGAGGATAATGCCGTGCTCACGGCCGAGTTCGACGTACCAGGCTGCGGATTTCACGAATCTGGATCGGGTCGAGTCCCACGGTGGGCTCGTCGAGAATCACCACGGCCGGGGTATGGATGATCGCCTGGGCGATGCCGACGCGCTGGCGGTAGCCCTTGGAGAGGTTGCCGATCAGCCGGTGTCCGACCGCGCCGAGCCCGCAACGCTCCTTGACGGTGGCGATGGCGCGGGTGATGCCGCTGCGGGCCATGCGGTTCAGCCGGGCGCAGTAGCGCAGGTATTCGTCCACGGTCAGCTCAACGTACACGGGCGGCTGCTCGGGCAGGTATCCGATTTCGCGCTTCGCCTGCTTCGGCCGGTCCAGCAGGTCGATGCCGTGGATCTTGATCTCACCGGCAGTGGGGGCCAGGTTGCCGGTGATCATCTGCATGGTGGTGGACTTGCCGGCGCCGTTGGGGCCGAGAAATCCGAGCACCTCGCCCTTGGCCAGCTGAAAACTGACATCACTGACGGCGCAGGTCTGGCTGTAATAGCGGGTCAGGTGGTCGGCGTGGACGAGTATTTCCTTATCCATAAGCGCTATTCAACAGGTCCCCGGGAATTCACGATGCACGGATTATAATGCCATTCCACGATTTGTTAAGGTGTATTCACCCGTTTGCGCAGAAGTTTTCCCGGCAGCGCTGACCGGGCACCATAAACGACGGTTAACAGGGGCATGCGCAATGCCCGGGAGCGGCTATGTGGCTGGGCGTTGATACCGGCGGCACCTTCACCGACTTCGTGCTCTTCGATGGCCGGTCGCTGCGCGTGCACAAGGTGTTGTCCACGCCGCAGGCGCCGGAGCGGGCGATCCTGCAGGGTGTCGCCGAGCTGGGGCTGGCACTGGACGGCTTGCAGGTGGTGCATGGTTCGACCGTGGCCACCAATGCGGTGCTGGAACGCAAGGGCGTGCGCACTGTCTATATCACCAATCGCGGTCTGCGGCGATGTGTTGACTATCGGCCGGCAGGCGCGCCGCGAACTC
Organism: uncultured Gammaproteobacteria bacterium; assembly: GCA_963768415.1. Classification (GTDB taxonomy): domain Bacteria; phylum Pseudomonadota; class Gammaproteobacteria; order UBA9214; family UBA9214; genus CAVYHX01. The sequence goes on from CAVYHX010000018.1 coordinate 10,643, forward strand.
TATAACCTGCAACCGGAACCGTTAGCGCCGCCGGTGCCACGGGAGCTGTGCCTGGAGGTGGCTGCGCGCATCGGCGCCGACGGCGCGCCGGGTGCATGAATTTTGCCGGCACGGACCGGGCGGCGCTGCTACAGAGCAATCGAGACGCTGCAAGCCGGAAGCGGTGGCGATCAATCTGCTGTTCTCGTTTATGGATGACAGCGATGAGCGCACCATCGACTCCTGGCTGCCGGAACGATTTGTTTGTGTCGCGCTCATCCGACGTGCTGCCGGAGTACCGGGAATATGAGCGCGGCATTGCCACCTGGCTGAATGCCTGGGTTGGTCCGCGCGTGGCCGGTTATCTGCAGCGCCTGGGCAGGCAATTGCATCCTGCGCAGCGTGAGCGTCATGCAGAGCAGCGGGGGTACCGCAAGTGCCGCAGCCGCCGGGACCCGGGCCGTACACCTGCTGTTGTCCGGACCGGCCGGTGGTTTGCTGGGCGCGCGTTTTATCGGCAGGCAGGCCGGCCATGCGCGCCTGTTGAGTTTTGACATGGGCGGCACCTCCACGGATGTGGCGCTGATCGAAGGCGACATCAACCTGACCTCCGAAGGACATATCGGTCCCTGGCCGGTCGCGGTACCGATGGTGGACATGCATACCATCGGTGCCGGCGGGGGGTCCATTGCCGCTATCGATCGTGGCGGCCTGCTCCAGGTCGGGCCGGAATCGGCGGGCGCGGTGCCGGGACCGGCCTGTTACGGGCAAGGGGGCGAACACCCGACGGTGACCGATGCCAACCTGGTGCTGGGCCGCTTGCAAGCGGAGGCGTTTCTCGGTGGCGAAATGACTCTGGATGCCGCCGCGGCGCGCCGGTCCCTGCAGCGGATAGCCACACCGCTGGGTATGTCAGTGGCAGCGGCTGCGCGGGGTATTGTCGCGCTCGCCAACGAACACATGGCGCAGGCATTGCGCGTCATCTCGGTGCAGCGCGGCGTCGACCCGCGCCGGCATGTGCTGGTATCGTTCGGCGGCGCCGGGGGATTGCACGTATGTGCGCTGGCGGAGGCGCTGGGCATGAGACGTGCGCTGGTGCCGGTACATGCCGGGGTGCTGTCGGCGCTGGGCATGCTGGTGGCGCCACGCGCCCGGCAGTTATCGCGCACCCTGACTGCGGAACTGCAGGGGTTGACTGATACGGAACTGGACCGGCAGCTGGAACTGCTCGCGCAGCAGGGCCGGGCCGAACTGGTCGCCGAGGGTGTCGCCAGCGCTGCAATCGATACGCTGCCCAGTCTGGATCTGCGCTATCGGGGACAAAGCTATACCCTGAACATTCGCTGGCAGGGTATCGCGGCCACCTGTGCCGCCTTTCACAAGGCCCATGAACAGCATTACGGACACCGCCTCGATACGCCGGTGGAACTCGTCAATCTGCGTTGCGGATTACAGGCGGAAGCAATGGCCATTACGCTGGCGCCCGTGGGGGACGATCCCGGAGTTGCTGCCGGCCCTGCCAGCGCGCCGGTTGACGGTTACGCTGCCCCGGTGCCCGTCTGGTCACGCGCAGCGCTGTATCCCGGCCGGGCAATCGCCGGTCCCGCTGTGATCACTGAAACAGTTGCCACTGCCTGGTTGCCCCGGGGCTGGTGCTGCGCCGTCGACCCGGTCGGTAACCTGTTGCTGGAGAAGGTTTGACGGGTACTGCCGGTAATACGTGACACTCCGTTGCATGTGGCATTGTGCTTGCGTTATCAACACTGCAGCCTGCAGTTTCCGCTGCCCGCGCCGATCACCTTTATACATGTGGTAAACTGTTGCTATTCATGTAATTGAGCGAAGGAATACAGTAATGATTGACGCAGTGGTTGAAATTTTAAGTGCCGGTGGTTTGACGCAGCTGACGCCCGGCGCCCTGGTCCTGGTGGGCCTGGTGGTGACACAGATAACAATACTTGGCGTGACGATTTACCTGCACCGCCACCAGGCGCACCGCGCACTCGAGCTGCATCCAGTCGTGAGTCATTTTTTTCGTGGCTGGTTATGGTTGACGACCGGCATGGTTACCAGGGAATGGGTGGCGGTGCATCGCAAGCACCACGCCAGGTGCGAAACACCCGATGACCCGCACAGTCCCCAGGTGCTGGGTATCGGTACCGTGTTATGGCATGGCGCCGAGCTTTATAAGCGCGAAGCCGACCGGGCCGAAACCCTGGATGATTACGGGCATTGCACGCCGAATGACTGGCTGGAGCGCACGGTCTACTCCCGTTACCCCGGCGCCGGTATCGGGCTCCTGATGCTGGCGAACCTGATTCTGTTCGGTGCCCCCGGCCTGGTGCTGTGGGCGGTGCAGATGGTCTGGATCCCCTTCTGGGCAGCGGGGGTGATCAACGGCCTGGGTCACTGGTGGGGTTATCGCAACTACGAAACGCAGGATGCCTCCCGCAATATTTCGCCACTGGGTTTCTTTATCGGCGGTGAAGAACTGCATTCCAATCACCATGCCTTTCCGGCGTCGGCCCGGTTTGCCAGCAAGTGGTGGGAGTTTGATATCGGCTGGATCTGGATTCGGCTGCTCAGCCTGCTGGGTCTGGCCAGGGTGAAAAAACTGGCGCCCCGGCCGCTGATCGTACCGTGCAAGGATGTAATCGATATGGATACCGTACGCGCAGTGGTGCTGAATCGCATGCATGTCATGGCCGACTATGCACATGCT
>CAVYHX010000019.1:0-112173 GCA_963768415.1 uncultured Gammaproteobacteria bacterium
TCCTTCGGCGCGATGGTTACGGAAACCGATCGCGGCCAGGAGGCCGCTCCCACAGGTGGTTAATAAGAACACTGTAGGAGCGCCCGATTAAGCGCCGGGTGCAAGCGCCGTCCTTCGGCGCGATGGTTACGGAAACCTATCGCGGCCAGGAGGCCGCTCCCACAGGCGGTTAATAAGAACACTGTAGGAGCGCCCGATTAAGCGCCGGGTGCAAGCGCCGTCCTGCGGCGCGATGGTTACGGAAACCTATCGCGGCCAGGAGGCCGCTCCTACATTTTTCCAGCCTCGAATCCCGGTGACTTGCACAGGTTATACAGTCGGGGAATGAACAGGCTGTAGCGAATGGCTTTGCCCTCAATCCGGAAATTTTCCATCGAAATCCGTGGATTGTCGCTGGAGTTATACATGATTTATTTGAATGGTTATCTGATTGTGCTGTCAGTATAAACGTTCAGTAATTACACTGCACCATCAAGCAGGCGTGGTACGCCGCACCAGGTGATAACCCACCTGTCCCGCCACCTTGCTGCGATACAGTTCCCAGTTGTCAGGCAGCAGGGAGTCCAGCCGGATAGTCTGCTCGGCCTCAATATATATCCACGCCTCCGCCGCCAGCCAGTGACCGGTTTCCAGCTGGCGCATACATTCGCCAAGCAGGGCTTCCCGGTAGGGCGGGTCGAGGAACACGATGTCGAATGGTTCATGCGCGCCTTGCAGATATAAAAACGCATCGGCAGTGACCACCTGGACACCGGTGGCACCGAGCATCACGGCCTGCTCGCGCAGCAGCCGCGTCACTGTCGTGTTGTTATCAACCAGCACCACACTGGCGGCACCGCGCGAAGCGGCTTCAAAACCCAGCACCCCGCTACCGGCAAACAGGTCGAGACAACGCGCACCCCTGATGACCGGCGTCAGCCAGTTGAACAGTGTCTCGCGCACCCGATCAGGTGTAGGGCGCAATCCGGGTACCGGGACGAATACCAGCTTGCGCCCGCGCAGGCGACCGGCAATGATGCGCAACTTGCTCTGTGGCGGTTCCGTTTTCATATGCAAGGCATGATCAGGGCTTGCCAGGCGCCCGTCAAATTATCTGTTTACCTGCAGCTCGCCCCCGCATGCTGTCATGCAAGCCACAGGCAAACAGCCCGGATTGTCAGCGCGCCAGCCCGGCCGGCCAGGCGCGCTTGCGCGCGACCCCTGCCATCCCGGCAATACCGGAAAGAAACAGCAGCACAGCAGGTGGCAAGGGCACCGACTCGACCGGGAGCGCTCCAGGAGTTGGATCGATCAACTCAGCAAAGTCGGCCAGGTTATTCCCGGTATCAACCAGTGGATTAATGCGTGCCAGGCTGCTGCCACCCGGTACATCCAGTGCTGCGAAACCTTCGCCGGAAAACACGGCACTGGAGAAATCACCATAACCCAGCGCATCCAGCACACCACTGCCGTCACGCAGCACCACGGAGTCCGGGCCATTCTGCCAGTCCACCTCGGCGATCAGATCGACATCGCTGACAGCAGTGGTTCCGTCGCCGCTGTCATCACCTACCACAAAGATGCCATCCGCCGGTATCACGCCGGTGAGCGCCAGGCTCCGGTAAACACTGCCATCGCCGCCGTTGATGCCCTCCAGAAAAACACCGTCCAGCGACGTCCCCGGCTGACCGTACAATTCAACGAAGACATTGCCGTTGTCGGTGCCCGCCGCATCATATAAAACTTCGGAAATTACCGTTTGCGCATAGCAGGCTGCCATGCTGGGCGCGGCCACCAACGCAAACAGTGCCTGTGATACAAGTCTCGATACAAAACTTTTGTAATGCATAAGCCCCTCCCTGGGAATCGACTGATGAGAGCGCATCCTGCGCACCTGAATACCCCGCGACCCGCTGCGAACAGATTGGGCGTCCCTGCCCGGGCCCGTTATCCGGGTATCCTGAAATTCAGTCTATTTTACGTTGCAGTGGAAAATCTGCCGGCGCAATACAACACGGCCTGTCAGCAAATACCGACAGGCCGTGTACGTACGGGGCTTGCGGGAAGACGGGGGCTAGCTGTCACCACCCACGATAACGGTAACCATCTTGCCGGGCACGACACGCCGCCGGAATGTATCGACGACCTGCTGGCGGCTGACGGCCATCACCTTGTCATTGAAGGTGTCGAGATAATCAAGCGGCAAGTCATAGAACCCGATCATCGCCAGGTACTCGACAATCTTTGCATTACTGTCAATCCGCAAGGCAAAGCCGCCGGTGATGTTCTTCTTCGATGCAGTCAACTCGGCTTCAGTCGGTCCTTTGTCGATGAAGTCCTGCAAGGTCTTGCGCGCCACCGCCAGTGCCTCTTCCACCTGGTCATTGCGGGTTTGCAGGCTCAGCAGGAACGGCCCGTCCTGCTCCATCGGCGAAAAGTAACTGTTGACGCTGTAGGACAGTCCGCGTTTTTCGCGCACCTCCTCATGCAGGCGCGAAACCAGCCCACCGCCGCCGAGCACATGGTTGCCGACATACAGCGTGAAATAATCGGGATCGCCGCGGTGCATGCCGGGTGCGCCCATGCGCACGTGGGTCTGCGTCGATGGATGGAAGATACGCTTCTCCTGTGCCTGTTGCAGCGACTCCACCGGCGGTATCGGCGGCGCCCTGTCACCGGCAGGCAACGTACCCGCCACCTGCTCCGCCAGGTCGTTCGGCCGCCTTGCGGTCCAGGTCACCGACAATCGCGAGCACCGCATTACGTGCGACATAATAACGTCGATAGAAGGCATTGATAGCGCTGCGCGACAATTTCTTTACACTGTCCTCGGTGCCGACGGTGCGGGTGCCGTACATGTGCTCGCCATAAGCAGGCTGCGTAAAAATTGTACCCGGCCACCGTTGCCGGCGACTGCTCGCCGCTGCGGATAGCGACCAGCGTGTTCGCACGTTCGCGTTCCATGTCCCGCTTGTTGAAGTCCGGCCTGCTGACCACGTCCCTGAACACGGCGAGAGCAGGCTGCAGGTGTTCCGCATCACTCAGACTGCGCAGCGACACCCAGGCCATGTCACGCAAGGCACCGGTACCCAGGTTCGGCGCCCAGTGATTCCAGGCGAATGGCAATTTCACCGGCACTGAGACCGGCTGCGCCCTTGTCGAGCAGCAGGTTGGTCATCCGGGCGAGGCCCGCCTGCCCCGCATCGCGGGCACTGCCGGCGGCAAACACCAGCCGCACATCGACCATGGGCAACTCGGGTGCCGGCACGAAATAGACGCGTACCCCGTTAGCCGTCTGCCAGTGCTGAATCGGCGGCATGGCCAGCGCCAGCGTGCCGGAAAGCGCCCAGAGCAGCAGTACCTGCCAGCCGCGGCGCAGCAGCCCGGCCTGTCGGGTTAGTGATGGCCATGCGCATCTCCCTGCTGGCTGCCGGACTTGCCCGATTCCATCGGCAACGGGTCCAGTTCGGCGATCGTCAGCTGCGTATCCACCAGGTATTTCTGCGCCACGGCCTGCAACTGTTCTGCGGTCACTGCTTGCACGCGTTCCACATACCGGTCCATCACCTCCCAGTCGAGCCCGACGGATTCCAGCTGACCGATCTGCATCGCCTGGTAGAAGATGGAATCCTGTTCGTACACCGCACTGGCCACCACCTGCGACTTCACACGCGCCAGTTCCTCAGCTTCCACCGGGGTTTCACGCAGCCGGCGCACCTGTTCCAGCAGCGCCTGTTTGACGTCGGCCATGGTGTGCTTGCCCGAGGGCTTGCCGTCGAGCAGGAACAGGCCATCCTGGCGGGAGTACAGGTCGTAGCCGCTGCCGGCACTCGCGGCCACCTGACTGCCGCGCACCAGCTCGGTGGCAAACCGGGCACTGTCGCCCCCGTCGAGAATGCCGGCCAGCACCTCGAGGGCATACGGTTCCCAGTCATGCTCGGCGGTCGTCAGCACCGGGGTCTTGTAACCCATGATCAGGTAGGGCACTTCAGCCGGCGCCTTGACGATGATCTGCCGCAGGCCCTTTTGCTCCGGTTCCAGACGCGGCTTGGGCGGCACGATCCGCTCCGGCTTCAACGGCCCGAAATATTTCCTGGCCAGCTTCAGCACCGCCTGCGGCTCGACATCGCCGACCACTACCACGATGGCATTGTTGGGCGCATACCAGCGCTCGTACCACTGCTGCAAGTCATCCAGCTCCATGTTTTCCAGGTCGTTCATCCAGCCGATGGTTGGCAGGCGCGCGGGGCTGGTGGTAAAGGCCGTGGACTTGAATTGCTCGTAGGTCAGGGAGGTCGGCTTGTCTTCGGTGCGCAGCCGGCGCTCTTCCATCACCACCTTGAGTTCCTTGACGTATTCTTCCTGCTGCAGGCGCAGGTTACGCATGCGGTCGGCTTCCAGTTCAAAGCTCACCGGCAGGCGGCTCTTTTCCAGCCGCTGGAAATACGCGGTATAGTCGGTGCTGGTAAAGGCGTTTTCGCTGCCGCCATTTTCGGAAATAATGCGGGAAAACTCGCCGGCCGGATGCGCCTCCGTGCCCTTGAACATCATGTGTTCCAGCACATGCGAGAGCCCGGTGATCCCGTCATGCTCATAGCTGGCCCCGACCTTGTACCAGACCTGCGTGACCACCACCGGGGCACGATGATCCTCCTTGACAATCAGTTTGAGGCCGTTATCCAGCATATATTCAGTCACCGCGCCGGCCGCCAGCACCTGCTGACCCGTCAATAGCAGCAAAAAGGTAATCATCTTGCGCATTCAATCACTCCATTTATAACGACAGTTAACCCCAACAGGTACGGGATGATAGGATATTTGGCGCCGGGTTTCCCGCTTTCGGGTTATATAATCATGCAAATTCCGGCAGTATCCTGCAATCCATAACAGAGACACTTGAATTCATGCTTGGTTTCAGAAAAAAGAAAGCAGCGGCAGAAACACCGTCCCCCGACAAGGCCGGCCTGTTCTCCAGGCTCAAGCGGGGGCTGGCGCGCACCCGGCACAGCCTGACCGAGGGCGTGGTCGATCTCGTCCTCAGCAGCAAGGCCATCGATGCCGGACTGCTGGAGGAAATCGAAACCATGCTGCTGGTAGCCGACGTCGGCATCGAGGCGACCCGGGATATCATCGACGATCTCACCGAACGGGTGGCGCACGGTCAGCTGCGCGATGCCGAGGCGCTGATGGCGACCCTGCACGACAAAATGCAGGCCATCCTCGCCCCCAGCAGCCAGCCATTGCGCATTCCGGATGCTATTCGCCCCTTCGTCATCCTCATGGTGGGCATCAACGGCGCCGGCAAGACGACCACCATCGGCAAACTGGCACACCGCCTGCAGCAGGACGGCCTGCAGGTCATGCTGGCGGCCGGCGATACCTTCCGCGCCGCCGCCGTTGAACAGTTGCAGGCCTGGGGCGAGCGCAATGATGTCCCGGTCATCGCGCAGCAACAGGGCGCCGACTCGGCCTCCGTCATCTTCGACGCCCTGCAGTCCGCCCGGGCCCGCAATATCGATGTCCTGATCGCCGATACGGCCGGACGCCTGCACACCCAGACCAACCTGATGGATGAGTTGAAGAAGATCAAGCGCGTCCTGGGTAAGCTGGATGCGGCGGCCCCGCACGAGATCATGCTGGTGGTGGATGCCGGCACCGGTCAGAATGCGCTGAACCAGGCGCAGGAATTTCATGAGGCGATGGGCCTGACCGGCATCACCATGACCAAGCTGGACGGCACTGCCAAGGGCGGCATCATCTTTGCCATCGCGAAAAAAATGAACATTCCGATCCGTTTTATCGGCGTCGGCGAGGGCATCGAGAACCTGCGTGAATTCGATGCGCAGGAATTTGTCGATGCATTGTTTGCTGCTGATACAAATTGACAATTACATTTTTGCAGCACCGTTTACGGCCTGACGACCTCTATCCGGGTCACAGCCATTTATTTCATACCTGAATTCGAATGATCCGTTTCGACAATGTCAGCAAGCGCTACCCCGGCGGGTACGAGGCGCTGAGTAACGTCAGTTTCCACATGCAACCCGGCGCAATGGCCTTCCTGACCGGGCATTCGGGTGCCGGCAAGAGCACCCTGCTGAAGCTCATTGCACTGATCGAGCGCCCCACACGCGGCCAGGTGTTTGTCGACGGCCAGAATGTAGCGCGTGCCGGCCAGCGCCGGATTCCGTTTATCCGGCGCAAGATCGGCTTTATCTTCCAGGAGCACCACCTGCTGTTCGACCGCACGGTATTCGACAATGTGGCACTGCCGCTGATCATTGCCGGTTTCCGGCACCAGGAAATCGGCCGCCGGGTGCGCGCCGCGCTCGACAAGGTCGGCCTGCTGAGCAAGGAGCGCCTCTACCCGATCACCCTGTCCGGCGGTGAACAGCAGCGCGTCGGCATCGCGCGCGCGGTGGTCAACAAACCCCTGCTGCTGCTGGCTGACGAACCGACCGGCAATCTCGACCCGGAGCTGTCCCTGGAGATCATGAACCTGTTCGCCCAGTTCAATCAGGTCGGCGTCACCGTCCTGATCGCCAGTCATGATATCGGCCTGATCGAACAGCTCGACTACCCGGTACTCTCCCTGGAGAACGGCCGGCTGGCCAGTCACGGGCCAGTGCCGGCGTGAACCGCGCACGCAGAAATCAGCGGCGGTCGCCGCACCACTGGACGGCCGCGCTGCGGCGCTCGCTGTCACCGCGCACCTTCCTGCAACGCCATGCCCAGGTCGCGCTCGACAGCCTCGGCCGCCTGTATCGTAACCGCCTGTCGTCACTGATGACCGCGGCCGTCATCGGCATCGCGATGGCCCTGCCCTCCGGGCTGTACCTGTTACTGGATAACATGGACCGTCTCAGCGGCTCCTGGGATGGCCAGCCGAGTCTGTCCGTGTTCCTGAAACAAGAGGTCTCCGAGTCCGTCGCGCAGCAACTGGCGGAGCGGGTGCGCACCTGGCCGGAGATCAGCAGCCTTCAGCTGATCACCCCGGACCAGGCGCTGGATGAGTTCAGCACGCGCTCGGGATTCGCCGACGTACTGGGGGCGCTGACTGAAAACCCGCTGCCGGTGGTTCTGATTGTTACCCCGACGAGCGCACACACGGCGCCGGCGGCGGCCAGCGCCCTGCGTGAACGACTCGGCGCCCTGCCCGAAACCGAGCTGGCCCAGCTCGATCTTGAATGGGTACAACGGCTCGCCGCCATTGTGGAAATCACCCGCCGCGGTATTCTGATCATCAGTGCCCTGCTGGCCCTGGCAGTGCTGCTGGTGGTTGGCAACACCATTCGCCTGGAGATACAGAACCGGCGCGAGGAAATCCTGGTCACCAAGCTGATTGGCGCCACCAATGCCTTCGTACGGCGGCCCTTCCTCTACAGTGGCATCTGGTATGGCGCACTGGGTGCGCTCATTGCCTGGTTGCTGGTGGAGACCGGCTTCTGGCTGCTGTCCGGTCCGGTCTCGCAACTGGCTATTCTGTATCAGAGTGGCTTCGCGCTGCAGACCCTGCCGGGGCAACTGCTGCTGGTGCTGCTGGGCGGCGGTATGATACTGGGCCTGCTCGGCTCCTGGCTGGCAGTCGGCCGGCATCTGGCGCAGATCAAACCGGGCTGACACGCCTGCTGCCCCAGCTGATCGTCTATATATATGATTATTAAATAAATTAAATAGCTCATGGCGGGCTAAAGTCGCACCCCGATGCGACGATAACCGAGGAACTTTTGGACAAATTGGCACTCTCTATACTGGAGTGCTAAAGTTACCGTCACCCGAACGTATGAGGAAGCCGATGAGCAACCCGCTTATTATTAAAAATCAAACACTTGCATTACCGCTGTCGACCGGCAACCTGGATCAGTATATCCATGCCGCCTTCAGCATTCCGGTACTGAGCGCCGCAGAAGAACACGCGCTGGCTGTTCGCTTGCGCGAGCACAACGATATCGAGGCGGCGCGCACATTGGTCATGTCGCACCTGCGCTTCGTGGTCCGCATCGCACGCGGCTACAGCGGCTACGGCCTGCCGCTGGGCGACCTGATCCAGGAAGGCAACATCGGCCTGATGAAGGCGGTGAAACGCTTCGACCCGAATGTCGGCGTCCGCCTGGTCTCCTTTGCCGTGCACTGGATACGCGCCGAGATGCACGAATTCATCCTGCGCAACTGGCGCATCGTCAAGGTCGCCACCACCAAGGCACAGCGCAAACTGTTCTTCAATCTGCGCAGTTCCAAGAAACGCCTGGGCTGGATGAACCAGGATGAGGTCAATGCCATCGCCGCGGACCTGGGTGTCAAACCGGAAACCGTGCTGGAAATGGAATCCCGTCTGAGCGGGCATGACATCTGCTTCGACCCGGCGGCCAGCGACGATGACGAGGATTCACATCACTACGCCCCGGCGGCCTACCTGACCGACATGTCCAATGATCCGGCCCGGGTCGCTGAACAGCAGGACTGGAGTGCCACCAGCACCGACAGCCTCATGGAGGCACTGGAACAGCTCGATGACCGCAGCCGCACCATTCTCGAGGAACGCTGGCTGGCGGACAAGAAGGCCACCCTGCACGAACTCGCGGCCCGCTATGAGGTGTCCGCCGAGCGCATCCGCCAGATCGAGAAAAACGCCATCGGCAAATTAAAGAAAACCATGGCGGCCTGAAAACAAACCTGAAGTTCACCGAAAAACGGCCCGCACGGGCCGTTTTTTTCGCCCGCAGTCACAGGCAGGGGATCGACTCCCGGTTGTCCTGGTGCATGTCCCGATTGCGCGCAGGGTATACTCAGGTGCGCTCCGTGCGGGGGATCCGCAGCAGCAACGCGGCCAGGAACAGCAGCGCACCCAACGCGGCTAGCAGGTGTTTGAGGGCATGACCACCAACCCCGAGATAGTCAAAGATGGCCGCGTCCGCCAGCTCTGCTACCTTCGCAGCCCCATAGGCAAACAAGACCAGCCAAACCCATATATTGCGCTGGAAAGGGGAACGAAACAGCACGAGTATCACCGGCACGAGCAACGAGGGCAGGAACTGGACGAGGGCATATGCCCTGAGATCACCGCTGCCCTGAAGTTCACTGACATGCCAGTAACCGACTGACAGCGCGCCTGCCACGATGAGGGGCCAGAGCAAGCGAATCCCGGAATTGACGGATATATTCTCGCCAATCATGACCGCCAGAAAGGCCATGAACGAGAGCGTCATCGGCAGGCGGTCCCATACCAGAGAGCCGTTTGCAGGCTCCAGGTGGTAGACCACCGAGCCGACCGCAGTGAGTGCGATACCCGCAAAGAAGACCAGGTACCCCGTATGCAGGGCCGGCACCCCTCCGGCTGGAGTCTGCCGTCCAACCATGAATAGCCCCGCGATACCAACGGCCAGGAATGCGAAATTTGACACGACATTCCAGAAATTATCGATACCCAGAATCTCCCGCTGGTCAGCGAATACATGGTAGGACTGATCCTGAGGGATGGGCGGCGAGACAAGGGCAATGATGAAGGCCGCGAGCACGAGGCCGATGACCAGGCCCAGTTTCATAATATATCCCGGCTCGGCATGCATGCCGCAATTCCCGAAACGCCGGATGCGGCAATCACCGGCAGGCTGCAGCGTCACGCATTCCGCGCACGCACATCAGGTGATGCCTGAGCCAGTCCGGGAATCATCGCCTTGCGGTGCAACCTGGAGACTGGCGGCTCGCTCGGCAATACATTCGTATCCTCCCATCGCAAATTCACGGCAAATCCATGGCCGCTTCCCGTATATCGTACACATCATTGTGTCCCGGTCCAGGGCCGCACACCAGCCATCCTCGAGCCGCGCCATGCTCCTTCCGCCCCACTCGTCTATCTCGATTAAATTCACAGGCACCCCGGTATCGGTGATGAGCATTACTTCTAACCGGCAACAGCAGGCCTCGCAGTTTACACAGCTCACCCCGGTATCAGGCGTAGTTGTCGCTGCGTTCGTCATAAATTACTTTTAATTATTGATACAGGCATCGATTTACATTTCCTGAATTCGTGAACGCATAACGGCCGTGGCAATCGGCGGCAAAGCCGACCGGCAAGACCAGCGCGTTATGCGCCTTCATGCACAAAATGCGTGAGATATAACGCCCCCGTGAATAACACTGGAACATATATTGGCAATGCCCATTTCCCGGCAAGCACGCCTGATAAAGATAGCTCGCGACTGCAACAAACGGAATGCAGACAATAGAGAAACAGGAATACACCGGACAAAAGCCAGAGATAATAACCGATCCCCAAATCTTCAAAACTGAACCAGACCAGCATTGAAACCACAATAAGGGGGGAAATAATGTAACTCCACGCCGGCTTATTGTAAGCCAGTGTAACCGCTCCAATAAAAAGGATATTACACAAGCCTGCAATTATCTCTAACAGGGCTTCACTCATAGTGTCGGCACGCGCACCAGGGTGACCCGTCACATGCGCAAATCCATCTTTGAGTGTTTCTATAGCAAACACCGCACCTTCATATCCAGTTGTTGTCCCCTCACTGAATATTGGCAGGAACCAGGTCAGCGCATACAGCCCGGCGATCAGGAACAAGACAATCATGTTATTGGTGATGCTCATGATGAACTAGCACATAAAAGGCAGCTTCAGCTGCGCCCGGTTCCGGGGGAGGGGAATACCTGGATGACTGGTCATGTGAATATTTTAGTACTGTTCAAGCGTCAGCGCACTTGAAGTCAAGATGGTGCAAGCACCCCGATTAATGTTGCTATGAATCCATGCCCCATGCATCCTCCTGCGAAATCCAAATCCAGACTCCTTGCAACGCCTCGCCTCTGCCGCGCAAGTAACGCGCCGGATGGAAGCGTCTTGCAGGCAACACACCATCAGTAACTTTGATCATATGATTTCCGCACCTCACCCTGCCTGCATTCTAGCAAGTCTTTGCCGCACCAAAACACCATACCAATGATGGCCATTACAGTACCAATGAATGCGCCGACCAGGTGAGCATCGGTTATAACCGTCATATCGCCAATAATATTTTCGTAACCCAGGTGCGCACGTATCGTCTCGGCCAATACCTTCAGCCATACAACGCCCGGACCTATCCAATACACCATGCCCGCATCCCTGACCATGCGTATTGAGAAAAAGATCACTAATGCATGCAGCAATCCTGATAATCCGTTATACCAATCGAGACCAGGGTAGATATACAGCAGTACGATACTGATTAGCGCGGTAAAAACCAAGCTATACGCCAACAGCTCACCCAATTTAATTTTTGTGAAAAACGTAAAGTAGATAACCAAGGCCGCCACAACATTCAGCGACAAGTGAACCATATTCGTGTGCACCAGATGGCCGGTCCAAATTCGCCATATCTCTCCGGACATCACTTGCTGTCGATCTAATTCGAGCGCCCCTGAAAAACTCTGGAGTGCCAACAGACATAATACAAACGCAGCACAGCCCAATATTTTGTTCCTTGTTGCGCCCATAATAACGTTACTTTTTGAGCACCCTGAAAACCGCGAACCCGACTACAATCAACAGAATCGGCCATTGAATTCCGCCACCGCCTCCATATCCCTGTCTGTGTGTGATTTGCACACTTTTATCCTCTTTAATCCTTTCCTTGAACCGGTCGAGTTCTGCAGCCAGGTTGTTAGACATGTCCATCATGGCCAATTCGAACCCCTTCTCTCGCACTTCTCTATTGCCCTGGTTCACTTCCACCAATGTAGACGCCTGTTGTATATCGCTCACTCCGGGCGCCCGGAAAAGCATTTTTCTGGAATTGACATCGAATACAGCAGTATCGACAAAGGTAGTAGCCTGGTTCTGATTACCCTTTATGAAATAGGCTCCAACAATGGTCCAGTACAATACGGAACTTTTAGTTTCCGAGGTAACGGCCACCTGGTCGTAGGATACTAGCGCAACAATGTCCAGGCCATATAGCCTTGCTATCTGGCCCACGCCCTCAAACCCCTTGGAAGACCGCATATATGTCTCTGGAACAATGATTATTTCCTTTACGTAATCGAGCCCGGCGAATTTCTGCTTTACCTCTTCAAGTAATTGCGTTTTTTTTGCCTCCGGCAACATAAAAGAGGTGCCTTGTTGCGGCGGGACAAATGCCAGACCTGCTGTAAGGGGAAGACTGAGATGCGGCGTGGCTTCTTCATGTTTCGGGGGGACCTGGCCATCTGGATACAGGTAATCCACAAGACTGCTGGAAACACCTCTACGACCATCTTGACCAAGATATGTCGCACATGAGGCTAACAGCGAAGCGCTAATAACAAACAGGCAAGCTTTCTTAATCATATTCATCATAGATTCTCCCCGGCATAGATATTTACATTGCCTTGTCGCTTCCCGATTGACCCGCCCTTTCCTGAAACAGCTCCAGCATTGGTTGTATTTTCTGGATGCTTCGATATGGCAATCTCAATTTCCCAGTGGGCAAGCGGATGGGGCTTGCCTATAATTGTTCAAGGTATGCTTACCTGGTAGCCCAAATTTACTTATGCATAATACTACAGGTAACCTGCAGCAACCCCGAGGCGAAGCGGCGGGTTTACCTTCACGGTTGGCTGATTTGTCAGCTTTCGACTGTTTCCTCATACCATTCATTATGCGCTTCGACATCATAACCAAAGCCTGCCGCCATAAATAAATCACGCCAGTCCACGTTAGCCAGCTCTATAGCATTTTCCAATTTCCTAATGTCACCTTCGCTGAGTTTTACCACGGAGAATCTAATCCTGTCCATTTCCTCTGGAGTCGATTTCTCGCAGAATGGGACACCATTTCCGCATTCGCGCGCCAGCTTCTCCATTACTGTAGTTCTCGTCGCCTCATCAGGGAACACGCTATTGACTAGATATTTTGCTCTATCGCTCAGGGCTAACATGGTCGGCATCGATTATTTTGAAGCTGGCGCCTCGCATCACCGGCAGCGATAAACGAAGCGACGAAGTAGCACCATATTTTTTTGTCCGCGCACATGCAATTGTTGGAGCATATATTCCTGGAGATTCAAAAAACATCCAGTTCATATTCATTTGTCCATGCCAAGTGCCCTAATGTTTTAGTTAAGCGGCGGCGAAGCAGTCCGGCCCCGAAGGGGCGCATTCGAACGATTTGATAGGTGGCAGTTCATTCATCATGATCAATGTGAATATCATTAGGATACGGCTTGCCTTCTCCCGTCTCTATTGCCTCTTTAAGACTCAGCAAGAAAACGGCCCACTTGGTACTGCAGTGCCCCATAAATTCTGATGGTTCTTTCCAGTTGGAATGCGAAAATAGTACATATGTTTGATTTTCCCCACGCGTCAAATGGAATGATATTTCGGTACCCATCCACGGGCCCGGCATTTCTCCTGAGTGCCTCCAGCGCACTATCGAATCAGTTGCAGCTCTACGACTTCGAAGTCCGGTCCACCACCACCAAACCTGAACTTTATGATTGAACCAACACTCCCTGCGCCAGAGGTATCAGTTGTCCACCATTTGGCCAGGCCCTCATTTGTTGTTAGAGCGCTGTATACTTCACCAGCAGAAGCTGCAATCCCTACTCGGTGAATGATATCAACCATATCTACCAACTCCTACTGTATGTGTTTGCGATCCAATGCCTCGTTAAGGTGCGACAAAGTGCGAAGCAGTTTGGCGTCCACGCACACGGAGTCAGCGACCTAACCGAATTGTTATGAGTTTCGGTCATTATTAATGACTTCCAGTGGCATAAACAAGCAAACGAAAAGAAAAACCAGTAAGCTGCCGACTGCAAATAGAATTGATTTGCTGTTTACGCCAAAAATGACGCCGACAGATATAGTGGATATAAAAACCAATAGCGCCAGCGCTACTGCAGGAGCGAATCGTAATCTCAATTTCTTGTGGCAATGGATACAACCAGGAGACTTCGCCGCGAATTTCAACCAGAGGCTCATCGCAGGCTTACCGCATGATGGACATTGATTTATGTACATGCACTTACCCATAACGTTGCAGTAACCGGAAGCCGGAGCGTAGCGCAGGCTGTCCGAGTGAGCGATAGCGAGCGGAGTTGACCGCCTTGTTATGCAACCTGATACCCATATATCATTTTAATTTTTTGTTAATACTTACCAGCGAGAGTCCTGATACTGCAATCATTGAAAATGTAAACACCAAGAGGGCCTCCCTGTTATCAAGCTTTAATGACCCTCCTATTGTTCCTGCCAGCAATGTCAATACAACGGCAAATACAGAAATGACACCAAGCAGCAATGCTGCGACACTACCAAGCTCACGGAACATTGGAATAAACTGACTGACAGCCACAAATACGCCAGTAGCGATAATTATCCAGAACCACATACCAACGCCCAAAATACTGCCAGATACAGCAGATGTGGCAAAGCAAGAGATCGCAAAGAGGATTGCTACAATCTTATTCATCGTTTCTATCCTTGCGTTGATACATAACGACTAAAGCCAGTGGCGCGCGCGTAGCTCCATTTTGTCCTACTGCATGTATTTGTCAGGTGGTTTCTTGCATCGTTAAAATTCGCGGGTCCATTCAGGAATACTTCTTTTAGACCATTTAGCAAATCCCATCTTTTCACCCAGATAAAACTGTCTGTATGCTTTAACCGCGTCTCCCGGAACCTTATATTTTTCTGGCATTGCTTGAGCGAATTCAGTTAATCCTTGATTGTCGTATTTGTAGCTTGATATTTCATTGAGAACAAATATTGACCTATGATCGGAATCTTTTTCAAATCTGAATCGGTATTCGGAATTTAACGCGAGAGCAAGATTCTTTAGCCAGGAAATAATTTCCAAAAGACTGTTCTACCCAGAGCACGCAAGGGTGTTTCATGTGAGTAGACTTATAGGGCGTGGTAAATCCTTTTTTATTTAGTGCTGTGCATAACATCTGCACACTCTCAAGTATCATTTTTACGACGTGCTGGTCGCAATGATACTGTGCGCATTTTTCTATATCGTTATCCAGTACGAATATGTTCATCTAGAAAGCTTTAATCCACCTGGCGCCGCGATAGCCGGAAGCGCGTAGTTAATTGCCTTGTTAGGTGCGCCCACCCAAATTAAAATATTTATTTCCAACCCTGAATCCATTTACTGTTATTTTTTAGTTCCCGCCATTCGATTGCCTCTGAACGATTGGATATAACAGCCTCCATTGAGCAAAGAACAACTTCTCCTTCTTCATCGTACTCAACCTCAGTCACAAGAAAATGTTTTTCTTTCTTATCCGGATTAACTGCGGTCCATTTACTATTCAGTAACTTCTTAGGATTTATTTTATTCACTGACAATCCTTACCTGTCACCAAACGTCGCCGTTAACCGGCATGCCGGATTGGTGTTTGTTTTGTGCTATTCAAGCACAAAACAAACACCGCGGAGGTATGCCTGAGTTGAACGGCCTTGTTAGGTTTCATTCTTTAGTAAGGACATATTTTAAAATTTCTACAACTTGCTCTGGTGTTTTAGCCCATGCCATGGCCGAAGCATCAACCTCCTTGAGAGGATGTATTATATCCTCGCTATGAAGGGTAATGTACGGGGTACCCAATGCAGCACAAAATCCAGCGTCAAAAGCTGCATTCCACTGTTTATACTTGTCTCCGAAACGGACTACAGCTACATCACAGTTTTCGATAAGTGTTTTAGTTCGTATTGCATTAACTTTCGCTGATTTGTGATCACGCCAAAAGTTGTCGTCTTCTGGGCCAAGCAGGTCGCCTGCACTGTCGCTAGCTTGATGATCAGTGACAGCAGACGTGAAAACAATCGCCAGTTTATGCACCTCACAACCGTCTTTTAATTGTTGTCTCCAGTCGGTATGTATTTCACCAGAGAGATATACATTCAATTCCATGTTTTTTCCTCTACTATTCGATAATTACTATTATTCTACCGGCCTTTTGGAAACCTAACTACCAAGCTCAGCGGCGGCGAAGCCGTCGGACTGGGGTGATTTGTTATGTCCCGTCACGAAGAACTTGATATCGCAGACGGAGCGCATCGTCATTAAGTGGTTGGGAATCCAATAGCTTCAGCCGAGGCATGTCCATAGCATCCCCAAACACAGGGGTGCCGACACCAAATGCTACCGGTTGAAGGTCGATAACTATGTAATCAACAAGGTGCTCGCGCATGAAAGAGTGTGCGACAGCGCGGCCACCTCCGATTATCGCCTCTTCAACTCCTTTGTTTTTGAGCATCTCTAACGCCTCTGAGGGAGATTTGGCATGCTGCCATGAGGAATCACCGAGCTCGATGTCTCGCGAAGACAATACGATCTTGTGTGTCGGATGCAGTACCGATGCCATGTCGTCATTTTTCAATTGTTCGTAGGAACTTCGCCCCGCAATTACGTTGTCAGCGTCGTTTACCAAAGAACACCAGTCTTCCCAGGCACCGTCCGGAAAAAGAGGTATACCGTCCTTGTCCGCAATCAATCCATCAATTGAAACTGAGAGAAAAAGAGTTGTTTTCACAAGATCCTCCTAGGGATATAACGTTTGAGTTGACCGGGGAGTGCTGGCTGGCGCAGGCCTTGCCTTGCCTTGCAAGGGCTGTGACAGGCAAACGACTCCGGTCGAACGACTTGTTATGCTGCAGATAGCTTTTTGACATTCAATCGCTTCCGCTTTTTCTCGGCTTCCCACAGGTCGTACTGTGTCTGCTGATTAAGCCAGCTCTCGGAACTAGTACCAAAAGCAAGAGAAAGTCGTACCGCCATTTCAGGACTGATACCTGATCGGCCATTGAGAATAGCCGAAAGGGTCTTTCGGGTAACACCAAGCGCTTCCGCAACATCGGTAATACTCAGACCCAAAGGCTCTATACATAGCTCACGCAGGATTTCACCTGGATGGGGTGGGTTGTGCATCTTCATCATTACACCTCAATGATAGTCTTCATAGTCAACAACATCTGCATCCTTATCTTTGAAGCAGAAAGTTACGCGCCAGTTACCGCTCACCCAGACTGAACATATGCCTTTTCGTTTACCTCCGAGCTCATGCAATTTCAGCCCTGGAAGATCCATATCCTTTGGGCTTGTCGAGGCGTTCAAGCGACCCAGAATCAGCTTCAGACGATTGGCATGTTTAGCTTGGATTCCTGACTTGGAGCCCTTCTGAAAGAACTTTTCGAGGCCTTTGTGCTTGAAGCTCCTTATCATGGAAGGAGTGTAACCTATAACGTTACGGGTTACAATTGGGAAAATACTGCATAACGATTGAAGTGAGCCTCGCCTGCGGAGCAGGCGTCGGGCCCGCCTGGAAGGCGGGCGTACTCGACTGACTTGTTAGGCTGGCACTTCACCATTGTTGAAACTCCATTCCTCCAATCTCCTCCGGCTCAAAACAGGCTCCTACCAAAAGTAGTGTGTCCTCAAGCTCCTGGATTTGGATTCGTTTGCCGTAGGATCCATTCTTCGACGGAATCGGAATTTCCATCCATACACCGCCCGCATCATCCATCATTAACTGCAGTGTTACGTTGTTCTCGTCAATCACCCCAAAAAAGTCCCCGTCAGAGCGGAGTAGCTGTTGCGCCATCGAGACCATATTGTCTCGATCTGTCGTATACGGGTCGTTCGCCAGGATCGTAGTGTCCGTTTCGTAGCACGTACCGAAAACCTTGAACAATGGATCCTCTCCCATGGGCACAGCCAGCCTAACGTTTGAACTCTGCCGCTGCCGAAGGAGCGTCAGCGACGAAGGTAGTCGGCAGGAGTGACTTGTTATATGCCGCTTTACTCATGTGTTGAGCGTTTGAGTATTTCGGATACCCACTGATTGATACTTTTACCAGCAGCTGTTGCTCTCGCCGCAATTTCACTATGCAACCTGGGTGGAATCCTGAGATTAAACTTACCCGAATACTCTTTCGTTGGGGCAATCCCCTTCTCTTCGCAAACTTCCAGATACACCTTCAACGAGTTCTTAAACTCCTTTCGAAGGCTTGCAGGGCTTTTGCCATAAAAATCCGCGCTCCCATTCAACCCGAGAATCTCTCCTCGAAATTGATCAAGCTCAGGATCGTACTCAATCTTTGCCTTGTAACCATCAACTTCCATCATATTCATGGCTTCACCTCATATAACTCTAACCATTTGCGAATACTGGCGATCGCTCCTTTATCAGTATTCGGTGAGGGGTGTGGCCTGTGAAATACACGAACTTCGTAAATAGCACTACTGCTACCCTGGATCCTGCTCTTTCTGACACATCCGCACCCAGCGCTTTGAACAGAGACTCAATATCCGTCCATGGGATATTGCCGCTAGTGGGTCGTTTGTAGATTTGTTCTAGCGTTTTCTGATGCTTGCGCTTCATACGTGAATGGTACCATATAGTGGTACCATGTCAAGCCCAAGGCATATAACAACTATTAAAAGGCCTAAATGTCAGTATTGTATTATGACTTTTAGGTCATGTTTATATACAGAACAGCCATTATTCAATGGCTTGAAATAATATTACATGACCTAACGGGTAGTACAAACCTGGCTATAGAAATACCTGGATGCCTGAAAAAGTCGATTGCAACCGGGCAGCCAATTCAGGCTGTCTGGTGCAATTGAAGCCAGTTTCCCGGGAATCCGGGAGCTGATTCAGGCTTGCGGCTTTCATCACGGCGTTTTGAAACGGTACGATAAGTGCGAAGGCGCAGTCCAGCGCTCGCGCGCCATGAAGTGCGTTGATCCCCATTCGGTCACACGCTCGCGTCCATCAAGCTCGAATCGCGCTCGTACGGTCCAGAAGTAGCGCGTCGCAGGACTCAGGGAAGTTTCAATTGTATGCCATGTAGCCGGTAATCCTTCGCGCCGATAGACAATCCCGGCAGGTGCGAGGTTTTGCTCACGCGCGATTACCAGGTCATAGCGGACGTTGGTTATGCGCCCCATTTCCTCCCGCGCCGCTTCGATATCAGTCGGCCGCGGGAAGCCTTGCCAGCGCAGCGTCGGTCGCAGCGTATCGACGCTGGTCCACTCGAAACGGTTTCCGATGAGCGGCTCACCCGTTAACTGGCCGCGCGTGGGAGGATAGACCGGCGCCAGTCCGAAAGCACTCGACAGGAAACCGCTCGCATGCGGCTGCCTGTCCGGAAACGGGTACAGCAGGAAAGTATTTTCGATTATGTGCGTCCCGAGTGTTTTATAACCCGTCTCCAGGCCAGCCAACAGGCGCGCTGCCCGGTTGGCCGACCACTCGGACGGCTTCAGCTTTTCACCCATATAGACATAGTCTGTGGAGAATATGACCGAGTTATCGCGTGTCCGGATAACACGGACATGTGCCTGCATGCGCAGGCCCGTGGGCTCGTTGATACCTGCACCTGTCATATCTGCCCCAGTCAGCGTGACTTCGAGCAAGGTGTTCACCTCGGCATCGGCAAGCGGGCGATAGTCACCGGGAATGCGCGTGCTTGCGGCTGGAAGTGGCACCAGGCTGACGCCACCGGCAAGCGCAGCAGCCTCGGTCAGGTTGCGTAAAGATGCCTGTATGGTACTGACATTCAGGGCAGTCGATAAAGTATGCCTGGAAGACTTGGCTGTATCGGTGCCTGGTGCCGCCACCGCCCCGGCAATACCACCCGCCGCGCCGGCAACACCGCATACCCCCAGCCAAAGGATGATGACGGGGCCACAAAGTTCGCCGCTGCATCCACCGGGACCAAACGCCCCCACGCATGACAAAAAAGTACTCCCCGCTCCCCTGGCTGCCCCCTCGGTCTTGCCGCGGGTAATGACACTGAAATCGATCGCTGGTTCTGCCGGCGTGGTTATCACAGCTACCCTGCCCACAGTGGCCTGATATTGGGTATTCGGGAGCGTGGGTACCGTGCCGCAGCCGGGCTGCAGCGCCAGGAGCATGGAGATCCATGCCACAGCCTCTCTATGGAATAGCCATCCGCATTCGGATGTGCGTCCGTCAGGCATGCGCGCCATGTTCTGAGCCGGCCAGGTGATAGTTAGCCCTGGATGTTACCAGCGGCGGAAAAACCGGGAGATTGCTGATTTCCCCCCGTAACCCCAAACGGGGGATTAGCTGCCGGAAAAATGCAAAATGTCCCCATTTCCTCGCCCCGATTTTCACTGTATATATAAGTCACTGAATTTCATAGTTAAAATAAAATTTATATTGCTGGCTAAAGTGGCCTAATTACCCTACAGTGTGTGTAGCTACAGATTTTGTCATTGATGGTTTTGGTTGTTCCCTTCGAGTTACCCCTGAATTCCTCGTTTCATTACCTGTATGCAACACCCGATTGTTTAAATTATTCAAGGTAAAAAGTGATATGGCTACAGGTACAGTAAAATGGTTTAACGAAGCCAAAGGTTTTGGTTTTATTTCTCAGGATGACGGCGGCGATGATGTATTCGTACATTTCAACGCAATCCAGGGCTCGGGCTTCAAAACCCTGAGTGAAGGTCAGCAGGTCACCTATGAAGTGGAAAAAGGCCCCAAGGGCCTCCAGGCGTCCAACGTTACCGCCTAGGCAAGACCGCAGCGGCTACACCGCTACAAGGAACCCCGCTTCGGCGGGGTTTTTTTTGCAACGTGTTTTTTCACGGCAACAGCCCGGCAGTAGCGGTAGCAACTCCCTGTTTCAGCTAATATCAGAGGCATGCCGATACCTGACCACGCGTGCCCCGCCTCACATTACCATCCTGCCCACGCACCCGTGATGCCTGCACTCATCCCGGTGTGAATTCCGCGCGGCGCATACAGTTTTTCTCCATCCTCGCACGCTACCACGAAGCGGGCTTGCCGCTGGATGCGGCGCTGCAGGAAATTGCACAACACGATGCGTCTGTCAGGCAGGTCGCCCGGCGTACGGCAGCACTGGTACACAACGGGATGCCGCTGGACCGGGCCGGTTCACAGACCGGCCTCCTGCAACCCTGGGAGGCGCGCCTGCTGGAACTCGGTGCACTGCATGGCCGGCTGGATCTCACCCTGACGGAAATCAGCGGTCACTACCAAAAGAGCGCTGCCTGGTGGCGCAAGCTGCGCTCGAGGTTGCTCTTGCCCGGTTTTGTCCTGCTGCTGGGCTGGCTGTTGCTGCCCCTGCCAAAGCTCATCAGCGGTGACCTCGGCGTGTCACGCTATATCATGCAAAACGTCGGGGTGGCGCTATTGCTCTGGCTTGCCTGGCGCTGGCTGGGCCGCACGCAAAGCTACCCGGCGCTGCTGGATTCACTCCATGACATCAAACCTGTCGGTAACCTGCTGCGGTCCTGGCATCGCAGCAATCTGCTCGGTGCAATTGCCCGCCTGACCGAGGCCGGCGTGCCCCTGCAGCAAGGCGTCGCGGCCGCTGTCGCGAGTTGCCGTTCCCCCCGGCTGCGGCGGCACTGGCAGGGTATCGTCGCCAGCCTCAGGCAAGGCGGTTCGGTGACAGCAAGCCTGCAACGCTATCAGGTACTCGATGCAACCGGGCAGGCGCTGGTCGACAGCGGCGAGGCCAGCGGCAAACTGGTCGAGATGCTGATCTATGAACGGGATCGTCTGGATAAACAGATTGATTTACAGCTGGGAATGCTTGCGGAGTGGCTGCCCCGGCTCATCTATCTTGCAGTACTGCTGCTGCTGTTCAATTCGATTATCTAGCCAAGCGAGAGGACACGCTCAAAACAGCAGCGGCAGGTAATGATCCACCAGCAGAATGGTGAAGATGGCCATCAGGTACCAGATTGAATAGCCAAAGGTCCTGATGGCGACAGTTTCATCGGTGCCCTTCATGAGCTGTATGGCATAGTAGAGAAAACCGCCACCCAGCAAGAGTGCGCCAACCAGATAGAATAATCCGCTCATGCGGGCGGCATACGGCAACACGCTGACTGCTATGAGCATCAGCGTATAGAGCAGTATCTGCAACCGGGTAAACGGCACGCCGTGCGTGACCGGCAACATCGGTATATCCACCTTGGCGTACTCTTCGCGGCGATGGATCGCCAGCGCCCAGAAATGCGGCGGTGTCCAGATAAAGATAATCAGGAACAGCAACAGTGCATGTGGATCCAGCGTGTTCGTCAGCGCCGTCCAGCCCAGTATCGGGGGAGCGGCCCCGGCGGCACCTCCGATAACGATATTCTGCGGGGTCGCGCGTTTTAGATACATGGTGTACACAACGGCGTATCCCACCAGCGAAAAGAACGTCAACACGGCGGTAAGCGGATTGATCAGCAGCGTCAGGATCACCATGGCCAGCGCCCCGAGCAGAACCGCAAACAGCAGCGCGTTGCGTCCGCTGAGCTCGCCTTGTGGCAAGGGACGCTTGCTGGTGCGGGCCATTTTTGCATCTTCGCGCGCATCCAGCACGTGGTTGATAGCTGCTGCCGCAGCGGCCGCCATGCCGATACCCAGATTACCGAAGAACAATACATCCAGCGGCACCATGCCCGGGGGCGTTGTCGCCAGAAACATCCCCACCATGGCGGTGAATACGATCAGCGCAACAACCTTCAGCTTGCACAGGCCGAGATAACTTTTCACTAAACTGGTCATAAACCGGGCATCATCCGATCTTGGAATATTTCAGCAGCTTTTTCAGATCCTTCAGCATACCGCCCGGTTCGGCCCCCGGCAGATAGTACATCATCAGATTTCCGAGTGGATCAATGATATAAACCCGTTCCGCGGCCTGCATGGGGACATCATCGACAAGAAAGTAGGGGGCAAGCTGTTCTGCCTGCTGCGCGGAGAGTGGCACGACGGCCATTTTGGGATGTTCCGCTTCCAGGAAACCTGTCAGCGCCGCAGGAATAGTGTCGGCCCGCACGAGATACAGGCGCTGTACCCGGTTCATGTTTTCGTTCTGCGCCAGTCTTACCTGGCGCATCTTGTAGAGATTACTGCGGCAGGCATCAGCGCAATCGGCAGCACCGATATAGAGCAGTGTCCACTTGCCCTGCAGGAAACCGTTCAGCGATTCCGCTCCGTACATCATATTCGCGGGAAATGTCAGCGGTCTTGCCGGATGCACCAGATTCCCTTGGTTGGTCGTCCCGCCGGGCCGCCAGCCCTCTTCGGTGCTGTAATGCATCACCAGGGCGACAAACGCCGGCGCCATAAACAGCAGCCCCAGCAGGACAAAGGCCTGCCGGGAACTCAAAAAACCCTTTTGCGTGCCGGCAGCAGACAGACTGCTGCGGATGGAATTGCGGCTACTCTTGTTCATCGTCTTCCCGTGATAAGTGACTCGTTATGCGTTTGCTGTTGACACCGATATAGATAACCAGCAACACCAGCGCAAGCGTAAACCATTGCATGGCATAGGCACGGTGCTTGTCGGGCGGGACGTCATATACCGGCTGCCAGTCCCGGGTAAAGCCATGCGCAGCGGCACTGTCCAGCAGTAGCGTGGCCGGGATCAGCTTGTAACCCAGGCGTTGTTCGAGCTGTGCGATCTCCACATGCTGCACCACCTGTGGCCAGCCCGTGTGCACCTCCTCCACCGCATCCAGCCGAAAGATTCGTTCCGGCGGCAGCTTGATGATTGCCGTCACCAGCACTTCGCCGTCAGGCCCGGGCAGGGCCGGCAACACGGCCCGGTCCGGGCCCAGCGGGACCCAGCCGCGATTGACCAGCACGGCTTCATCGCGGTCTGTCAGCAGCAACGGCGTGAGTACGTGATAGCCGGGGCGCTGTTGATAGATCCGGTTGTCCAGCAGCAACTGGTGTTCCAGATCGTACCGGCCACGCGCGCTGACCGGGCGGTATTGCTGCATATAGGCATCATCCGGCAAGGCATTGACAGGCATCTGTGCCTGCTGGATACGGGCTGCATGTTCATCGACCAGCCCCTGTTTCCAGGCTGCCCGCTCCAGCTGCCAGATTCCCAGCGCGATCATGCCAGGCAGCAGCACCAGGGTGGCGATACTCGGCCATAGCCCCGGCTTGAACTCATATGCACCAACCCTCATCAAATCACCCGATTTGGTATACTGCTGCGCACGCTCCAACGAAACGGCCGCACGTCATGTTAACCAAAATCATTATCGTCCTGTTCCTGCTCATCATCGTCGGCAGTCTCTTCAGTGGCCTTTTTTACCTGATCAAGGACAAGGGCGCCTCGGAACGAACAGTCCGGGCCCTCACTGTCCGCATCAGCCTGTCAGTCCTGCTGTTCATACTGCTGATGATTGGCTATGCCACCGGCGTACTGCAACCGCACGGCGTCTATCCCGGTTAATCTGTCCACTGCATAGGTGCGCACCCGCAGGATGGGCAAAGCGCAGCGTACCCGTCAATTGGCGATGCAAACCTTTACATCTCATCGCGCGCTCCATGTCGGGCACGGCCGCTCGCGGTTAAAATACATTTTGGTGCAAAAAAAGGGCGCTGCATGCAGCGCCCTTGTTAGTTTTTATGCAGCCGCTGTCTACACAAGCCAGTAGACGAACACAAACAGGATCAGCCAGACCACGTCCACGAAATGCCAGTACCAGGCCACGGCCTCAAAGGCAAAATGGTGTTCCGCGGTAAAATGGCCTTTCATGCTGCGAATCAGGATAACCAGCAGCATGGTCGCGCCCAGCGTCACATGCAGGCCATGAAACCCGGTCAGCATATAGAAGGTCGTACCATAGATGCCGGTGTTCAGCTTCAGATTGAGCTCGTGATAGGCATGAATATATTCGTAGGCCTGCAGTCCCAGAAACAGGAAGCCCAGCACAACAGTCGCCATCAGGCCCATAATCAGCTGGGT
Organism: uncultured Gammaproteobacteria bacterium; assembly: GCA_963768415.1. Classification (GTDB taxonomy): domain Bacteria; phylum Pseudomonadota; class Gammaproteobacteria; order UBA9214; family UBA9214; genus CAVYHX01. The sequence continues at coordinate 24,730 of CAVYHX010000019.1, forward strand.
ACGATCGCCTTTTTTCAGCGCCCAGTGCGCCCAGGTGACGGTCACGCCACTGGTCAGCAGAATAAGCGTATTAATGGCGGGTATGCCCCAGGCACCCATGTAAGTGTAGTCGCCACCCATGCCGGCAGGACCATTCGTCGGCCACATGGCATCGAATGCCGGCCACAGCAACTCGTTCGTCATTACATTGTTCGAGCTGCCACCCAGCCAGGGAACGGAATACACGCGCGCATAAAACAGGGCGCCGAAAAAGGCCGCGAAAAACATTACCTCGGAGAAAATAAACCAGCCCATACCCATGCGGAATGACATGTCCACCTGGTCATTGTATTTACCGGCCTGGCTTTCCCGAATCACGGTACCGAACCAGCCAAACAGCATGATCAGTACGACAACCGCGCCCGCCATCATGATCAGGCTGGTCCCGCCATGCAGAAAACTGGCAAACCCGAACAGCAGCAGAAACATGCCGACAGAGCCTACGATCGGCCAGTAACTGGGTTCCGGCAGGTAGTAACCCCCATTAGATGCTGACATTGGTAACTCCCTCTCTGTAAATGATATGCAGTAAAAACTGTTGTTTTGCGGCCGGCGCCTGCACCGGGCTGCGTGTCATGAATCCAGCAGCGACTCCAGGGTACCGGCCTTCTTGTCTGCCGGTCCGTCATCCTTTGCCTGATAGAACGTGTAGGACAATGATACGGTCCCGATCTCTGCGGGCAGATGCGGATCCACGACAAAACGCAACGGCATCTCTTTCTCTTCGTTCGGACCCAGTGTCTGCCGGGTGAAGCAGAAACACTCGGTCTTGTTGAAATACTTGGCTGCCAGACCCGGGGCCAGGCTGGGTACAGCCTGGCCGGCGACCGCAGTCCCGGTCAGATTCCGCGCAGTATAGGTAACTTCAGTTACCTCGCCCGGATGCACCCTGACCCGCTTGACAGTCGGCTTGAAGTCCCAGGGCAGGTCACTGTTCACGGAGGACAGGAATTCCACCGTCACCATACGGTCAGCATCAACCGTCTGGCTTAACGCTTCTTCAAGTCCAATGCGTCCGGTCTTGCCATTGATGCCGGTAATATCGCAGAACACGTCATAAATCGGCACCAGTGCAAAACCAAATCCGAACATGGCGACCACAACCACCGCAAGCCGCCTGACGACCTGCCGGTTTGCGCTGGAGCGGTCAACGCTATCCATGTATCAGCCACTCACCACGAAAAAGCTGGCGATATAAAACGCCAGCACGACCAGGACCAGGACCAGGACGGTAATCACCTTCCGGTTTGTGCTGTGCATCACTTGTTCCTGCATCGTGTTCTCGCGAATAAAACAATGAACTGCGCACTGGTAACAACCCGTGCGCAGTCTTGCCTACTTGATTGCCGGTGCCGTCTCGAAGGTGTGATACGGCGCCGGTGACGGCACGGTCCATTCCAGGCCTTCCGCCCCTTCCCAGACCTGGGCAGTGGCCTTCTCGCCACCCCGAATGGTCTTGATCACGATATAGACGAAAAAGACCTGCGCCAGACCGAAGGCAAAGCCGCCAATGCTGGAGATCGCATTCCAGTCGGCGAACTGCAGGGAATAATCCGGGATACGCCGCGGCATGCCGGCCAGACCGATAAAGTGCTGCGGGAAGAACAACACATTCACCGAAATGGTGGACCACCAGAAATGGATCTTGCCAAGGCGCTCATCATACATATGGCCGGTCCACTTCGGCAGCCAGTAGTAGACCGCCGCGATGATTGCAAACAGCGCACCGGTGACCAGCACGTAATGGAAATGGGCCACGATAAAGTAGGTATCGTGATACTGCATGTCTGCCGGGGCGATACCCATCATCAAGCCGGTAAACCCGCCCAGGCTGAACAGGAATACAAATGCAACAGCCCACAACATCGGGGTCTCGAACGTCATGGAACCGCGCCACATGGTGGCCGTCCAGTTAAACACCTTCACCGCAGTAGGCACCGCGATCATGACGGTCGCGTACATGAAGTACAACTCGCCGGCGACCGGCATGCCGGTGGTGAACATGTGGTGTGCATACACGATGAAGGACAGAAAGGCGATGGAGGCCGTTGCATACACCATGGAGCTGTAGCCAAACAGTTTCTTGCGGGCAAAGGTCGGGATGATCTCCGACACCACACCGAAGGCCGGCAGGATCATGATGTACACCTCCGGATGCCCGAAGAACCAGAACACGTGCTGGAACAGCACCGGATCACCGCCGCCGGCCGCGTCGAAGAAGCTGGTGCCGAAGTTGCGGTCGGTCAGCATCATGGTGACAGCCCCGGCCAGCACCGGCATCACGGCGATCAGCAGGAAGGCGGTGATGAACCAGGTCCATACGAACAGCGGCATCTTCATCAGCGTCATACCCGGGGCACGCATATTCAGTACCGTCGCGATGATGTTGATGGCGCCCATGATGGAGGAAAAGCCCAGCATGTGAATGGCGAAAATGAAGAAATCCGTGCTTGCCGGCGCAAAGGTCGTGGACAGTGGCGCATAGAAGGTCCAGCCGAACGCCGGGCCGCCACCTTCCATGAACAGGGTACTGAGCAGCATGGTGCCGGCAAACGGGAGAATCCAGAAACTCCAGTTGTTCATGCGCGGCAGGGCCATGTCCGGCGCGCCGATCATCAGGGGAATCTGCCAGTTGGCCAGACCCACCATGCCAGGCATGATGGCACCGAACACCATGATCAGGCCGTGCATTGTGGTCATGGTATTGAAGAAATTCGGATCGACGACCTGCAGGCCCGGGCTGGAACAGCTCGGCGCGGATCACCATGGCCATGGCGCCACCGATCAGCAACATCGTGAAGGAGAACCACAGGTACAGGGTTCCGATATCCTTGTGGTTGGTCGTCGTGACCCAGCGCATGATGCCGGTCGGGTGATGATGATGCTCGTCGTGTGTGGTTGCTGCTGTACTCATTGACTCATACCTCCACTTACCTGATTCCTGGATTCTGTAGTTAGCGTGCCGCGGCTACATCGGATGGCTGCACCATGTCACCGATGCTGTTGCCGAGAGCATTGCGCTCGTAGGTGACCACCGCCGCGATATCGACATCGCTGAGTTGCGCACCGAATGCGGCCATGGCGGGATTGACCTTGCTGCCATTGACGACGATATCGAGATGACCGGCGACCGGGCCGGTGGTGATCTTGCTGCCGGTCAGCGCCGGGAAACCGGCGGCCGGAATGCCCTCGCCTCCGGCCTGGTGACAGGCCAGGCAGTTGGTCGTGTAGACCGACTCGACCCCGGGCCATCAGGTCATCCTGGGTCCAGGTCTTGCCGGCCGCTGCGGCTTCCGCGGCGGCAGCGCCCTTTTGCTCGTTGACCCAGGCCTGGTAGTCCGCTTCCGTCTTGGCGACCAGCACAATGGGCATGAAGCCGTGGTCCTTGCCGCACAGCTCGGCGCACTTGCCACGGTAGGTGCCCGGCTCCTTCAGCTCGGTCCAGGCATCGTTGATGAAACCCGGGTACGGCATCCTGCTTCCAGCCCAGCGCCGGCACCCACCAGGAATGAATCACGTCGTTGGAGGTAATCAGGAAGCGGATCTTCTTGTTGATCGGCACGACGATCGGGTTGTCGACTTCCAGCAGGTAGTTTTCGCCCTTCTCCGCGGCGCCCGTAATCTGTTCGCGCGGGGTGGTCAGTACACTGAAAAAGCTGATGTCGTCCTCGAGGTAGTCATACTTCCATTTCCACTGATAACCGGTGACCTGGATGGACATATCGGGATCACGCGTGTCCTCGAGCGCCAGCAGGGTCGTGGTCGCCGGGACGGCCATGCCCACCAGCACCAGGAAGGGGATAGTGGTCCAGATGATCTCGACGGTGGTGCTTTCGTGGAATGTCGCCGGAACGGCCCCCTTGGATTTGCGGTGCTTGAATATGGAATAGATAAGAACAGCAAACACCCCGACGCAGATCACGACACAGATCCAGAAAATCAGCATATGCAGGTCATAGACCCGTGTTGCTGATATCGGTCACACCTGGCGTCAGGTTCAAGGGATACTCGGCAAGGGAACTGCCAGCGCCTGTCAGCAGGAACATCCCCCACAACCCGCACCAGGCACGTCTTAGCGTTTTAGCGAACATGCATCAATCTCCGTAAGACTATAGTTTGATTTGTAAAATTATTGGCCGGCACTGATCTGACTAGCCAACCGGCGCCAGGGACCCGTCATCCCGGCGAATCATACGATTCAGTTCCACCGCCAGTGCTGATCGCTCCGTTTCATTCAGAAACCTGCCGATCTCGACCTGCCGGTCCTGGAAAACCAGTTTCAGCCGGCTCGGGTACCAGGCAATCGGCGCACGTTCCAGGCTGATCCGCGCCCACGGGCGCGGGACATTCCCACTGCTCGTCCGGCTCATGACGACCCTTTTCCACGCTGACGATGTCTGCCATTAATGGAGACAACCTCACGAATCTGGCTGCGGGAAAAACACAGATAAAAGGCAATGCCCAGTACAATTACTTCAAATCCTGCAAACGGCAGTACCGGCCAGAATCCGTGCAGGGCAAACGCAATACCGACGCCCAGGCAGCAGACTGTAAGCGCCGCGTACACCCGCAGTGCCCCGCGCCATGACAGGGACTGGTTCGGACGGATCACCCAGTAGCAATCCAGTCCCGACTGGATCACAAACCAGTTCTACCACTACACACCCTGAATCCTTGGCCCGCGATCATCCGAAAACCGAGCGCGCATGCTACTGCATGCGGCATATTGTCGCAACTGCCCGGGGGAGGTGCCGGAACGCTGCACCGCCTGCCGCGCGCGCCTCCGGCAGGCGTGGAGCGGTCCGCGCAATAATCACTTATCTATCTGATTTATATTGGTATATTTATGAGAATCAGACCGTGGTATCAAACGTCAGGCAGGCCGCCACGCTGCGTGCACCGACCTCGGGCAGGGGCGGGACACAACCCAACAGCGGCGCCGCGATAATCGACCGCAGGGTATTGATATTCGCGTCGGGATTCGCGTCCGCACTCGCGGGCGGCTGGACAATTTGCCACCCAGCCGGCCAGCGGCACCCCGGCCGACTCCATGGCCGCCACCGTCAATAGCGCATGATTCAGGCAGCCGAGCCGGATACCCACCACCAGGATCACCCCCAGACCCAGCCCCTGCGCCAGGTCGGCGACCGTCTCGGTTGCATTCAGCGGGACCCGCCAGCCGCCCACGCCCTCCACCAGCACGCAATCCACCTGTCCAGCGATGCGTCCATAGGCTGAATTAATCACATCCAGGTCGATGCGAACGCCGGCCTGTGCGGCGGCGATATGGGGCGCAACGGGTGGCTCGAAGGCATAGGGATTGATCACCGCATAGTCGAGTTGCAACGAGGCCTGCCGCTGCAACTGCAGCGCATCGTCATTGCGCAGACCGGCTGCCGTGGCGCTGCAGCCGGATGCCACCGGCTTCATGGCCGCAACGCGCTGCCCGCGTGCCTGCAGGGTATGCATCAGACCGAGCGTTACGATGGTCTTGCCGACCCCGGTATCCGTGCCGGTGATGAAATAGCCGCAGCAGTCAGTCATGTGCCGGCAGACTCCCGGGACGCTGCAAGCTGGCGAGCGGCACTTCGTTGTCACCCGCAAGCGGCGACCAGGCATGGCCGTATACGACTTCATAACTTGCCGGCAGCACACCATCCACACGGTAGCGCTCGTAGGCCCCGGTCAGCTGCTGCAGCCGGCGCCTGCCCGTCATACCACGCGGACGGCCATGCGTGACGTTGTGGGCACCAATCCGTTTCAGATCCTGCATCAGGGAGCGCACATTCCGATAAGTAACGGTGATACGCTCCGTGTCCATGACCGGCTCGGCCCACTGCGCACGCACCAGGGCATCACCGACATCATGCATGTCGATAAAGGCATTGGTATGGGTATAACCGTCCACTGCCTCCCAGCTGGCACGCAGTTCGCTGAGAGTATCGGGGCCGAAGGTGGTAAACAGCAACAGGCCGCCCGGTGCCAGCACCCGGCGCAACTCGACGAAGGCCTGCTCGAGATCGGTACACCATTGCAACATCAGGTTGGAAAAAATGAAATCAAAACTGTCAGCGGCAAACGGCAGTGACTCACTGTCTGCGCACGTGCAGGCCGCCTTCCGGAACCAGCCACCGCGCGCCTGCACGCGCCTGAGCATGCTGTGCGCAATATCCAGCGCGATGACATCCGCCTTGCGATAGCGTTTCAGCAGCACGTCCGTGAATACCCCGGTGCCTGCACCCAGATCGAGAATTCGCGCGGGCTGCATGCGGATCAGGTCCAGCCGCTCGATCAGCCGCGCGCCGATTTCATTCTGCAATGCCGCTGCCGCATCATAGGTCGGCGCCGCCCGCTCAAACGCCCGCCGCGCCTGTGCCTTGTCGATCCGGTAAGCGGAATGATCGTCAGCCATGCACTGACACCGTGGCGTGTTGATTCCACGTGCCGCAGAAACCCCCGTACGCTGTCGGCCACCAGCCGGGGACTCGCAATAAAGGGGGCATGACCCGCGCCCGGGATTTCCGCCACGGTCGCATTGCGCAGCAGCTGCGCCGCCTGCGTTCCGGCGGCGGCAGGAACCAGGGTATCACGCTCACCGTCAGCAGCAGTACCGGGCAGTCGATTGCCGCATAGGCCGCCGCAGATCGGCGGCTGCGCAGTATCTGCAGTCCGGCCTGCAAGGCCGCTGGCTGCCGGTTGCCCGTGTTCCAGCAGCCGGGAGCGCAATTCGCGCAACACGTCAGCGGCCGTCTCGCTGCCGCGCACCTGCAGCGACAGAAAACGGTTCAGCGTCCGGCTGTAGTCGTCACCAAGCTGATCGGCAAATGCGTCCAGCACCGCCGCCGGCATGGCCGCCTGCCACCCCGGCGTGCGCACAAAGCAAGGGCGTGCTCGCAATCAGCACGAGCGCCGTGACCCGTGCGGGTGCCCGCAGGGCGGCACGCGCGGCAAGCAACCCGCCCAGCGACCAGCCCAGCCATACAGCGGTAGCCGGGGCAGCGGACAACACCGCATCCGTCATGTCATCCAGGGATGCCTGGCCCTGCCAGGCACTGCGCCCATGCCCCGGCAGGTCCATGCGCGTCACCCGATAGTGGGGTTCCAGCAGTGGCACGAGGCCATCCCAGATACCGCTGTGCAGTCCCCAGCCATGAATCAGCAGCAGGTCGGGACCTGCCCCGCTTGTTTGTGTGTAGAGTTTCATGCAGTAAAAATAGCCTGCCGCCCCATAAGCCCCCTCTCCCTTCGGGAGAGGGTTGGGGAGAGGGGATAAAAAAAACAGCTTCCTTGATTTATTGTCCCTCTCCCTGGCCCTCTCCCGAAGGGAGAGGGAATTGCCTGTTTATATTGCGGTGATTGTTATTCAACACCGCACCTTCGGTCACAGACGCCTGCTCCAGTGCAGCCAGCAAACGATCCACCTGTACCTCGGTATGGTTTGCGGAAAAAGTAATACGCAACCGGTCTGAACCGGGTGGCACGGTGGGCGCGCGAATGGCGCTGATCAGGATGCCCTGGTCGCGCAGGGATTGACTCCAGCGCAGCGCCGCTGCGGCATCACCCGTCAGCAGGGCTTGTATGGGCGTGGGTGAATCGAGCAGCCGCAAACCCAGTTGCTGCGCTCCTGCGCGGAATCGCTCTACCAACTGTTGCAGTTGCTCGCGCCGCCAGCCTTCCTTCCGCACCAGTTTCAACGCCGCACGCGTCGCACACGCCAGCGCCGGGGGCGGCGCGGTCGTGTAAATGTAGGTGCGGGCTTCCTGTATCAGCGTTTCGATCAGATCCTCGTTGCCGGCCACGAACGCGCCAAAGGTACCGAAGGCCTTGCCCAGCGTACCCATCAGGACAGACACCTGTGCCACATCCGGACCCGCCTGCGCCAGCGTCCGCGGCCCCCGGGCCCGACCACACCCAGGCCATGGGCATCATCGACGAGCAACCAGGCGGCATGCCGTTGCGCCACTGCTGCCAATGCAGCCAGCGGCGCAATGTCTCCATCCATGCTGAAGACAGCATCGGTGGCGACCAGCGACTCGGCACCGCGCGCAGCCGCCATACGCCGCTCCAGGTCCTGAGTGTCATTATGTGCATAGCGGACCAGGCGCGCACCGCTCAGCCGCGCACCGTCGAGCAGGGAGGCATGATTGATGCGGTCTTCGAACACCCGGTCGCCGCGTCCGAGCAGCGCCGACAACACTCCCAGGTTGGCCATGTAACCGGTCGAGAACAACAGGGCGCGCGGCCGTTGCACGAAGTCGGCAAGCTCTTCCTCCAGCGCATGGTGTGCGCGGCTGTGCCCGGTAATCAGGTGCGCCGCACCGCTGCCGGCGCCGAATTCGTCCAGCCCCCGCTGCCAGGCCGCTACCACGGCGGGATGATTCGCCAGGCCCAGGTAGTCATTGCTGCAGAACGACAGATACGACTTGCCATCGATGCGCACCTCAACCCCCTGCGGGCTGTCGACAATCTGCCGGCTGCGGTAGAGGTCAGCCGCCTTGCGGGACTGGAGCTGCTCTGACAGGTTTTTCATGTACAACAGGGGACAGTTTTATTTATTAGAAAAATATATCTGTCCCGAATGGCGCTTACTTAAGTGGCGTTGTCTATACAAACGCCCATTTGCACGGAAGCACACTGAAAACACGGAATATTCACGACAATTTCTATCCTTCTGTGTGCTTCCGAGGCCAGTAGCAAGATCAGGGTTTAAGTAAGTGCCATTCAAATCTGTCCCCTTTTTTCCTCTCAGGCCGGCTGCAGCCCCAACCGCTCGAACAGGGCATCATCATTGGCGGTATCGGGATTGCCGGTGGTCAGGAGCTGCTCGCCATAGAAGATGGAATTGGCGCCGGCAAAGAAGCACAGGGCCTGAATCTCATCGCTCATTTCAGCGCGGCCCGCCGATAGCCGCACATAGGAACGCGGCATCAGTATGCGCGCCACGGCAATGGTGCGCACGAACTCCAGCGGTTCGATACCGGTTTGCTCCTCCAGCGGCGTGCCCGCCACTTTCACCAGCTGGTTGATGGGCACACTGCCGGGGTGTTCCGGCAGGTTGGCCAGCTCACAGAGCATCGATACCCGGTCAGCGCGGTCCTCGCCCAGGCCGACGATCCCGCCGCAACAGACGTTGATGCCGGCCGCGCGCACATGCGCCAGGGTATCCAGCCGGTCTGCGTAGGTGCGCGTGGTGATGATCTCGCCGTAGAACTCCGGCGAGGTATCCAGATTGTGGTTGTAGTAGTCCAGCCCGGCCTGCTTGCAGCGCCTGTCGCCTGATCCGCATCCAGCATGCCCAGGGTCGCGCAGGTCTCCAGGCCCTCGGCGCGCACCCGGCGCACCATCTCCAGCACGCGTTCGAAATTCTTGCCCTTGGGATTGCGCCAGGCCGCGCCCATGCAGAAGCGCGATGCACCGGCCTGTCTGGCGGCGCGGGCGGCGCTCAGCACTGCCTCGATTTCCAGCAGGCGCTCGGGCTCCAGACCGGTGTCGTGGTGCACGCTCTGCGGACAATAACTGCAGTCTTCCGGACAGCCGCCGGTCTTGATGCTCAGCAGGGTACTGACCTGCACCGCGTTCGGGTCAAAATTGGCCCGGTGCGTACACTGGGCCTGATACAGCAAGTCATTGAATGGTAATTCGAATAATGCCAGGACCTCGGCCCGGGACCAGTCGTGGCGCAGGCTCACTCACGGGGGGCAGCCGCCAGGCTTGCTGATTGCTTGTTCATTGCTGTGTTCCCGGTATACTCGTGCTCGGTTCCCGGGACTATGGAGCCGCCGTCATCACCTGTCAACCGGAATGGATTCCAATGGTTTACAAGTGCCTCAACTCCTTACAATCCCTGGTCTTATCCGCCGCGCTGCCGGTTATGCGGCAGCACCGACTGCGACACCCTGAACCTGTGCCGCCCCTGCCGGGATGACCTGCCCTGGCTGGGTGACGCCTGTACCCGCTGCCAGCAGCCGCTGGCCGCCAGTGGTGCAGGTACCGGCGTCTGTGGCCGCTGCCAGCAACAACCGCCGGCCTTCGACGCCTGCACCGCGCTGTTTCATTACCAGCCACCGGTCGATCACCTGGTCAAGCGCCTGAAGTTCTCCGGCGAACTCGCCCTCGGCACCGCTGCTGTCCGGCCTGCTGGCGGCACGCATCAGGCGGCATGACACCGCCCTGCCCGGCCTGATCGTCCCGGTACCGTTGCATCGCAGCCGCCTGCGCGCACGCGGCTTCAATCAGGCCATGGAACTGGCGCGCTGCCTGGGCCGGATGCTGGACGCTGCCGGTCGACCCGCGACTCTGTGAACGGCCCAGACGCACCAGCCCGCAATCGTTGTTGACCAGCCCGGACCGGAAAAAAAACCTGCGCAATGCCTTTCGCGTCACCGGCCCGGTGGCCGCGGCACACATCGCCATTGTCGATGATGTGATGACCTCGGGTCATACGGCAAACGAACTCGACGCGGGTCCTGAAAACGGCCGGCGCCGTACGGGTCGAGGTCTGGGTAATCGCGCGCGCGGGAGGCTGACGGTGCGGTTGTCAGTCCGCCGAGACCAGCAGGTAGTGGATCAGGATGCCGGCAGCGACCGCGGCACCGAACCAGTTGTTGTTCAGAAAGGCGCGGAAGCAGCCTGTCACGGTCCCGGTATTTGATCAGGTACAGCTGATACAGGTTGAAACAACCGGCAAGCAACAAGCCGATATAGTAGGGCACGACCCAGTTGCGCCTGATAACCGGTCATAATCAGACTGACCAGGACCATGACCTGCAGCAGCGCAATGATCTTCCGGTCCGCGTCCCCGAACAGAATGGCCGTTGACTTGATGCCGAGCACGAGATCGTCTTCACGGTCCACCATTGCGTACATGGTGTCGTAGGCCGTCGCCCACAATACGGTCGCGGTAAACATCAGCCAGGCGATCGGCGGCACGCTATTGGTCTGGGCGGCAAAGGCCATGGGTACCGCCCAGCCAAAGGCCGCACCCAGGTAGACCTGGGGCAGGTGCGTGACCCGTTTCATGAACGGGTAGGATGCCGCGAGGGCAACGCCGACAACCGACAGCAACAGCGTCAACCGGTTCAGCTGCAATACCAGCACGAAGGCGGCCACACACAGCAGCGTGAAAATCAGCAGCGCATCGAGGGTCTCAAGGCGGCCGGCGGTCAGTGGCCGGTTTTGCGTGCGCGAGACATGACGATCGATTTCACGGTCGGCATAGTCGTTGACGACGCAGCCCGCCGAGCGCATCAGTACCACACCCGCGATAAATATGATCAGCACCTTGGGGTCCGGCTGGCCCTCGCTGGCTATCAGCAAGGCCCAGAGCGTGGGCCAAAGCAACAGAAAAATACCGATCGGCTTGTCCAGCCGCATCAGACTGACATAATCACGCAGGCGGTCTTTAATTGCCGTCGACATAATCTGATCTGATTCCTTCATCCATCCAGGCCTCACTGACCAGGCAACTGTAGCGGCCTGGCGTTCAGCGGCTTTTCCGGAACGGTCTGATGACGTCACCCGCCGGGAATCCCGGCAGGAAAATTTCGCTGACCAGTAACGGTTTTTTGGCGATCCGGAACACCGAGCGCCGGCCCCATATCTCTGCCGGCTGCAGACGCAGGCGTTGCAATGCGTCGAAATAGAGGGCCTGCCCCGGCAGGATACGGGCCAGCTCCGCCGCACCCCGCTGCAGCGCCGGATCGGCAAACAGCATGGCGCCAAGCGGCCGTGTACCAAGCCGGGCAAGCCGCCGCAACCTGCCATGCAATGAGGTCACCGGAATGACAGTGCGCGCATAAATCCATGCCTGTCCGCCACACAATAACTGCACCTGGCGAATCAGCGCACGCTCGCCATTTCTCATCCCCAGTATCCGCGCCTCATCCGGACGCGGGTAACCCCGTCCCTGAGACAGCAACCCAACACTGAATTTTCCCGGACACAGCTGCTGCAAGCGCATTGTCAGCGAGGCGGTATCAAGCAACCAGCCGTACAGATCCGGAGGAATGACGGCATGCCGCATACAACTGCTCTGTTTCCAGCGGGTGGCGGCAGGCCTTTGTGAATCAGTGATTTTCAATTGACCCTTTTTGCATGAGCAGGTGGCGGGCGGGGATTATCGCATGTTTGCTGACCGGATTAAGGGCTGATGACACCTTCATTTATGGTTCTTCCCCGAATCGAGCGGGTAGATTACCGTTGTAGGGCTGATTCATACGGACCGCATCGGATAAGCTGACGGTGAATACCGCTGGTCGAATGAATTCGACCCTACAGGTTTGATTGAATGGCCGATCACTGCGGCCGAATGAATCATCCAGCGGTAGGGCCGAATTCATTCGACCAGCAACCTTGCCATCAGAAGGCATGCGCGCAGCCTAAACATCGCCATACTGCGCTGCCTCTCCCAGCCAGCGGCGTATCAACGGCGGGACATGCCCGGGATAAGACTCGAGCAACTTGCCGGCAGCGGCCTCCACTGATGCAAGCATCGACTCATCGCGCAGCAGATCAGCGATGTGAAACTGCATTGCACCGGTTTGCCGGGTCCCCAGCACTTCTCCAGGGCCGCGCAGCTCCATATCCCGGCGCGCGATCTCGAAACCGTCGGTACTTTTCCTCAATACGGACAGGCGTTCGCGGGCATTGCCGGACAAGGGCGGCTGGTACAGCAATACACAGCTGCTTTGCCGGTTACCGCGCCCGACCCGGCCGCGCAACTGATGCAGCTGCGCGAGCCCGAGCCGCTCCGGATTCTCGATAATCATCAACGAGGCGTTCGGGACATCCACGCCGACCTCGATGACCGTGGTCGCGATCAGCAGATCAATACTGCCAGCCTTGAAAGCCGCCATGATCAGTTCCTTTTGCTGCCGGCTTGAGCCGGCCATGCACCAGCCCGATGCGTACATCCGGCAGGGATTCAGCCAGGTATGCGGCCGTGTTCTCCGCCGCCTGGCACTGCAAGGCCTCGGATTCCTCGATCAGCGTGCAGACCCAGTAGGCCTGCTGCCCGGATGCACAGGCACTGTGCACCGACTGGATCACTTCCTCACGCCGCTCCTGGCTGACCGCCACCGTTGTTACCGGCTGGCGGCCCGGCGGCAGTTCATCGATGATCGAGGTATCCAGGTCTGCATAGACCGTCATCGCCAGCGTGCGCGGAATCGGCGTCGCAGTCATGACGAGCTGATGCGGGCGTTGATCGCCTGCGCGGCCCTTGTCACGCAACGCCAGGCGCTGGTGCACGCCAAAGCGGTGCTGCTCGTCGATAATAACCAGGCCCAGGCGCGCAAACTCCACTTCATCCTGGAACAGGGCATGCGTACCGACGGCGATGGCCGCACCGCCCGCGCTGATCGCCGCCAGCGCGGCCGCGCGCGCCTTGCCCTTCGATTTCCCGGTATGCCAGGTAACGGCAATACCCAGTGGTTCCAGCCAGGCGGAAAAACTGCGGTAGTGCTGTTCGGCCAGCAACTCCGTCGGCGCCATCAACGCAACCTGGTAGCCGGCCTCGACAGCGGCGAGGGCCGCACACGCCGCCACCACGGTTTTACCGGAACCCACGTCCCCCTGGACCAGGCGCCCCATGGGAAATGCGTGTGCCAGATCCTGGCGTATTTCCCCGATAACCCGCTGCTGCGCAGCGGTCAATGTGAACGGTAGTGACTCGATGAAGCGTGCGGCCAGGGGCTGCTCACCGGAAAGCACCGGGGCCACGGTATGCTGCGCGCGCAGGCGCACACGCCGCAGACTCAGGTGGTGCGCCAGCAACTCCTCGAATGCCAGCCGCTGCTGGGACGGATGACTGCCCGCCAGCAGGAGTTCCAGCGGGGCGTCCGGTGGCGGGCGGTGAACATAACGCAATGCCGCAGCCAGGGTCGTCATCCTGAACTCCCTGACCAGCTCCCCGGGGAGCCAGTCGACCAACCGTGCAGCGTGCGGTTCGGGCCCGGCATCGAGGTAAGCAAGCGCCTGCGCTGTCAGGGAACGCAGCGTCAGTTGATGCACACCTTCGGTTGCCGGATAAACCGGGGTGAGGTGGTCCTCGACGACCCCCGCCATTGCAGCATCATCCAGCAGCTGGTACTCGGGATGGATCAGCTCTGCTGTTGATGCTCCCGCGCGCACTTCTCCGTAGCAGCGAATACCGGTTCCGCGTACGAAGCCTGCCTGCTGAGCCGCATTGAAGTGAAAAAACCGCAAAGTAAGCGCACCGGTTCCATCGCTGATACGCACCAGCAGCGAACGCCGCCTGCCAAAACGCACTTCGGCGAGATCCACACTACCCTGCACCACCACCTGATCACCGCTACGCACACTGCCCATGGGAACCACCCGGGTACGGTCTTCGTAGCGCAGCGGTAAATGAAACAGGACATCCTGAACGGCACGGATACCCAGGCGTTCCAGCCGCGCCGCAACCCGCGGGCCGACGCCCTTGAGCACCGTCACCGGCAGCGTATCGAGATTATCGATAGCTTCCGGCGATTCCAGTGGCTTGTCAGTCATGGTATCCAAGCTCTTTTCGAAATACCCCGATCATTGCAAGAAATCTTACTGTAGGAGCGGCCTCCTGGCCGCGATTGCGCCCCAACCAATCGCACCGGAGGACGGCGCTTGCACTCGGCGCTCAATCGGGTGCTCCTACAGGTTAAAGCAGGACCTTATAATGAGTGAATTCCGGAAAAATGTTGATATACGCAATACATTTCATATATCACAAGGTGAAATCGGGATGCGGACAAAAATTATGCGCCTGACAGGTTACTGTTAATTGTTTTTCTTGTGTCACGTACACCGTTGCGCTAATTGTTTAATCACCATCAACTGCCGCCCAGCACCATGACGGCATCCATTTCCACCTGTGCATCCCTGGGCAGAGCGGCCACACCCACGGCCGCCCGGGCCGGATACGGTGCCTGGAAATACTCCGCCATCACCTCATTGACGAGCGCAAAGTGGCCCAGATCCAGCAGAAACACATTCAGCTTGACCACGTCGGACAGCGACCCGCCTGCGGCTTCCGCCACGGCAGCCAGATTATCGAAAACCCGGCGGATCTGCGTCTCCATGCCCCCGGTGACCAGCTGCATGCTTGCCGGATCGAGCGGAATCTGTCCTGACAGGTAAACCGTAGTGCCGCTGCGGACTGCCTGCGAGTAGGTCCCGATCGCTGCAGGTGCATGGTCGGTCTGTATGCTTTCGCGTGTCATGTTATTTCCTCATGATTGTACAGAAAAGAGGGTCACAGCCGAACTAGCTCCGCGTACGGCTGATGCGCATCACGGACGGAATACTGCGTATCTGCCGCATCACACTGGCCAGATGCTGACGATTATGCACCGTAATAGTGAACTTGAGTGTATTGGTCACCCCGTCATGCTCCTCTATGCCGACATTCACGATATTCGATTCGGCATCGCCGATGGCAGCCGCAACAGTCGCCAGTACGCCACGCCGGTCCGCCACAACGACGCCGACCTCGACCTGGAATTCCTCGTCAAGATCAGGCTCCCATTGCACATCGAGAAAGTTTTCCGGTGGAATTTTACTGTCGACCAGGTTCCGGCAGGTCTGGGTATGGATCACCATGCCGCGACCGGAAGTGATAATGCCGACTACCGGATCGCCCGGAATCGGACGGCAGCATTTGGCGAACTGCGTCACCATGCCCTCCGCACCCTTGATGATCAGCGGCCGCATTGCCTTGCTGTCGTTCGCCACCTCCTTGTCACCGGTTGCAAGCGGAGCCAGCGCGCGCGCGACCAGCACGGCCTGCCGGCGACCCATACCGATATCGGCCAGCAGATCTTCTTCCGTCGCGAACTGGTATTCGTTCAGCAAGGCCTGCAGGCGATCATCCGCCACCTTGTCAGCCGATGTATTGAATCCCGCCAGCGCCCGATCCAGCATGCGCCGTCCCAGTGTTATCGATTCACCACGCTCCAGGTTTTTCTGGTAATGACGGATATTCGAACGCGCCTTGGCGGACACCACAAAGTTCAGCCAGGCCGGAGTGGGATGTGCGCCTTCAGCCGTGACGATCTCGACAGTCTGCCCGTTCAGCAGGCGGGTCCGCAGCGGCACAAGCTGACGATCGACTTTCGCAGCGATACAGGTATTGCCAACATCCGTGTGCACGGCATAGGCGAAGTCGACCACGGTAGCCTGGTGCGGCAACTTCATGATCTCGCCTGCCGGAGTGAAGACATAAACCGCATCCGGGAACAGGTCGAGCTTGACGTTCTCGAGAAATTCCAGTGAATTGCCCGCGCGTTTCTGCATCTCCAGCAGTTCGCGCATCCATTCACGCGCACCGGCATGCATCTGGTTGATATTGTCTTCGCCGGATTTGTATATCCAGTGCGCCGCCACTCCCGATTCCGCGACCCGGTCCATTTCCTCGGTGCGTATCTGTACTTCGATCGGCACGCCATAGGGGCCGAACAGAATGGTATGCAGGGACTGGTAACCATTCGCCTTGGGAATGGCGATGTAATCCTTGAACTTTCCCGGTACCGGCTTGTACAGATTATGCATTACACCCAGCGCGCGATAGCAGGTGTCAACCTGGTCGACAATAACGCGGAAGGCATAGACATCGTAGGTGTCCTCGAAGGACATGGTCTTGTCGCGGATCTTGCGATAGAGACTGTAGAGATGTTTCTCGCGGCCGAGAACGCGTCCCGTCAGTTTTTCCTGGCGCATACGCCGCTTGATCGCCTTCTCGATCCGGCTCACCACATCCTTGCGATGTCCGCGGGCTTCGAGCACAGTTTGTTTCAGCACCCGGTGACGCAGCGGATAGAGCGCCTCGAAACCCAGGTCCTCCAGCTCAACGCGCAGGGCATTTATTCCCAGGCGATTGGCGATCGGCGCATAGATATCAAGTGTCTCGCGTGCGATACGCCGGCGCTTGTCGGGACGCATAACGCCCAGGGTACGCATATTGTGCAAACGGTCGGCCAGCTTGACCAGAATGACACGGATATCGCGCACCATGGCCAGAATCATTTTGCGGAAATTCTCGGCCTGTGCCTCGGCCTGGCTTTCGAATTCCATCTGGGTCAACTTGCTGACCCCGTCCACCAGCTCGGCAACATCATCACCGAACTCCCTGGCAATCTGCTCCTTGACCGTAGAGGTATCTTCTATGACGTCATGCAGGATCGCCGCGACTATGGATTTGTGATCAAGACGCAGCCCCGCCAGGATACGCGCTGCTGCCAGCGGGTGGTAGATATAGGGCTCGCCGGAAAGGCGATGCTGGCCTTCGTGCGCCTCGGCACCGAACAGATACGCCTTGTAGACTTCCTGCACCTGCTGCGGCTCAAGATAAGTTTCCAGCAAGCGGCATAAATCGCTGATCAGAAACCGCGAGTCGCTGTCATCCAGCGTTTCTTGTCTGGTTGCCATACGGTTTTACGAAAACGGCATACGGAACGCCTCTGCGTTCATTCATAGTCAGCGGTTATATCACGGTGGGCCCGGACACGCTCCGGGACGGCATCGATCGAAGCATGCCAGCACCCCCCCGGGTCAGGATACGGCATTTTCGTGCAGACGGGCAGACCCGGCCGGCGCTGCCCTGCTGACAGGCGCTACCCGGGTGGATCAATTGGGACTAACAGCCGGAAGCGCACGCCACAGGTAGCGCGCGCTGCGGGAAACTTCAGTCGTCGGCTGCGGGCGGGGCGTCGGCTGCGGGCGGGGCGTCGGCTGCGGACGGGGCGTCGGCTGCGGCGGGGCGTCGGCTGCGGACGGGGCATCGACCGCTGGCGGGGCATCGGCTGCTAACGGGGCATCAGCTGCGGACGGGGCATCAGCTGCGGACGGGGCGTCAGCTGCGGACGGGGCGTCGGCTGCGGGAACGGGGGTGACCGCAGCGGGCTCGGCCTCCGGCGCGGGCATTTCCTGATCCAGGATCGATTCCTCAACCACGACCGGAAACAGTGGCTCATCGAGTATCGATGGCCCGATCAGCCCCGCGGCTATTTCACGCAAGGCGACGATGGTGGGCTTGTCATTCTCCCACTCGACCAGCGGCTGCACCCCGTTGGCCAGCTGCCGTGCACGCTTGGTTGCGACCAGTACCAGTTGAAAACGGTTATCAACCTTGTCGAGACAATCTTCTACGGTAACGCGTGCCATAAATCTCTCCGAAAAAACCTGTAAATGCCACCCCAAAGGGCGCCAGATACTAACCGAATCAGGGTGCTGATGCCAGCAGGGAGGCGAGCAGCGTGGCATGCCGCGCACTCTGGGCGGGCTGCCGCAGGCGGTAACTGTGGATGATTGAGGATAATTCCTCCAGGGCGGCCTGGAAAACATCGTTGATGACCAGGTAATCATATTCCCGGTAATGCGACATCTCGTCCACCGCATCACGCATGCGGCGCTCGATAATCGCGGCATCGTCCTGTCCACGGTCGCACAGCCGTTCCTCCAGCGTCTGGCGTGACGGCGGCAGGATAAAAATGCTCACCGCCTCCGGTAATATCTGCCGCACCTGCTGCGCACCCTGCCAGTCGATTTCCAGGACGACGTCCAGCCCGTCCGTCAGCTGAGCCTCGATACCCATGCGCGAGGTACCGTAAAAATTATCGAATACCTCGGCGTACTCGAGAAACACATCCTCTTCGATCATGCGCTGAAAGGTCTTGCGGTCGACGAAGTGATAGTCCCTGCCATTCACCTCGCCGGGTCGGGGTGTGCGTGTGGTGTGGGAAATTGACAGCGCCAGACCACTGCCCACTGACTCCAGCAGCGCACTGATAAGGCTGGTCTTGCCAGCGCCTGACGGCGCGGAAATGATATACAGATTACCCCTGTCATCCTCGGGGGATGCTGCCACCCGCTTGTTAACCATGCTGTTCTCCCTGCACACCCTGTGAGCAGTTATTTATTCCACGTTTTGCACCTGTTCGCGCATCTGCTCGATGAGCACCTTGAGTTCAACCGAAACATTCGATGTCTCGGTGACTACCGATTTGGAACCCAGGGTATTGGCCTCGCGATTCAGTTCCTGCATCAGGAAATCCAGCCGGCGGCCGACGGGCTCTGCGCGGCCCAGTGTTTGCTGGACTTCGCCGATGTGGCCCTCGAGACGGTCCAGCTCTTCATCCACATCGATTTTTTGCACCAGAAAAACCAGTTCCTGCTCCAGCCGGCCCGGATCGGCAGGTGTCTCCAGCTCGGCGAGCCGTTGCATGAGTTTGTCCCGCAGCCCGTCCCGGATCCCGGGCAATATTTCCCGGACCTGCTTTACCAGCTCGCTCATGGCGGCACAGCGCTGGATCAATATCTCCCTGATCTGCACACCTTCGCGCTTGCGCACCGTCACCAGTTCATCCAGGGTCTGGTCCAGCAACTCAAGCGCCGCAGTAACCAGTGGTGCAGTAGTGGTCTCTTCCTCGCGCATTACACCGGGCCAGCGCAACAGTTCCAGTGCGTTCAGCGGGGCCGGCCCGGTCAGCCTGGCCTCAACGGCGCGGCAGGCCTCCAGCAGCCGCGCCAGATTCTCCTGATCCAGCTGCAACGGCACGTTACCGGCCACGTTCCGGGTATAACGGCAGGAACAATCCAGCTTGCCACGACCCAGGCGCGCTCCGATATGTTCGCGCACGGTTGCCTCGGCGGCGCGCAGCTCCTCCGGCAGGCGCAGACTTGTTTCCAGGTAACGGTGATTCAGGGAACGTATCTCCCAGGCCAGGCTGCCCTGTTCCGTGGCGGTCTCGCACCGGGCAAACGCCGTCATGCTGCGTATCATCGGGTTGCCTGCTTGTGTAACGGGATCATTTCAAGGCCTCATGGTATGCGGGTTCTGCCGGCAGGAAAACCCGGCCCAGAAAAAAGCCACTGTTACCATTCAGGCAACAGCGGCCAGATGGCAGGCAGACTGCCGTATCTGTTTACAGTTCGCCCAACGGCCGAAGAAAGGTATATTCCGCCGGTTCAAGCACCAGCGTTTTTGCCGCTTCGTCTACATTCATACCCAGCGCACTGAAGGGCAATGTCACTATAAAAGTCACCACACCGACCGCGGTGCCCACCAGCATGGCGGGTCTGACCAGGAAAGTATCCGCCAGCATTGCCCCGCCACTGGGTTTGGAATTAACCTGGTTGTATGGGGCGGCCACCGCAGTGGAAGCGAACATAATATTGGATACGGCGAGCAGTGCTGCGAGAAAATAAGTGGCGAGCTTGCTGTTTGAACGATGCATGGTGCTAGTCTCCATTGTCTGTGTCCCCTGTTCCCGGCCGATGCCTGTCCGGATTTAACCAGCCGATCGTTATCATCCGCCGTGTGATGGAATCTTCGTCCAGCAGCGACCGGGCTTTGACCATACCCGATTTCGGACGGCGGAACCGGGATGGCGTTGGCAACCTGCGGCCGGCACGACACGGGCACGGTTGCCTGCAACATAATACAAAACCAACAATCTATCAACATTCAGCAACTTATATAAAACAAACGGGTGACCGGCAGGTATCAGGCTGCGCCATCATCGGCAGTGCCGGCTGCGGCCGGCCCGAATCCCGGCAGCATGGCCAGCCAGCGCGCGTCCCTGTGGTCAGCGGTACCGACAGCAGCATACCGACCGGCCACAGCACATGCTTGCACAGGCAGGCACGCAGCGGTAGCCTAACTGGCGCATCCCAGCGCGGTTATCCGCAACTTCCAGACCGAGGAGTGTATCGAATGAAAGAAATCACCGAGGACATGATCTACGAATGCTTTGCGGCGGCACGGCACAGTGACGACATGAACGCGACGGCCGAATCCTTTGTTGATGTCGAGGAATACGAAAACCAGGTCATGTACCCGGAGTTCGCGCGCTGGGCACAGCAGGCAGGATATCCCAAACTGGCCACCCTGTTCCGCAAGGTCGCCGGCGAGGAGAAACTCCATGCCGTGTGGCTGCGCAAACTCTATAGCAGCATGCAAACGCCGCAGCGCGGGGCCGATACCCAGCGGGCGATCGATGCACTGGAAACGATACGCGCCAATTGTGACCAGCTGATCGGGATGAATCCGGATGGCGTGGTTGAAAAGGCATTGCGCGTCGCAATCCGCGTCGAGGAACGCGAATATCTCGATATCTATCCGCAATTCCGTGATCAGGCGGCGGCGCAAGACAACCCGCAGGCAGCGCATGTGTATCAGCGGGTTATCGATTCAGAGAAGCAGCACGCCGACTGGTTTCGCGCCGCCCTGCAGGAATTCTTTCCGGCTGCGCCGGCAACGGCCATGGCCTGACATTATCGACCGGTCGGGGCTGGGTGGCGTGCACCAAACGGACAACGCATCCGTCAGGTGGTGGCAGGCACTCAACCCGCCGATCTATCTCATCTCCATCCTGCCAGGGGTTGCCGTCTGGCTGCTATCCGATGTGCAGGGCCCGCAACTTGCTGCCGTCACAGCCGCCACCCTGGCGGTTGTGCTGCTGCAGCACGCCATCAATGTCCTCAATGATGTCAGTGACTGGCGCCTGGGAGCCGATGTCGACAAGCATCACACCTGGGTACGCTTTCACCGGCTTGCCCTGCGCACCACGGCACTGCACGGCTTCGTCAGCCTGACACTGGGCGTTCTGCTGGGACTGGCGGTGCTGGCAGTGACGGACCAGCTGCGTATCGTCCTGGTCGCTGCACCCCTGGTGCTGCTGGGTTATCTGTATAACTCTGGCCGCCGCCCCCTCTCCTATACCCATCTGGGCGAATGGATCACCGGACTGTGCTACGCCGGTGTATTCGGTTGCCTGTGGCTGCTGGCCACCGGCAACCCGTCCCGGGTGGCGGCCTGGGGCAGCGCCGCTTTTTTTGCGCTGGCTGTAGCGCTGCTGCTGTCACACCAGCCACCACAAATCGAAACCGACCGACAGGCGGGCAAGCTGTCATTCGCGGTCCGGTACGGCGCACAGCGCACCTATGCCGGTGCACGCCTGCTCTACCTGCTGTTTCTGCTGACCTTCGGGCTTGCCCTGCTGGGCAGTACCGCTGCCACGGGGACGACCATCGCCTTTATCGCCCTGGCGGCTGCAACCGGATTGCCGCTGCTGCGCATGCAGCCGTCTCCACGCCACATCCTTGCGGCTGGCAGCGCGCTCATTCTCGGCCTGGTCCTGGTCGAAGCGCTGCTGCAACCGATCAGCGGCAACGGGTTTGACTGATACGGCGAACAGGCCGTGTTTATCCGTATTGCGCGCTGGACAGCGGCGGCTCCACCCAAAGCGCCCTCGGTGCGGACAATAAATGCCCGCCATGCCTGACATTATTGACAGGCATGGCGGCCGCGCCTGCGAACGCCGCAGAATGCAGCGGCGATTATATGCAAACTCATTTGCGCCGCTGTGACCGAGCCACTAATCTAGGCGGCCTGTAACCAATATAAACCCGCGGGCAGGATGACTGGCGCACCAGACTGCTAAAAAGAAACTCCCATATGATGCATATCAAAAAGGGGCTCGATATCCCCATTGCCGGCGCGCCGGAGCAACGGATCCATCCGGGACCAACCGTGCGCAGGGTCGGGATCCTCGGTCGGGACTACGTTGCCTATAAACGCCTGCCCACCCTGCTGGTCAACGAAGGCGACCATGTCCGGCTCGGGCAGCCACTGGTACGTGGCAAGCACCTGACCTCGGTCACCACAACCGCACCCGGCACCGGCATCGTGGAATACATCGAACGCGGTTCGCGGCGCTTTCTCGAGACCATCGCAATTCGCCTCGAAGGCGACGACGAGGAGACCTTCAACGCCTACACCCCGGCTGAACTCGCCGGCCTGAATCCGCAGCAGGTGCGGGAAAACCTGCTCGCCTCGGGTCTGTGGCTGGCGTTCCGTACCCGGCCTTTCAGCCTGGTCGCCAATCCCGAGACCGAACCGCACGCCCTCTTCGTTACCGCCATCGACACCAACCCGCTGGCGGCGGACCCTGCCGTTGTCATCGCCGACGCGCCTGCCGACTTCGATTACGGACTGACGGTGCTCGCGCGGCTGATCCCGGGCAAGGTCCATGTCTGCACAGCAAGCGGGTCGGGCATCCGGGTCAACGCGCCCCCCTCTGTCAGCGTGACGGAGTTTTCCGGTCCGCACCCTGCCGGGCTTCCCGGGACCCATATCCACCTGCTCGAACCGGTCAGCCTGCAGCGCAGCGTCTGGCACCTGAACTATCAGGACGTGATCGCCATCGGCAGATTATTCACCACCGGCCGCCTGTCCACGGAACGCATCGTCGCCCTGGGTGGACCGGCGAGTGTTCAACCCGCGGCTGCTGCGCACCCGCCTCGGCGCCGCTACCAGTGACCTGGTCAGGGATGAACTGCGCCACGGCGAGTCCCGGGCGATCTCCGGCTCGATCCTTTCCGGACATCACGCGGTCGGCCGGACGGCTTTCCTGGGACGCTATCACCTGCAACTGAGTGTGCTGCGCGAGGGGCGCACGCGTGAACTGTTCGGCTGGCTGGCGCCCGGCATCAACAAGTATTCCGCCAGCAACGTATTCATTTCCAGCCTGTTCAGGCGGCGGGAATTCAACCTGACGACGTCGCAGAACGGCAGCCCGCGCGCCATGGTGCCGACCGGCTCCTTCGAGCGGGTCATGCCGCTGGATATCCTGCCGACGCAATTGCTGCGCGCACTGGTGGTGGAAGATACCGATACCGCCCGGGAACTGGGCTGCCTGGAGCTCGACGAGGAGGACCTGGCCCTGTGCAGTTTCGTCGATACCGGAAAATATGACTACGGTCCGATCCTGAGAAAAAACCTGACAAGTATCATGAAGGAAGGCTGATGGGACCACTGCGACGCGCCATGGACCGTATCGAACCGCTGTTCAGCCGGGGCGGGGCCCTGGAACGGTTCGGTGCGCTCTACGAAATGGTCGACACGTTCATCTACACGCCCGCCGATGTCACACAGAGCGCGCCGCATGTACGCGACGGCATCGACCTGAAACGCCTGATGATCTTCGTGGTACTCGCCTGCACACCCTGTTTCCTGATGGCGATGTACATGGTCGGTCACGAGACCAATACGGCCATGGCCCTGGCAGGACTGGAGTCCGCCAGCGGCTGGCGCGGCAGCATCCTCGAGCGGCTCGGAATCGGTTTCAACGCGGACAGTATCTGGGCCTGCATGTGGCACGGGGCGCTCTATGTGCTGCCGATCTACATCGTCACCCTGATTGCCGGCGGCTTCTGGGAAGTCCTGTTTGCCATGGTCCGCAATCACGAAATCAACGAGGGTTTTTTCGTGACTTCGCTGCTGTTTGCGCTGACACTGCCCGCCTCCATCCCGCTCTGGCAGGTTGCGCTCGGCATCTCGTTCGGCGTGGTGGTCGGCAAGGAGATCTTCGGCGGCACCGGCAAGAATTTTCTCAACCCCGCGCTGGTCGGACGCGCGTTCCTGTTTTTCGCCTACCCCATGCATATGTCCGGCGCTGCGGTCTGGGTACCGATCGATGCACTCAGCGGCGCGACCTGGCTATCCGGTTGACGCTTTCAGCGGCGCAACCGCCCTGGCGCTCGCCGCTACCGGGGGCATCGAGGCCGTCACCGCCTCCGGCATCACCTGGACGACTGCATTCCTGGGCAACATCAAGGGTTCCCTGGGCGAAACATCCACCCTGGCCTGCCTGTTCGGGGCGGCATTTCTGATTCTCACCCGGGTCGCCTCCTGGCGCATCATGGCCGGTGTCATGCTCGGCATGGTGGCAACCAGCACGCTGTTCAACATGATCGGCAGCGCCACCAATCCCGATGTTTGCCATGCCGTGGTACTGGCACCTGGTGCTCGGGGGGTATGCGTTCGGCATGGTGTTCATGGCCACGGACCCGGTGAGCGCCGCCATGACCGATACCGGCCGCTGGATCTTCGGCGCCCTGATCGGGATCATGGTGACGCTGATTCGGGTGTTGAACCCCGGCTTTCCGGAGGGCATGATGCTGGCGATCCTGTTCGCCAA
Organism: uncultured Gammaproteobacteria bacterium; assembly: GCA_963768415.1. GTDB lineage: Bacteria > Pseudomonadota > Gammaproteobacteria > UBA9214 > UBA9214 > CAVYHX01. Next base: position 49,740 of record CAVYHX010000019.1, read on the forward strand.
CGTATTTGCCTCGCTGATCGACTGGTTCGTCGTGCAGGCAAACATTCGCAGAAGGAAACACCGCAATGCCAGCTGATCCGCACCGGCAGGAAGGCACACAGCGCCGGGGTTTCCTGTCACTGTCCAATGATGACCCGCGCAAGATCGTGGCGGTCGCACTCACCCTGTGCCTGACATGTTCCGTGCTGGTGGCCAGCGCAGCGGTACTGCTCAGACCGCTGCAGGAACGCAATCAGGCACTGGCAATCAAGCAGCAGATTGTCCGCGTGGCCGGACTGCAGGGCGATGCCGAACAGATCGAACAGCTTTTCGCGGCACACATCGAGACCCGGATTGTCGACCTTGCTACGGGCAACTATGATGACACGATCGATCCAGGCAGCTTCGATCAGCGCGCGGCGGCCCGCTCCCCGGCGACCGGCACCGCCCTGGCGGCTGGCAGTGGATATCGCCCGCATCAAGCGGCGCGCCCGGCACGCGCCGGTCTATCTGGTGCGCGAGGCAGGTCGCATCAGGACAGTAATCCTCCCCGTTTACGGCGCCGGACTGTGGTCCACGATGTACGGGTTCCTGGCACTGGGCGGTGACGGAGTGACCATTACGGGTCTGACTTTCTATGAACATGCGGAAACACCCGGACTGGGTGATGCCATCGAGCAGCCTGCCTGGCAGGCGCGCTTTCACGGCAAAGCGGCCTTTGACGAGCAGGGCAAGGTACGCATCATGGTCACCCGCGGCGGGGGCGATGCCGCCGCACCCGAGGCCAGGTACCAGGTTGACGGCATCAGTGGCGCCACACTGACGAGTAACGGAGTCAGCAATCTGCTGCGCTTCTGGCTGGGCGAACAGGGTTTTGGCCCGTACCTTCACAAGTTGCAAACGGGGGACAGTACATGAACACAGTGGACCGGAAGATATTGTTCGAACCGGTGGTGGACAATAACCCCATCACACTCCAGATCCTGGGCATCTGCTCCGCCCTTGCGGTCACCGTCAAACTGGCGCCGTCCCTGATCATGTGCCTGGCGCTCACCGTGGTTCTGACCTGCTCCAGCGCGATCATCAGCCTGATCCGTAACCATATCCCCACCAACATCCGCATTATTGTGCAGATCACCATCATCGCGTCCCTGGTGATCGTGGTGGACCAGGTGCTGCGGGCCTACGCCTGGGAGATCAGCAAGCAGCTCTCGGTATTCGTCGGCCTGATTATCACCAACTGCATTGTGCTGGGGCGTGCCGAGGCGTTCGCGCTGCAGAATCCGGTGCGGGCCAGCATCCTGGATGCGCTCGGACACTCGGCAGGCTACAGCCTCATCCTGATCCTGGTGGCGACACTCCGGGAACTGCTCGGGTCGGGCAGCTTGCTGGGCTACTCCATACTGCCACTGGTCCGGGACGGCGGCTGGTATGAACCCAACGGCCTGATGCTGCTGGCACCGAGCGCCTTCTTCATCATCGGCCTGCTGATCTGGGCAGTCCGGACCTGGAAGCCTGCCCAGGTCGAACAGCCGCAGTACCGGATCAATATCGTGCACCGGACCGAGACATCCTGAGACGGCACGCCATTATGGAAAATTATCTCAGCCTGTTTATCCGCGCGGTTTTCGTCGAAAACCTTGCCCTGGCGTTCTTCCTCGGCATGTGCACCTTCCTGGCGATCTCCAAGCGGATCGAAACGGCCATCGGGCTGGGCGCGGCGGTCATCGTGGTACAGGCCATCACGGTACCGGTCAATAACCTGATCTTTCAATTCCTGCTCAAGGATGGCGCACTGGCCTGGGCCGGCCTGCCGGATGTGGACCTCAGTTTCCTCGGGCTCATCAGTTACATCGGCGTCATCGCGGCCATCGTGCAGATCCTGGAGATGCTGCTGGATCGGTATTTTTCCGGACTGTACAACGCGCTGGGTATTTTCCTGCCCCTGATTACCGTGAACTGCGCGATTCTCGGCGGCTCCCTGTTCATGGTGGAGCGCTCCTATACCTTCGGCGAGAGTGTCGTGTTCGGCGTCGGCAGCGGTTTCGGCTGGGCGCTCGCGCTGGTTGGCCTGGCCAGCATCCGCGAAAAACTCAAATACAGCGATGTCCCCGCCGGACTGCAGGGCCTGGGCATCACCTTCATCATCACCGGCCTGATGTCGCTGGCCTTCATGTCGTTCTCGGGCATCCAGCTGTGATCGGCGGGGAGCTGCGGTAATGCTGGAAATAACTCTCGGCGTCATCCTGTTCACCGTGATTGTCATGATCCTGGTCGGTATCATCCTGCTGGCACGCACCCGCCTCGTCTCGACCGGGAATGTTTCCATTGTCCTCAATGGCGAACAAACCATCGAGGTGCCGGTCGGCGCCAAGCTGCTCAGCGCCCTTGCCGAAACCCGCATCTTCGTACCCTCGGCCTGCGGGGGCGGCGGCACCTGCGGTCAGTGCCGGGTGAAGGTGCTGGAGGGCGGCGGCGATATCCTGCCGACTGAAACCACCCACATCAGCAAGCGCGAAGCCGCTGCGGGCGAACGCCTCACCTGCCAGCTGGTCATCAAGCGCAACATGCGCATTGAAGTGCCCGCGGAAATCCTCGGCGTCAAAAAAATCAACTGCACGGTGCGCTCCAACCGCAATGTCTCGACCTTCATCAAGGAACTGATCCTGGAACTGCCTGCAGACGAGCAACTGCACTTCCGGGCGGGCGGCTATATCCAGATCGAGTGCCCGCCACACCGGGTGAAATACACCGACTTCGACATCCCGGAGCAGTTCCGCGGGGACTGGGACCGGCATAACCTGTGGCGCTATACATCCGGGGCCTTCGACACCGTTACGCGGGCCTACTCCATGGCAAACTATCCCGGTGAACGCGGCATCATCATGCTCAATGTGCGCATTGCCACGCCACCGCCCGCAGTTCCCGATGCCCCGCCCGGCATCATGTCCTCCTACATCTTCAGCCTCAAACCGGGAGACCGGGTGACTGTCTCCGGCCCCTTTGGCGAGTTCTTTGCCCGGGATACCGCAGCCGAAATGGTATTCGTGGGCGGCGGCGCCGGCATGGCGCCCATGCGTGCCCATATTTTCGACCAGCTCCAGCGCATCAACACCACGCGCAAGATCAGTTACTGGTACGGCGCGCGCAGCCGGCGCGAAATCTTCTACCAGGAAGACTTCGACAGGCTGCAGCGCGAACACGACAACTTTGAATGGCATGTCGGCCTGTCGGACCCGCAGCCGGAGGATAACTGGGAAGGTTACAAGGGATTCATCCACGAAGTCCTGCTGATGCATTACCTGAGTTACCATCCGGCACCTGAAGACTGCGAGTATTATCTGTGCGGGCCGCCCATGATGAATACGGCCGTGATCAAATTGCTGACGGACCTCGGCGTCGAGCGTGACAATATCCTGCTGGATGATTTTGGCGCCTGATCAAATGCGCCTCCGCGTCAGCCACAGCCTGCGCAATGCCCTGTTGACCGTGTTCGCGGCACTGCTGCTCGGGGCATGCGGCAATGGCGCGAATGAACCGGCGCTGGTTGAAATCACCGGCCCGACGATGGGCACATACTACAGCGTCAAGATTGCCGACCCGCCCGGGCAGGTGCAAACCACCACTGTCAGGGAGATTATCGAAAGTGCACTCGATAACGTCTCGCGCGGCATGTCGACGTATGACAAGACATCGGAGCTATCCCGCTTCAACGCCAGCCGCGAGACCGGCTGGATCCCGGCATCCACCGAGCTGCTAACCGTACTCCGGGAGGCGCTGCACATCAGCGCGCTCAGTGACGGCGCCTTCGACGTCACCGTTGCCCCGATGGTCGACCTGTGGGGATTCGGCCCCGTGGATACGGGTGACCGCGTCCCCACCGAAGAGGAAATCAGGGCCGCGGCAGCAAGCACCGGTTACACCCGGCTCAGTATTCGCAGCACACCGCCCGCGCTGCGCAAGGACCACCCGGATACCCGTATTGACCTCTCATCCATTGCCAAGGGTTATGCCGTTGATGTGCTGGCCGAACAGCTGGAGGCCCTGGGCATAAGCAACTACCTGGTGGAAATCGGCGGGGAATTGCGCGGCAAGGGCCACAACAGGCGCGGCGAACAGTGGCGCATCGGGATCGAGACGCCGTCAACAGGCAAGCGCATGGTGTACACGGTCGTAGCGATCGACGATATCGCGGTTGCCACGTCCGGCGACTACCGAAATTACTTCGAGCAGGATGGCCGGCGCTATTCGCATACCATCGATCCGGTAACGGGCCGCCCCATTACCCACAAACTGGCTTCGGTTACGGTGGTCGGCCGCAGTACGATGCAGGCAGATGCCATGGCCACGGCCCTGATGGTACTCGGACCCGACAAGGGCTATGCGCTGGCCGAACGCGAAGGCCTGGCCGCCTGTTTTATCATCAGGGGCGCGCACGGCTTTACCGACCGGCAAACGACCGCCTTCAGCCGCCACCGGGCGGAACGGAGGAGCTGACGATGCTCGAGTTGCTGTTCAGTATTCTGGTGTTCGGCCTGGCGGCTGCCGGCCTGGGTATCGGTGTGCTGCGCGGCCGCGGGGAGATCCAGGGCAGCTGCGGCGGATTGAATCGTGTGCCGGGTATTGAATCCGACTGTGGCGGCGCCTGCCGGCGGCCCTGCAAGCGCCGGCAGGCACAAGCCGGCACGCAGCAGTCAATTGACAGCGAGGCGTAACCCATGTCGATACACAACACCGTGAGAGACTACATGTCAGCCAGCCTGGTGACCCTGCATCCGGATATGGATGTGCTGGAGGCCGTGCAGATCCTGACAGAGCGGGGCGTACCCGGGGCACCTGTCCTCGATGATCTCGGCAACTTCCTGGGAGTGCTTTCCGAGCAGGACTGTGTCGAGGCCGTTCTCAAGGCCAGCTATTACGGAGAATGGGGCGGGCGCGTGGCGGAATATATGCAGAAAAATGTCCGGACGATCGAGGCGCATACCAGCATCCTGGATGCTGCCAGGCTGTTTATCGAAACCGCACTGCGCGGTTTTCCGGTCATGGATGACCAGCATATCGTCGGCCAGCTCAACCGCTCCGACCTGCTCAAGGCACTCATCAAACTGGGACGCAACGGGTCCGGATATATGAAAAGCAGCTGATATGCGACAATCCGCCGGACAATTGGCCGGCAGGACCGCCAAAGCAACGGGGAGACAACCATGAAGAATATCGTCGTACTGGGCGCCGGCACCGGTGGTGCCATCATCACCAACATGCTGAGCGAGAAGGTCGATCTGAAGGAATGGACCATTACCGTGATCGACAAGGCGGCCGAACACCATTATCAGCCCGGCAACCTGTTTATCCCGTTCCGGCTCTACGGTTACGAAACCCGTGAGGATATCGCGCGCGACATCACGGCCCCCCTGCCAAAGACGGCCAACCTTCATCAAGGCCGAGATCAATTCGATTGACCCTGCCGCCCGCAAGGTGACAACCAGCCGGGGCGAATTCGACTACGACTGGCTGGTCAGCGCCATGGGCTGCCATGTCGTTCCCGAGGAGGTCGAGGGACTCGCCGAAACCATGGGTAAAAACGGTGTGTATACCTTCTATCATCTCGATGGCGCACTGGCCATGCAAGCGGCGCTGGACAAGATGGAATCGGGCAAACTGGTGATCGACATTGCGGATATGCCGATCAAGTGCCCGGTCGCACCGATCGAGTTCGCGTTTCTCGCCGACTACTACTTTCACCAGAAGGGCGTGCGCGACCAGGTTGAAATATCACTGGTAACCCCCTACTCCGGCGCTTTCACCAAACCCAACGCCAACCGGGTGCTCACGAAAATTGCCGCGGACAAAAATATCAATATCGTGCCGAATTTCAGCCTGGAACGGGTCGACGCGGACAACAGGGCCATACATTCCTACGAGGGCAGCAAGATCGACTATGACCTGCTGTGCATCATCCCGCCGAACCTGGGCCCGCAGGCGCTGGAAGACTCCGGACTGGGTGACGGCACCGGCTATGCCATGACCGACCCGAAGACACTCAAGCACCGCAAGGCGGACCATATCTTCCTGCTGGGGGACAACACCAATGTCACGACCTCCAAGGCCGGATCCGTGGCGCACTTCGAGGCCGAGACCGTGGTGGAGAACCTGCTCCGCGAGATCGACGGTAAAAAGCCGCTGCCAAGCTTCGACGGGCATGCCAACTGCTATATCGAATCCGGTTACCACAAGGCGCTGCTGATCGATTTCAACTACGACGTCGAACCCATGGAGGGCAAGTTTCCCATGCCGATGGTCGGACCGTTCGATCTGCTCAAGGAGACCCATATGAACCACATGGGCAAGATCATGTTCGACTGGATCTACTGGAACATGCTGCTGCCGGGCTATCTGCCGATGGTCCCCATGCTGCCGTCCCAGATGAACTTCGTGGGCAAGGACATGTCGACCCACCCCAAGATTCAGCAATCGCAAAACGTCAAGGTCGGCGACATCATGACCCGCGATGTTGCCACGGTCCCGGAAGGCACTTCGCTCAACAGCGCCGCAGAGATCATGGCCCAGCGTGGTATCAGCAGCCTGCCGATCGTCGATGTCAATAACAAACTGATCGGGGTGCTCACCGAGGCGGACTTCCTGGCCGCGCTCAATATCAAGGAAGAGTCCGGCATCAGGAACCTGTTCAATACCGTTATCCGTCGCAACCGCGCACCCAAGACCCGCGGGACAACGGTCGACGGACTCATGACACGCAAGCCGATCACCGTGAAGGAGCAGGATACCCTGCAAACGGCAATCCACCTCATGGACAAGAACCGGATCAAGCGGCTCATTATCACGGATGACAGCCAGCACGTGACCGGGCTGATATCACGGCCGGACCTGATCAGGCTGTTTACCGGCAAAAAGTGATATTTGCCGCCGCGTCGTGCAGTCCGTAGCCGTGAGTGCCGTTCAGCCGGGTGCGGCGGCATACAGCGCGGCGGCACGCCGCTGAAACCGGTCGAAGACATCATGCATCATCAGTCCTATCAACTCGCCGGCCACAACTTCCATGAGCGGGGACTGCATCTCGATCTCGATAGTCACCGTGGTCACGGATCCCTGCCCGTCGGGTGTAAACTGCCATTCGACCTGCATTCTTCTGAACGGTGCCGCCTGCGAGGTGATCTGCAGATGCGCGGGGCGTTCCAGCACGGCACGGGACTCGAACCGGAGTTGCCGGATACCGAGATCGATCTCCTGCAGCACGTGCAGGACATTGCCCTCACGGCGCTGGATCGTGGCGCGCGGCCAGTGCGGCAAAAACTCGGGATAACGTTCGATATCGGCTGCCAGATCGAACATCTGCTCTGCCGTGTAGGGCAGCCGGTGTGCCGCGCGCTGCCGTTTCAATATTCTGTCCGGTTCACTGGATCGACCCCCCCCGCTGGAAAATTTCCCCCAAGGATAACCCCTGATCCGCGCGCAGACATCTGCCCGGTATCCGCGCAGGGTGCGCGTTTTTCAGCGTGGCCGGCAGCATTGCGCAAAAACCGGCCCGTAACGGCATGAATGGCCGTTTTTGATTCACATCAATACTGGCAGAGGTGAAATATGGCAAACAGTCAGTCTCACCATCCGCCGGCGAATGTCAGGCGCGTCATTGCCTGGCCCCGGCGCGATCCGGGCAGCCGCGGCCACGTCATGACAGCAGACCTGAGCGGCACCGGAGCACACAATATGACTGATAAACGGAAACCACGATGAAAAGCTTCCAGTATATACGCCGCTTCAACGAACTCGGCATCGGTGATGTACCGCTGGTCGGCGGCAAGAATGCCTCGCTGGGCGAGATGTACCGGGCACTGTCGGGTGAAGGCGTAACGGTACCGAACGGGTTCGCGACCACGGCACAGGCTTATCGCGACTATCTCGTACACAATAACCTGGACGAGCGCATACGCACGTCTCTGGAAAATCTCGACATCGAGGATGTCGATGCCCTGGCGACCACCGGCGCCCGGATCCGCGGCTGGATTATCGATGCCGAGCTGCCAGCGCAAATAGCCGATGAGATCCAGGCGGCGTACACCGAGATGGAAGCGGAATACGGGCCGGAACCGGACGTCGCCGTGCGCAGCTCCGCGACCGCCGAAGACCTGCCGGACGCCTCGTTCGCGGGGCAGCAGGAGACCTACCTGAACATTCGCGGTATCGATCACCTGCTGCGCACCTGCAAACGGGTACTCGCCTCGCTGTTCACCGACCGCGCCATACATTACCGCTTCGACAAGGGCTTTGAGCACATGAGTATCGCCCTGTCGATCGGCGTGCAGAAGATGGTGCGCTCCGACCTGGGGTCCTCGGGAGTCATCTTCACGCTGGACACGGAAAGCGGCTTTCGCGATGTCGTGATGATCACCGCGGCCTATGGGCTGGGTGAGAATGTCGTACAGGGCACCGTGAACCCGGATGAATACCTGGTCTTTAAAACAACGTTGACTGCTGGCAAATGCCCGATCATCCGCCGCCACCTGGGTGAAAAAGCCATCAAGATGATATATACGAAGGACCCGATCACGGCGGAGGCAGTGCGCAATGTGCCGGTAAAAAAGGATGCGCGCACCAGTTTCGCCCTGACTGATGACGAGGTGCTGCAGCTGGCGCGCTTTGCGGTTGGCATTGAACGGCATTACTCGGAACAGGCCGGGCAACCGCGGCCCATGGACATCGAGTGGGCCAAGGACGGCATCAGCGGTGAGCTGTTCATCGTCCAGGCACGCCCGGAAACCGTACACTCCACCCGCACGGGTGCGCTGCAGGATATTTTCACGCTGGAAGCGCGCGGCAGGGTGCTCTGCACGGGCAAGAGTGTCGGCGCCAAGATCGGCACCGGCCACGCCCGTATCATCCTCGAAGCCGCACACATGCACGACCTGCAGCGCGGCGAGGTCCTGGTGACGGATATCACCGACCCCGACTGGGAGCCGGTCATGAAAATCGCGAGCGCCATCGTCACCAACCGCGGCGGCCGGGTCTGTCATGCAGCCATCGTGGCGCGCGAGCTCGGCATCCCCGCGATTGTCGGTACGGGTAACGCAACTCATGAAATCCATGACGGCCGGGAAGTCACCGTTTCCTGCGCGGAAGGCGACGTCGGCTATGTCTACGAGGGCAAGCTCCCGTATACCAAAGAGGTCGTCGACCTGTCAGGACTGGAACGCCCCAACACCAGCATCATGCTGATCGTGGGCAATCCCGAGCAGGCCCTGGAGTTTGCGGCGTTCCCCAACGACGGTGTCGGACTGGCGCGCCTGGAGTTCATCATCAATAACAGCATCGGCATTCACCCCCGGGCGTTGCTTGAATATGACACTTTGCCGGACTCCGTCAGGAAAAAGATCAAGCCGCGCATTGCCGGTTACTCGAGTCCCAGGGATTTCTACATCAACCGCCTGGCCGAAGGTGTCGGCACCATCGCGGCGGCCTTTTACCCCAAACCGGTCACCGCGCGGATGAGCGATTTCAAGTCGAACGAATATGCCGCACTGATCGGCGGTGATGCATTCGAACCGACGGAGGAGAATCCGATGATCGGCTTTCGGGGCGCTTCCCGCTACCACTCGCAACAGTTCGCGGAGTGTTTCGCACTTGAATGCGCCGCCATGAAAAAGGTGCGCGCGGACATGGGGCTCGACAACCTGGAGCTGATGATTCCGTTCGCGCGCACGGTCGAGGAGGTGCAGCTGGTGCTGGAGCTCATGGCCAGCCACGGCCTCAAGCGGGGCGAGAACGGCCTCAAGATCAAGCTGATGTGCGAAATCCCGGCAAACGCGATCCGCGCCAGACACTTCCTGGCGCTTTGCGACGGCTTTTCGATCGGGTCCAATGACCTCACCCAGCTCACGCTCGGGGTGGACCGGGACTCCGGCATCCTGACGGGCTATGACGAACGCAACGAAGCGGTACTCGACCTCATGGAAATGGCGATCAGGGCCTGTCAGGCCGAAGGTAAATACATCGGCATTTGCGGGCAGGCGCCCTCGGACTTTCCGGAGATCACGCGCTGGCTGGTCGAACGCGGCATCGAGTCCATCTCACTCAACCCGGACAGCGTGCTGAAAATGACCCAGGTGGTACTGGAGATCGAGCGTGAACACGCGCGCCGCACTACCTCCGGCGAGTAGTAAGCGCGACTACTGACTGATGTTACGTTCGATCGTGATTCAGGCTGGATGGACTTTGTAGTAACGGGAGAGTTCTTCTTCGACACAGGACGTCAGCATGAGCAACTGTGAAAGCGTTTTAATGTGCACGTCGCCGTGTTCGATGATCAGCAGCTGCAGACAGTAATCGACCGCCCGTACTTGCCGGTTATTCCGCCTGTCTATACTGGAATCGGTTTCCTGCATCACGTGCCCCGAGCATGTGCGCCGTTGCTCTATTGATATAGTTTGTTATTTTTAGTTCTTTAGTAGCTCCCATAAGATAGCAGTGATCAGGGGCAAATGACACCAGGTCCTCGCCGCCGCGGGCAGAATATCGCGGCATAATGCTCCTTACCCCAATTAAATCAATCACCTTGGTAGCCAGGCAGCCATAACAGGCTATAATCCGCGGCGTGTTATCCAACCCACAGGAACCAGCCATGCGCCCCAGTAACCGCGCCCCAGACGAAATGCGCCCCGTCCGCATCACCCGCAATTACACCATGCACGCCGAAGGGTCGGTACTGGTGGAATTCGGCGACACCCGGGTCCTGTGCAATGCCACGGTCGAGGACCGGGTACCCGGGTTCCTGCGGGGCAAGGGCGAAGGCTGGGTCACTGCCGAGTACGGCATGCTGCCGCGCTCGACCAACAGCCGCATGGGACGGGAAGCCGCCCGTGGCAAACAGGGTGGCCGCACCATGGAGATCCAGCGCCTGATCGGACGCTCGTTGCGGGCCGTGATGGACATGCAGGCACTCGGGGAGCGCTCCATTACCATCGATTGCGATGTCATCCAGGCCGATGGCGGCACCCGCACCGCCAGTATTACCGGGGGCTATGTCGCCCTCGCAGATGCCGTTTCGCACCTGCTCGATGCCAAAATATTGAAGCAGACCCCGCTGACCGGCGGGGTGGCCTCGGTTTCTGTCGGTATTTACCAGGGGACGCCGGTGCTGGACCTGGACTACCCGGAGGACTGCAATGCGGAGACCGACATGAACGTGGTCATGAACAATAAAGGCGATTTCATCGAGGTACAGGGCACCGCCGAAGGTCACCCGTTCTCCATGGATGAACTCAATGCCATGCTGGCACTGGCACGACGAGGCATCGACCGGCTGCTCGCCAGTCAGCAGGCCGCCCTGGACCAGGAGTGAGTCCGCGGTGAAAGACTTCGTCCTCGCCAGCAGCAACCCGGGGAAGGTACGCGAGATTCAGCAGCTGCTCTCCGGACTGGACCTCAACGTACGCCCACAAACCGATTTCGGGGTTACTGATGCCGAAGAGACCGGCCTGACCTTTGTCGAAAATGCCCTGCTCAAGGCACGCCATGCCGCTGAGCAAACCGGTCTTGCGGCACTCGCGGACGATTCCGGTCTCGAGGTAGACGCCCTCGACGGCGCACCGGGTATCTATTCGGCACGCTTTGCCGGTATGGGTGCGAGTGACCGGGACAATCTCGAGAAACTGCTCGCGGAACTGCGCAGCGTGCCGCCCGAACGGCGTACTGCACGGTTCCAGTGCCTGCTGGTCTGTCTGCGCCATGCCCGCGACCCGACACCCTTGATTTGCCAGGGCACCTGGGAAGGAACGATCCTGCTCGAGCCGGTCGGTGACAACGGCTTTGGCTATGACCCGGTATTCTACGTGCCGACCCATGACTGCTCGTCCGCCCAGCTGCCCGCAGCAGTGAAAAACGCACTCAGTCACCGCGGACAGGCATTGCAGCAGCTGGCAGCGGCGCTGGCGCGCAGCGCACATTCATAACCGGCCTGGTTGCCCCGGGTACCGGCAGCTCCAGCCGGGGCAAGCGAGCGCATTCCGGGCCTGCTGTTCCCGCAACGGCTGTGGATAAGTATGTGGATAACAACTGCGGCAAGCGCCACAACCCGCGCATAATTAATCGGTTAGCGCGCCCGGGGCATTATTTGCCCGGTAAATATTTTTTCATTAGAAACAATGTATTAACAAAATTGCCGCCCTGACCGGCCGGACATAATCCGCGCAGTCGCTGCTTTTAAATAAAATTTTATGCCCTCATTAGCCTGGTGAATAACTTTACCGCTGCCGGCCAGGTCCACCCGCTCAGTGCGCAGTGACGCCGCGGCAGCCTTTGCCACAGATGCTCGATAATCATACAGTTGCCGCATGTCATTCCGGTTCACCGCCACACCGCCGCTCAGCCTCTACATCCACATCCCGTGGTGTGTGCGCAAATGCCCCTATTGTGATTTCAACTCGCACACGGCCCGTGGCGACATTCCCGAGCCGGCCTATATCGATGCCCTGATCGCCGACCTGGAACAGGATTCGCCCGCCGTCTGGGGCCGTCCGGTGGCAAGTATTTTTATCGGCGGCGGCACACCCAGCCTGTTTTCGCCAGCGGGTATCGAGCGCCTGCTCAGTGCGGTACGCGCCCGCATCGTGCTGAAACCGGGCGCAGAGATCACCCTGGAGGCCAATCCCGGCACCGTCGACCAGGCACGCTTCACCGGTTTTCGCGCCGCGGGCATCAACCGGCTGTCCATCGGCATTCAGAGCTTTCAGTCGCCGCTGCTGGAACAGATCGGCCGCATCCATGATGGCACGGCCGCGCACATGGCCGTCGCGGCGGCACGCGCAGCCGGCTTCGACAACTTCAACCTGGACCTGATGTTTGGTCTGCCCGGGCAGGACATTGACCAGGCCCTGGACGACCTGCGCACCGCCATGGACCTGCAGCCGGCGCATATCTCCTGGTATGAACTGACCATCGAGCCGAACACCTGGTTTCACCGCCACCCGCCGCAGCAACCCGACGACGGCACCCTCTGGGACATGCAGACTGCGGGCCGCGCGCTGCTGGCGGATGGCGGCTATCCGCGCTACGAAGTGTCCGCCTACGCCCGTCCCCGCCGCGCGTGCGGGCATAACATGAATTACTGGCAGTTCGGCGATTACCTCGGCATCGGTGCCGGCGCGCATGCCAAGCTGACTGACCCGGCAAACCGGACCATCCAGCGCATCACCAAGGTGCGTCACCCGCGCACTTATCTGGACAGCGCACATACAGCACAGCGTATCGGATCGGTGCAGAACCTCTCGACTGATGATGTCATCCTGGAATACGCCATGAATGCATTGCGTCTCGATCAGGGTTTCACTGCGGCAGACTTCAGCGCCGCCACCGGATTGCACTGGGCGTGTATCGAACAGCGCGTGGCGACGGCAATCGAAGCGGACCTGCTCATTGAACACAACGGTGCAATCCGGACTTCCCCGCGAGGAGAGCGCTACCTCAATGACCTGCTGCAATCCTGGATACCAGCCACATCCCGCCATGCTCGAGCCGGTTGATTGTCCCTACTGCGGCGAGCCCATCGACACCGATGTGGACACTACCGCCGGAAACCAGGACTATATCGAGGATTGCCCGGTCTGCTGCCGACCGATTGAATTTCATGTGGAAATCGGTATTAATGAGGAAACATTTGCACTCACTGCCCGCCGTGACGATGACTGAGACGCATGCCATGAATGACAGATACAATCCGGTTGATTGCGGCCTGCACAGTGAATACGAACTGGCCATCATGCACCACGACACACTGCAATTGACATGGCATGACACTAACGGCACAACCCGCATCGACCTGCTGCAGCCCACCGACCTGTGCACCCGGAACGGTGCAGAGTTTCTGCACGCCACCGGTAGCGACGGCACCATCCACGAGATCCGGCTCGACCGGATCAGGGGCTACAAAAAGGTATGACCTGCACCCTGTCGGTCAGCAGCTGGCAAGACCATTCGACAGCAGCCCGCTCCAGCATGACCGGTACCGGCCCTGATGGATGACCTGCATGACCTGGAGCTGCTGCTGCAGTCCCGTGTCCCGCTGATAATTATCGAAACCCGTGACGAGAACCGGGTGCTGCAGCTGTTCACCCGCCTGGCCATTCGGCTGGGTCTGCCGGTCATGTCATGGACGGCCACAACCGGGTTGCAGCGTATCGACTTCGATGCCGTACCCCAGCGGCACGCCAGCGAACCCCAACAGGCACTCGGCCAGATCAAGGCAACCGGCGCGCCCGGGATTTACCTGCTGCTGGATTTTCATCCCTACCTTGAAGACCCCTATAACATTCGGCTGCTGAAGGAGATTGCGCTCGATTATCGCAACCTGAAACACACCCTGGTGCTGGTCAGTCACCAGCTTGATGTGCCGCAGGAACTGGTGAGTCTGTGCGCGCGCTTTGCGCTCTCTCTGCCTGATAACCAGGCCATCGAGGCAATGATTCGCGCAGAGGCGGACCACTGGTCCACTACCCACCGGGGGAAAAAAGTCAGGACCGACCGCAACACACTGGACCTGATCGTCTCCCGCTTGCGGGGGCTAACGAGCGTGGATGCACGCCGGATCATCCGCACGCTGATCTACGATGATGGCGCCATCAACTCCGATGACCAGGCCCGGCTCACGCGCGCGCGTTACCGCTTGCTGGAGACCAATGGCGCACTGTCGTGCGAATTCGAAACCGCGGATTTTGCCGAGGTCGGCGGACTGGAAAACCTCAAACGCTGGATCCAGCTGCGCCGCAGCGCCTTCCTGGAACCGGATGAACAAGTCGAAATGCCGCGCGGCATCCTGCTGACAGGCGTCCAGGGCGGCGGGAAAAGCCTGGCGGCCAGGGCCGTGGCGGGCCTGTGGCAGCTGCCCCTGCTGCGCCTCGACTTCGGTACGCTGTATAACAAGTTTTTCGGCGAAACCGAGCGTAATCTGCGCGCGGCCCTGCAAGCCGCCGAGGCCATGGCGCCCTGTGTCCTGTGGATAGATGAAATCGAGAAGGCCATCGCCAGCGGTGAATCTGATAACGGCACGTCACGGCGGCTCCTGGGCAACCTGCTGACCTGGATGTCCGAACGCAGCACACCGGTGTTTATTGTGGCCACGGCCAATGTCATCGAACACCTGCCACCGGAATTGATCCGTAAAGGGCGCCTGGATGAAATCTTCTTTGTCGACCTGCCCGATGCCGCCACGCGCGCCGAAATCTTCGCCATCCACCTGCGCAAGCGCGCGCTCAAACCCGTCGACTTCGATCTCACGAAACTGGCAAAACTGACCGCAGAGCTTTTCCGGCGCTGAAATCGAGCAGGCCATCGTGGCAGCCCTGTACCTGGCGCGCGAACAGCAAACATCCCTGAATACAGCGCATATCCGTACCGAAATCGAACAAACGCGCCCGCTGGCGCACATCATGGCTGAGCATGTAACCCGCTTGCGCACCTGGGCCCGGGACCGCACGGTCCCGGCCAACTAGGCCACCCCGGCCACGCCGCGGCCCCTGCGTTATACACAACGGCGGTGCCGGCCACGCGGCGGCGGCCCTGACGTGTCGACCGGCGCCTGGCCGCCCATTCAATGCACTGTTTTTTATATATTTTTTATGAATTATTGCGGTCATCATCACCCGAATATCGACAGCCGGCCAACAACCTGACCCCAGTCTTCGCACAACTTGTCCACCGTTTTATCCACAACCGGGCGGTCGCTAACGTCCTGAAACAGAAGGGGCCATCCCCGGGTGCGCGGACCCGGGCCCGCCCGGCCGGTGCACCTGTGGTACGCTGGATGCACTCCAGAATAATAAGCCGCCACTGACCGGAGCGGCGACAGAGGAGCACAGCATGCACAGTCAGGACTCTCCGCCACTGGATTTTGACCGCTGGGCGGAACTCGCCCGCCGTGATCCACAGGCATTTGAAGTACAACGGGCCCGGCTCATCGAGACCGCGATCGGGCAGGCGCCGGCCCGCATGCAACCGCGGTTGCGCTGCCTGCAATGGAAAATCGACCGCATTCGGGACACCGCGGCCACCCCCATGGCGGCGTGCCTGCGCATCAATCAACTGCTCTGGGACAGCCTGGCCGGGAACGGCGGCCTGCTGGAGCAGCTGCAGCGCCTGCGCGCGCCCGCACACCCGCCAGCTGGCCGGCACCGGGCGAAGATTCTGCCCTTCACCGGCTAGACCGCAAGCATCACCCGGCAGGCAAGCGGCAGCACTACAGACCGATCCGCAGCTGGAGAGCACTACCGGCTGCTTGCCGCCCGCGGGTGAATACCGTATTATTCCCGGCCTTTTCACGGATCCGGGGCGGTACTCGGGCAGTGAGCAGAAACCAATTATTTTTGAGGTAGTTATGAAACCCGATATTCATCCTGCATACGCCGACATCAAAGTCACCTGCAGCTGTGGCGCGAACTTCGAGACGCGCTCCACGGTTGGCAAGGACCTTCAGATCGAGGTCTGCTCCCAGTGTCATCCGTTCTATACCGGCAAACAGAAGATGGTCGATACCGGTGGACGGGTCGATAAATTCCGCCGGCGCTTCGGAAAACCCGACTGACGCGACACATGCTGTACAGGTCTTGCCCGAAAGGGGCACCCGGATTATGGCCGGGTGCCCCTTTTGCATTTTGGCCGCTGCTGCTGGCGGCCCTGCTCTCCGGTTTCGCTACCCCGGTCAATGCCGGTGACTGTCCGGCCACCCGCATTCATGAGCGGGTACAGGTCATTCATGTCTATGACGGGGATACCGTCAAGCTGGCCGACGGCCGGCGCCTGCGCCTGATCGGGATCAATACCCCGGAAGTCGGCGACCGTGCCCGGGAGGCCACCCGGGCGTATGCCCGCGAGGCGCAGGCCGCACTCACGGACCTGCTGGGAAAACACAATAAAATACTGTTGCTGGAGTACGGTGCGGAGCGCACCGACCACTACGGCCGGCTGCTGGCCCATGCCTGGCTGGAAGATGGCACCAACGTCGCGGCCCGCCTGCTGCAACTGGGCCTGGCCACCACGCTGGTGGTGCCGCCCAACACCCGCGCGCAGGACTGTTACCAGCGGCAGGAAGACAGTGCCCGCAGCGCGGCACGGGGTTTGTGGTCCTCGCCTGCCTACCGGTCACAGGCAAGCACTTCACTGCCGCTCACCAGCCGCGGCTTTCATATTGTCCACGGGACGGTCGACCAGGTCCGGCGCACTCGCAACAATGTCTGGATTACGCTCGCGGGACCCGTGACGATCCGGATCAGCAACCCGGACCTGGTCAATTTCGCGCCGGGTTTTCCCGATGGTCTTGCCGGACAAACCCTCGAGGTCCGCGGCTGGCTCAAGCCGGACCGGGACGGACTCCGGCTGACCGTCCGGCATTCGGCAGCGCTGACGATCATCACTCCCTCGAGGAGATACTGACAAATGGATATGACACACCGACTCGTCATTGCAACTTTACTCCTCGGCCTCACTGCGACATTGCTCGGCGCGTGTGCAACCAATCCGGTCACCGGCGGCAGCGATTTCGTGCTGATGTCCGAAGAACAGGAAATTACCCTGGGGCGCAAATACAACGCAGAAATCCTCAAGGAAATGCCGGCCTATGATGACCCGGAACTGGAGCGCCTGGTCCAGCGCGTCGGCGCGAAACTGGCGGCCAACAGCCATCGGGGGGATCTGATCTACCGCTTCACCGTGGTCGACAGCAAGACGGTCAACGCCTTTGCCCTGCCTGGCGGCTATATCTATATCACGCGCGGCCTGCTGGCCTATCTGAACTCGGAGGCCGAACTGGCCGCTGTGCTCGGTCACGAGATCGGCCACGTGACTGCGCGCCACAGTGTACGCCAGCACAGCACGGCAACCCTGACGGGGCTGCTGGGTGCAGTGCTGGCATCATCGACCGGCATTCAGGGCGCCGATACGCTTACCAATCTCGCGGGCACCGCCATCGTGCGCGGCTACGGGCGCGAACACGAGCTGGAGGCCGACCGGCTGGGGGCCGAGTATCTCGCCAGAAGCGGCTATGACCCGGATGCCATGCTGCAAGTCGTGGGTGTCCTGAAAAACCAGGAGACCTTCGAGACGGCTGCCGCCAAAAAGGAAGACCGGGAGGCCAACACCTACCACGGCCTGTTCGCCACGCATCCTGACAATGATGCGCGCTTGCAGGAAGTCGTCCACGCCGCCCGTCAATACAAGACCGCCAGCGCGGTCACGATCAACCGGGACAGCTTTTTACAGGCACTGGATGGACTGACATTCGGGGATGGCGACAAGGAAGGCATTGTCCGCGACAACCGTTTCTATCATCGCAAGATGGACTTTACCCTGACTTTTCCAAACGGCTGGCGCATTGAAAACAAACCGGAGAAAATCATCGCGCAGCCCGCCGCCAATGACGGTCTGATCCAGCTGACCGTCACTGACCTGAACAAGCGCATCACCCCGGAACAGTTCATGGAACAGCGGCTCAAGCTGGAGAACATGCGCCAGGGAGAGCCCTTCACCAGTAATGGTATGGAGGGCTATACCGCCATAGCCAATGGGAAAACGCCCTATGGTACGCGCGCGGTACGCTATGTGGTGCTCTACCGGAACGGCAGCGCCTTCATTATCGCCGGTGCCGCGAAAGCAACCCGGCCGGGAGCGAAATATGATGCGGAAATCCTGGCCACGGCACGCAGTCTGCGCGCGCTAAGCGCTGCCGACGCGGCACTCGCCGCGGTAAAAAAGCTGGCCCTCATCCGGGCGGGACAACACACCCGCTACCGCAGTCTGGCAGCCGACTCACCGATTCCGAACTACCCGGAAGAGCAGTTGCGCCTGCTCAATGGCAACTACCCGGACGGGGAACCCGTCCCCGGGCAGTTGCTCAAGATCGTCCGCTAGTGAATTTGAATTCCGTGACCGGTGACCAGCCACGCTAGAACAGCTGGTCGACAGCGCTGCCGCCCCCTGCGGACGCGCCGCCCGGAGTATAGGCATCACTGCGCCGTGTCGGGGCCGAGTCCGCCGCGAAGGTCTCGAAAATAGCATCGGCCCGGCCACTCTCGGCCAGTAAACCGGTGACCGGGTCGATGCGCACCGTCACCAGCCCCTCCGGCTGTTCCAGCGACATTTCCGGGACACCTGCCAATGCTGCGCGCATGTAATCAATCCAGACCGGCAGCGCCGCCCGGCCCCCGGTCTCGCCCCGCCCCAGCGGTTCAAGCCGGTCGAACCCGACCCAGGCGGTAGCCACCAGCGTGCGGTTGAAACCCGAGAACCAGGCGTCCTTCTGATCATTCGTTGTCCCGGTCTTGCCCGCCAGGTCGGTTCTGCCCAGCACCCGCGCCTTGCTGCCCGTGCCGCGCTGGATCACATCCTGCATCATGGACGTCATCAACCAGGCATTCTGCGGCGTCACCACGCGTGGCGCCTGCGCGGGCAGGGCCGCTGCTGCGGACTTGTCAGCAGCCGTCGCGGCCCTGGCAGTGCGGGCACACCACCCGGGGCTCCGCCTGGAAAACCACCGCATCGGTTGCATCATGGATACTCTGGATGAAATAGGGATCGATGAGATAGCCACCGTTTGCCAGCACCGCATAGGCCCGGGCCAACTGCAATGGCGTAACCGAGGCACTGCCCAGCGCGAGGGTCAGGTCACGCGGCAGTTGCGTGGCTGAAAAACCGAAATTCTCCGCATATTCGGCCGCATAGGCGGCACCGATAGAGCGCAGGATACGAATGGAAACCAGATTACGCGACCGGTACAGTGCTTCACGCAGGCGCGTCGGTCCGTAAAAACGGCCACTGTAGTTCTCCGGACGCCAGGTGGACTCCAGTGCCGCGTCATCGAAGACCACCGGCGCATCATTGATGACACTGGCCGGGGTAAACCCCTTTTCCAGGGCCGCCGAATAGATCACCGGCTTGAAGGCCGAGCCTGGCTGGCGCATCGCCTGTATGACGCGATTAAACTTGCTGCGCTGAAAATCAAAGCCGCCGACGAGGGCCAGGATGGCGCCATCATCGGGATCAAGCGACACCAGTGCACCCTCTATGGCGGGGATTTCCTCGAGACGCCAGCTGCCATCGTCGAGTTGCGCCAGCCGCACGATGTCACCGACGGCCACGACATCCCCAGCCTGTGCCGGCGCCTTGCCCATGCGGTTTACACCCTTGTAAGGCCGCGCCCAGGCCAGGCCGTCCCATTCGATGGTGACCACGGTATCAGCGTCCAGCAGTACCCGGCAGGACTGCGCCTCAACCGCGGTCACCAGGCCCGCGGCAAGCCCGCCGGTCACGTGGTAGTCCGCCAGCAGTGCCGGCCAGGCCTCTTCTGGCTTGCCGGCCAGATCCACGTGGGCCTCCGGACCGTGGAAGCCATGGCGCCGGTTGTAGGCCAGCAGCCCCCGTTGCAGGGCCTTGTTGGCAGCCGCCTGGTGAGCCGTTTTCAGCGTGGTGATGACTGCATACCCGGACGTATAGGCTGCCGGCCCGTAACGCGTGACCATTTCATTACGCACCATCTCGGCCAGGTAGGGCGCGCGCGCCTCCGCCTTGACAGTATGCAGTTCCGCGCCATCCGGCTCGGCCAACGCGGCCGCGTAGGTCTCCTGATCGATATGACCGAGCTTGCGCATGCGCTGCAGGACGTAGTTACGCCGCGCGAGCGCCGCAGCAGGATTATTCACCGGGTTCACCCTGGATGGCGCCTTCGGGAGTGCGGCAATCATGGCTGCACGGGCAACGGAAAGCTCGTTAATACCCGTACCGTAGTAGACCTGCGCAGCCGCCGCGACACCGTAGGCGCGATGTCCCAGGTAAATCTTGTTCAGATAGAGTTCGAGAATTTCGTTTTTGCTGAGCGTGCGTTCAATTTTCAGCGCCAGCAGGATCTCCGTCAGTTTGCGCAGGTAGGTTTTCTCAGTGGAGAGAAAGAAGTTTCGTGCCACCTGCATGGTGATGGTACTGCCACCCTGGCGCTTTTCGCCGGTACGGATCAGGGCAACACCGGCACGCAGGAGCCCCATGTAGTCCACACCCGGGTGCTCGAAAAAACGGTCGTCTTCCGCCGCCAGAAACGCGTGCACCAGCACCGGCGGCACAGCCGCGATGAGGACCGGTGTGCGCCGCTTCTCGCCATACTCGGCCAGCAACTTGTGATCCCGGCTGTAGATGCGCAGCGGCTCCTGCAACTGCACATCTTTCAGCACCTCTATCGAAGGCAGCTGGGGCTCTATTTTTATATACAAAACAGTAGCTAAGACAAATACCACGGCGGTACCGGCAAGCACCAGGAAGAGTAAGTAGAGGCCAAGGCGACGGATTATCATTAGGAATAGGAAAACCTGTGATCTGAATCAAGGAACGGGTTTGAAGTACGTCTTATAAATTGAAACTGTTTTGGTAAATGCAATATTATCTCTCAACTATTTTGGGGACAGTCCGATAAGTTACACCATATCATCTGCTACACGTTACGCATTGGTTGACAAACAGTTGGCAATATCATCTAATGCGTCGGGCTACCTATGCTGTACAACTGTGGGTAATTAAAAGGAAATATTGTGCCATTCGCGCAACTATTTAAACGGACCCAACCACCGCTGATCGGCCTGGATATCAGCTCCACTGCAATTAAACTGCTGGAGCTGAGTCGAAGCGGATCACGCTACCGCGTCGAAAGTTATGCGGTCGAACCCCTGCCTCCCAATTCAGTCGTCGAAAAGAATATTACTGACGTTGAAGCCGTTGGTGAAGCGATCCGGCGCGCGGTCAAGCGCTCGGGCACGCGCATTCGGCATGCGGCCGTCGCAATCGCCGGCTCCTCCGTCATCACCAAGACGATACCGATGCCGGCCGGACTCAGCGAGGATGATATAGGGGCACAGATCGAACTGGAAGCCGACCAGTACGTCCCTTACCCGCTGGAAGAAGTTAACCTTGATTTCGAGATTCTCGGTCCGTCCGAGAAGAATGTAGATACGGTAGATGTGCTACTCGCCGCCTGCCGCAGCGAAAATGTCGAGATGCGCAGTGCCGCTGTGGAAACCGGTGGTCTGGGTACCCAGATCATGGATGTCGAATCCTTCGCGAGTGAAAACGCATTTGCCCTGCTGGCTGACCAGTTACCCGATCAGGGTGTGGAAAAAACCATCGCCGTCATCGATATCGGCGCGACCATGACAACGCTCAACGTCATGCACGACCTGAAGAGCATTTATACGCGCGACACGGTATTTGGCGGCAAGCAACTCACCGAAGAGATCATGCGCCGCTACGGACTCTCCTATGAAGAGGCCGGCATGGCCAAACGCCAGGGCGGGTTACCGGAAAACTACGAGTCAGACATTCTGGAGCCCTTCAAGGAAGCCGCGACGCAGCAGGCAAGCCGTTCACTGCAATTCTTTTTCTCTTCCAGCCCGTACAGCAGTGTTGACCATGTGGTACTGGCGGGAGGCAGCGCGGTTATACCCGGTCTCGACGACATGATTCAGGACAAGCTCGGCGTGGAAACAACAATCGCCAATCCATTTGCCTCCATGTCCCTGTCAGCACGCGTAAAACCGCAGTCACTGAGCAATGACGCACCGTCCTTGCTGGTAGCCTGCGGACTGGCCCTGAGGAGCTTCGACTAACATGGCACATATCAACCTGCTGCCGTGGCGCGAGGAGCTGCGCAAGCAGAAACAGAAGGAATTCGCTTTCACTGCAGGCGGCGCCGTGGTTGTCGCTGCACTGGTCGTCCTGCTCGGACACTTTCATGTGGACGGCCGGATTGACAACCAGAACATGCGCAACACCTTCCTTGAGGCTGAAATCGCCGCGCTGAACAAGCGCATCGGGCGCATCAAGGAACTCGAATCCATGAAGGAAAACCTCCTGGCACGCATGAATGTCATTCAGGAACTGCAACGCAGCCGTCCGGAAAGCGTGCATCTGATGGACGAGATGGTGCGTACGCTGCCTGATGGTGTCTACCTGAAAACCTTCAAGCAGACTTCCAAGAACCTGACCATGACCGGCGTTGCCCAGTCGAACGCGCGCGTGTCGGATTACATGCGCAGTATCGATTCCAACGACTGGCTGACCGCACCCCGACTCGATCTTATCCAGACAACCGTGGCCAATCGCCGGCGCGTTGCCAATTTCACCCTGCAGGGGAAACAGAAGGCCCGCGCCAAGCCGGGAGAAGGTAGCTGAGCATGGATTTGAATGAACTTGATCTGTCCAACATCGCCCGCTGGCCTGCAGCGGCAAAGGTTGTGTTAATCGTGTTCCTCATGGCCGGCGTGATATTTCTTGGCTACTGGTTTCACATCAAGGACCAGCTGCTTAACCTGACCCAGGCCGAACAGAAAGAGGCCGACCTCAAGGTATCCTTCGAGAAGAAGGCCGGACAGGCAGCCAATCTGGAAGCCTATGAGCAGCAACTGGTGGAAATGCGCGAGTCTTTCGGCGCCATGCTGCGCCAGCTGCCCAACAAGACCGAGGTTGCCGACCTGCTGGTGGATGTCTCCCAGACCGGTCTGGCCAGTGGCCTGGAATTTGTGCTGTTCAAGCCCCAGTCAGAGGGCCCGCGCGAGTTCTACGCTGAACTGCCCATCAGTATAAGGGTGGTTGGTAACTACCATGAATTCGGTGATTTTGTCAGCGGGGTCGCCGCCCTGCCACGCATCGTGACCCTGCACGATATCAGTATTTCGCGGGAGAACACAGATCAGCTGGCGATGAGCCTGACGGCCAAGACCTACCGCTACCTGGAAGATAATGAGAGGGGTGGCAGTCAATGATGTCCAGACACTACCCGGCGGTATTACGCCGCTACCTGATCATTATCGCAGCTGCCGGCATGCTCGCTGCGTGTTCGGGCAACCCGACCTCGGATCTGGAGCGCTACGCCGAGGAAGTCAAGAATCAGCAGCCTGCCGATATCGAGCCGCTGCCGGAGTTCCAGCCCTACGAGTCATTTTCGTACCAGGCTGCAGATTTGCGCGACCCGTTTACCGAGCCGACCTTCTCGAACAAGCAGGCAGCGGTTACCACGGCTTCCGGGAACGGCCTGAAACCCGACTTCGACCGCCCGACCGAGCCACTGGAGGAATTTCCGCTGGATAGTCTGCGTATGGTCGGTACCCTGGAACAGGCCAGTCAGAACTGGGCCCTGGTGAATGATACCGACGGCACCATACATCGGGTGCAATCGGGTAACTATATTGGACAGAATCACGGTAAAATAACACGCATAACCGAATTCGAAGTTGAACTCACGGAAATCGTTCCTGATGGAATCGGTGGCTGGGTGGAACGCCAGGCTTCCATAGCAATCAGCGAATAATCCCACAGGGGAATGGCAATGATCGGACAATCTATAAACCTGCGTCAGGTAAATGGTCTTGCATTTACCCGAATCTTTAAACAGCTGGGAATCACCGGCCGACGGGCACTGCTACTGGCAAGCGCCTTGCTCTGCGCCGGTGGCCTGACCACCACGCAGGCTGCGGAAACTGCGGCGGCCAACACGCTGCAATCCGTAGAGTTCGCCGGCCTGCCCGGTAACAAGACCCAGATCACCATGACCCTCAGCAAACCCGCTCCGGCACCGCTGAGTTTCACCATCGACAATCCGGCGCGTATTGCCCTGGATTTCGCGAATACCCGTAACGGGCTGAGCCAGCGCTCGCAGGCGATCGGCATCGGCATGGCCGAGAGCCTGACCGCTGTTGAAGCCAAGGGGCGCACACGTGTTATCGTGAACCTCGTTAGCATGGTCCCCTACGAGGCGCATACCGTTGGCAACAAGGTCGTCCTGACGGTCCAGAATGCCGGCAGTGAAATGTCTGCAGTTCAGCAGGCGGCAGTTGCCGGCACCACCGGCGGCGGCACCAAGCAAATATCGAATGTCGATTTCAGGCGCGGCGAGAAAGGCGCCGGCCGGGTCATCGTGACCCTGACGGATCCCTCCATCCCGGTAGATCTGAAACAGGAAGGCGGCAAGGTCGTGGTCGATTTTTATCGCGCCCAGCTGCCCCAGGAGCTCTCCAGACGACTGGATGTACTCGACTTCGCCACCCCGGTGAAGTCAGTCGACACCTATGTAAAGGGCGAGAATGTCCACATGGTGATCACGCCCATGGGCGAATATGAATACCTCGCCTATCAGACAGATAACCAGTTCACCATCGAGGTCAGGGCACTGACCAAGGAAGAAGCCGAGGCCAAGAAAAAAGACGAGCTCGGCTTTTCCGGCGAACGACTCTCCCTGAACTTCCAGGATATCGAGGTCCGCTCGGTGTTGCAGCTGATCGCCGATTTTACCGGTATCAACATCGTGGTCAGTGATACCGTCGGCGGCAGCCTGACACTGCGGCTCAAGAACGTACCCTGGGACCAGGCACTGGACATCATCCTGAAGACCAAGGGCCTGGGTATGCGCCAGACCGGCAATGTCATGCTGATTGCGCCCAGTGAAGAAATCGCGGCGCGCGAAAAACTCGAGCTGGAAGCACAGAAGCAGATCGAGGAACTCGAGCCCCTGTATTCCGAATTCGTCCAGGTCAATTACGCCAAGGCAACCGACATCGCGGGCCTGTTAAAGAGCGCGGATACTACCCTGCTCTCGGACCGTGGCCGGGTTGCAATCGATGAACGCACCAACACCCTGCTGGTGCAGGACACGGCAAACAAACTGGTGGAAATCCGCAAGCTGGTCGCGAAGCTGGATATTCCGGTGCGTCAGGTGCTGATCGAATCCCGCGTCGTCATCGCCAATAACGATTTCTCCAGGGACCTGGGTGTGAAGTTCGGCTTCAGTAAATTCACCGAGTATGACGACGATCACTTCGTCGGGATCGGCGGAACCCAGCTGTCGAATCCGACCAGTCTGGACCAGGGGCTGATCGTGGACCTGCCGGTCATCGGCTCCTCCAGCACCCTGGCCCTGGCCGTCGGCAAGATCGGCAGTCACCTGCTGCAGCTCGAGCTCTCCGCCATGGAATCCGAAGGCCAGGGCGAGGTGATCTCCAGCCCGCGTGTCCTGACATCCAACCAGAAGGCCGCCTTTATCGAATCCGGTGTCGAGATCCCGTATCAGCAGGCAACCTCCAGCGGCGCCACCAGCGTCTCCTTCAAGAAGGCGGTCCTGAGTCTGAACGTCACGCCGCAGATCACGCCGGACGACCGCATCATCATGGATCTCGTGGTCAACAAGGACAGCGTCGGTGATATCTTCCTGGGTGTACCCAGCATCGACACCAACGAGGTGTCCACACAGGTCCTGGTGGACAACGGCGAGACCCTGGTACTTGGCGGTATCTACGAGCAGACCAAGGCACATGAGGTCGACCGGACACCGTTCTTCGGCGAGCTGCCGCTGGTCGACTGGCTGTTCAAGACGACGATCGATGTCGATGAAAAGTCCGAGCTGCTGATCTTCGTTACCCCGAAGATCGTCAAGGAAGAGTTCAACATCTAGTCGCATGCTGCTGGCGCGACTTGCCAGCCTCCGCATAATCTGGCATACCTGCCCGGCATGAAAACGCCGGGCAGTTTGTTTCTGATCGGTCCCATGGGGGCCGGTAAATCCACCATCGGGCGCCAGCTGTCCAGACAGCTGGGTATGTCCTTCCATGACAGTGACCGGGAAATCGAACGCCGCACCGGCGTGGATATCGCGCTGATCTTTGAACTGGAGGGTGAGTCCGGTTTCCGCAAGCGCGAGCGCGCCATCATCGAGGAATTGACCCGGATTCCTGACATCATCCTCGCCACCGGCGGGGGTGCCATCCTGGACCCGGTGAACCGGGAAAATCTCCGCAGCAGCGGTCGGGTTATATACCTGCATACGTCCGTTGACCAGCAACTCGCGCGTACCGCGAAAGACCTGAGCCGTCCGTTACTGCAGACTGCAGATCCGCGGACCCGTCTTGAGGAGCTGATGGCGGAGCGCGAACCGCTCTACCAGGATATCGCCGACCTGGTCATCGATACCGATGGCAGGCACGTCCGGGATGTAGTCAAACAGATTCTGCAACAGGTTTGATGGCCGGCATCACCCGCCGCGCTGCCGGTTTCTTGGCTTGCTGCCGGTTTTTTCGCTATGCTCCCTTCGTTACAAGATCATAGACAGCCATGCAGACACTCAGTGTAGATCTCGAAGCGCGCAGTTATCCGATCCATATCGGCCAGTCCCTGCTGGGCCGGCCAGAGCTGGTAACCCCGCACATCCGCGGCCGGCAAGTGATGGTTGTCAGCAACGAAACCGTCGCGCCGTTGTACCTGGATGCCGTGCGTGCATTATTCGCCGACTTCGAGCTGGCCAGTGTCATCCTCCCGGATGGAGAACAGTTCAAAACGCTGGAGACGCTGAATACCATCTTCGATGCGCTACTCGAACACCGCTTTAACCGCAGCTGCACCCTGGTGGCACTCGGTGGCGGTGTGGTCGGCGATATTACCGGTTTTGCCGCCGCCAGCTATCAACGCGGTGTTGCCTTCCTGCAGATTCCGACCACCCTGCTGGCCCAGGTTGATTCATCAGTCGGCGGGAAAACCGGGGTCAACCACGCCCTCGGCAAGAACATGATCGGCGCCTTTCACCAGCCGGTCTGCGTACTCATTGATACGGACACCCTTGATACCCTGGATGACCGCCAGCTCGCTGCCGGCATGGCAGAGGTCATCAAGTACGGGCTGATTCACGACGCCGGATTTTTCGGCTGGCTGGAAGAGCACATCGATGCACTCAAGGCGCGTGACAAACAGCTGCTCGCGTATGCAATCGAGCGTTCCTGCACGATCAAGGCGGAAATAGTGGCCGCGGATGAACGCGAACACGGCCAGCGCGCCCTGCTCAATCTCGGGCATACCTTCGGCCATGCCATTGAAACCGCTACCGGTTACGGCAACTGGCTGCATGGCGAAGCGGTCGCCACCGGTATGCTGATGGCTGCAGACCTGTCGGCACGGCATGGCTGGCTTGACGACGCAGATGTCCGCCGAACGCGGGAACTGCTGCAACATGCCGGCCTGCCAACGAGCCCGCCCCCCGGCATGGGCCCGGGCCAATTCCTTAAATTCATGGCGGTCGATAAAAAAGTGCTCGACGGGGGCCTGCGCCTGGTCTTGCTAAAATCCATTGGCGCTGCGTTCGTCAGCGGTGATTTCGATTCCGGACTACTGGATACCACCCTGGCCTCAGTCGCCTGAGATCATGGATACTGCAACCACGCGCGTCGACCATAACGGACTGGCCCCCTATGCCGCGACGGATGCGTGCTCCAGGGGTCGCGAACATAGCGAACCCGGCCCCGCCTATCGTACCCATTACCAGCGTGACCGTGATCGTATTATTCACTCCGCAGCATTCCGGCGCCTCGAATACAAGACCCAGGTCTTCGTCAATCATGAAGGCGATCTGTTCCGTACCCGGCTCACACACTCCGTTGAAGTCGCGCAGATCGCACGCTCGATCGCACGCGCGCTGCGCCTGAATGAGGACCTGACCGAAGGTATCGCACTGGCCCACGACCTTGGGCACACACCCTTTGGCCATGCCGGGCAGGATGCGCTGAATGCCTGCATGCAAGACTACGGCGGCTTTGAACACAACCTGCAATCATTGCGCGTGGTTGATGAGCTGGAAGACCGCTATGCGGATTTTCCCGGACTGAACCTTACTTTCGAAACCCGTGAGGGCATCCTCAAGCATTGTTCACGCAAGCATGCGGAGGCGCTGGGAGACCTCGGCCGCCGCTTCCTGGACAGGCAGCAACCATCGCTGGAGGCCCAGCTGACCAACCTGGCGGATGAAATCGCCTATAACAGTCACGACGTGGACGATGGCCTGCGTTCGGGCCTGATCGATGTCGAGACGCTGACGGCTGTGGAGCTGTTTCGGGCACAATATGAAACCGTGCGCGCACTCTATCCAGACCTCGTTCCGCGTCGCACGATCCATGAAGTCGTCCGCCGCATGATCAACTGCCAGGTCGTGGATCTCATCGAAACCAGCACCCGCAAACTTGCACAGGCCGCTCCGGACGATATCTCGGCAGTCCGCCTGCAGGACGAACCGCTGATTTCCTTCAGTTCCCCCATGCGCGAACAGAATCTGGAACTGAAACGTTTTTTGCGTACCAATCTGTACCGGCATTACCGTGTCCACCGCATGACGGCGAAGGCCGCGCGCACCATCACGGCCCTGTTCGAGGCATTTATTGACGATCCCCGGCTCTTGCCCGACGAGGCCCGGCAGCTGACCAGCATGCGTGAGCAGAACAACGGCATGCGCGGCCGGGCCCGCGGCGTCGCCGATTACATTGCCGGCATGACAGACCGCTATGCCATTGCCGAATACGAACGCACCTTCGATCCGTCGGTCTGAGACGTTATGGCCCCAATACGCGGGACGCTGCTTAGTCCGTTGGTGACCCTGTAGGAGTACCCTATAAAGCACCGGGCATAAACGGCCTCCCGGCCGCGATGGTTTTCCCAGACAATCGCGCCGGAGGACGGCGCTCCCACAGTGGTTTTTTTATTACCGCCTGAGGGAACACCCAATTAAGCGCCGGGTGTAAACGGCCTACTGACCGCGATGCCTGCAAGAACCCATCACGACCGGGCATGGATAAAGACATCGCAATTACTGTTGCTATGCTTTCTGTGGCAATATGATTTTCCTGCCGCACATGGGCCTGACACTGGATATTATTTTTTACTCACTGCTGATTCCTGATGCGTATCTATATGCAAATTCCGCCGCAGGGTGAGCGCGCACCACGCTATTACCACCTGCATTTACAGGAAGACCTGATCGGCGGCTGGACCCTGATTCGGGAATGGGGGTACCAGGGCGCGGGTGGGCGGACCCTGCAGGAACACTATGCGGATGCAGAAAGTGCCGAGGCAGCGCTGGTCCGGGTCCGGGATGAACAGCTCAAACGTGGCTACCAGGTCGTCTTCATGCAAGCCCGCCCCGGCGGCTAGCCCGCCGGGCATTTGTTCATATCCCTGAAAATTCAGGGGAATAACCCTACACCGCAAATTGAACCACCGGCCGCGTGGCGCTATACTTATCGGCCTTTTGGCCGAAGCCTGGCCATCAGTGCAGATACTGTTCTAACCTATTGTAATATATACTTATTTAGTATATCCGGCCGACGGCGGATGCGATGACAATGCAGAGCGACAGGTTACTACCCATGACATACGGCACGTTGCCACCCAGACAAGGCCTGTATCACCCTGCCAACGAGCATGATGCGTGTGGCGTGGGGTTTGTGGCCAACGTCAAGGGCAAGCAGAGTCATGAGATTGTGCAGCAGGGTCTGCGCATCCTGGAAAACCTGACCCACCGGGGTGCCGTGGGAGCGGATCCGCTGGCGGGTGACGGGGCCGGCATACTGATGCAGATCCCGGATGCCCTGCTGCGCGCGGAATGTGAGCGGCTGCAGATCGCGCTCCCCGCTGCGGGCGACTATGGCGTGGGCATGCTGTTTTTGCCGCAGGATACTGCGACCCGCAGTGTATTGCGAAAAACTCATCGAGCAATTCACCGTCGAGGAAGGCCAGACGCTGCTCGGCTGGCGCGACGTCCCCACGGACAACAGTGGCCTGGGCGCGAGCGTGAAACGGGTCGAACCCGTCATCCGCCAGATCCTCATCGGGCGTGGCGCCGGGTGCACGACGGCCAATGACTTCGAGCGTTTCCTGTTCATCATCCGCAAGCGGGTTGAGAATGCCGTGCGCGAGTCGGGACTGACTGGCCGGGAATCTTTTTACGTGCCCTCCATGTCGTGCCGGACCCTGTGCTACAAGGGCATGCTGCTGGCCAACCAGGTGGGCACCTATTATGCGGACCTCGGCGATACACGCCTGACCTCGGCGCTGGCACTGGTCCACCAGCGCTTCTCCACCAATACCTTTCCATCCTGGGACCTGGCGCATCCATTTCGCATGATCGCCCACAACGGTGAAATCAACACCGTGCGCGGCAATATCAACTGGATGAATGCCCGCCGCCGCTCCATGGCATCGAAACTCTTTGGTGATGATCTGGAGAAACTCTGGCCGCTGATCGCAGAAGGCCAGTCGGATTCAGCCTGTTTCGACAATGCCCTGGAACTGCTGGTGACCGGTGGCTATTCCCTGTCGCATGCCATGATGATGCTGATTCCCGAAGCGTGGGCCGGTAATCCGCTGATGGATGAGCAGCGCCGCGCCTTCTACGAGTACCATGCCGCCCTGATGGAACCCTGGGATGGTCCGGCAGCAGTCGCATTTACCGATGGCCGCCAGATCGGCGCAACCCTCGATCGCAACGGCCTGCGCCCGGCGCGCTACCTGATCACGGACGATGACCTGGTGGTGATGGCATCGGAAATGGGCGTGCTGGATATTCCGGAAGAACGCATCGTCAAGAAATGGCGCCTGCAGCCCGGCAAGATGTTCCTGATCGACCTGGAACAGGGCTGCATTATCGATGACGCCGAACTCAAGGCCGGGCTCGCCGGCAGCCGCCCCTACCAGGACTGGCTGGACAAGACCCGGATCCGGCTGCGGGACCTGCCCGGAGAGGTCAGCGCCATGCCCCCGGACCCGCATACCCTGCTCGACCGGCAACAGGCGTTTGGCTATACCCAGGAAGATATCAAGTTCCTGATGACGCCGATGGCCGTCACCGGCCAGGAAGCCATCGGCTCCATGGGTGCCGATAATCCGCTGGCGGTGTTATCGAATAAATCCAAACCGCTGGCGAACTACTTCAAGCAAAACTTCGCCCAGGTCACCAACCCGCCGATCGATCCGATCCGCGAGGAACTGGTGATGTCACTGGTATCGCTGATCGGGCCACGCCCCAACCTGCTGGGTCACGAATCAGCCGGCGAACACATGCGTCTGGAAGTCAGGCAGCCGATCCTGAGCAACACCGATATCGAGCGTGTCCGGCATATCGAAGATCACACCGGCGGCGCCTTCCGCACCTGCACAC
Organism: uncultured Gammaproteobacteria bacterium; assembly: GCA_963768415.1. Classification (GTDB taxonomy): domain Bacteria; phylum Pseudomonadota; class Gammaproteobacteria; order UBA9214; family UBA9214; genus CAVYHX01. The sequence continues at coordinate 81,712 of CAVYHX010000019.1, forward strand.
TCGATATCTGCTATCCCGCCACGCACGGTGCCGCCGGCATGCAGGATGCGCTGGAAATTGTCTGCCGGCAGGCGGAACAGGCCGTGGGCGAAGGCTACAACATTCTCATCCTGTCGGATCGCTGCATGGATGTAGACCATATCGCCATTCCGGCACTGCTGGCCACTTCAGCGGTACATCATCACCTGGTGCGCAGTGGCCTGCGCACGGAATCGGGACTGGTGGTTGAGACCGGCGCCGCCCGCGAGGTACATCAATTCGCAACCCTGGCCGGTTACGGCGCCGAGGCCATCAACCCCTACCTGGCGTTCGAGAGCCTCACCGCCATTCGCGCACAGTTATCGGAAAAACTCGACCCGGATGAAATTCAGAAGCGCTATATCAAGGCCATTGGCAAGGGCCTGCTCAAGGTCATGTCGAAGATGGGGATTTCGACCTACCAGTCGTATTGCGGCGCGCAGATTTTCGATGCCGTGGGACTCAGCACCACCTTCGTTGAAAAATATTTCACCGGCACCTCGACGACCATCGAAGGCGCGGGTCTGCAGGAGATCGCCGAGGAAACAGTACGCTGGCATCGTGATGCCTATGGTAATGCCCCCGTTTACCGGGACACGCTGGATGTTGGCGGTGACTATGCCTTTCGCCTGCGCGGTGAAGATCATGTCTGGACCCCGGATACCATTTCCAGGCTGCAGCACTCTACCCGTGCGAATGATGCCGGCACGTTTCGCGAATTTTCGCACCTGATCAATGAACAGAACGAGCGGCTGCTGAACCTGCGCGGCCTGTTCGAATTCAACTTCGCCGATAGCGCGATACCACTCGAGGAAGTCGAACCTGCCAGCGCGATCGTCAAGCGCTTTGCAACCGGCGCCATGTCGTTCGGTTCGATTTCCTACGAGGCCCACACCACGCTGGCCATTGCCATGAACCGCATCGGCGGCAGGTCGAACACCGGCGAGGGTGGCGAACAACCGGAACGCTTCAAGCCGATGGAGAATGGCGATTCGAAACGCTCGGCCATCAAGCAGGTGGCTTCGGGACGGTTTGGTGTCACTACCGAATACCTGGTCAATTCCGATATGATCCAGATCAAGATGGCGCAGGGCGCCAAGCCCGGCGAAGGCGGACAACTGCCCGGACACAAGGTGGATGCAATCATCGCCGAGGTGCGCCATTCGACCCCCGGTGTCGGGCTGATTTCCCCGCCACCGCATCACGATATCTATTCCATCGAGGATCTGGCCCAGCTGATTCATGACCTGAAGAACGCCAATCCGCGCGCGGATATCAGTGTCAAACTGGTCGCCGAAGTCGGTGTGGGTACCGTCGCCGCCGGCGTATCCAAGGCGCATGCGGATCATGTCACCATTTCCGGTCACGATGGCGGCACCGGTGCCAGTCCGCTGACATCGATCAAACATGCCGGCCTGCCGTGGGAAATCGGGCTGGCGGAAACGCACCAGACACTGGTACTGAATAACCTGCGCGGCCGGATTGCCGTACAGGTCGACGGCGGCATCCGTACCGGCCGCGATGTGGTTATCGGCGCATTACTGGGAGCAGATGAATTCGGTTTCTCCACCGCCCCGCTCATCGTTGAAGGCTGCATCATGATGCGCAAGTGCCACCTGAATACCTGTCCGGTAGGCATCGCTACCCAGGACCCGGTACTGCGCCGGCGCTTTACCGGCAAACCGGAGCACGTCGTCAATTACTTCTTTTTTGTCGCCGAAGAAGTGCGTGAACTGATGGCGCAGCTCGGCTATCGCACCTTCGATGAGATGATCGGCCAGTCGCAACACCTGAACAAGCGCCGCGCCATCGACCACTGGAAGGCGCAGGGACTGGACTTCTCGCGGATCCTGTATCAACCGAAATCCGTACCCGGCGTCAGGATCTATCATTGCGAGAAACAGGACCATGGCCTCGACAAGGCGCTCGATAACGAGCTGATCAAGCAGTCACAGGCGGCAATTGAAAACCGGACGCCGGTGCGTATCGAACTGCCGGTGCGCAACACCAACCGCACTGTCGGCGCCATGCTGTCGGGCGAGGTCGCCAGGCGACACGGCCATGCCGGTCTGCCGGAAGACACCATCAGCATCACCCTGCGCGGGACCGCGGGCCAGAGCTTTGGCGCGTTCCTTGCTCATGGCATCAGCATGGAACTGATCGGTGAAGGCAACGATTATGTGGGCAAGGGGCTGTGCGGCGGCCGGCTGGTGGTCTACCCGCCCGCAGAAACCCCGATTGTTGCAGAGGAAAATATTATCGTCGGCAATACCGTCCTGTACGGGGCCATCAGTGGCGAATGCTATTTCCGGGGGGTCGCCGGCGAACGCTTCGCCGTGCGCAACTCCGGTGCGACCGCCGTCGTGGAAGGCGTTGGCGACCACGGGTGTGAATACATGACCGGCGGCATCGTCGTGGTACTGGGCGACTCCGGACGGAATTTTGCGGCCGGCATGAGCGGCGGCATTGCCTATGTGCTGGACGAGCGGGGTGACTTCGAGCAGCGCTGCAACCTGGCCATGGTCGAGCTGGAACCGGTCCTGGCCGAAGACCTTGCCCTGGAAAACCTGGACCACCAGGGCGGCGACCTGGAGACCCACGGCCGGGTGGATATACAGCGTGACATGACCCGTTACGATGCCCTGCGCCTGCACCGGCTGATCGAGAAACACGTGCATTACACCGACAGCGCATGCGGCCGCCGCATACTGGCCGATTGGGATACGATGCTGCCGAAATTCATCAAGGTCATGCCGGTCGATTACCGGCGCGCACTGCTGGAGATGCACGCGGCACAAACGCCTGCATCGAAAGTTGCCGGGGGAGAGCGCTAACCATGGGCAAGCCGACCGGTTTCCTGGAATACCAGCGGTTCGAGCGCGGCTATGCGCCGCCCGCCGACCGGGTGCAGCACTACCGTGAGTTCGTCATTCCGCTGGAAGAAAGCGAACTCAGTCTGCAGGGTGCGCGCTGCATGGACTGCGGCATCCCCTTCTGTCACCAGGGCTGTCCCGTCAACAATATCATCCCGGACTGGAACGACCTGGTCTATCACGGGAACTGGCAGGCTGCGATCACCGTACTGGAATCCACCAACAATTTCCCCGAGTTTACCGGCCGCATCTGTCCGGCACCCTGTGAAGCCGCCTGCACCCTGAATATCGACGACAACCCGGTCACTATCAAGACCATCGAGTGCGCCATTGTCGACAAGGCCTGGGAAGAAGGCTGGATTTCCCCGCAGATAGCCGCACACAAGACGGGCAAGCGCGTCGCCATCATCGGCTCCGGCCCTGCCGGGCTGGCCTGTGCACAACAGCTGGCGCGCGCCGGTCACGATGTCGATGTGTTCGAGAAAAATGACCGTATCGGCGGCCTGTTGCGCTACGGTATTCCGGACTTCAAGATGGAAAAACATACCATCGACCGGCGCATGGCGCAGATGCAGGCCGAGGGCGTGACCTTTCATACCGGGACACATATCGGCGTCGGCATTCCGGCACAACAACTGCTCGATGAGTTCGATGCCATCGCACTGACCGGCGGCTCAGAACACTCGCGTGACCTGGAGATTCCGGGCCGGGAGCTGGACGGTGTGCATTTCGCCATGACGTTCCTGCCGCAACAAAACAAGCGTAATGCCGGTGATGACATAGACCCGGATATATCCATAACCGCCGCTAATAAACACGTTGTCGTAATCGGCGGCGGTGACACCGGTTCCGACTGTATCGGCACCTCGTTCCGGCAGGGCGCACTGTCCGTCACCCAGCTCGAGATCATGCCGCAGCCGCCGGAGCATGAAAACAAGGCACTGACCTGGCCTGACTGGCCGCTCAAGATGCGCACATCCAGCTCCCAGGAGGAAGGCGCGCAGCGCGAGTGGGCCGTGGCCACCAAATCCATGGAAGGCGCAGACGGGAAGGTCACGGCAATCAATTGCGTCCGTCTGGAATGGAAGCAGGACGCCGGTGGTCAATGGCAGATGCAGGAAATACCCGGCAGCGAGTTCCAGCTCAAGGCCGACCTGGTATTGCTTGCCATGGGTTTTGTACACCCCGTACACGAAGGTCTGCTGAAGGAACTCGGCATGGAACTGGATACCCGCGGCAACGTCCTGGCCAATACCGAGCTGTACCAGACATCCGTCGCCAAAGTCTTTTCCGCCGGTGACATGCGCCGCGGTCAATCGCTGGTTGTCTGGGCGATCGCTGAAGGCCGGCAATGCGCGCGCGCCATGGATGAATTCCTCATGGGCGTGTCGGAATTGCCCAGGTGAATTTGATAATAGCCATGTAGGAGCACCCGATTAAGCGCCGGGTATAAACGGCCTCCTGGCCGCGATTGGCGGTTAACACCATCGCGGCCAGGAGGCCGCTCCTACAGATGATTCTTCATTTGTATTCTGTGAATTATTAATTAGCCTGGTAATCTGAAAACCATATGCAAGCACTGCAAAACGACCGACTCCTGCGCGCCCTCTTGCGTGAGCCAGTGGACGTTACCCCGGTCTGGATGATGCGCCAGGCGGGACGTTACCTGCCTGAATACCGCAAGATCCGCAAAACGGCCGGTGACTTCATGGCATTGTGCACCAACCCGGAGCTGGCCTGCGAAGTCACCCTGCAGCCCGTCGAACGCTTCCCGCTGGATGCCGCCATCCTGTTCTCGGACATATTGACCATCCCGGATGCCATGGGCCTGGGACTCTATTTCGAAGAAGGCGAAGGGCCGCGTTTCAGGCACCCGGTGCGCAGCGCAGCCGACGTCCGGGCCCTGGGTGTCCCGGACCCCGAGGTGGAGCTGCGTTACGTCATGGATGCGGTACGGCTTATCCGCCAGGCACTCGACAACCGCATCCCCCTGATCGGCTTCTCCGGCAGTCCCTGGACCCTCGCCACCTATATGGTCGAGGGCCGTTCGACCCGGACTTTTTCCCGCGTCAAGGGGATGCTCTACAACGAACCGCTGCTGCTGCACCAGGTGCTGGATAAACTGGCTGTCGCGGTAATCGGCTACCTGAATGCCCAGATCGCTGCCGGTGTCCAGGCAGTCATGATTTTCGACACCTGGGGCGGTGTCCTCACGCCCCCCGATTACACCGAATTCTCGCTGCGTTACATGCAGCAGATCATTGACGGACTGACACGCACAGCCGAAGGGCGCAGGGTGCCGGTCATTCTGTTCACCAAGGGTGGCTGCCAGTGGCTGGAAGCCATGGCCGATACCGGGGCAGACGCGCTCGGCATCGACTGGTCCACCGACCTGGCCCTGGCGCGCAAACGCGTCGGCGACCGCGTCGCGCTGCAGGGCAATCTGGACCCGGCAGTGCTGTATGCAGCACCCGGGATCATTCGTGAAAAAGTCGCTGCCGTACTGGCGGCCTTTGGCGCAGGTTCAGGCCATGTCTTCAATCTGGGCCATGGCATCAACCCGGACGTCGACCCCGAGCATGCCGGCGCACTGGTCAACGCGGTACATGAATTGAGCAAGCAGTATCACCAGTAACCTGGCCCGGAATCTATCCACTCCGTCACTGCACCTCACTTGCAGGTTGGGCAAAGCGCAGCGTGCCCAACAGGCACTACTGAACCACCAACCAGTCAATCCTTATTCTTGAGCGCCCGTTCCAGATGCTCTGAAAAGACCTTGAGCGCCTGGACCCGCGCATAGCGTTTGTCATTGCCCGCGATCAGGTGCCAGGGCGCGTACCCGGTGCTGGTACGCTCCACCATATCATTGACCGCCTGTTCATAGGCTTCCCACTTTTCCCGGTTGCGGTAATCCTCCTCGGTAATCTTGTGTTTCTTGTGCGGAATCTGTTCACGGGCCTTGAAACGCGCGAGCTGCTCGTCCTTGCCGATATGGATCCAGAACTTGACCAGCACAATACCGTGGTCAGTCAGCTTTTCCTCGAAGCGGTTGATCTCCGTGTAGGCGCGCATCCATTCATCCCGGTGTGCAAAGCCCTCGACGCGTTCGACCAGTACCCGGCCATACCAGCTGCGGTCATAGAAGGTGACATGACCGGCACGTGGTATATGCCGCCAGAAACGCCATAGATAATGGTGCGCGCGTTCTTCATCAGTGGGAGCTGCGACGGGGATGATCTGGTAATGACGCGCGTCCATGGCCGGAATGATGCGGCGAATAATGCCGCCCTTGCCAGCCGCATCCCACCCCTCGAACAGGATTATGCTGGATGTCTTTTTTGCCACGGCCTTGCGGTGCAGTGCGCCGACGCGGCCCTGGTAGTGGGACAGTTCCTTTTTATATTTTTCTTTTTCAAGGGTTTTATCGAGATTCAGTGCACTGAGGACGGTTATTGAACCGGCGTCATTCAAGGGGGCGGTAATCGAGTGCAGCTGGGGCTCCGGCTTCGTGACCTCCTGGCCGCGCGCCAGCCGCTCATTGATGCGTTCGAGAATATGCTGCCCGATGGTGAGACTGCGGTAGCGGTGATCGGTACCCTCGATGATCAGCCACGGTGCAAACCCGGTACTGGTCTCGCGCAGGCTGCGCTCGGCAATGCGCATGAACTTGTCGTACAGCTTGGCGTGCTCGTGATCCTCCGCGGTCACCCTCCAGCGCGTCTCCCGATTTCTTTCGAGCTTCTTCAGACGCTTTTTCTGCGCGTCCTTGCTCAGGTGCAGCCAGAACTTGATGATCAGGGCGCCGTCATCAACCAGGGTTTCCTCAAAGGCGACAATACGCTTCAATGCCGCATCGAAATCAACATCACTGCATTTTTTTCGCAGGCAATCGGCAATGGGTTTGCTGTACCAGGAGCCCACATAGAGCCCGATATGACCCCTGGCCGGCAGGGAACGCCAGTAGCGCCAGAACTCGGGCCGCTGCCGTTCCTCCTCGGTCGGCTTGCCAAAGGAGAATGCGCGCAGGTAGCGTGGATCCATCCATTCGTTCAGCAGGTTGATGGCCTGCCCCTTGCCCGCGAAGTCGACACCGGAGACCAGGATCAACACCGGAAAGTCAGCCGCTTTCAGTGCCTCCTGCACCTGCAGCAGGCCGTAACGCAGTTCCGGCAACTGTTTTTCATATTCCTGTTTGCTGATCTTGTGACCCAACTCGGCGACTTCGAACATCATGCCCTCCAGTGCAGTTTTCCTTCCATAGAGTATATGACATAAATACCGAATATCCCGCCTGCTTCCGTGCTTTTGCGAAAATCCGGCTGGTGCATGCTACAGCTACCTCAGCTCACTCAATAACGCATCAATCATGCCCTGCGCCTGCGACAGATAGCCGCCACCGAAAAGATTGAGATGATTCAGTACGTGATACAGGTTATACAACGTCTTGCGTACGGCATAACCGGTATCAAGCGGATATGCATTACGATAGGCGGCGTAAAAATCACGGCTGAAACCACCAAACAGCTCGGTCATCGCAAGGTCCGCTTCACGATCTCCGAAATACACGGCCGGGTCGAAAATGACGGGCTCGCCATCCTGTGTATAGGAGTAATTTCCGGACCAGAGATCGCCATGCAGCAATGCCGCCTGCGGCGCATAATTCGCAAACAGCTGCGGGAATTCATCCAGCAGCTTCGCGCCTTCAGATTGCAAGCGCCCGCCGTGTCCATGCTGCGCAGCGAGGTCAAGCTGAAACCGCAAGCGCCGCTCGCGCCAGAAAGCGATCCAGTCATCTGCAAAGGTATTGATCTGCGGCGTGGAACCGATGGTGTTGTCCCGCAGCCAGCCGAACCGGTCCGCGGACGTCCGGTGCATGCGTGCCAGCCCCTCCCCCAGCGCAACCGGATCACCGTGCCCGCCCAGCTCCAGGTATTCCAGGACCAGATAGGCGGATTGTCCGGCAACACCATGACATACCGGCTCCGGTACCCGCAGGCTGTGGCTGTTGCGCAGTTCCTGCAGGCCCTGCGCCTCCGCGGCAAACATGTCCAGCTGACCGGCGCTATTCAGCTTGACGAAATAACTCGCGTCACCGTAGTGCAAGCGCACCGCTCGGTTGATGCAGCCACCGCCGACCGGATCCTGACGGCCCGGTGCGGCCTGCTTGCCGGTAGCGGCATGAATATCGGTTGCGATGGTTTCCCAGAGAGACATATAGTTGATACCTTATCTACGACGCTTTGTAATAAATAACACGGCGCGTCTAGAGCACCGTCTCCCGGCATTATCAGCCGTAACCCAATCGCGGCCAGGGGGCCGCTCCTACAGGTCAATTAATTCACTGCAGGAGCGGCCCCTTTATGCCCGGCGCTTAATCGGGTATTTATGCCCGGCGCTTAATCGGGTATTTATGCCCGCCTTTTGGGTACTGGCCGCGATTGGCCTGAAACATTATTGATCAACCCACCACCCGCGCCAGCCGCGCCTGGGTCATTCTTCCGAGCCCGAGTTGCGCACACACGGCAGCGACATCGTCAGGGGACACCGGTCGGCGCGCCACATCGCGCGCATCCACTTTCATATCCGGGTCGATGGCGGCACCCGTCAGCTGACGGGCCAGCATGGCGTCTTCCTGGTGCTTCAGTAACAACCGCTGGATTCGGGCCGCGCCGCGAATCTCCAGCTCCGCCACCTCCCCGATACGCTCATAGATAGCATGCAAGCTATCAAAGTGCGCCAGTAACGCCGCGGCCGTCTTCGCTCCGATGCCCGGCACTCCCGGGATGTTATCCGCGCTGTCCCCGGTCAGCGCCAGCCAGTCGGCCACCTGACCGGCCTGCACACCCAGCCAGTCCGGGATATCACTGTAACTGTGGCGCCGCTTGCGCGCGTAGTCCCAGAGCATATCGCCCGCTTCGATGGATTGGGCAAGATCCTTGTCCGCACTGAGTATCACCACGGCAAAACCGTGCTTCCGCAGCCGCGCAGCCAGTGTGCCGATCAGGTCATCGGCCTCGTAATAACTGCTGGAAAAATCAGCCAGGCCCAGGGCAGTAACCAGAGTGCGGCAGTACTGAAACTGCTGCTTGAGTTCCGCCGGCGGCGCCTCGCGGTTGGCCTTGTAGGCAGGATATATTTCGTTCCGAAACGAGGTCGTGAGACTCTCGTCGAAGACCACGGCGACGTGTTCCGGCTTTACTTCATCGAGAAAACTGCCGAGAAAACCGCTGAACCCGTGCAGGGCATTGATCGGGGCGCCGCTGGTATTCGTCAGGTCATCGGGCACAGAGTAGTAGGCACGAAAGATGTAAATACTCGCGTCGATCAAATAGACGCAGCGTCCGGAATCAGCCATTCGAGAGATATCGAATCCGGGTTGCTTGATCAGGCAACCAGCAACAGGCGCTTGTGGATCGGGCTGCTACGCGGGAAATGCGCACGCAGGAACTCCATCTGGTCGGCAAGGACACGGCGCCCCTGCAGATAGATGTATTCTGCATGTGTCGGAGTGAACGGTACGGCCAGCAACTCCATGCCCGCCTGCTCGGGCGTGCGCCCGGCCTTGTGATTATTGCAGCGCCGGCAGGCGGTCACTACATTGTTCCAGACATCCTGACCACCCTGGATAAGGGGTGTCACATGATCACGCGACAGGTCCCGCAGCGGATGGGTCACACCGCAATACATACAGTGCTGGGAATCGCGGTTAAACAGCGCCGGGTTATTCAGGGGAGGCACATACCGGTCGCGCAGTTTGCTCAGCGCATGATTATGCCCGAAGGTGGCGATAATGGAATTCACGTCGATGACGCTGCGCAACCCCGACCATGCGTTGCAACCACCGTGAATCCGGTACAGCAGCGTGCCGCAGGTATAGGACACCTGTCCCAGGTGATACAGGCGCACGGCCTCCTTAAACCCCACCCATTCGAGGGGCATACCGGATGCATCCGTACGTAAAACCTGTTGTGTCAGAGCGTACATCGCAACCTCCGCAGGCAGCTGAATTAATCTTACCTCAAATCCAGCCCGGAAAGTAAATGCACACCTGACCGCATGGCTGCTGTTCATATGATTTATACGCCTGCAGGTTATTCAATCCGGCGCCGGAATCCGCTAGTATTGCCGCTTTTGCGGGGAACTGGCCCGACTGTGCCAAGCACATAGCACAGCGACCCACGCACCTGCCTGTCATCACATCACCGTCTGACCCGTCGGGATCAGGTAGACATCAGTCCGGGAGAGTATTAATGCCGATACGCGTGGGTGCACCCAAAGAGACAACGCCCGGAGAGAATCGGGTCGCCCTGGTGCCCGAAGTCGCCCGGCGACTGGCAGGGCTGGGCGTCGAGGTTTTGCTCGAGGCGGGCGCGGGCAGCGCCGCACATTATCCGGACAGTGCGTATCCCGATGTCCGTATCGTCGCCGATGCGGCCGCCCTGTACGCCGCCGCCGATGTCATCCTGACCGTGCAGCCACCCACGGCACAGGCCATCGAGGCCATGCAGGCCGGGGCCAGTGTGATCGGCTTTATGCAGCCGCACAGAGACCCGGAACGGATCACCCTGATGCAGCAGCGCAATATCACCAGCTACGCCATGGAGCTGGTGCCGCGCATCTCGCGCGCGCAGAGCATGGATGCGCTGTCATCGCAGGCCGCGGTGGCCGGTTACCGGGCGGCACTCATGGCCGCCGAACTCTCGGGCCGCTTTTTCCCGATGCTGACCACCGCCGCCGGCACCATCCGCCCGGCAAAAGTCGTCGTCATCGGCGCCGGGGTGGCCGGACTGCAGGCCATCGCCACCGCGCGCCGCCTGGGCGCCATGGTCGAAGGCTACGATGTCCGCGCCGCCGCCCGGGAACAGGTCGAATCACTGGGCGCAAAATTCATCGACATCGCGGTCTCGGCCGAAGGCAGCGGCGGCTATGCGCGCGAACTCACGGAGCAGGAAAAACAGCAGCAGCAGGACATCCTGGCCAAACACATTGCCGCCGCCGATGCCGTCATCACCACGGCCGCCATTCCCGGCAGGCCCTCTCCACGCATCATTCCGGCCGCCATGGTCGAGGCCATGAAGCCCGGTGCCGTCATTATTGACCTGGCAGCCGAGGGCGGGGGTAACTGCGAGCTGACCCGCCCCGGCGAGCAATTCGACCATCAGGGTGTCATTATCTACGGGCCACTCAATGTCCCCAGCCAGCTGGCGGTACACGCCAGCGAGATGTATGCAAAAAACCTGTTCAACTTCCTGGCGCCGATGATCACGGCCGGGGAACTGACGCCGGATCGCGCAGACGAGGTGATCGCCGGCAGTACCCTGACCCACGCGGGCGAGATCACCCATGAACCGACCCGGTCACGCATCGCAGGAGACCCGTCATGATCGAAGGGATTACCGCACTCTATATCTTTATGCTGTCTGCCTTCACCGGCTATGAGGTCATCAGCCGGGTGCCGGTCATTCTGCATACCCCGCTGATGTCCGGCTCCAACTTCGTACACGGCATCGTGCTGGTCGGCGCCATGGTCGCCATGGGCCATGCCCATACGCCCCTGGAGCAGGTCATCGGCTTCATCGGGGTCATGCTCGCGGCCGGCAATGCCGTCGGCGGCTATGTCGTCACGGAACGCATGCTCGAGATGTTCAAGAGCAGCAAGGGCAAGGGAGCGGCCTGATGGAAAACCTTATCGATAACCTTATCGAAATCTGTTATTTCGTTGCGGCCATCCTGTTTATCGTGGGCCTCAAGCGCATGAGCTCGCCGGTCACGGCGCGCGGCGGCATCCTCTGGGCCGGCGCCGGCATGCTGGTGGCCACCCTGATCACCTTCCTGTGGCCGGGCATGGAAAATTACCTGCTCATGACCGTCGCGATCTTCATCGGCGGCGTCGCCGCGTGGTGGTCCGGGAAAAAGGTCGCCATGACCGACATGCCGCAAATGATCGCGCTGTACAATGGCATGGGTGGCGGTGCCGCCGGGACCATCGCCGCGGTGGAACTGCTCCGCGGCGAATTTCACTCCCAGATTTTCCTGGTGCTCGCCCTGCTCGGCGCCCTGATCGGCTCGATCTCCTTTTCCGGCTCCCTGGTCGCCTTCGCCAAGCTGCAGGGGCTGTTGCGCCGCCCCCTGTGGTTTCCCGGCCAGCAGTTTTTCAATCTGGCCGTGTTCGCCACCGCCCTGGTGTTCGGCACCCTGTTGATTATCAACACTGATTTTCCGGGCATCATCATATTGCTGTTCTTCGCTGCCGCCCTGGCCTTCGGTATTTTCATGACACTGCCGATCGGCGGCGCTGATATGCCAGTGGTGATCTCCCTGTTCAACGCCCTCACCGGCCTTGCCGTCGCCTTCGAGGGTTTTGTGCTCAACAATGCCGCCATGATCATCGCGGGGACCGTCGTGGGTTCTGCCGGCACGCTGCTCACCCAGCTCATGGCCCGGGCCATGAACCGCTCGCTGGCCAGCGTCCTGTTCAGAAAGTTCGGCGCCAGCGGCGGGGCGGAAGAGTCGGTGACCGGCGCCCTGAAACCCATCGACGCCAGCGATGCCGGCATCATGATGGCTTATGCAGAACGGGTCATCATCATTCCCGGCTACGGCATGGCGGTCGCCCAGGCCCAGCACAAGGTACAGGAACTGGCACAATTACTGCTCCAGCGTGACGTGCAGGTCAAATTCGCCATTCACCCGGTGGCCGGACGCATGCCGGGTCACATGAATGTCCTGCTCGCCGAGGCCAACGTACCCTATGACATGCTCTATGACCTGGACGAGATCAATGCCGATTTTCCCCAAACCGACGTGGCACTGGTAATCGGCGCCAACGACGTGGTCAACCCGAGCGCGCGCTCCAACCCGGACAGTCCCATCTACGGCATGCCGATTCTCAATGCCGACCAGGCGCACAATGTAATCGTCATCAAACGCGGCCAGGGCAAGGGCTTCTCGGGCGTCGAAAACGCGCTGTTCTACGGCGACAACACCCGCATGCTCTACGGTGACGGCCAGGCCATGGTCGGAGAGCTGATTACGGCGATCAAGCAGTTGTAAACATCCGCGAAGAGACGTGCTGGGTTACCAGCACCCGTCATGTAAACGACACATGGCAGCCGAAATGCACAGGGCAACGCCACCACTCCGTGTCTATATGCAGGAGCGCCGGCCTTCGGCGCGATGGGTTGGGGCGCCATCGCGGCCTGGGGAGACACATGTTGCGCAGTGCGGAATGGCGCATCTTCACCGCTGCCGCCGCTCTACCCCGTTACGCTGTTGCTGTTCCAGGCGCTGGCGGCGGCGTTCCCGGAACCGCTGACGCTCTTCCGGTGTGAGATTCTGCCAGCGCTCGCGCAGGGCCTTGCGCCGTGCCGGTGGCAGTTGCTGGAAGCGCTTGAATTTGCGGCGTAATTGCGCGCGTTCAGCGGGTGGCAACGCCTTGAAACGCTGAAAGCGCTCGCGCACCTGCGCCTTGCGCTCGGGCGACAGACTCTGCCAGTGCTTGAGACGCTCGCGCAGCTGGCCCCGCTCCTTCGGTGTCAGGTTTTCCCAGCGTGCCGCGCCCTTGCGCAACAGTGCCTGGCGGGCGGGCGGTAACTGATCCCAGGTTTCCGCAAAGGATTGCAGGACGCCCTGTTCGGCCGCTGTCAGGTCGCTCCAGGCGGCGGCCTCTTCCCCGGCCAGCAGCGCACCCGGCCAGAGCAATGACAGCAACAGCGTGCAGCATGTCAGCTTAATCATTCGCCGCCTCCCCGGTTTCGCTAGCGGGTAGTGTCACGGGTCCGGTCTCCTGCCAGTCAGTTGATTCCAGTACCGCAGGATCAACCCACTGGCCGTCTTCGGTCTCCCATTCGACCAGAAAATCCAGCAGCTCCATCGAAGGTGGCTCCACCACCTTCACTTCAGCCGGCAGAATTTGCGGTGCTGTCAACATAATCACCAGTCCGGCGCACACGCGGCTAACCGGTCGTGTCCTCCTCCGCCAGCCAGTCATAGAAATCCAGCTCCTCGATAAGTTGCAGTTCACCCGCCACCAGAATTTCCCAATCATCCGCTGCCAGCACGGGCACAGGCACAGCGTCATCCCCACGCCAGAGCACCACGGTCAGCACCATCACAGCCACGGTTGCAAAGGCACCTGCCGGTAACCAGTATGCAGACCGGTTGTGCGCCGGCACGGCAGCCAGCGCCCGGTGGCGTGCGGCCTGCAGGCGCGCCGCGGTCAGCGCATCGACATCTTCTTCATAAACATCGAGTTGCCGCTTGAGCCGGGTGATGAGTTGTCGGTCGTTGTCGTCAGTTGCCATCACCAATGTCCATCCAGTTGTTGTCGCAGGGTTTGCAGCGCACGGGACAAATGGGTTTTCACGCTGCCACCGGAGCAACCCATCGCGCGCGCGGTGGCATTTACATCCAGTCCGTCCCAGATCCGCAGCATGAAGGCCTGCTGCTGCCGCGCCGGTAACCGGTGCACGGCCGATTGCAGCCGGTCCATGGCAGCGTCCTGCGCCACCGCTGCCTCCGGAGTAATCCCGGCCGGATCTGCAATCCCCTGCAGAGGATCCGCCGCATCACCGTCCGCCGCATCCCGCCAGGGCCTGAGCCAGGTCCGGAACCGGTTGCGTACCGCACGCCGCCGGTGAAAATCACGACTGCAGTTCTGCAGGATACGGTAAAACAGTGGCCGCCACTCGGCCTCATCACGATCCGCATAGCGGCGGCAGAGCTGCAGCATGGCCTCCTGTACCACATCCAGGGCATCGTCCGGGTTGCCGGTCGCCATTTCCGCCATGCGATAGGCACGCCGCTCGATGCCGGCCAGAAACCCGTCCAGTGCAGTGCGCTTGTCCAGCCGGCCTCCCCTGTCAATCGTCCGTTACACCGCGCCGATGATGACCACCGGTGTACCGGCCCTGTCTGGTATGAATGATACCCTGGCTGCTCAGTGACGCATTACCGCCGCACGGCCCGCGGGTGCGGACGGTGTTGCTGATGGCGTGCGCGATGATCAAGACGATGATTGATACGGTCGCCCTTGTTGTCCAGGCGGCGTTCACTGCGATCTCCCCTGAAATCCAGGCGCCGCTCGACGCGGTCTCCCCGGTAATCGAGGTGGCGCTCGACTCGATCACCCTTATGATCCAGCCGGTGTGCCAGCCCGTCCTTGCCGTGTGCCTCCGCCCGATCCGCGCGCCGGTCGAGCTGCTCATTGATTGCTTCACCGCGCACATCCAGGCGTTCGTTAATGCGCTCACCGCGCTGGTCCAGGCGGTCATTGATGACTTCACCGCGCCGGTCGAGGCGGGCATCGATTCGATCACCTGCTTTATCAGGGTCGAACTCGGCCTGCGCCAGATTTGTGCTCAACAAGACACACAGACCGCATAACAATGAAAGCTGATTTAATGTTTGCATGTAAAACTCCTCTTCGATTGATATTAACGTTGCTCATCCTGTACAACGCCGTGATCGCAAGACGGTTGACATACATTGTGTCCGGCGGTGCTATCATGTTCGCACCGTTAACCAGGTGATACAGGTGGTGGCGTTAGCCACTGCCGAATGCAGCTCGCGCCAGCGTGAATTGACCGTTCCCGGCTGTAAAAACAAGGCCTGGCGCAGCGAATCGGATCAAGTCCAGACAACTCGGCTTATGCACAGCCCCGGTGCGCGTGTAGTTTTTTAGCAACAAACTCGCAATATTAGTATATTAGTAACTTATAGAAAGCTGTAAATGTCTATTTTATATAAATATTTTACTAAGGATAAATTTTGCTCAATTTAACAGCGACACTGGATTTATAGGCTTTTGACGCGCTTTACCCCAATTCATCAACAGACTTATCCACAGATTTTGTGGATAACGAGAGGCTATCAAGCAGATGAAGGGCTTAGCCTCGTTTGATAACAATCTGTCTCAGCCATGCGTGCTAACTGCACCCTTGTTTCATCACTAGCACGCTCGCGGCATCTACCGTGACCGATTTCATCCTGCGCATTGCTGTGCCAGCGCCGTTATACCGCAGCTTTGATTACCTGCCCCCCGCCGGTGTGTCGCAACAGGCACTGCAACCGGGCATGCGCGTGCGCATTCCCTTCGGGCGCCGCCATGTCATCGGCGTGCTGCTGGAAGTGGTAATGCACACACCGGTTGAGCAACATAAACTGAAACGCGCCAGCGCAGTACTCGACGCCACGCCGGTTATCACCGCGGACATCCTCGCCATGGTGCAATGGGCCAGCGCCTATTATCAGCATCCGATCGGTGACGCACTCGCCACCGCCCTGCCGGTACTGCTGCGCCGTGGTAAACAGCCGGAAACAGGGACCCCCGGCTGGCGCCTCACACCTGCTGGTGCTGCAATTGATCCTGAATCGCTTCAGCGCGCCCCGCGGCAACAGGCCGTGCTCACTGCGTTGCGCGCGCAGCCCGACGGTATCAGCCGTGCCGGGCTGGATGCCACGGCAGCGGTATTGAAGGCACTGCACGCCAAGGGCTGGCTGGAACCGGTAAACCTGCAGACGCGAAAGCAGCCTGGCCAGCCGGTCACAACAACCCGCCATACACTCAATAGCGCGCAACAAGCGGCAGTAGCTGCCGTAATTCCGTCACTCGACCGATTCAACGCCTTCCTGCTGGAAGGTGTCACCGGCAGCGGCAAGACCGAGGTCTACCTGACAGTGATCGAGACAGTCATGAGGCAGCAGCGCCAGGCACTGATACTGGTCCCGGAAATCGGATTGACACCGCAGCTGGTGGCACGCTTCCGGGAGCGCTTCCAGGTGCCGCTGGCCATCCTGCATTCCGGCCTCGGTGACCGCGAGCGCCTCAGCGCCTGGCAGCAGGCGCGCACCGGCGCGGCGCCCATCGTCATCGGGACACGCTCGGCGATATTTACACCGCTGGCCCGGCCGGGTGTGCTGGTGGTCGACGAGGAGCACGATGCCTCGCTGAAACAGCAGGACGGGTTCCGCTACTCGGCCCGGGACCTGGCTGTATGGCGGGCCCGCCAGGCGGGTATTCCCGTGCTCCTCGGTTCCGCCACTCCATCCCTGGAAAGCCTGTACAACGTCGAACAACGGCGCTACCAGTGCCTGTCGCTGCCGGAACGCACCGGCGCCGCCGAATTGCCCGAGTACCAGATCCTGGATATCGGCCTGCTGCCGCTGGAGAACGGCCTGTCGCTGCCGCTGATCCGGCACATCCGCAAACATCTGGATGCCGATGGCCAGGTCCTGTTGTTCCTGAACCGGCGCGGTTTTGCCCCGACCCTGATTTGCTACGATTGCAACTGGGTCGCTACCTGCCGGCGCTGTGACGCGCGCATGACCCTGCATCAGCGTGACGGGCGCCTGCACTGTCATCATTGTGGCAGTCAACGCCCCATCGACAGCACCTGCCCGGAATGCCAGGGCAGTGAACTGCATCCACTGGGTCAGGGCACCGAACGGGTGGAACAGGCACTGGCCGACCACTTTCCCGAAGTGGAACGGTTGCGCATCGACCGCGACACCACCCGCCGCAAGGGTGAGCTGGAGCAGTTACTGGCGCGGGCGGAGTCAGGCCAGGGCCGTCTGTTGCTGGGGACCCAGATGCTCGCCAAGGGCCATCACTTCCCTGCAGTCACCCTGGTCGGCATTCTGGATGCAGACCACGGGCTGTTCAGCACCGATTTTCGTGCCAGTGAACGCATGGCCCAGTTGATTGTGCAGGTGGCCGGGCGCGCCGGACGGCATGACCGCCCCGGCTCCGTCATCATCCAGACCCGCCACCCTGAGCATCCACTGTTGCAGCTGCTGATTACTCAGGGGTATCCGGCATTTGCCCGCGCCGCCCTGGCGGAGCGCAAGGCCGCCAGTCTGCCGCCCGTCACCAGCCTTGCCCTGTTGCGTGCCGAAGCGACGGCGGCCGAACTTCCGCTCGAGTTCCTGGAGGCGGTAAGCGCGCGCATTGCGCCGGCGGACAGGGACTATGTCGAAATCTGGGGCCCGGTACCGGCCGCCATGGAACGCCGGGCCGGCCGCTACCGGGCCCAGTTGCTGCTGCAATCCAGTCAGCGCGGCAAGCTGCAGCTGCTGCTCGGCAGGCTGGTTCGGGAGCTGGAGCAGGCCAAAGAGGGGCGCCAGGTGCGCTGGTCGGTGGATGTCGATCCGGCGGACACATATTAACCACCACTTGTGGTTGCAAGATGGTGAACGGCCGGGATAATAGGCGGGGCGTTTTGAAAGGGTTCTGCATTATCAGGGCGTGCGCGTCAGTGTCTTGTGTTGTCATTCCCGCTGTCATGGGAATGACAGTGTATTTTTGTCTGTGCATTCTGCGGCAGAATTGAATTACTCATCTCAAGCATTGCATTCTACTTTTTCCCAACCTTACAGAAACAGAACTCTCTCACACGCACCCGACCTTGAAAGAACATCTTATACATGTACTTGGCGCCGCCGTTGCCGCACTGCAGCAAGACGGCACCCTGCCGCCGGACATCGCACCCGATGTGATGGTCGAGCGGACCCGGGACCGTGCACACGGAGACTTTGCCAGCAACCTGGCGCTGACGCTCGCCAAACCGGCCCGCTGCAAGCCACGCGACCTGGCCGAAAAAATCGTCGCCGCCATCGAGACGGACGGACATATCGAACGGGTGGAGATCGCCGGACCGGGCTTTATCAATTTTTTCCTGGGCCCGCAGGCCTATCATGAAGTGGTTTGCGCAATCCTGGAGCAGGGCGTGCAGTTCGGCCGCAGCACGCAGGGTGCCGGTAACCACATTCAGGTGGAATTCGTCTCCGCCAACCCGACCGGGCCATTGCACGTCGGGCACGGCCGCGGCGCCGCCTACGGTGCGGCGGTCGCCGATCTGCTGGAGGCCATCGGCTACCAGGTCCACCGGGAGTACTACGTCAATGATGCCGGACGCCAGATGGACATCCTCGCCGTCAGCGTCTATCTGCGCTACCTGGAACTGTGTGGCGAAGAAATCGTATTTCCGGCCAACGGTTACCAGGGCGATTATGTCTGGGACATCGGTGCGAGCCTGCACCGCGAACATGCCGAACAGCTGCAACAGCCGGCCGCCACGGTCTTCAAGGGCATTGCAGCAGACGAGCCGGCCGGCGGTGACAAGGAAAAACACATCGATGCGCTCATTGACCGGACCCGGTCACTGCTGGGGGAGACCGCTTACCGGCAGGTCTTCGATGCCGGCCTGGAGGCCATCCTCGGCAACATCCGCCAGGACCTGAAGGAATTCGGCGTCGTCTACGACGAATGGTTCTCGGAACGGTCCCTGGCCGAAAACCAGGCGGTCAAACAGGCGCTAGAGCGGCTCCAGGCAAGCGGCCACACCTATGAGAAAAACGGTGCCCTGTGGTTCCGCTCCACCGATTATGGGGATGAAAAGGACCGGGTCATGGTGCGCGACAACGGCCAGACCACTTACTTCGCCTCCGATATCGCCTACCACATGAACAAGCTGGAACGTGGCTACGACCGGGTCATCGATATCTGGGGGGCCGATCATCACGGCTATGTCCCCCGGGTCAAGGCCGCACTGCAGGCGCTGGGTGACGACCCGGACAAGCTGGACGTGCTGCTGGTGCAGTTCGCCATCCTGTACCGGGGCGGTGAAAAGGTCCAGATGTCCACCCGCTCCGGCGAATTTGTGACCCTGCGCGAACTGCGCCACGAGGTCGGTAACGATGCGGCGCGTTTTTTCTATGTGATGCGCAAATGCGAACAGCACATGGACTTCGACCTCGATCTCGCCAAGTCGCAGTCCAGCGACAACCCGGTGTACTACATCCAGTATGCACATGCGCGGGTATGCAGCGTGTTCCGGCAATTGCAGCAAAAGAACATGGCCTGGAACCGGGATGCCGGTACTGCCGGACTCGCCCGGTTGACCGAAACACATGAACAGGAACTGCTGGTCAGCCTGTCGCGCTATCCCGAAGTCGTCGAGGCCGCCGCGCTCACGCATGAACCGCATCAGCTGACACATTATCTGCGCGACCTGGCAAACGACTTTCACACCTATTACAACGCGCACACCTTCATCGTCGAGGCGGACGCCCTGCGCGATGCACGCCTGAACCTGATCGAGGCCACTCGCCAGGTCCTCGCCAATGGCCTGGAACTGCTGGGCGTCTCTGCGCCGGAATCCATGTAATGCCCAGAGATTACAAACACCGTGCGCAGCGCGGAAAACAGCGAGCGCCGCTATCACCGTGGCTCGGATTGCTGGCAGGCCTGCTGATCGGACTGTTTGTCGCCTTTCTGGTTTATATCCGAATGCAGGAGACACCGGCACCGGCACCACAGGCGCAGACCGAAGCAACACCCGCCGCACCCGCGGCAAAACAGCCGGGGCGGACCGATCCCGGCGCAACAGACAGCAGCGGCGCCGCACCGCCACGCCCCAGGTTTGACTTCTACACCCTGCTACCGGAAATGGAAGTCGTTGTCCCGGAACGGGAAATAAAGGGCGCTGCACACGAAGGCATCAAGCAGGTGGAGGAACCCGGCACCTATTTTCTGCAGGTGGGATCATTCAGCAGCAGCGAACAGGCCGACCGGTTCAAGGCGGAGCTCACCCTGCTCGGCCTGGACACCAGTATCCAGAAGGTCACGATCAACAACGCGGACACCTATCATCGGGTACGCGTCGGCCCCTACCACGACCTCGGCGCACTCAACCAGGCGCGCAAAATACTCAACCGTGAAGGGATCGAAGGCGCACTGATACGTATCAAAAGTTAGGGACGATAGCTGGCACTGCTGGTGCCGGTTTCCCAGAGCGTGACCTCGACCACCGGATACCCGCTGGCGGCGACAAAATCGAAAATCAAGCGCGCGATGTTCTCCGCCGTCGGGTTGTCATCCATCAGGTAAAAACGCTCACCCGCCTCCCGCAACGCCGGCAGCAGCGGATCATCCCTGTGCAGCAGCAGGGTATGATCGAGCTCCCTGTCCAGCCAGTCCTTGACCAGCGCCTTGATATCACCGAAATCAACCAGCATCCCGCGCTCATCCAGCGTATCACTCTCGAGAGTGATAACGGCATCCGCGTTGTGACCGTGCAGGTGTTTGCACTTGCCATCATAGTTGAGCAGTCGGTGACCGTAACAGAACGGAACACTCCTGGTTACCCTGTACATTTTATCTACCTGCCAGCCTGACTCTTCAGAGTGTAATCACCTGGTCCGGCATATTACCGGACAGTGCGCCGTAAAGATCCGGAAAACAGCCGATGACCGCCCCGTCGACCAGCTTGCCATCGATTTCACGTTCATAGCAGCACTTGTCGCAGCCCATCAACAGCATGCCCCTGGCAGCGGCAACCCGGGCCAGCCGCTCACCCAGCGGATCACCCTTCACCAGGACGTAGTTGTTATCTTCGAAGAAAAACATGCCCACCACTTCGACGCCATGCGCGTCCTTCTCCAGTTGCGGCAGAATCATCTGCCCGAGCTTGTAGGAAACAGTGTGACCCTGACTGGAAAATATGTATGCAACTTTCATGTTTACCCCTTGGTTGAGATTTATTCGTTTTTGGAAAACCACCCGCTGCAGCGAAAACCCGGACTGCCGCCGGATTATACTGGCCGGTGACAGCAAGCGCATCAAGGCCGCGCGCCGGGCGCGCGCCGATGTCTTGCGGCGCACTTGCACCATTCTGCAGCCTGCGAGGCTCCGTCGGCTCTTCTTGTCAGGCGGTCAATGGCCGTGTCTTTTCCGGTGAAGGACGAATGCATAGATCAGCATATTCCACGCCAGCACCATGATACCGAGTATGACTCCAAGCTCATACGACAAACCGCGGGGATAGATCAGCGGCGCAATGTAATGCTCGACAAATCCACCTTCGTACCCCGCCTGCCCTGCTGCAATCCGGTACGCGTTCTCAAGAGGCGTCAGCGGGCAAACCTGGCCGAAGAGATTGACGGCCGCCGCCCAGAGCACCACGGGTACATGCAACCATGCCACCAGTGGCCGGTACAGGACTATCAGCCCTCCGAAAACGGCAAACAGAATAAATGCGAAATGCACCAGTAACGTGATGTCTGCCGCTATTTTTGCATGCACAATATTTTCTCAAGCCTGCCGTTCTGCTGTCCGGGTACGGGGTGGTGATACGCGATGCCGGCACGGCCGGTCAGGTTTCTGCGGATTTGCGGGATTTACGGGATTTACGGGCCGCCGCCCGCACTGCCGCGCCATGGGCCCTGTCCGCCCAAGCGTGCATCTCAACGCTGCTCTCCAGTGCTTCCTCCGGCGCCTGAAAGTAGGATAACGAGCAGGGTTTACCCTGTTTCATGTAAGTGAACGCCGCCAGGCCCCGCTCCCTGAATTCCCCGGCTGTTTCCGCATCGGCCTTGAGATAGAGGATGTTATCCGACTCCAGCGCAAACATCAGATCACCGAGGAAAAAACCGTGTCCACCAAACATCCTTTGTGCACGTACGGGACCGATAGTTTGCAGCAATTCGACCAGGTAGGTTACAAATTCACTCTGTTTGGCCATGCATACAATAATCCCGTACTGGTGATTGCCTGGAAGGGCGTGCCGCATGCGGCACTGATCATGCGTCCTGGAGTGCCTGCTGGCGCAGTGCGTTAATATCGCCTTCCAGATCTGCCAGCCCGAGCCAGTCGATGGCAGGCTGGAATTCGTCGAAGATTTTTACATCGTCTCGATAATATTCACTGATCAGCTTGTACCTGTTGGCGAGCTCGTGATAATCCGGGTTCGGAACCAGGAGCGCGAGCCGGTCCCGCTTGATCGGTATCCGATCATGCTCGAGTGAGGCCGCGTACATTACGCCGCTTTCGGTGAATCCGGTAATGTCATGCACTTCACTGCAATCCGCCAGCTCTGCAAACGGATGCATGTCTCTTGTTTCATTGGTGAGCGCATGTACATGCTCGTATAACATCCTGTTATCCACCTTGTCGCGCACGAGCGTCAGCACGAAATTTTTTTCTTTCATGTATTTGCGTATGAAGGGCATAGCTCTGAAATATATGTAGTGTGGTAATGCCTGCTGCCCGGCCCCGGCATTCACTGGAAACCGGAAATTCCGCCATTGCTCGCGGGCACTGCCCGTGCGCGCACGTCTGGTGGCAATAGTAGCAGCATAGCAATGAACACTGGTATCTGCCGATCGCACTCACCCATACTCCGGGCCCACACTGCAACTATTTGTTTATTCTTTATTTTCTATAATGTATGCGGTCATGCCGCGACAGCAGCTGCCGGACCATCTGCAGCGGGAGCAGTGTCCGCCTGGATTCCGTAATGCTAACCGGCCCGGCGGCATGGACCGGCACTCAGAATACAAATAAATAATATATACCCCCTATACCCAGCACGACGACAGCGGTGATAAGCCAGTAGAAAAACCTGAGGATACTGTGGTCGTAAGGGCTACGCGGCTTGCCGAACCAGGCGAGGTATACCAGGGGGAGAAAACTAAGCAGCAACAGGGTGCTGGGCAGTGTGATAAGACCGAATTCCCAGCGACTGAGCGGTGTCGGAATATTACCCAGTTTGGCGTACACAAGGATCGCTGCCTGTATACCTGCCAGTATGATAGTAACTGCCCAGAGTGTGTTCCGGTGAGATTGTAACCATTCCATTCGCGCAGTTTATCAAGACACAGGATGACTTGCATAGCGTCGCAGCACCCGGACGGAACCCATGCCAGGCCTGTGCCTGCTTTATCAACAGCAACTTGACAACAAAGGATATTTGTCCGGCCGGTTACAGGTTATGTTTTCCTTGCCGCAGCAAGACATGCGCGGGATATTGTTAACTGCATCAGTATCTGTACAACAGTCCGGCATTCACTGCACTTCCTTCCTGATCACGGCACGGTCCCGAGCGCGCCGGGTTCTCATGCCACCCGGCAGGTTTTGATGAAAAACGGTTATCAGGTTCTCGTTTATATACCGTGGCACACCAGTCAATAACAGAAAAACGGAGCAAATATGTTTTCAGGCGCTGCCTAGCCTTCACCCTGCGCGGGCTTCTCCCATCCTGAATTATTGTCAATCCACCTTAGACTTGCCCAATACCAGAACGTGATCGGAGCCATCATTGCAAACCAGCTCCAGTCATCAATCAGGAATATTTTAACTATCCAGTCCCGGCCCTCGAACACCAGCGGCCAGGGTATGCAATAGACGGAAAACAGTATGCAGGCCCAAATCAGCAGCAAGGCCCCTTTTCTGGTTGAAATACTGGAAAATGCGAAATAAACCCATAATGGCATGTTGTCTGTTTTTTCCATTACTCGACTTTCCCGTTTATTTTCTGATTGATCAAATACCCTGTTCCCGCAACCGGCCTGATATCACAGGTACAACCGACTATATCGCATTTACGCCAGTGTGGCGCGCCCCGCATACCGGGGCGAACCTGTACATATATTTATCGAGCTCCATTACCTTGCCATCAGTTACCACTATTCCTTCATTTACCAAAAGCTCGGCTTTTTTGTCCTGCCCCAGCGCGTAATGACCAATAGACCCGTCACTGCGCACAACCCTGTGACAGGGGATGACAAACAGATTACTGTTGTTTGCCATTGCGCCGCCCACAGCCCGCCATGCTTTCGTGTCCAGGGCTTTCGCGATTTCCCTGTATGTAGTTACTTTACCCTCGGGAACAAGTCTTAACAGGCTATAACATCTTTCATAGAAACTGCTGTGTGTTCGTTGCATAAGCCTTACTCCCCGCTTGTGATAACCAGAATAACCCGGGGTTTACTGATGCAGCTCGCTCCGGGACAAGATGTTCAAACAGACTACCGTGATATGAGTATCGCTGGCAGACGGGCTATTCGCCAATTGGCTTGTTTTCCTGTTTGAATTGAATACGAATTATTTCTTTCCCGTATTCCACAATATCTCCAGAAACTATTTTTTTCCTTTTTCTGGTTTCCACTTTCCCGTTTACCATAACCTCGCCAGCGGCGATAACAGATTTCGCTTCACCGCCACTGGAGACCATGCCTTCGAACTTCAGTATTTTATAAAGCTCGACGGGCTCCCTGTTAACCTCGACATTCTTCATTTTTCGGGCATCTCATTACCTGTAAACCGGTTTCCCGGAAAGAACATAGGCAGCACCATTCCAGTGATAGACCGGCTCTTTGACGAACAATGGGCTGTATACACCGATATCCGGCCAGCCATGGTGCCTTGTCTCCAATACAGCGGGATCACCTTCATTTTCAATCAGCACACGCCAGCCATCCTTGTCTTTCAGAACGAGAGCGAAATGCTTGCCCGTATGTCCGTAGCAGAAAGCACTGCTTTCAGTGACCCAGGCCTCGGGCTGGCCATCACCATTCAAGTCGGCGAGCTCTATCTGGCCGGGCATGTATGACAACGTAGGCGTCTCTTCCTCGCAGCGGATATACCGGCCGTCCGGTGCTTTACTGAATCCTGCCGCTTTAAACACGTCGTCTCGCTCTGTGGACACGAGTTCTGCATGCACCGTGGGTGGCGCAAACAGCATGAATGCCAGTCCTGCTGTCACCAGGACATATCGGGATAGAATGTTCATGGACGACTCCTCGCGCGTTTCAAATAACGCACAGAGAAAAGTTTAGTCGAATTTTCATCAGTTACACTAGCCGTGTTCCAGCTGTACTTGAGAGACATTAATTAGATTTATGGCCGCTTCGACTTCACGCTACTACGCCGAATAATCTGCCGACCGCAGCGGTTAATCCCATTGCCAGCGCACCCCAAAACGTGACTCTGACAGCACCGGTAGTGATCGACGCACCTCCTGTGCGCGCTGCAAGACCACCCAACACCGCAAGGAATACCAGCGATAGAATTGCGACCACCGGTATCAGGCGCGTTCCTGGCACGGCCCATGCGGTCAACAACGGCAGTGCGGCACCAATGGTGAAC
Source organism: uncultured Gammaproteobacteria bacterium (assembly GCA_963768415.1). Classification (GTDB taxonomy): domain Bacteria; phylum Pseudomonadota; class Gammaproteobacteria; order UBA9214; family UBA9214; genus CAVYHX01. The sequence continues at coordinate 107,527 of CAVYHX010000019.1, forward strand.
ATGCCGGCTGAGGAAAATGCCGCCTGAATGGGCCGTGCCTTGACGCTCTCGATTATTCCCAGCTCATCTCTTGCATGCGCACCGAGTGAATCGTGCGCCATTAGTTGCTCAGCTACCTTTCTTGCCAGATCCTGGTCAAGTCCTCTGCCTTCATAAATCGTTGCGAGCTCCTGGCGCTCGAATTCAAGATCATCTCTTAATGATTTTTTCTCAAGCTCCAGATCTGCATTTTCAGTATCTGCCTGGGAGCTGACTGATACATATTCACCCGCGGCCATGGACATGGAACCCGCAACCAGACCGGCAACCCCGGCGAGGAGAATATCCGCATGCGCAGCGTGGGCTGCTGCTACGCCAATGACCAGACTCGCTGTTGAAACGATACCGTCATTGGCACCCAGGACTGCTGCACGTAACCAGCCTATGCGATGTGATCTGTGCAATTCATGATGGCTCATTGGATTTCTCAGCGGATCCATTCCAGTAAACGATATATTATTGCCATACCGGACTCTTCACACGCCGAAACATAGTGCCACTGACCGGCGCAGTTGACGAAAACACTTATTTATTGCATTGAATGCAGGCCAATAATATTGCCTTCTGTATCCACAACCAGCGCCATGAAGCCGTAATGTCCAATCGATTTCTTTTCTGTTTCGATTACGCCGCCGTATTTACCGGCTCTTGCTGCTTCTACTGAACAATCGACGCAGCGAAAATAGACCACTGTGCTGTTGGCACCCGAAGGGTTGCCCGGCATTCTGATCAAGGCGCCTGGCGCGCCATAGCCTTCCTGACTCATCGGAAACGCCCACATTTCGAACTCGGTTCCTTCAAGTTTCGCAAGCTCAACATCGAACACCGACTCATAAAATGCTCTGGCGCGTTTCATGTCATCTACGTAGATCTCGAACCAGCCAACGGGATTATTCATGGTATTCCTCTGCCGGTAACGGCAATCTGCAGGCCTGGTGTTACACTAACTGCTGCGCATCTCACTGTCAGCCAAAGCGAGTCTTTATATATTTTTTTGCCTGGCATCAGCTGTTTCTGGCTGATCCAGCCATTGCCTTCGGCCTGCTTTCTATACCAGATCAGGGACGCCGCCACTACCAGCGGCACTAGAATCATCAACAAGATCTCGATGGGACTGAACTCGATGGTCGAAGTGGCAATGCCACCTGTGTTGATCATTGTCACAACCACACCTATGGCACATTGTATATGACTGGCATTTGACCCCTCCACTTGGCCCAGGTGTTTCGATCTGTTACTAGTTTTGCCATGAAGTGGCCAACGTTAATTCGACTGGTGGCGCCTGAATTAAATATCGCGCTTCTAACAGGCGATGGGTATACCTCATAATCAGTTACCTCATGCTCATTCGTCAAGGTATCCGGCCGCACCGCTACCCACTCAATCTGACTGTCAGATTGACCTACTTCTCTGCGTAGATATTCTGCAGCCTTCTCATTGTCTACATGAGGTGGCAACAATAGTCGCAGCAACCAGATTACACATGTTTGACCAAATGTAATTCGCTCGGGAATATCACGGTTGCAATTACCAGCAGTATTCATCAGTACAAACTTCACGGGCATTTCGGGTTTGTTTACTCTGATAGCCTCGCACAACCTCCGGGTAGTATCAGTCACAAGTCTGCGAGGATGCCCGTAAATACCTTTGAAATTCAAATTGTGACCCAGGCAAGAAGCAGCTGCGCTGCATCCTTCAATCAGTTTAGCTATTTCGACGTCGCCGAGATCAAGAATACTGGCGCGGACTATAGTTAAATTATCATGACTAGCAATTGTTTCAGGTATATTGCTTTCTGCCCTGATAACAATTTTGACGGACTCCCGGCTATCCAACAGCTGCTGTACAAGCAAACGGCCAGTTGCTCCACTAGCTCCAACTACCAGGATCGTCATCTTATTTTTCGCTTGTGTATGATCATGATATAAGCACATAACGCCTCGCATAAGCGGCGCGGCCCTGCTGCGTCCGACTGCATGCGTTTGTTAGCAGCATGCCTACCACAGTGCTGAATCGCATAAAGAAGTGACACAAGCTATTTTGATAGATGACTTTCCAGTACTAGCTTCATTGAGGACGATGCCTTGCCACCCAAAAGGATATTGAAGATTATAAGGTGGAATGTACCGTTCAGCAGTGCTCACACTAAAACCAAACTTGCTGTAATATTTCGGATCACCATAAACAAAGAGGATGTTTACCCCCATTGCTGACAGCTGCTGCATGCCTCTTTCAATTAGTTTTGATCCGATGCGACGATTCTGATAATCGGGTTTTACACCAAGAGGCGCCAAAATATAGCCCTGGAAGTTTTCATTGTTATCAATGGTCACGGGGCTGAAGCAAACGTGACTAATTACAGTGCCCTCAGATTCAGCCACCAAGGAGATTGTTTGGGGAGTGGTCTCCTCTGAAAGCAGATTCACAGCAAGCTTAGAGACAATCTCTCTCTCACCTTCTGCAAAGGCAGACCAGTGAACGTTGTGGATATCGCCTCGATCAAGACTTGTTGCTAGTCGTATATGCATGATTTGCTGCTAACAACTATTATGCTGCATCATCGGGACTGCTTTTTCTACCCAGCTGATTAAGAGCTTTATTTTCGATATTCTGAATCCGTTCTCGGGTTGTCTCAATTGACAATAGTTTTGATCCACGCCAAGGGCAAAAAGATATTTCAATATCGCTTGTACCACCATCATGGACTATTAAACCAGCATTCCCGTTTTCCTGGTCTGAGACAAGAACATCAGGACATTCAAATATATCATTGTGCACATCGCAGTTAAGCGTGCTGAAGCATTCCATCTCTTTACAGCAATATTCCATTTGTCTGGCTTGCCTTCTAACGATTGATCTGAGCTGACCTTGACGGCGACGAGCAGAGCGGCAGCGACGCGAGGACGGGGTCAAGGGTCAGCTCGAACGACTTGTTAGGCGTCACTTCGGTTTCGGCTCGTATTGTCCGGAGGTTATGTATTGCTCGAACGTTTCGCACCAGACCACTGCGGTGTTGTAGTTTGACGGGTCTATGACATCTCGAACCGGAACGACGAAATTCTCGAACGTTTTCACCTCACCGACCTGAACCATTTTCGATTTTAGTCGATTGAAATCCGACTCCGTTTCGACGAATTCTGGTGACAGATAGAGCCTGTAGTCGGGCCCAGGCGAAAGTTTTCCCATGAAAGATATGGTATCGGAAGCGACAGCTAGTTGGCCCTCACCCCAGTGAAATGCGTCACTACCTTTCCTATCTCGGGAGAAGACTCCAACAAAATCGCTATTCTTCATCGCAAGTTCTAGCTCGGCTATATCAGGAGCGGGCGGTGCGATAAGTATTGGCAATATATAGATGCCGGCCGCCAAACCTATGACTGCAGCTAGCACATGAGATATCAAAAGTGTAATGCCAGTCTGTACTTTCATTTCCCTTACCAACGCGATGTCTTGGTGACGCCTAACGCCTCGCATCAGCGGCCGACGAAAGCGCGTAGCGCTTGAGGAGGTCCGACTGCATGCGCTTGTTATGAAAATCTTTCATCATTACTCATCAACGATCATCTGAAAGCCGCCATAGATTAATCTGGTTCCATCAAATGGCATGGGATTGGATTCACTACTCATTCTTGAATCGTTCATCACGCCCTCCATCCCTGCATTTCTAGCTTCACGCGATGGCCATACTATCCAGGAAAATACGACCGTTTCATCATCCTTGCATTTAACTGCCTTTGGAAATGACGTAATTTCCCCAGTTGGCACGTCATCACCCCAGCATTCTACGATCCGGATTGCCCCATGCTCTTTGAACACGGCGGCAGCTTCCTTGGCATGTTTAATAAATTCATCTTTATTCTTTGTCGGAACTGCTGCAACTAACCCTTCTACGTATTCCATGTCAGATTCCTAAAGTTTTGAAATATTCATAACGTTAGAGATGAGCTGGCCTTGACGGCGACGAGTAGAGCGACAGCGACGCGTGGACGCGGTCAAGGGTCAGCTCGAACGACTTGTTATGCCGCGACTTCATTCGCAGTTTCCCAACCAGGAAACACCAATACGGCGGGATGGCACTGTAGTGCTCTGGCAAGCACCTTTGCTCGTTCAACGCCAAGCTGAACTCGATCATTTTCAATGGCTGAAATTGTCGACTGGGGAATACCAGTTAATCCAGCCAGGTCATTCTGACTGAGTTCTTGAAGCTCGCGAATAATCCGTACAGACTCCCCGACCGAAACTTCAATAGACTTTTTTGCGCGGCGGTAATCTTTCATGTCATTTCTTCCTGTAATCGTGTGGACTCAAATTAACCACTTGAATCATCACTTTATCCTTCAGCGTTCTATAGATAACGCGATATTGCAGCCTTAGGCGGGATGATCGATGGCCCTTCCACTCACCCATAAGTGATTCATCATGAAACCCTTTAATCCTTTTAAGACCTGCAGGGCCTGATAACCCCACGATATCCTTCCATTTTTCATAACGTTTTAGCACCTCTTGGGGGGCACTCTTCAACTGCCTTGCAACCCTTCGGTGCTCGAATACACCCCACATAACATATAGTGTATATACTATTTATGGTATGTCTAGAGCGGCATAACG
>CAVYHX010000020.1:0-44836 GCA_963768415.1 uncultured Gammaproteobacteria bacterium
CTGTGCCTGGCGAATTGTTAATCATCACCTGAATACCGAGACTTAAACAGTCTTGCTCCTGATCATCAATCGGTCCCGGCAACACGCACACAATCTCCCGGCACTCGACCGACTCCTGTGCGGCCTGAGGTCTGGACGCCATCCAAAGCTGCACACAACGCAGCGCAGGCGCTATCGTTGGCCCGCGAGGCGGACGTCCAACATCTGGCCGCTGTCGCCGACAGCGAGGCAATGCAGCAACTGATAACCTACCTCGCCGGGATAATCCCGGACACTATCGACCGGTTGCTCATGCAACCCGCTTCTCGCGGCCCGACCATCGGACGCGATACAGGCCTCAATCTTGGTTAGATCCGGATACGGCCTGCGCTTGGGCTGTGCAGCCGGTGAGCGCAGGGCCGTCGGAAAGAGATCCTCCTCGCGCAGGCGTGTCCGCCGGGATTGTCGGTCATCGGGCTTCGCCGACACCCGCAGGTCAGGCTCGATGCCCGTTAGCTGGGCGGTCCGGCCGGCTGGTGTGTACATGCGAGCCACGGTATGGAAGAGCATGATCGAACCCGAATCATTCCAGGGGCGGAGCGTCTGGATCGTACCCTTGCCGAAAGTGCGCTCCCCGATGATCAGGCTGCGTCCGTGATCCTGAAATGCCCCAGCCAGCGCTTCCGATGCACTGCCGGTGGCCGCATTCACCAGGGTGATGAGCGGGACTTGCGTCAGGGCACGATGCCGGGTGTAGAGCGGCGTTGAGTGTCCCGACTGCTGTGTGTTGCGTATCTCCAGCACCAGCTGACGAGGTTCGAGAAACAGGTCGGCGACACACACTGCCTGATCGATCAACCCGCCCGTGTTGTCCCGCAGGTCCAGGAGGATGCCATCCACACCCGCCTCCACCAGGGCGCGAAGCTCCCGTCGGGTATCCATGCAGGTACTCTCGCTGTTGAAACCGACGATATTCAGGTATCCCCAGGACCGGTCCCTGTCCTGTCGTACAGAAGACAGGACATTTTTCAGTTTCACGGTTGCCCGGCGCAGTCGGGTGTCGAAGACACGATTTTGCCGCTTGACGCGCAGCGAGACCTCCGTGCCCGCGTCTCCGCGCAGCATCGCAACGAGTTCCGGCACTGACTTGCCCGACACGGGTTGCGCATCCACGGCAAGCACCACATCGCTCGCCTCTATTCCCGCAGCAGCGGCCGGACTCTGCGGCACGACACTCATGACGATGATGTTTCCCGCCAGCGCATGCAGCGAAGCCCCGATACCCGTGTAGCTACGAGTATCGCTGTCGCGCACGACCCCCGCAGCACGGGGAGAGGCCGCATCTGCCGGCAGCGATGCCGGTACGATCTGGGCATGGGCATCCTCGATACCCAGATAGCCGTTGATTGCGGCCGCGGTATAGTGTTCTTCCTGACCGCGCTCGACCAGGTTCTCGCGCACCCACTGGAGCAGGCGGGTAAAGTCCGCCTGCAATGTTGCGGTGTTGAGGTAAATGGTCTGCCAGTCCATGATGCGGTTGCGTCTCGCACGAATCTCATCCAGCACGTTGGGGTGTCCCTTCCGCGCCTTCCCGGCCACAACAAGCTCCCCGAAGCGGCGCTTCCCGCGGTCACCGGAAGCCGTTTCGGACAGCCAGTCGGCATGGACAAGTTGCAGGGCACGCGGACTGGTGTCCAGCAATGCCTGGACAGCGGCAATACAGGCCAGAAAACGCACCGGCGTCCGCAGGCATGATGGCGTGTTGACCCACTCCTCGAGCAGAGCAAAGTCAAGCCCGGTACCCTGCCAGGGACTTTCCATCTCCCGGTGAATTTCCACCTGCCGCGGATGCTCCATGAGCGTCCCGGCGTCGTCCCCGCAGCCACTGATCATTGGTAGCGGGCAGACAAACACAACAGCTAACTTCATCTTGCGGAACAAGCGCGGGATTCTCATCGCCATCCTCCGGTGTACCCCTGCCCTGTTGATAAAATGCCATGTAGCTTTGTTTCAAGGAGACCGTTTCATGCGGTGCCAGGTGCGCGATTCGCTTGCACCTGCCGGATCCTGGCAAACTCCGCAACTGACCGGAGTGTCCCGGGTCAGGCAGACGCATGGCGTTGCTCGGATGCATTAACGCTAAAGATAGCCCGTTAATCACAGGATACAAAATGACATAAATCTGACGTTGTGCAGTTCGCACCAGGTAATACTGGCGGTTACAGGCTGTCAAGCGGAACCCGGCAACCCGGGAGCATTCAGGTCCACTGCCCGGGAAAGGTGCAGGAGACGTAGGCAGGCAGCAACAATCCAGGAGGGAATTGAATCCCTCGAATGTACTCACTTACTGTGGTAAACAGACAACGTGGATGTTGAATGGCGGATGGTTGCGTACAAGATTGAGAATCTGTTGACCCGATGTGCGTGTTCACGACCTCAAACACACCTTTGGCCGCAGATTACGCGCAGCGGGTGTTAGCTTCGCGGATCGACCGGTTGAAACCGCCCCGGGAAATTGGTCGGGACAGATGACCACACGCTATTCGGCCGCCGAGTTGGCGCGACTCATCGATGCCGCGAAAGTGTATGTGACTGGAGACAATAAAAGCCCGCACTCGTAGTGTTGCAACGATTGAGTGTGAGTTAGCTCCCGCAAACCTCCATCAAGTAAGTTTTTACAACATCAAACACGCGGTAAATTGTCGAATATATGGTGGCCAGGGACAGAATCGAACTGCCGACACGGGGATTTTCAGTCCCCTGCTCTACCGACTGAGCTACCTGGCCGGGGTGTTGTATTTAAAGCGACAGACTACCGGTGAGTCAAGGTGTTTGCCGCCGTTTCAGCAATTTGGGCCAAAATAGGCGCCATCCTTCTGTTATCCGTACTGCCGGGCGTAATACTGCTGGTATTCCCCGCTGCGCACCCGGTCGCACCAGTCGCCGTTTTCCAGAAACCACTGCAGGGTGAGCTCGATGCCCGCCTCGAAATCGTGCTGCGGTGTCCAGCCCAGCTCCCGTTCGATTTTGGTCGCATCGATCGCGTAGCGCCGGTCATGGCCGGGACGGTCGGTGACAAACTTGATCTGTTCCCGGTACGGGGCGCGGGCCGGGATGCAACTCATCCAGCCGGTCACAGATCAGGTTGACGATATCGATGTTGTACCATTCGTTACAGCCGCCAATGTTGTAAACCTCGCCGAGACGTCCGCCTTCGAGTACGGCCTTGATACCCGCGCAATGGTCATCCACATACAGCCAGTCGCGAACATTCATGCCATCGCCATAGACCGGCAGCGGTTTGCCCTCCAGCGCATTCAGGATGGTGAGCGGGATCAGCTTTTCCGGGAACTGGTAGGGGCCGTAGTTATTCGAGCAGTTCGTGGTTAGCACCGGCAAGCCATAGGTCGTGTGATACGCACGCACCAGGTGATCGGATGCCGCCTTCGATGCTGAATACGGGCTGCTCGGCGCATAGCAGTGGGTTTCGGTAAAGGCCGGATCATCCGGGCCCAGACTGCCGTAAACCTCATCGGTGGAGACATGCAGAAACCGCTGCGTCGGCAGGAATTCTCCCCACACCGCACGGGCCGCCTCGAGTACGGCGAAGGTACCCTGCACGTTGGTGGTGATAAAGGCATCGGGTCCCGTGATGGATCGATCCACATGGGATTCCGCGGCAAAGTTGATAATGGTATCGATCTCCTCCTCTTCCAGCAGCCGCGCAACCAGTTCGCGGTCGATGATGTCACCGCGCACAAAACGGTAACCCGGTGCCAGCTCGATTTCACTGAGATTTTCCAGGTTTCCGGCATAGGTCAGGGCATCGAGATTGACCACGCGATCCTCCGGATGCCGGTGTATCCAGTAACGGATGAAGTTCGATCCGATAAACCCGGCCCCGCCGGTGACCATCATTCGGCGCATGAACGCAGCTCCTTCAGCATAGTTATCAAACTGGTGCGCCATGGTGGAACGGGCGCGGACAGCCAGGGTTGTATTTTACGCGTATCCAGCACCGAATAGGCGGGGCGAACCGCCGCTGTCGGATAGGCGGAAGTCGGAATCGGCTCGACAGTGTCCGTCTGCACATCGAATCCGAGCTGTGCGGCCTCATGCAATATGGCGGTCGCAAAGCCGTGCCAGGTGGTACTCCCCGCGCTGGTGAAGTGGAACATGCCCTGGGCATCCCTGTCGACCAGTGCAGTCAACGCGCCGGCAATATCGGCAGCCCACGTGGGCGACCCGGTTTGATCGTCTACCACGCGCAACGGCTTGCCTTGCGCCGCCACCTTCAGCATGGTTTTCACGAAATTATGCCCCTGCACCCCGTAAACCCAGGCGGTACGCACCACCACCGCCGCCGGCAATGCGGCCAGTACCGCCTGTTCGCCTTCCAGCTTGCTGCGCCCGTAGACACCGAGCGGATGGGGGATGTCAGTCTCGGTATAGGGTGTTGCCTGCCGGCCATCAAAGACAAAATCCGTGGACACATGCAGCAAGCGTCCGGCATACGCCGCCACCGCCCCGGCCAGACGCCCGGCGCTGTCACGGTTTACGGTATACGCCTGCTCCGGTTCGCTCTCTGCCCGGTCGACCTGCGTGTAAGCGGCGCAATTGATCACCCAGGGCGCCTGAATTTCCCGCACCCGGTCCGCCACCTGGGCGGGGAACATGAAGTCCAGCTCCTGGCGGCCAGGCGCGCTGACCTCGTGTCCATGCTGCAGGCATAGCCGGACCACCTCGTGGCCCACCTGGCCGGTTGCACCCGTGACGAGTATACGCATCAGTCTTTGCTGTAGACGGGCAGCTTGTCACTGTCTTGCAGCCGCGGAAGGCGGGTGTCTTTTTCCGAAATAATATAATCCAGCTGCGGCCACTCTATGGCAATTTGCGGATCGTTCCAGATGATCCCGTATTCATCGCCCGGCGCATAATGATCGGTACATTTGTATAAAAAATCAGCCTGTGCGCTCAAGACGCAAAAGCCATGCGCGAATCCGGGGGGGATGTATACCTGGCGCTGGTTCTCTCCGGATAACAACACCCCTGCCCATGTGCCGAAATACGGGGATCCGGTGCGGATGTCGACGCAAACATCGAAAACCTCACCGGTCACTACATGCACCAGTTTTCCCTGGGGATGTTCCAGCTGGTAGTGCAGTCCGCGCAAGACACCGCGCGTGGAGCGCGAATGATTGTCCTGCACAAATGTATCGGACAGACCCTGCGCACGGTACTTTTCACTATGGTAGGTCTCGATGAAAAAACCACGCTGGTCCGCAAAGACATCCGGCTCGATCAGCTTTACATCCGGGTGCTGTGTTGGTATCACTTTCATGGCTGTGCAACTATTCCTTCAGAATATCCAGCAGGTAATCACCATAGCTGTTGCTGCTCAGTGGCGCAGCAAGCTGCTCCAGCTGCGCTGCGTCTATGTACCCCATGCGATAGGCAATCTCCTCCACACAGGACACTTTCAAACCCTGGCGCTGCTCGATCGCCTCTATATAGGTTGCTGCCTGCAATAACGACTCATGCGTACCGGTGTCCAGCCAGGCCGTACCACGGCCCAGCAGTTTGACCTGCAGGGCATCCTGCTCCAGATAGACCTGATTGACATCCGTGATCTCCAGCTCGCCACGCGCGGAGCGTGGCAACGCGCCCGCGATATCCGCCACCTGCCCATCGTAGAAATACAAACCGGTGACGGCGTAATTCGAGCGCGGTTTGGCGGGTTTTTCCTCGATACTGAGGGCCTTCCACTGTTTGTCGAATTCCACCACACCGTAGCGCTCTGGATCCCGCACGCGGTAGGCGAACACTGTCCCGCCAGTGGTCAGGGCCGCTGCCTGCTGCAGCACGGACGCAAGCCCGTGACCATAGAAGATGTTATCGCCCAGAATCAGGCATGAGGGCTGTGCATTGATGAAGTCTTTGCCAATCAGGAAGGCCTCGGCAAGTCCGCCCGGCGCTGGCTGTTCGGCGTAGTGAATATCCAGCCCGAACTGACTGCCATCGGCCAGCAGTTTTCTGAAATTCGGCAGGTCGTCCGGCGTCGAGATTATCAACACCTCCCGAATACCGGCCAGCATCAGGGTGGACAGGGGATAATAGATCAGCGGCTTGTCGTACACGGGCATGAGCTGCTTGCTGACGACCAGCGTTAACGGGTAGAGCCGCGTCCCGCTGCCGCCGGCCAGTATGATGCCTTTCATTCAGATCATCCTTTTGCAATAGTTATTCGCGCACCGGTTGACAGCGCGTGCGTTTAATCGCCATACAACCCGCCAAATACTACCGGACAGTTGATTACTTGCGCGGCTCCGGCGCGACAAAACCACCGGGCAGCTCGGCACCGCCGCCGAAGAAGAACTTTTCCATCTCCTCTTCGAGGAATTTGCGCGCCTTCGGATCAATCGGCGAAATTCGGTGCTCGTTGATGAGAATCGTCTGATGGCGCAACCACAGCTGCCAGGCCTCTTTGGAAACGTTGTCGAAGATCCGCTGACCCAGCTCGCCCGGATAAGTCGGCGCTGCCAACCCCTCGGCTTCCCTGTTCAGTTTTATACATTGCACCATTCGCGTCATCATTCAGTCCGCCATTGCGCCAGTCGTTTTAACAACCTGTCCACGGGTGCCGCAAATCCCCGTTCAGCCTGACAGTCTGTGTTATACCAAAGCCGGTCATCAGCTTCCATTATCCTGGCCACACATTTACCGGCAGTGACCACCACCGGGGTGATATCGAGATGGAAATGGCTGAAGGTGTGCCGCACGACCGGCCACTGTTCCAGCCCCTGCACTTCTATACCCATGGTTCGATTGCACCACGCATCGACCGGGTCACTGACTGCCATTTCCGGGAAACTCCACAGCCCGCCCCAGATACCGGCCGGTGGCCGCTTTTCCAGCAACACCTCATTGTTGCTGTTGCGCACCAGCAGCATCCTCGTCTGGCGCACCGGCAGATCCCTGCGGGGCCGCGGCGCGGGATAATCGGCCTGCCGTCCGGACGTGCAGGCGCGACATTCCATCTGCAGCGGACACTCCCCGCACAATGGCCGGCTACGTGTGCAGACGGTCGCGCCCAGGTCCATCATCGCCTGGGTGTATTCATCCACCCGGGTGTGCGGCGTGTATTGTTCCGCCAGATTCCAGAGCACCTTCTGCACCGGCGCATGACCGGTCCAGCCGTCGATCGTATGGAATCGCGCCAGCACCCGTTTCACATTGCCATCCAGTATCGGGTGCCTTTGCGCACAGGCCAGTGACAGGATCGCTCCGGCGGTTGACTTCCCGATGCCGGGCAAGGCCAGTACGTCATCGAAACGCACGGGGAAGTGCCCGCCAAAGCGTTCGGCAATGATGCCGGCGGCGGCATGCAGGTGCCTGGCGCGCGCGTAATAGCCCAGTCCGGACCACTGATGCAGCACCTGATCCAGGCTGGCCCGGGCCAGGGCGCCGACATCGGGAAAGCGCGCCATGAACCGCAGGTAATAGGGCACTACTGTTGCCACCTGCGTCTGCTGCAACATAATCTCCGAAATCCAGACGCGGTAGGGCGTCGGATCTTCCTGCCAGGGAAGGTCGCTGCGGCCGTGCTGCACGTACCAGTCAAGCACGCGGGTATGAAAATCCTTCGGCATCATTTCCCGGTCTCCGAATGCGCCCCGGATTCTATGGCCGCGGTGGTCACCCGCACTTCTTCATGCAACTTGCGTTTGATCAACCACGGGCCGATCACCGGCGGCACCCAGAAATCCGGCTCCAGTTGCGCGCTAAAGCGCATGCGTGTCGCGGTGTCCTCCGGCAGCAGTTGCCAGCGGTAGACCCCGCTGCGGAAATCACTGAGTGCCGGCACTGTCAGCGCCTCGATCAACCCGCCCCCGTGCTGTCTCACATCCTGCACCTGGATCATCTCCTTGCAGAAAATAAGGATACAAACCCTGAGCAGGCTGTGTACCCGGTGCGTATCCGGCGCAGTGACGCGGAGTACCCGGCTCTCCAGTATGGACGGGTTGATAGCGGACAGATGTGCGTAATCAGTAATCAGGCGCTGCACATGCGCAACCGGCGCATCGATACGCGCATCCAGGGAGACGCCGTAGACACCGGCCGCGTGCTCCACGTGTAATTCCAGGATCTCTCCGGCACCGGTGCAGACCGGTATGAGCAGCAACCCGATCAGGAAACTGCGCACAGCACCCGGCGTGTCATTTAAATAACCCCTTAAGCTTGTCCCCGACCTGGTCACCCAGTTTGTCCTGCAGTTTCTGCTCGAGCTTTTCCTTCAGCTCTTCTTTCTTCTCTTCCACTTTCTCCTCTACCTTTGCCTTGGCCGCCTCACTCAGGGCCGCACTGACATCAGGCTTGTACGTCGGCTTGCTGAACGTACCGCCGATGCGCACCGGTACGGCAATCCCCTTCAGCTCTTCCAGTGCCGCGCTCCCCTGGCCTTCCAGGGAGCCGACAATCTTCGTGGTCAGCAGGTAATCAATCGTTTCTTCAGGCAGGCTGGCCGTGCCGGCGCCGGCGATACGCAGGAAGGGTGACTTCAGCGACAGGTCATCGTTTCTGACCAAACCATTGGTCACGGTGGCGCTGCCGCGCAGTTCCGCAAAATCGGTCTGGTTGGGCTGATCATCCGCGGGGACCGGCTGCCCCTTCAATCTGGCCTGGGCATTGCGGATCAGGGCGGCGATATTCACACCCTTGACGGCCCCGTCGAGAAAGGAAAACGAGACATTGCCATTCAGGGTCTTTTGAATCTGCGCTACATCCGCACCGCTGCCGGTGAGCTGCGCATGCAGCTCGGCGGTACCGAGCAGTTGCTCTTTGCCGGTCAGATCCTTGAGCAGCGGACCGGCCCGTACGCCGGTGATATGTTCATCCAGTGCGATACGCGCCGTATCCCGGCTGGCATCCACGGTAATATCACCGCGGTACTGGCCATCATACATCCGGGCGCCGGCGGGATTGATGCGCAGCACCCCGTTGTTCGCCTTGATGCGCATATTCACATCGGTCGAGCGCAGGTTGTAGGCCTTCAGATTGCCCACCTTCACCGTGCCGTCCAGGTTCAGGCCACGCAGCGCCTCCAGCGGCAGCTCCCCCGACTCACCGGATTCGGCCGCGGGTTTCTGTGCATCCGGGTCTTTCGGTACCGGCGGTAAATAACGATCCAGATCGATCTGGTCGACCTGCAGGCTGAACGCGATGGCCGGTGCATCGAACTGCCGAACGCTTGCCTGACCCTCCAGCCGGGTGTCATCGAGACGCACCTGCAGGGTCGTGGCCGCGGCATGTTTGGTGGAGGCCTCCCAGTTCACCAGCGCATCGGCCTTGCCGAGCACACTGCCGTCCGCTGTCTCCGGCACCGCCTGGCCCAGGGCCTTGAGCACATCCCGCGGCACAAATTCCGCAATCCTGAGGGCACCGGAAAAGCGCGGATCATCGCCGGTGATGGCGGTGCCCGCGACATTGCCGGTGATGGTCAATCCCGCCAGTTTCACGACCAGCTCCGGTAATGTCAGTGTCTGTTTTTCCAGATCCAGCGCCACGTCGGTGGCCAGCGATACGCGCATCTCACCACCCGGTACCGCAGCGCCCTGCAGATCCAGCTGCAAAGCGGCCTTGTCGACTGCAACGGTCTGCAGCGATTCACCCAGCAGCACGGCACCACTCAGGTCGAATGCGGTTTGCATGGCCGGCTCCCCGGAAGTCACGCGGAACTGCAGATCCAGATCAAAGGGCGCCGCGGGCCGAATCGCACCGGTTTTGAATGCCAGGTCGTTAACTTCATAATGCGCATTGCTGGCGCGGTCATCCCAGATCAGGCGGGCGTCGCTGACTTCGATGCCGCTGATGGCCAGCCCCTCCAGCATGCCACCGGTTCCCGCGCGCTCTTCCTCCGCGACGGGTTTCTCTTCGGCGTCTGCCGCAGCCTGCAGATCGGCCCAGTTGGTGCGTCCCTGCTTGTCCTTGGCAAGGTTCAGCTGCAAGCCGGACAGCTTGACGGTGTCCATTTCCAGTTGCTTGCGCAGCAGTGGCAGCAACTTGACCCGGACCTGCACCGCCTGCATGCGCGCCATGGGCTGGTCACCGAATCCCTGCGCATTACTCAGTTGCGTCGGGCCTATATCCAGCCCCAGCCAGGGGAACACCGACAGGTCGATGTCACCCTCGATCGCCAGGGTACGCCCGGTTTGCTCGGCCACCTTGCGGGTAATTTCATCCTTGTAATCGTTGGGATCGATCACCAGCGGCAATACGATGGCTGCAACTATGACCAGGCCGATCACCAGACCCAACGCTCCAAAAACAATCTTCAGCAACTTTCTCATCGTAATCTTCCTTAACTCATTGCGCTATGTATCCACCCCGGTGGCCACAGTATAGTGACTCGCACTCCCCATGCCCAATTACCACACGCCAACTAAAAAGGGCGTGGTATAGACCACGCCCTTTGCCGGTATTTCCCGGGTACCCGAATACCGGGTTTGTTTCCTGGCTGCTACTTATCAGGCACAGTTACCGCCCTTGACCCGGTTGGCACGCTCCAGCCGACGGGCCTCGAAGCGCTCCCTGGACTCGGCACGACGCTGTTCAGATGCCTTGCGGAACTCTTCCGAGCGCGCATTCATTTCCTGGACACGGGCGCTGTACTCGGCGTCCATTCCCTGCATGCGAAGGCTGGGATCCTCAAACATCGGGTATCCGGCATCATACACAGGCGCCATCATCCGGTCGGCTGCCACCGGCTGGAACTGCGGCGCAGTGACGTTGGCTGCCTGCTGGGCCTGAAACTCGGCTGCCTGCTGCCGGGCCTGCTCCATGGCCTGCTGTTGACGAGCCTGAAACTCGGCTGCCTGCTGCTGAGCCAGCTCCATGGCCTGCTGCTGACGGGCCTGAAACTCGGCTGCCTGCTGCTGGGCCAGTTTCGCGGCCTGCTCCTGGGCCTGCTGCCGGGCCGCCTGCATGCTGGCGACTGCCTTGGCCTGCTCTGCGGCCATTGCCTGCATTTGCTCGGCCTGGCGTGCGGCGGCCTGGCGCTGGGCATTCTGCATGTCTTCGATGGCCTTGGCCTGCTGTGCGGCCAGCGCCTGGCGCTGCTCATCCGACGGGCCAAAGGCCTGAACCGGTGCGTTGACACCCGACTGCAGTGGTACCTCGACACCCGGCTGTGCCGGAGTCACATCGATTCCCGGCTGTACCGGCATTCCATAGCCGTAAGGCGCACCGTACGGCGCATACCCGTAATAAGGCGCGTTGTAACCATAACCCCGGCCATGACCCCGGCCGTAACCGCGGCCACTGAAGTTCATACTGAAACCACCATCGAAATCGCCGTAACCGTCACCCCATCCGTCACCCACGCCATTGTCGCCCCAACCCCAGGCAGACACGGAGGCGGATACCACGGTCAGTGTGGCGGCAGAAATTGCCGTTGCAAGTTTGTTCATGATCGCTATCTCCTCAGATTTGTAAAAAAAGGTCTTCTGTAAAAAATCTTCCAGGAGACGCCTCCCAGGTGACGATCAGTATATTAGCAAATTCTTATTAAACAATAAGAATATATTTATATATCTATATAATTAATTTATGGGGTTGTATTGGCGCACTCGCTGCCTGAACGGCGGGGAATGGAGCGGGTGATGGGAATCGAACCCACGTTTGAAGCTTGGGAAGCTCCAGTTCTACCATTGAACTACACCCGCTGGAGACCAGCAGGCTGCTAGTCTACAGGCACCGGTGGCGTGCAGTCATCATTATATGGACCGCCAGCGCTGGAAATCAGACCCGCTGAAGCAATCAGTATATATTCAGGGTAGCCGGCCAATTACGACCAGGAGAGTAGCGTCATGCAGAAAAATAAATTCTACAGTCACGCACGCCGCACCGTGCTGAAATCCATCGGCCTGCTGGGCGGACTGGCCGCTGCCGGTGCAGTGCGTGCCCATCATACCGAGTCGCATTTCGATGACAGTAGCGCCCATCGCATTGTCTACCAGTGCAACAAGGCGGATCCCGAGTATCTGGGACATGTGCTTTTTTCTGCCGGTGAACTGCTGCGCAAGTACGGTGACGATATCGAAATCGTGATCGCCGCCTTCGGCCCCGGCCTGCACCTGATCGGTAAACTGCCGGCACGCCCCGTTCCGCCTGCCCTGCAGCAAAGCGCCGGTTCTTTAGCAGAGTACGGCGTGGCATTTCACGCCTGTGGCAATACCATGAAATCGCTGGGCTGGACGGAAAAAGACCTGCTGCCTTTCGCCCGGGTGGTACCGATCGGGGTCGATGACATTATGCTGTTGCAGGAACAGGGCTTTGCCTACATGAGCTGGTAACTAGCTGCGTCCCCGCCCCCGCCGCAACGGACCGCTGGCATACAGTGCAGTGATCCTGTCCTTGAACAGAGTGAGTACCCGGTCGCGCTTGATCTTGAGCGTCGGGGTCAGTAAGCCGTTATCTACCGACCAGGGTTCCAGGGTCACGATAAGCCGGCGGATCTTGGCATAGCCGGGAAAATCATTCAGTATCGCGCCTATTTTCTTGAGCAGATATTGATGCAGCTTGTCATTGTCGAGACTCGCCGCGGCATCGGCGTCCAGCCCGAATCGATCCGCCAGCTCCGGCCATTCCTCCGGATTCAGCACCAGAATTGCCGCCAGATAGGCTTCGCCCTCGCCAATCACCAGCACCTGATCGATGGCCGGGACCAGGCTGATTGCCAGCTCCATATCCATGGGCGGCACTTTTTCACCATTGGATAACACCAGGATGTCCTTGATGCGACCCGTAATATAGATGTGCCCGTTGTCGATGCGCGCCTGGTCACCGGTATGCAGCCAGCCATCCTGATCGATCACTTCGGAGGTCGCCGCATGATTGTTCCAGTAGCCGAGCATCATGCCCGGCGTCTTGACCAGCAGCTCATCATTCTTGCCGATACGCACCTCGACGCCGTTCAGCGGGACCCCGACACTGGCCGGCTCGTTATCATCCGGTAAATTGACGCTGATCACGGGACTGGTCTCGGTCAGCCCGTAGCCCTGTAAAATCGGCACGCCCAGCCCGATAAAGGTCCGGGCCACGGAAATTGACAGCGGCGCCCCGCCGCTGACGGCAATGCGCAGGCGTCCACCGAGTTTCTCCAGCACCTTGCGGGCCACCAGCTTGTTCAACAGCGGCCACAACAACAGCCGCGGATGCCAGCGCGCCCGCCGCTGCTGGCGCCTGAAACGGTGCCAGCCAACCCTGGTGGTGAGGGTGAACAGGGCCCGGGCCAGACCGGACTGCTTGTCCATCTGGTTCTGGATCCGGGCAAACACGCGCTCGAAAATACGCGGTACAGCGATGAGAATCGTGGGCTGGATGGTCTTCAGGTCCTCGGCCAGCAGCGGAATGGAACGCGCATAGGCGACGGCCGATCCCGACATCACCGGCAGGTAGTAACCGCCGGTACGCTCAAGCGTGTGCGATAAGCGGTAAAAATGACAGGAAGACGTCTTCCTCATACGCATCGATCATGGTCAGCGCCGCATGCGCGATCGACAGCATATTGTAATGACTGAGCATGACGCCCTTGGGCCGGCCGGTGGTCCCGGAGGTGTATACAATCGACGCCAGCGCATGGGGATTGCCGCTGCGGCGGGCCAGTGCATGCGGCTGCGCGGGTAACCAGTCGGCCACATAACGCACGCGCTGGTCCTGTAACACCGCGGTCGGCGAGGTGGACCGGGGCGAGCTTCAGAATCAGGACACGTTGCAGGTCCTCCTGCCCCGCGAGCGCCGGCGCCAGGCGTTTCCAGCTGGCGACATCCTGCACCAGGAGTACCTTGACGGCGGCGTTATCCAGGATATAGGCAATGTTGTCGGGCCGGTCATCGGTATACAACGGCACGATCACCAGGCCGCAGGCCAGTGCCGCCTGGTCGAAGAACACCCACTCCTTGCTGTTGCGCAGATGCACGGCCACGCGCTTGCCCGGCGCCAGGCCCTCGGCCGCCAGCGCGGCCTGCCAGCGCGAGATTTCCCGCCCCACTTCCCCCCAGGTAGTGTCCCGCCAGCGCTTGTTATCGGCATCATAACTGCGGTACGCCAGCACATCCGGGGTCCGCCGGACGCGTTCATACATCAGGCCATCCAGCGTACCCGCCTGCTCGGCGGAGATGATATCTTCTGTCAGCTGAGGCATAAGTTGCTATTTCTCCGGGCAATAGCAGGGGCGTGCCCGATTACGCTAGAATGATCACTCGTCGTCTTGTAGTACCGGTACACGAACCATGAATATCAGCCTGAATGGCGCCCCCCGGGATGTACCCGACAACCTGAGCGCCAGTGACCTGCTGCTGGCACTCGGTCTCGCCGACAAGCGCCTGGCACTGGAAATCAACCGGGAGATCGTCCCGCGCAGCACTTTTGCAGTCCGTATCATCAACCCCGGTGATACGGTTGAGATCGTCCACGCCATCGGTGGTGGCTGATCCAGACAGCATTGGTATATCCACAGTATTAAAGAGTCAGTTAACCATGTCCACAGTTATGCATGCCAGCAAACCCGCAACCGGCGACCCACTGGTCATTGCCGGAGTTGAATATCACTCCCGGCTATTGGTGGGAACCGGTAAATACAAGGATCTGGACGAGACCCGGGCGGCCACCGAAGCCAGTGGCGCGGAGATCGTCACCGTCGCGATCCGGCGCACCAATATCGGCCAGGACCCGGATGCACCCAACCTGCTGGATGTGATCACGCCGGACACCTACACCCTGCTGCCGAACACCGCCGGCTGTTATACCGCGGATGACGCGGTGCGCACCTGCCGCCTGGCCCGTGAACTGCTCAATGGCCATGACCTGGTGAAGCTGGAGGTCCTGGGTGATGAAAAGACCCTGTTTCCCGATATCACACAAACCCTGGAGGCGGCCGAGATCCTGATCGCGGATGGCTTCAAGGTCATGGTGTATACCAACGACGACCCGATTATCGCCCAACGCTTCGAAGCGATGGGTTGTGTCGCCGTCATGCCCCTGGCCGCGCCAATCGGTTCCGGCCTGGGTATCCGTAATCCGTACAACATCATGACCATTGTCGAAAACGCGAGGGTACCGATACTGGTGGATGCCGGGGTGGGCACGGCCTCGGATGCCGCCATTGCCATGGAACTCGGTTGTGACGGGGTTTTGATGAACACGGCCATCGCCGGCGCCAGAGACCCGGTGCTCATGGCATCCGCCATGAAAAAAGCCATCGAGGCCGGGCGCGAGGCCTACCGGGCAGGACGCATCCCGCGCAAGCGCTTTGCCAGCGCCTCGTCACCGATCGACGGGACGTTTTTCTGAGAAGGCTGCACGGAACTGGATGTTAATCAACGCCTGAACCGGCAAGCCTGCCTTTCAGTTTCAATAACGTTGTGATGTCCCGTCATTGCAATAACTGCAGGGACGATGCACATCGTCCCCGGGCGACTGTTATGCACCAGACAAAACGCTACTCGATTCCAGCCCTGCTGGGACTGCTGGTGATTACCACCGTGACCGGATGCCTTCAGCCGCAGGATCCCGACCTGCCGGCCATTCCCGAGCTGGCGGTCGAGGAATTTTCCCGGCCGGTCCAGCAGCAACTTCTGGCGGCCCGCGCGCAGCTGCTGGAACTCCCCCGTGACGCACAGCGCAACCTCCATCTGGGCAAGCTGTTGCATGCCTACAAGCTGCTGCCGCCGGCGATCCAGTGCTACCGGCGGGCCCGACGACTGGCGCCCGAAGATTATGCAACAGCCTACCTGCTGGGATTCGCGCAGGCCCAGTCGGGCGATGACGCCGGGGCAACCGTCAACCTGCGCGCAGCACTCGACCTGAACCCGGATTATGCGCCGGCGCGTCTGCGGCTGGGTGAAGTCCTGTTCAAGACCGGCGCACTGGCGGAGGCACAAACGCTGTTCGAGGCCTTGCTGGCCCGGCAGCCGGATTCGGCCTGGGCCCGGCACCGGCTGGCACAGGTATTGAGCGCCCTCGATGACCCGGAGGGCGCGCTCAGCAACAATCGGCGCGCGGTCGAACTGTACGCGGACTTCGGCCCGGCGCATTACGCGCTGGCGCTGGCCTACCGCGACCGCGGCGACACCGAACAGGCGAAGGTGCACATGGCGCACTACCGTCTGCACCCGAAGCAGGCGCCGCCGCATGTCGACCCGCTGCTGGAATCGCTGGACGCACTCGATATCAGCGCCAGTGCGCACGTTCGCCGCGCAAAACGCCTGGAGCGCGCTGGACAGGCGCGGGAAGCGTTACTTGCGCTGCAACAGGCCGTTGCGGTCGAGCCGCAATCGGTCGAGGCGCGCAGCCAGCTGGTCAGGCTGTACCATCAATTCAACGATGTTGCCCGGGCGGAGGAGCAGTACCGGGCGGTCACGGCCATTCAGCCCAATGCCGTCATGGCCAATATCGAGTATGGCACCCTGCTCGCCAAACAGGGGCGCTTCGCGGATGCCGCCGCGGCATTCGAGAAAGCACTGACGGCCAACCCGGACCAGAGCACCGCACATGCCCTGCTGGGCCAGGCGCGGGAAGAATTACAGCAACTCGCGGAGGCCGAGCGGCATTATCGCCTGGCACTCGATAGCGACCCGAACAATCACCGCGCCGGGTTGCTGCTCGGGCGCCTGCTCATGCTGGCAGACCGGCGCGCCGAGGCAACGCCTTACCTGGAGAGGGTGGCGCAGGGCGGGTACCACGACCATGCGTTTTACCTGGAGCGCATCGCGCAGGTATACCACGAGGCCGGCGAGTATGAGCGGGCGCTGGCCTCGCTGGAGCAGGCACGCGCACAGGCCACGGCGCAGGGACAGCAACGATTACTGGAAGAGATCAT
Organism: uncultured Gammaproteobacteria bacterium; assembly: GCA_963768415.1. Taxonomy (GTDB): domain Bacteria; phylum Pseudomonadota; class Gammaproteobacteria; order UBA9214; family UBA9214; genus CAVYHX01. Next base: position 16,856 of record CAVYHX010000020.1, read on the forward strand.
GCAGACACAGGCGCAATGGCAGGGGGCGCAATGACAGCACAACTTGTCACGCACAGGCGCCGGTTGCTGGCAGCCGTCATCCTGCTGCTGGCAGGTTGTGAAGCCGATGAGGCGACGCTAGCGGTGCAGGCACCGCCGCCGGGCGCGCCGTTTGTCGAGGTGGCCACCGCCACCGGGCTGGTATTCCGGCACTTCAACGGGGCTACCGGCGCGTACTACCAGCCCGAGGTGTTCGGCCCGGGTGTGGCCTTGCTGGATTACGACAATGACGGCGATCTCGATATTTACCTGCCGCAGGCAAACCGGCTGGATCACGTCCAGTCGCCTGCGAAGGCGCTGTTTCCGCTGCCTGCCGATCAGCCGCCCGGCGACCGCCTGTTTCGCAACGAGCTGGCAGCGGATGGGACGCTGCGCTTTACCGATGTCACGGCGGCGGCCGGACTGGGTCACGCGGGCTATGCACAGGGCGTGGCGGCCGGGGACTATGACAACGACGGCTACACCGATCTCTATGTCACCGGCTTCGGCTCCAACGTGCTCTATCACAACGAGGGTGACGGCCGGTTCAGCGACGTCACTGCTGCGGCCGGTGTCGATGACCCGCGCTGGAGCACCAGTGCCGCCTTCCTCGACTACGACCGCGACGGCGACCTGGACCTGTTCGTCGCCAACTACGTGCACTTCACCGTCGCGGGCAACAAGCAGTGTGCCGGGGCGGATGGCAAGCTCGATTATTGCGGACCGCAGTCCTACGAGACGGTGCGCGACCGGCTGTTTCGCAACGACGGCGACGGTCGTTTCACCGATGTCAGCGACGCGGCCGGACTGGGTGTGGCGTTCGGCCCCGGGCTGGGCGTGACCTGCGCGGATTTCAACGGCGACGGCTGGCAGGATATCTATGTCGCCAACGACGGCGACGACAACCAGCTGTGGATCAATCAGCGTGACGGGCGCTTCGAGAACACCGCGCTGATGGCCGGCGTGGCCATCAACGCCTACGGCAAGGCGGAGGCCAGCATGGGCGTGACGGCCGGCGACTTCGACGGCGATGGCGACGAGGACCTGTTCATGACCCACCTCGACCGGGAGACCAATACGCTCTATGTCAATGACGGCAGCGGCAATTTCATCGATGCCACCGATGCGCGCAAGCTGGGGCGCATCAGCCTGGCATACACCGGTTTCGGCGCGGAGTGGTTCGACTACGACAACGACGGCGACCTCGACCTGTTCGTCGCCAACGGCGCGGTCAAGATAGAGGAGTCCTTGCGCGGCCAGCCGTTTCCCTACCAGGAACGCAACCAGCTCATCCGCAATGACGGTACCGAGGGTTTCACCGACATTACTGAACAGGCGGGACCGGCACTGGCGCTGGTCGAGGTCAGTCGCGGCGCCGCCTTCGGCGATCTCGACAACGACGGTGATATCGACATCGTGGTGGCCAACAACAACGGCCCGACCCGGCTGCTGCGCAATACGACGGGCGCGGGCAATCACTGGCTGACGGTGCAGCTGCAGGGCACGCGTTCCAACCGTGCCGGCCTGGGCGCACGCGTGGCCGTGCTGCGCGCGGGCAAACCGCCGCTGTGGCGCCGGGCCCATACCGACGGCAGCTACCTGAGTGCCAATGACCCGCGGGTGCATTTCGGCCTGGGTGCGGAAACCGGCGTGCAGGCGGTTGGCGTGGTCTGGCCGAATGGGCGCGCGAGACTCTGGCACGACATCGCGGTAGACGGCTTCATTACGCTGCAAGGAAGGCAGCGGCACGGCGTGGGACGCAAAACCCTGACGCGCCTTGTTCATATTCACTGCCCTGCATGGTAACGGGTGTTGTAGGACCGTAGGGCGCAATAGCGCAGCGTATTGCGCCGAATGTCTGCAATGCGCGGATCCCTTCGAGTATCCGTGAATCTGATTATGCAACGCACATGGATTATGTGCATTGCAATTCAGTGAACCATGATTTGGTCAAGCGGTTTATCGACTGGTTGATGCAGGTATCTATAACGCGTCCGGGCTGGAAGTGATTCCGCGGATGACTCACGGCGCAATACGCTGCGCTATTGCGCCCTACGCGCTCTCCCCGGCATTCCGGGTGGTGATTATGTTTTATATATAACGCACCTGATATCACCTATGCCTTTTCAAACGCGGCGATGAAAACAAACTATTAAACCTGATTAACAGGATCGTAGGGCGCAATAGCGCAGCGTATTGCGCCGAATGTCTGCAATGCGCGGATCCCTTCGAGTATCCGTGAACCTGATTATGCAATGCACATGGATTATGTGCATTGCAATTCAATGAACAATAATTTGGTCAAGCGGTTTATCGACTGGTTGATGCAGGTATCTATACACGCGTCCGGGCTGGAAGTGATTCCGCGGATGACTCACGGCGCAATACGCTGCGCTATTGCGCCCTACGTGGATTTGATGAGTCTGGTTATGACGAGTGATGGCTCCACGGCGCAATACGCTGCGCTATTGCGCCCTACGTAGACTAGCATGCCTTGTTCATTTTCACTGGCCGGCGCGGTAACGGGTGTTGTAGCGGGCGTGCAGCGCATCACGCGGTCCGCTTGCCAGTCCGGACGAGGGTAACGGTTCCAGCGTTGTGCCCTGCGCTGTGTAGAGGTCCATGTCCTTGGCCCAGCCGTTGGCCTCGACCACGAAACGGCGGCTCCAGCCGGCCGGCAGCGCACGGTAGCTCGGCGGCGAATTCCAGGTGCACTTCCTCGCCCGGGCCCGATGATGGCCGTGGCGTCGTCCACCGCGGCGACCAGTTCCGTCGCCGGACCGAATGCGGTGTAGTGACCGGCCATATGGCGCGTATCCCACAACGGGCTGCGCTGTGCATAGTCGTAGTGCGGCTGGCGCTGCGGTCCGGTACTGCGCCGCGCAAAGCCGGTTTCCGCAACGCGTGCCTCCGCCAGCGGCAATGCTGTGCGCCGCGCCTGCGGCAGGGGTTCGGCCTGCACGACGGCCACCCGGTCCCAGTAGATCTCCTGGTTGGTGCGCAGGCGCAGCGCGGTGGTACCGGGCGGCAGTCCGGACAGCGGCACGCGACATGCGGCGCGGCATGCCGGCCGGATAACCGAACTGTTCCAGCACGGTGTGCCAGTGACCGTCACCGGCGCGCGCCTCCAGGGTCGGGGCGCGGTAGTCGGCCCGCGCCTGCCAGGCGGCGAACATGGTCTGGGAATAGGGATACTCGACCCAGCCGTCGATCACCAGCACCGGCTGCGCAGCCGTCGAGCGCCTGCGCGAACTCCAGGGTCAGGACCTGCTCCGTTCGCCAGCCGGCCGATAAAGCGCCGGTCCAGTTCGCCCACCGGGGCGGCCTCCAGATCGGCGGCCGTGATCGCGTGCGGTGACATCCGCCCATCGGCGGTTAGTGGCACGCACCGGCAGCTGTTCCGCCTGGAAGAAGCAGCGCTCGCCCGTCGCGCTCCGGCCCGGTGATGGCCATGCGTTCGTCCAGCACCAGGTCCCAGCCCGGCGGCAGGTCGTAGGCCACCAGGCGCACGGCATCGAGGTAGGCGGCTTCCTCCATGGGTTCGCCGATCTTGAGCACATAGCGGCCGTCGCGCGGCTCCAGCAGGCCGGCAGGCAGCAGCAGGTTCTCCCACGGACGCGGCGGCGCATACACGCCGGGCTCGATGAAGTAACCCAGTCCGCCCACACCCAGCAGGTCACTGACGAAGGCGTAGCGTTCACCGTCCCAGGCAAACAGTACCGGGCAGCTGGACAGCTGCCGCTCGGTCTCGATTGATGCGGTGCAGTCTGGCCGGCCGCCAGGTCCAGCTCGGTCTGGAACACACCGTCCGACCAGGTCAGCGCCACGAAATCGAGCCGCTCTGCACCGCCCAGTCCGGTCACCACCGGCTGCAGGCCCTGGCCGGGCGCGGAATGACGCCGCCAGCTGTCGGTCAGGATCCAGCGGCTGCCGCTGCGCAGGGCCAGCCGGGTGCCGATGCCCGAGGCATTGGAGCGCATGGTGGCGGCACCGTCATCGCGGCCCGTGGTGGCGAGGCCGATGAATGCATGCCGACCCTCCCCCGCTGGCCACAGGCGCACGGCATTGTCAGCATCCAGTATGGCGACGGCAGGTCCGCGCGCCGACGTCGATGACCACGGCGGCCCAGGCCTGCAGGGTCTGTTCAGCGGGGAACTGGAACAGCGGCGCCAGGGTATCACCCGCCAGTGCGTACACGCCCAGGCCCTTACCGGTCGCCAGCAGCAGTTCGCCGTGCCCGTCACCGTGAAATCACGCAGTTCGAGCTGCGGATGTTCGGCAGGCGGCAGGTTACCGATGACGGTCATCTGCCAGGCGATCGCCGCGGCTGACCTGCCAGCGCATGACACTGCCGTCCGCGACCCAGGGCATACAGCTCCGGGCGACCGTCGGCATCATTGTCAGCCGCTGACCACCGCAGCCATGGGTGTGTTGACGAACGCCTCCTGCTCGGTGGCGGGGTGGTAATTCCAGGCCAGGTCGTTGATGTACACCGCGTGCGGGGGCGTCGGCGTGCAGCGTGATGATGTCGGTGTCGCGGTCAGTGTCGACATCCAGCAGCAGCACCTGGCGGGTGGCGGACCGCCGCCGCTCGAGGCCACGCTCGGCGGCAAGCGGCCGGAAAGCTGCCGTCGAGGTTGTTGTTGAGCAGTTCGTCGGGGCCGTCGCTGTTCACCAGGAACAGGTCCAGGTCGCCATCGTGGTCGGCATCGAAAAAGGCCCCGTCGACGGTATTGAACGTTCCGTTAGCGGTCTGCGTCGCGCCGGTAATGTCTTCCCAGCTGCCCGTGGCCGTGTGCCGCCACAACTGGTTACGGCCCCGGCGGCAGAAATAGACATCGGTGTGGCCGTCGTTGTCGAAATCGCCCCACAGCGCCGTGTTCACGGCAGGCACGGCGGCCAGCGGATGGTCGGCTGCCGCTGCAAACGTCCCGTCATCCCGGCCCAGCAGTACCGTATTGTGTGCACCGGCCTGGCCGGCGCGCCCGGCGAGAAACAGGTCGGGCCGACCGTCGGCATCGATATCGGCGACGGTCAGGTTCGGCACACCGGCATCCGCCGGATCGTCCGCAGCATGCAACACCGATAAGGGCGCGGTCGGGCCGGCAAACAGCGGCCTGTCGGGGCGCTGCGCAACCGGCGCTGCGGCACTGCCCACCGGGGTGGCCTCGCACTTCGGTCCCATGCGCGTGTACTTGAATTCGACCAGCTGCGCACGCGGGTTGTTGGCCAGTTGCTGGTAAAGGGTCAGGTAGCGGCCGGCCGTGTCGGACTCTCCTTGTTGGCGATAGAGTTGGGACAGGGCGTAGTAGGCGCTGCGCAAGTAGGGGTCGGTGGACAGGGCGCGCTGGTACCAGCCCAGCGCGGCGGTGTTGTCGCCGCGCTGCTGCAACGACTGTGCCAGGAAGTAGGCCGCGTAGGGATCGTGCGGGTCGGCCGCCAGCACCGCGTTCAGGTGTTGTGCAGCGCGCTCCAGTTCACCGCGGCGGAATTCCAGCAGCCCGGCGCAATAACGGACACGCGGCTCTTCGGGGTGTTCGTCCGCCAGGGCGTCGAAGTGCACCAGGGCAGCCGCCTCATCGCCGTCCAGCTGGCGGTTCATCTGTGCAATGGCGAGATTCAAACGGAACGCGGTCTGCTGCGGGTACTGCCTGGCAAGTTGCTGGAAGATTCGCAGGGCAGCTGCGTAATCATAGCGCCCCATCAGGCCCACGCCGCGATTGTTGAGCGCGATGGCCGGTGCATCCGGGAGTGCCTGCTCCACCTGCTGTGCAGGCCGGTCACAACCGCCCAGCGCAAGCAGTAAGCAGCAAGGCAGCAACCAGCGCCGGAAACCGTGACGCTGTAGCACACGGCCGTGGCGGTGTGGATAACTTGCGCGTTCCATATCGGGAAGGCCCCTAGTGTCGCAATGACGAGTCAGTTGAATCAATCAAACCTCCACCACAGGACTTTACAAAACAATATCCACCTTGTCCCGAAATCAGTCCGGAACAGCAGCAGTGGCATCGACATGCCGCAAATGCACATCCCGCTGCGGGAAGGGGATGGTAATACCGGCCGCCTTGAAGCCTTGCCAGATACCCAGATTGATTTCCGAGCGGATATTCGCCACTCCCTCCTGGGGATCAGTCAACCAGACACGCGCTTCCAGGGTGATGCCGCTGTCGGCGAATTCCATCAGGCGGCACACCGGTTCCGGTGAGCTCATTACACGCTGGCATTTGCCTGCGGCAGCCACGATGATCTCCATGGCCTTTTCCGGGTCATCGTGATAACTGATCTGCACCGGTATCCGCAGACGTACCAGGCGATCACTGTAACTCCAGTTGATAACATCGGTGGTCACCAGGTTCTCGTTCGGGATCAGGGTTTCGACGCCATCGCGGTTGGCCACCACGATATAACGCGCACGCAGCTCGCGCACCCAGCCAAAAGTGTCACCGACAGTGATGACGTCACCCGGCCGAATGGAACGGTCTCCCAGCAGGATAAACCCGCTGATAAAGTTACTGACGATCTTCTGCAGGCCGAAGCCCAGGCCGACACCGAGCGCACCACCGAACACCGCAAAGGTCGTCAGATCCAGCCCGACCTCACTCAGCGCCAGCACCACGGCCACCGCCAGCAGGGCGAACTTGGCGAACTTGGACACACCGACCTGCAGACTGGCATTGACCAGCCGGGAATTCTTCAGGCGCTGCTCGATCACGCCGGCGAGCCACAGGGCCAGCAGGACATACAGGCTCGACAGCACCAGCAACTTGACGACCATCAGGAAAGAAATCCGGCTTTCGCCGAAGTTGATGGCCAGCGCATCCATGCTCGCAGTGACGGTTGGCAGCCACCCGACCAGGTGCAGTGCAACCACCATCCAGATACCGGTGCTGAGGATCTGCTCCCAGGCCTTCAGTGCCGGACCGGGTGCGATGCCGATGCGCAGCGCATAGACAATCATGCGGATCGCTGCCAGCGCCAGCATCAGCTGGATCAGGATCTCCAGCAGCGTGGTCTCGAATCCCAGCGGATGCAATATCTGGCGCCCGATCACGGCAAACAGCGCCGTGCTCAACGGGAAGGAAAGGCGCAGGCCGATACGGATGCCGAGCTGGCGCATGCCCTTGTAGGCATCATCGCCAAAGTGGCTGCTGAATACACTGTAGTAATAGCGTTGCACAACCCACCCCCCGGCAACAGCCAGGCCGATCACCAGCAGGCGTATGCCCATGACCCTGGGATCCAGGGTTAGAATCCAGCCATGTAAATCATTCAGTGTTGATGACAGTAGTTCCATCACCTGCTCCTGTAATATGAACCCGGGTTGCCGCACCTGCGATAATACCGAAGAATAGCGGCACGGTGGTTATTCAGTCGCCCGGACACGCCGGCAGCTTATTAACATCCATGAATACAGAAAATCCGCATACCAGGCGAATTCGCTCCTTCGTACGGCGCGAAGGCCGTATCACACCGGCCCAGCAACGTGCCTTGCAACGATTGTGGCCGCGTTTCGGACTGGAGGCACAGGGGTTGCAGGACCTGGATGCCTGCTTCGGGCGCAGTGCACCACGCACACTGGAGATAGGCTTCGGCAATGGACAAGCGCTGGCCACCATGGCGGAACACGCCCCGGAACAGGATTTTATCGGTATTGAAGTCCATCGACCCGGGGTCGGACATTTGCTGCTCGAACTGGAATCCCGTGGACTGACTAACGTCAGGGTCTTCTGCGCGGATGCCCTGGATGTTTTACGTGTGTGCCTGCCCGATGCGAGCCTTGACCGGGTCCTGCTGTTCTTTCCGGACCCCTGGCCCAAGAAGCGTCATCACAAGCGCCGCATCCTGCAGCCCGCGTTTATAGACCTGCTTGCGGGCAAGCTGAAACCCGGCGGCATATTCCACCTGGCCACTGACTGGGAAAATTATGCCGGGCAGATGCTGGAAACGATGACGCAATCCACCGCATTCACGAACTGCGCCGCCGGCGGCGGGTTCGCGCCCAAACCGGCCTACCGGCCTTTAACGAAATTCGAACAGCGCGGCCTGCGCCTGGGACACGGGGTATGGGACCTCGTATTCAAGCGTGTTTGATAGTTGTTAACGAGCGCGATATTACGATGTTAATCGCGGCCAGGCAGGCATCCCTGCAGGGTCATTGATACATGCGAGTTGCAGCAGACAGTATCATGCAGTTGCCTCTACCGGCTGCGGCACCCGCAACGGACAGGTCTCGGCATGATTGTCACCGAGCTGTTTCCAGGCATAATTGAAGGCATGGGTGCGCAGCGGAAAGAAATGATCTTCACCCAGCTGCTCGATCAGGCCGGTGCGGCGGAATACATCCATCAGTTGTTTCTTCGCACGGGCAATCAGCAACTCCACACCGGTTTCCTGCAGGCGCTCGGCAAGGTGGTGCAGCATCTCCTCGCCGGTGGCGTCGATCGCGTTGATACTCTCTGCGTCGATGATGACGAACTTCAGATCCGGCTTTAAGGCCGCGCGCTCCAGCACCTTGTCCTCGAAATAGCCGGTATTGGCAAAATACAGGGTGCCGTCGAATCGAATCAGCGAGATGTTCCGGCAGGTTTCCAGCTTGCGCACCTCGGCGTCGCGCAGGGTGCCGTCCGGGTCACGTGACAGCACGGCAACCCGCGGCTCCATGGTGCGGTAGAGAAACAGGATCAGCGACAGGATGACGCCGACCATGATGCCCTTGTCGAGGTGCGGCGCCCACACCAGCGTCAGCACGAAGGTGGTCACGGCGACGGCGCCATCATGCCGCTGCACCTTCCAGGCATACTTGATGGGTTCGACCTTGATCAGGTTGATCACCGCCATGATGATCACCGCGGCCAGGGTCGCCTGCGGCAGGTGATACAGCAACGGTGTCAGGAACAGCAGGGTGATGCCGACCACCACGCCGGTCACGACGGCCGAAAACCCGGTGACCGCACCGGCTCCGATATTCACTGCCGAGCGTGAAAAGGAACCCGATACGGGATAGCCCTGCGCCAGGCTCGAGACGATGTTGCCCAGGCCCTGCCCCACCAGCTCCTGGTTGGCATCGAGGCGCTGCCGGGTACGGGCAGCCATGGCCTTGGCAATCGAGATCGCCTCCATGAAGCCGATAATGGCGATGGCGACGGTGACGCCGAGCAGATAGACCATGGTCTGCAGATCCATCGTCGGCAGTTCGCAGCGCCGGGAGTCCTTCCGGAATAGTCCCGACGACTGCGCCACCCATTTCCTCGAAGCCGATCAGCCGGGAAATCACCGTCGTGATGGCCACGGCCACCAGCACGTTGGGAATCTTCTCCAGGTAGCGTTTCATGCCGATCATCAGGGCCAGCGCCAGGATGGCCATCAGCATGGTCTCCAGATGGGTTTCACTGGTCGCGGCGACCAGGGTATTGAAGACGGTCTCGTAGGTGTGGTCGGCCTTCTCTACGCTGACGCCGAATAATTTACCGAGCTGCGAGGTACCGATAATGATGGCTGCCGCATTGGTAAAGCCAATGACGACCGGGTGCGAAAGGAAGTTCACCAGCACGCCCAGGCGCAGCAGACCCAGGGCCATCTGAAAGATACCCACCATGAGCGCCAGCATAATAGCGTAAGCAGATATAAAGCTCCGGGTTGGCACCGGCGATCGGCTCCAGTGCGGATGCCGTCATCAACGAGACCACCGCAACCGGGCCGGTGGCCAGCTGGCGCGAGGAACCAAACAGCGCCGCGACGATGCCGGGCAGAAAAGAGGCGTACAAACCGTAGTAGGGCGGCAGGCCCGCCAGCTGCGCATAGGCCATGGACTGGGGGACCAGTACCAGCGCCACGGTAATACCGGCGATCAGGTCGGCACGCAAGACCTCCGGTTTCTTCAGTTCATTGATCCAGCACAAAAAGGGGAAAATCTTGCTCTTCAGGTCATTACAGTTTTCTTTGCGTTTCATTGCGTTACCCAGATATCAAGCGGATAAGAAGCGGACACAAGACGTGAACCGGCCGGGACCAAGCCGTTCATTCTATGCCAATTTCACACCCAACCGTAAATCTGCCCGGACAGGATGTTGCGTATCCACTCCCCTTCCGCGCGAAGATATATATTCAAGTTACTGTATTGACTGTTAAATATATTATAGTCAGCGGACGGTTCAAGTGGAACTTGAGCCCATCGCTAAAAAAGTGGTTCAATACGCGGCTTCGACCCGGTCACCAGCCGTGGTCAGTTGACGGTCGACACGGGTCCTTTGGCCCGGTCGCAATCCCGGCAGCTGAAGGTCACTACACGATTTCAACCCAAGGCAGGACGAGGAGTAGTACATGTCCAAAAAACATCCCGTTATTGCTGTTACCGGTTCATCCGGCGCAGGCACAACCACAGTCAAGGTGGCTTTTGAACATATCTTCCTGCGCGAGGGTGTCAACCCGGTGGTCATCGAAGGAGACAGCTATCATCGCTATGACCGGGCCGCCATGAAGGTCGCGATGCAGGAAGCTGAAAAGAACGGCAACTCCAATTTCAGCCATTTCGGTCCGGAGGCGAATGTCTTCGACAAGCTGGAAGAAACCTTCCGCAGCTATGGCGAAACCGGCACCTGTGACCGGCGTTACTACCTGCACAGCCAGGAAGAGGCCGAGCCCTTCGGGCAGCAGCCGGGGGAATTCACCCCCTGGGAAAAGATCGGTCCGGGAACTGACCTGTTGTTTTACGAAGGTTTGCATGGCGGCATCACGACGGATAGCATCGATGCAGCAAAACATGTCGACTTGCTGATTGGCGTGGTGCCGATCGTCAATCTGGAATGGATCCAGAAAATTCATCGCGACTGTGAACAGCGCGGCTACTCAGCCGAGGTTGTCACCGATACAATCCTGCGTCGAATGCATGACTATGTTCACTACATTACTCCCCAATTCTCGCGCACGGATATAAACTTCCAGCGCGTACCAACGGTAGACACCTCTAACCCGTTCATCGCGCGGGATATACCCACTCCGGATGAAAGTTATGTGGTCATCCGTTTCCGCGACCCGAACAAGTTCAATACTGATTTCCCCGACCTGCTCGGCATGCTGAAAGACTCGTTCATGTCCCGGCGCAACACCATTGTTGTGCCCGCCGGCAAGATGGGCTTCGCCATGGAAATTATTCTGGCGCCAATTATCCAGCGAATCCTGGAAAACCGTACCTGAGCATCTCTAATCTGCTGTCCTGGTTAAAAAATTAACCCGGATACCCATCCTGATATTTCCCTGCACTACTGCCGGCCGGTCCGGCAGTAGTTGCCTGATCCCGCCAGACCCAACGGTTGCACACCGGCTTGCAGCCTGTAATTCCTGTCCTATACTTCACAAGATTGCGTGGGTAATTAACAATAATTGCTTGGGGGACACAGGCATGATATCACCACGACCGACCCGATTACCGGTGAAGAACTTAAACACCTGGAATTCAAACCCTTCGTAGTCGAAGGTACGGGTGAGCTCGCAAGCAAGGTTTATTTCGAATCCGAAGAAAACCGGCGTACCTATCTGCAGGCCAGGCGCAAGCCGCGACGCCACAACGAGGGGGCATCGTTACAGCACCGATCAGTTTCATGATCCTGATCACCCCGTGCCTGTCTCACCATGACCACCATAGAAAACTACCTGAAATCGTGTCACGAACTCACGCGCTTTTGTTCGCAAAATGGCTGGATCGACACCGAGTCGCTGCGCTACAACGTCATCTGGGAAACAGTTAACGAGGTCTGTATCGATGTTGTATTCGATGAACTGCTAATGGAAGGCGGTGGTGAGCTCGCAGTAAAGATGAGCTGCCGGGGCCAGATGAGACTGCTGCTTGACTACCGTGGAAGCATAATCCAGGCTGAAATTCTCTAGCCCGAATACCTGGCCGGAACCACAAGCGGTCAGCCCCTGATCTCACCCCGCTTCCGGTATGCGAATTCCCTGTGCCGGGTCAGCATTCAGCCCGAAGGTGTGTAACTGCCGGTTTGCCTGTGACAGGCCCGCTAGAAATAAATATATCCCTGTCGTACCAGGCGCTCGACTTCATCCGGCCCGAAAGTGAACCTGATCGATAAAGGGCGGGACGTCATCGCGCTCTATCCCTTGCATGCCCAGCATGGTCTGGCAGATCTTGACGTCAACCACGTCAAATGCGTCCAGGCGCGCGGCCTGATCAACTATATCCTTGTACTTGTCGTAATTCCTGATGGAAAAAAATTCCACTTCCGGGCCATGCAGAACGAGCACCACACTCGCCGCATCATCCTGCGATTGCGGCCGCAGCGCCAGCTGCTCGGCACGATCCAGAACGACGCGGAGCTCATCCAGCGTATGAACGCTGATATCCAGCACTGCCTTTTGCGGCGCAATGGCCTCCGGCGCTGACTGCCGCGCTTCCGGCTTGTCTGCCGGTGACGCATCCTTCAACTGCTGATCCGGAGCAGTCTGTGTGACGATAATAGATAAACGCCTGACAACAGGGTAACCAGCACGATCAGCAAGACTCCCTGCTTCATATCCACCCCCTCGTCACAATCCGGGAACGACATCGACGGAATACCGTTAAATTGACTTGCCATGCGCCCATTCTAGCCGGTCAACCCCACTGGCGTAAGCGTCCAAACGGGCCATTTCGGGTACAATGCGCATCCACTATCCGCAAGTATGGGCCATGCGATTGACCATCGCCCGCTCACCAGGGCACACGACCATGAGTACAGACATGCATAACACTACCCGTAACCGCCCGGTCGCAATCTGGCTGCTGGTCTGTTGTGCCATGGTCTTTGCCATGGTCGTACTCGGCGGGGTTACCCGCCTGACGGGTTCCGGGCTGTCGATGGTTGAGTGGGACCCGATTTTCGGCATCGTCCCACCGCTTACCGAGGATGCCTGGCTGCGGGTCTTCGAGCTTTACAAGCAATCACCCGAGTACCTGAAAATCAACACCGGCATGGACCTGCACGCATTCAAGTATATTTACTCGTTCGAATTCGCACACCGGCTGCTGGGCAGGGCCATTGGTCTGGTATTCCTTGTCCCGGCACTGATATTTCTTGTGCGTGGCCGGCTCGGCTGGCGACTGGTTCCGAAGCTGGTCGTCATGTTCATACTCGGCGGACTGCAGGGGGTGCTGGGCTGGTACATGGTCAAGAGTGGACTGGTGGAGAACCCCCATGTAAGCCAGTACCGGCTTACCGCCCACCTGGCGCTGGCAGTCATTATCTATGCCTACATGCTCTGGGTTGCACTGGGTCTGTGGTATGCGGATGGCAGGCATGGCGGGAGATGCTGTCACGTCACCGGGATTGCGCTATCAGCAGCGCGCTGCTGTGCTGCCTCATTTTCATCACCATTCTATCCGGCGGATTTGTCGCCGGACTGAAAGCCGGCTTGGTTTACAACACCTTTCCATTGATGAATGGCCGCTGGATCCCGGAGACTGTCTTCATGCAGTCCCCGTTATGGCGCAACTTGTTTGAAAATGCAGCGACTGTACAATTCGATCATCGCTTACTGGCCTTACTGACATTTTCCAGTGTGATTATCCTGTGGTTGGCAGGACTGCGCCAGGCAATGCCGGCGCAGCTGCGCATCGGTCTGCACCTGCTGATGGCGACAGCATTACTGCAGGTCACGCTCGGCATTTCCACCCTGTTGTTGCGCGTCCCCGTCCCGCTGGCAGCCACCCATCAGGCCGGCGCCCTGTTGTTGTTTACGGTTGCACTTTAATGATGTCACCGTATGTCCAGCATCACGCAATCGGGCTGATTGGTGCAGACGGTATTTCCCGAATTTGAAGTTACCCGGATCCAGACACGAAAAAACCGGCAGACCCCGCGGTCTGCCGGCATTCATTACATCGGCTGAAGATCAGAGGCTGTTGTAATAAGCCGCAAGATTGTCGATGTCCGCATCGCTGAGCGGCTTGGCCATCGGACTCATCATGGGATCGCTGCGGGTCCCGTCACGAAAGGCCTTCATCTGTTTGACCATGTAGCCTGATTGCTGCCCTGCCAGGTTTGGCCATAACGGATTGTTACTGATGCCTGCCATTCCATGGCAACCTGCGCAGGTAGCGGCTTTTGCCTTGCCTGCGTCCACATCACCCGCCAGCACGGCACTGCTCATACCCAGAAATGCAAAAACCATGACAACACTTGCGATTTTTTTCATCGTGATTCTCCAGCTGGACCCGGTAATACCAGGCAGCTCCTGTGTACAGTCGTGCAGCCCTTACTTGCTTTGCTCGACCATGTAGTCAACGGCAGCCTGCAGGTCCGCATCGGAGCAATCCATACAAGTCCCTTTCGGCGGCATCGCCCGCAGACCCTTAGTGACATTCGTCATCAGGGTGTCCATTCCCTGGGCGATGCGCGGTTCCCAGGCAGCCTTGTCGCCAGCTTGGGCGCACCGGCAACTCCGTTGGCATGACACACCTTGCACTTGCCGTTATAGATTTCCTCGCCGGATGCGCGCATCGGCCGCCAGGGCAGACCCGCTGGCACCCAGCATGGCTGAAATCATCAAAACTTGCGCGATCTTTCTCATGTAGGTACTCCACGTTGTTGATAACTGTTGAAAACCAGGGTTGCCTGCACACCCGCTGGAGCAGCTATTTGCTCCTTTCCGCACCAGGCGACCCTGATATAAATCAATTACAGGCTGGTTCTGCAGTATATTATATTTTATTAATATGCCCGGCGTAAGGGGAAATTATCTATTTTTTACAATCGTTTACGAATTGCTGGGACGCGAGTACCACCGCTTTCCCGGCTAAAACCATCAGGTAATCAATACCATTGCGGCGATACCGGGCGGCCCGGCCGGGCAGATCGACGGCGACAATGCCGTGTCGCAAGCGGGAAACTCATTGCAGGGGCTGGCTGCTGAGAAATGCACACCGGCACGGCGCGACTAGGCACCAAGCAAGCGTTGCCACCAGCGGCGGCGATTACCCGGTAGCGGCGACGGCGATTCGAGATCGACCGGTTGCAACCGGGACAGTATCCAGCCAGGCAACGGCGGATTGTCACTGAAACCGCAGGAGACGCCGAGGTTGTGGGGATCGAATATTTTTACAAAACGGGGCGATTCAAATGAATCCGCGTAGACGATTCCGCAGTAGTCCTCGTCATGGTCCTTGCGCAGTAATTGATCGATTTCGGAAATAAAAGTTCTCAGTAACTCGCCACTGGCGGGCTGCTCCGGCGGCGGCTCGCCGATCGCGTAGATATACCAGCCACTGTCAGCGTCATCCCGCAGGACCTGCCAGAGGATATCCAGCTGATGCCAGCGCATGGCATTCTCGAAGCGGCCGCGAAATGCTTCCGTGAAACGGATCTGTCACCTGGTCATCCATAGCTGCTCCGACAACAATTACCGGCCGAATTATCCTGATTATACAAGGGATAGAGGATGTTTTTTCGTCTGTATTAACCCCGAAAAGCAGTTATTATCAGCCGTGGCGGCGTGCGGTCACAGTCCTGTAATTCGAAAAAGCACCCGAATGACTACATCATGGATACAGAATTCTGGCATGAACGCTGGCTGGCCGGCCAGATCGGCTTTCACCAGCAGGAGATCAACCCTTACCTGATCCGGTACTGGCCGGCGCTGGGATTACCCGAAGGTACGCGGATCCTGGCCCCCCTGTGCGGGAAAAGCCGGGATATGACCTGGCTGCTGGAACAGGGCTGCCATGTTGTTGGCGTGGAAGTCAGCCGTCTCGCGGTCGAGGCATTTTTCAGCGAAAACAACCTCACCCCGACGCTTCGGCAGGAAGACGGTTACGTGCGCTATACCAGTACCGGCATCGAACTTCTGTGCGGTGATTTCTTTACCTTGACCCGGGATCATATCGGCAGGATAGAGGGTGTCTACGATCGCGCCTCGCTGATCGCATTGCCACCGGCGCTGCGGCCGCGCTATGCCGCCCACCTTGCCGCACTGCTCGACACCGGTATCAACTGTCTGCTGATTACACTGGATTACAACCAGCTCGAAATGGCAGGTCCCCCGTTTGCCGTGTCAGCGAATGAGGTCGCGCGGCTGTTCGGCCGGCACTTCACTATAGAAAGCTTCTGTTCCCATGATGTACTGGAAACACATCAACGCTTCCGGGAGGCGGGTCTCAGTCAATTGAGTGAACATACCTATCTGCTGGAGCGGACTTGAGATGGCCTTTCCCGGACCTGTCGATGGCAAAAAAATGGCGCCATGAAGGCGCCAAAAGGGGAATCCAGTCATTGCCTCACGTATCTACCGCCGTACATTGACTGAAAGTGCCGGTGAAAAGAGGCCGCACCAGGACCCGGCCTCTTCATTTATTCCCTAATCCTCGATCTCGATTTCGCCGAAGGTTATCGTGTCCGGCCCCGGGTTGAAGGTACCCTGCTCAACCTGCACCGGCGTACCGCTGCTGATGGCGGCAAAGAACAGGGCAGGCGTCAGGTCAGCCGGTGGCTCAACCCGCTCGTCGCTGATCGAGACAGCCGTGGCAACATTCACCGTGACACCGGCAATCGCAAACGAAACGTTGGGCATGAGCATTTCTGCCGGGCCGCGCAAACGCACATCGCTGAAGTCAGCAGGCGCTATATTCTTGACTTCCGTCGCTATCACCTGTCCCGCGCTGTCGACAAATCCATTGATCTCGATCTGCCGGGACCCGGTCAGGCCGGCGCTGAAAATGCCGTTCTCGTCCTTGGTCAACGAATTTGCGCTGACGGGTATGGTGATAATCGTCAGCGTATCAGCGCCGGTATCAACATCCCCGGGTTGCACCGGTGCGATGATTCTGATCCGGGTTTCGCGAAATTCGATCTCTTCAGCGGTCAGGATTCCGGTGGCGGTATTCAGCGTTCCCTCCGCCTCGAGCTTGGTCCCGAGCACGATATCCTGCGCACCGCCACCCTCAAAGCGAGTGCCCGCCGTCGTGACAACCCGCTGGCCGTTAACCCTGAAATCGCCCGGGTTGGTGATTGCAGTCACCAACCCTTCAACCTCGGCCTCGATGGTGCCGCTGGCACCCGCCGGGATATCAAGTCCAGGATCTTCGCATTCCACATCCGTCACCGTGTCCAGCGGGTCGCCGGAAGTGAATGCCGGTATCGGTGTCGCTTTTACTTCGACGAAATCACCGTCCTGCAAACCCGTACCGCAATCACGCGGCACGACGCCATTGAGCTCGACTGTTTGACTTCCGATCCTGAACGAGGTGTTAGCAATGACGGTATTGACCGGTCCGGTCAGCTTCCAGACGAGCAAGGCGGCCTGCTGCTCGATGCGTGTCGCCTGAATGACATTATCACTGTTCGCGTAACCGCTGACTTCGACGCTAGCGCCGATTTGCAGGTTAGCAACATTGCCACCGGTAATATTCACCAGGCTGGTATCAGCATTCACCACCACCGTTTGTCGCAAAACCTGTAGTGGGCTCAGAGACGTGACCGGCCCCTTGACGAGATTGTCGATATTAATAGTGACTGCTGTACCGCTGGTGAAATCATCACTGACATCATCGCCGACATCAACCTGGGCGACCATACCTTCGTTATCCGGCTGCTCGAGCTCGCCCTGTGTGATCGGGTCACCATCCCTGAATATTTCAGTTTCGGTGTCGATATCAAACTCGCGAATGTCATTTATGATGACACTGCCGAAGCCGGTGATGGTGCCGATCCCGGTCCCGCCAATGCCGCCACCGGCCACTGTTCCAACGCCGCCACCGCCACAAGCGGAAAAGGCAAGGATCGCGACCACCAGGAACATGGCAGGGAATATTTTCTGAACGGGGAAATGCATGCTACTGCTCCTCTGATGATTCATCTTCGTAGTAATAAATACCCAGACTGATGGTTCTCCCCCGTGCCTTGCCGCCATCCTCCAGCTCATTACTCGAATATTTTTTGTCCAGCTGCTCAAGCAAGGCCTGTGCCTTGCTGAATGTCAGTTTCTTCAGTTTTGGCAATGATTCCGGATCGATGTTGTCGTAGGAGACCTTGCGCTGAAACAGCAGATTTTCAGGTTCCGCAACCAGGTTGTGATCAATGGTCGTGATCAGCTCATAGACATCTGTCCCGAGTATCCGGATCTTGTCGACGGAATCACTGCCGGGAACGAAGGCATGCCGTACCAGCCTGACCTTGCCTTTTACGATCTTGGTACTGCCGGCCTCCTCGAGCATGGAAAGCATGGCCATGGTAGGGATATCACCGCTGTATTCCTTTACCAGCAGGGAAAATGACTTGCGGTCACCTTCTATTTCCAGATCAGCAGGTTTGCCCTGTGCATCCAGGAAGCGTCTGTCATTCATCCAGCCGCCGATCACGCGGACCCCGCGGTTGTAACGTGCCTGTGTGGAACCTTCGTCTGCCACCTCCGTTTCCAGCAGCCGCTTGACTTCCTTGCGTGTCAGACCGGTCAGTGCGGAAACACGGGATACCGTCTGTTTTTTACCTTGAGGTGCAAACTCACTGAACGCCACATCGACATAAACTCGCCTGACCAGGCCCGCAAGGGTGCCATAGGCAACACCATTACGCAGCAGGATGCGCACCAGCGGATACAGCAAACGCAGGATGGCCGTTGTCAGGGTTTTTTCGAGTTTTCTGCTCATGACAAATTGGAATATTTTTCCCAAATAACTGTAACATCAAACAGCCGCCATTCAATGGATTATTAAAATATTCTTTTATATACATGCACTTATATTGCAATCAGGCGGATGCAAGGGGATATAACAGGGACGTCAAGCAGTTAATCTAATACAGGGCTGATCACTCGGTGCGAACGCATGACGGGAATACCCCGCTCATCCTGACGGCTGCCGCGGGCTCTATTCGGATAAAAAACTACAGCTGATTGCCGCCGGCGCTGATCACGCCCGGTGGGCGTCTAATCGGCCACGCTCACATCATGGAGTATGGATAACAGATCGCTTTCCCAACGCTCAAAAAAGGCCGGTTCAACGGCACTCCCGGCAATATCAGCATAGATGCTCGGATGCACGGTCACCAGAACAGTCTGCTCGCCTTCAGCGAAGATCGCTATCTTCGGGGGCAGGTAGGGAATCAGTTTTGGCACCTTCCCGGTCAGATACCTGATCTCGTCAAGCTTGGCTGCAAATACGATACGGTACTTGTCGGTTTTATATCCCATGCCGGTCAGGCCGATATCGATGCGCTGCACCCGCGCGACGGTATATCCATGCGCGCGTATCGATTCCTGGAGTGCCAGCATCGCCTCAGGAAATGCCAGACTGGAACGTGTCATCAGCAATTCTTCGCCGGCCCTGGACGACAGTGGCCAGAGACAGATGAGAACCGCAAGGATGATATAAGGCCGCGAAAATCTCATAATGTCGCATCCTCGATGATCGTTTTGTAGATCACGGTCATCTTTTTGCAGGCATCATCAAGTTCATCATTATTGAAGAGCTTGCTGAGGTACATGGGATCGATAGTCATTACCAGCACCTTGCCCGCGTGCTCCACCACGGTTATCCGGCATGGCAGGAACATGCCTACACGTGGATCGATGCCGAGCGCCTCGAACAAAAACCTGAAATTGCAGAAGTGCAGTATGACCTCCTGCTTGTCCTGCTCATCCTCGCCTGCCAGGCCATGCTCCAGGTAATCGGTCCTGATCAGGGTGAAATTCTGACTGACAATCTCGGTCTTCAGGTTATCCACTGTTTCTTCCAGCGAATAGGGCGACTCCACTATGATCGCGGGTTCAGCTTCGCTGTCATCCGGCTGCGTGACAAGGGCCTGCTCCTTTTCAAAGGAGCGCACAAAGGCGACCAGATCATTTATATCTGCTTTTGACAAACCCGCATCCAGCATTGAAACCATCGGGGTCCCTTCCCGCCCGTACAGCAGGGTATGCCTGATCATTTCATCGGTAGCAGCTGCCAGGAATCCCCGGTTATTCAGTGCCGGTGCGATAATCGGCAGATCGCGCTGGCGCGAAAAGGTCACACCGGTTCCCTTGCCGCCTTCACCGTTTGCGCCATGGCAGCCGGCACAATGGGTGGCGTACAGCGCCTTGCCGTGCAGCGCATCCGCGGTGATCGCCGCGTCGGAAAATTCAGGCTCCGGCTTGTCTGACCACTGACGTATAAAACGCACCAGCGACTCCAGCTGTGAGTCACTCAGTTGAGTGAAGGCCGGCATCACCCGGCCCGGCCGGCCGAGACGTATTGTCTTGCGCAGGAATGCGTCGTCCACACTGCCAAGAAACGAGGGCAGCGCCAGGGGCACACCGACCCCGCCAGTCCCCTTGTCACCATGGCAGGCAGCACAGTGCGTGGCATACAGGCGCGCACCATCCGGCGCCGCTGCCACGGCAGCGCTCATGACTGTCAATAATATTATAAAAAACAATCTCATAGATTGGTCACCCGCCAGACAATCCGGCCCATCTGCATCATCGTCAGCAGGGTTCGCCGAACGATAATAATAGTAGATAATTAGTATATACGAATATATTTATTCTTCAAATTCGGCGTCCTTCCTAACTACAAGTCAAAAATCCACCGCCATTTTGATTCAGGTCAAATCATCGCAGCCGAAATCGCCACAAAATTAGGTCGTGTTCGAAGCATACACAGACAAGGTTCCAACACTGGAGGTAATAATCATGAAAGCAATCAAGACAGCACTGGGTGCGGCATTCGTCGTTAGCCTGGCCGCTCTTCCACTGTCATCCGCACATGCCTGGGGTGGTTGGGGTCCGTGGGGTGGTGATAACTACGGTAATAACGACTGGGGCCCTGCGGCGGGGTGATGGCTGGGGTGACATGAATTTCAACATGAGGCGGCGGTAGCGGCAGCGGTCGCGGTCGCGGTTATGGCCGCGGTTATGGCCGTGGTTATGGCTATGGCGGTTACGGCCCTTACGGCTACGGTGGTTATCCGGGTTATGGCGGCTACGGTGGCCCGGGCTATGGCGGCTGGGGTGGTCCTTACGGCGGCTATGGCGGCTATCCGGGTTATGGTGCCCCTTACGCTGCACCCGCAGCCCCGGCAGCACCGGCGACGCAGTAGTACCGGTAGCGGGTACAGGGATTGTACCCCGGTTGATCTGCGGTGTTGCCGGCACAGGCTGGCAACACCGTTTTTATTTGTGTATAAGGTAGACCCGATACAGGCCAGCGATTACCTGGCCTGTTGTCGTTTTTATTAACTCACACAGTATCCACAGGGGCCCACATGAAAGTCAAACTCTTCGCTGTGTTGATGATTGTATTTACCTCTGCACCACTGACAGCTACCGCCGCCTATGCCCCGTACTATCCGGGTAACCGCCCACCCATGCCAGCGCAGGCACCGGCCGCTACACCGGCTGCCATTCTCAAGGAAGGCGTCAATAAACTCACTGCTTATATCCGCAGCGGCGGTCAGCAGAACCGCAGACAGGCGATGGGTTATCTGGAACGGAACATCGCACCGTATTTCGATTTTGCCTACATGACCCGCTGGGCTGCAGGACCGCAGTGGCGCCCATGAATCAGCAGCAACGCACCCGCATGCAGCGGGAGCTTACGCGCTCTTTCCTCGATACCCTGGCGCAGAACCTGACCAGCTACAGCAATCAGTCCATCCGCTATCTTCACTCCCCGTGGCCAGCAGCGCCGGGGAGAGGTAACCGTCAGCGCCTGGATCGTGCAGCCGGACGGCCCGCCGACCAAGCTGGATTTTCGTTTCTACAAGAGCAAGAGCGGCTGGAAGATATTCGATGTCACCGCAGCAGGTAACAGCGCCGTCGTCTACTACCGGGATTATTTCAAGCGCATGCAGCGCCAGCCCGCGCAATCCTATCGTTACAACTGATCGATCAGTGACCGGGCTGCCAGACATGCGCCGGCAGTCCGGCCGCCCTTCCAGAGATACCGGCCGGACCACCAGCCGGGTGGCAACAGTCGCGGATACCTGCGGCACTTTATCCCACCCGGCAGCAGCGTACCGCCGCCAGCCTGGCCGAGCGGTGTGATCGCACCCCCCGGCAGTCCTGCCAGCTCACGGTTGGATGTCATTTAATATAAGGATATAGTTGCCGCTATATGGGTGGATTAACGACTTTAATGCGCAGCACCCGGGCAAACGCGACATTTGCACGGCAGTGCTGGCGGAATGATTCGGACATTGATTCAGATATATAAATTGCAGGACTGCCCGCTGCGGCCCTCCTGACCAGCCCAAAGGACGACCGGCAATGACACCATTTACGAAAACCCTGATTGGTCATATCACTGACGTCAACACGAGTGAATTTACCGCCACCCTGGATGCAGACGCCGGTGACCGCCTGCCCACATCAGCAACCAATTCGGACAAGACGCTCATCGGCCAGCCCGGCTCGCATGTCGCCATCATCCAGGGAAATATCAAGATTCTCGCGCTGATTAACGAAGTTAACGAAAAAGACAGCGTACGATCGGCGAACCCGATCGTCGGCAAGGCCACTACCAAACAGGTCTCGGTCCGTATGACACCGCTGGGAGAGATCAACGCAAACGGCCAGTTCACGAACGGTATCAAGAACTACCCGGTCACCGGCGCGGAAGTCCATACGGTGACGGATGACGACATCAAGTCCATGTTTGTAAAATTCGAGGAGCAGGGTTACAACGTCGGACGACTCTCCTCGCACGATGACCAGGATGTCTGCTTCGATGCCAGCGCCCTGTTCGGCAGGCATTTTGCGATCCTCGGCCAGTCCGGCGCCGGTAAATCCTGGACGGTTACCAACCTGTTGCAACGCGCCGTCAAGACCATGCCCAATGCACATATCATTATGCTGGATCTGCATGGCGAATACGGCTGGAAGGACAAGGACGGCAAGCAATGCTACGCCTTCGAGGAAGGCACCGCCCGTTACCTCGATGCGCGCGAAATGGAAATTCCCTACTGGCTTATGACTTTCTCGGAACTGGTCGACCTGCTAATCGATCGCAGCGACGATAACGCCTCGACACAGATTGCCTTTCTGCGCGATACGGTCCATGACCTGCGCAACAAGTCCAATAAGGACCTGGGTATCGGGCATATTTCGATTGACTCACCGGTGTATTTTCCGTTGCAGGACGTCTACGACCATTTCCTCGAAGCCAACAAGATGACCGCCAATTTCGGCAAGGAAAAGGGCCCGCTGGCCGGCCAGTTCGACCAGTTCCTGATGCGCCTGCAAAGCCGCATGAACGATGTGCGTTACAACTTCCTGCTGAAACCGCAACACCGCAATTCATCGGACACACTGCCCAGCCTGATCAGGGATTTCGTCGGTCTCGGTGAACCCAAGTGCCAGATCACAGTGATCGATATCAGCACCGTGCCCTTTGATGTCCGCCCGGTGGTCTGCGCCCAGGTCGGCCGCCTGGCCTTCGAGTTCAATTACTGGAATCCCCGCTACAAGGAATTCCCGCTGTTGCTGTTGTGCGAAGAGGCGCATTCCTATATTCCACGCGGCTCGGATACCCAGTACCGGGGCACACGCGCATCCATGGAACGCATTGCCAGGGAAGGACGAAAGTACGGCGTCGGACTCGCGGTTGTCAGCCAGCGCCCGACGGAATTATCGGAAACCATCCTGGCCCAGTGCAGCACCTTCATCTGCCTGCGCCTGACCAACCCGGATGACCAGGCCTACATACGCGACCTGGTACCGGAGGCACAGCAGGACTTTATCGGCGTGCTTGCCTCATTGAGCCAGGGCGAGGCCATGGCCATGGGCCTGGCGGTCCCGTTGCCTACCCGCCTGCAGTTCTACATACCGGACCCGCCACCGAACAGTCACAGCGTCGATTACCACAAGTTCTGGAAATCCGGTCCGGATGACCTGGATGTGGATGACATTGTGGACCGCTGGCGCCGCCAGAATCGCGTGCATACCTGAAAATCCGAGGAAGCCGGATCTCTGCCGGAATTGATTCATTTCGTAAACCCCCCGTAGGGCGCAATAGCGCAGCGTATTGCGCCGAGCCCCTGCATCTCCCGATTGATCAACGCGTTGCGTTAATCAATCATTTCCGGTGCGCGCGCGTAAATTTACCGTAAGGAAGAAAGCCCCGCCGGGGTGGCAGGTTCGTCGATAACCGGAGTTATCCGTGCAGGTGCCGGGATTATCATGCGGCGCAATACGCTGCGCTATTGCGCCCTACGCAGCTGGATGTGGATGACCTTGTGGACCGCTGGCGCCGCCAGAATCGTGTGCATACCTGAAAATCCGAGGAAGCCGGATCTCTGCCGGAATTGATTCATTTCGTAAACCCCCCGTAGGGCGCAGTTACACCACAGCCTCTTCCCTGGGCTCTTCCTCGATCAGATCTTCATAGCCCAGCAGGTGCAGGATCTGGTCGCGCGCCTCCAGACCATCCTGGTAGCCCAGCTCCATGAGCTCCTTGCAGTATGGAGCGTCGAACATCAGGTAGCTCATCAGCGGGCGGCCCTCGCGTGCCAGGGCACCGATCCCCTTGAGCAGGACGCGCAGCGAACGCGGGAAATTATCAACGTACCGCGCCACGATCTCTCGCACATCGCGGCTCGGCGATATGACCAGGTAATCGATCTGGCGCAGGGAGGTATCCTTGTACTCCACCCGCTTGTCCTTGGTTTCACTGATGGTGTGATTGATACGCCGCATCCGTTCGATATCGGCATCCAGGCTGTCCATGAACAGGGTATCGAAGATATAGCCCGAGATCGCGCCGAATGACGGATAGGGAACACTGCTTCCGTCTTCAATCGCCACATCCGGACGCGGGTTGCGCACCCCGATGATCAGCAAGCGGTTGGCGCCCATGTGCAGCGCCGGACTCAGCGGCGCCGTCTGGCGCATGGAGCCGTCACCGAAATATTCGTTGCGCAGCTTCACGGCAGGAAACAATACCGGTATCGCCGATGAGGCCATCAGGTGATTCAGCGTGAGCTCAGTCGGCTGCCCGACACGGCGGGTGCGCCTCCATGGCTTGAGATACTCGGCCCCCTGGTAAAAAGTGACCGATGTTCCGCTGGTATAACCCGATGCCGTCACTGACACACGCACGCAGGTTGCCGGCATCGATCGCCTGCTGGATACGTGCAAACCGGATATGCCTTTCCAGCAGTCCGCGCAAGGGGTAATTATCCAGGATCGACCGTGGCTGATGCTTGTACAGACCCGCACTGACAAATGACAGCAACCAGCGGAATCCGCTCTTGAGCGCTGTCCAGTTATCCGTCTTGAAGACCTTGCCAACATGGAAATTGGCCCATATTCCGTAGAGCCGGTCGACACCCTCCTGAAACCGGGTGGCACTGCTCGCCAGGAGGACAGCATTCATTGCTCCCGACGAGACACCACAGATCACCGGAAACGGGATTTTCAGCATCCTCCGGCAATATGTCGCCGATCGCCTTCAACACACCGGCCTGATAGGCATTGCGCGCACCGCCCCCCGGCAGGATCAGGCCGGTCACGGGTACTTCTTTTTTCTTCTTGAATGAAAGCCAGTACATTTACTAGTTCCAGATGCGCATTACAGACATTTTATCGGCAACAGTGCGGATATATATAGGTAAGCCAGCTCGTGATGACAGGACCGCGCGGTCGTGACAACCCGCCCGGCACAACGCCGGACTTGCCGATTTTTCATTTAAAATCAGATATCTCGCCCAATCGGGCGGCTGCTGAGCGCCATTGTAGCAAGCTCTGGCGCTTGCCACCCGGCGCCCGCCCGGATCAGCCACAATCCGGGGCTGATGCCCATAGGAGGTACGTACGCCTCACGCGCTGATTTTTTCAGTCAGCTGGCCGGCGAGCCGCTCGATAGATACGCGGTCGGTATCGACGCAGAGTGCGCCGCTCATTTCTTCCGGTAACAGGGGCTCCTGGGCCTGCAGCTGGCCTGCCAGCACTTCGATGCCGGCCTCCGAGGCATCACTGCCGGCCGCCTGGCGCTGGCGCAAGCGGGCATGGAGCCGATCCGCGTCCGCATCGAAATGCAACAGCACAAACGGCACACCCAGGTCCCGCGCAAGCTCACGGAAGTGCCGACGCTCGGCCTGCTGTAAAAATGCCGCATCAACGATCACCGGATAACCACCATCGATTACAGCCGCGGCCAGTTGCGCCAGCCGCCGGTAAGTCTTCTGGCTCGCGGCGGGCGCATAGATCCCGGATTCTATTCCGGACTGCGTACCCGCAGCCGCGCTGTAGCCATACAAGCGCTTGCGCTCGACATCAGAGCGGATCTGGATAGCGCTGCAGCGCTCCGCCAGCCGGGACGCGCACCAGGACTTGCCGGTCCCGGACACACCGTGCGTAATTACCAATGCCGGATGCGCCGGCGCCGTATACTGCCCGGCCAGTGCCATATAGGATGCGTATTCTTCCCGGATTGCGTTATTCCCGGCAGCGTCAATACTTCCCTGGCCAAGCCGCAAAACGGCCACTTTTGCCCTGACCAGGGCCCGATAGACCAGGTAATAGTGCAGCATGACGACACCCGCGTAGTCACCGCTGTGCTGCAAATAACCATTCAGAAACCGGTAAGCCAGCTGCGAATAGCCGCGGTCCTGAATATCCATCATCACGAATGCCGCTTCACTCATGATATCGATCCAGCGCAGGCGGGGATTGAACTCGATACAGTCAAACGCGGTGATGCGATTATCTATCATCACCATATTTCCGAGATGCAGATCGCCATGGCATTCGCGCACGAATCCATCCGCGAGACGAACAAGCATCACTGGACGCCGCAGCCGATACTCGCGCCGGCACCAGGCCTCCACCTGATCGAGCTGCTGCCGCTGCAGGGGATCGGTGAGTACCGGCCTGATTTGTTCGAAGTTCTCGCTCACCCAGTGGTGGATATCATCCGGATTGCCGTATCCGGAATCCTGTGCAGCCACATCGATACTGCCATGACTGTCTGCGACGAGATGTGCCAGTTCATCGATATGACCGGATTCGAGTTTGCGCCCGGCAGCAATCGTACTCAGCAAGCCTTGCTGGGGGAACTGGCGCATTTTCACGGCATACTCGAGCGGCGCACCCGCACCCTCGAGTGCCGGCCGCTCGGCAGTACCGGTAATCGAAATGACATCCAGATACAAATCAGGCGCAAACCGCCGGTTAAGCCGCAGTTCCTCCCGACAATAGAGCAGGCGTTTTTCCAGCGTCGAAAAGTCGAGGAATCCGAAATCCACAGCCTTCTTGATCTTGTAGGCAAACTCACCGGTCAGGATGACCCAGGATATATGGGTCTCCAGTACGCTTATCGCGCCAGTTACCTGGCCGTAGAGCGCTGCATTCTGCAGTGCCCTGATCAGGACCTGCTGCTGGTTCTTGCCTGAAGCTGTAGTCAACATGACGCGCCGGATACTTCGCCTGATTGCCTTTGCATACCAGTTTACCTGCACGCCCGCACGCAGGCATCCGGATGATTGCAATATTTTCACCAGCTTCACAGCGGATCAGGCGTACGCCCTTGACCTGGGTCAAGTTTCGGGCGCTATTGCATTTTATACTCAATGGCAAGACCGGCCTGCAGTGGCCCCGGGTAACCTGCCGCGTCGATCGACGGCAGCATGCAGTCCGGAACCGCCCGTTTGCCTGATGCAGATGCACGAGGAGCAACCCGATGAAAGCAATGGAACTCTGTAACCGCAAAGTTGTAACTGCCACACGCGAAACGAGCATATTCGACGCCGCCCGGCTGATGCGTGACCATCATGTCGGCTGCCTGGTCGTAGTCGAGACCCGGGGTGACCATGTTGAGCCTGTCGGGATAATTACCGATCGTGACATTGTGCTCGAAGTCATCGCCGAGGGAGTTGCCCTCGATGCCGTGGCCACGGGTGATGTCATGACCTTCGCACTACTCAAGGTATCAGAAGATGAAAGCGTGTTCGACACGGCACAACGCATGCGCGCACGCGGGGTACGGCGCGTCCCGGTAGTGAC
>CAVYHX010000021.1:0-54828 GCA_963768415.1 uncultured Gammaproteobacteria bacterium
TGATCTTGTAGCGCGCAATGCAGGCGCCGGCAGGTTGAAGTTCACCACGGCATACGACCCGGCAATAGCGGATGCCGACCTGGTATTCATTGCGGTAGGCACGCCAACGCGGCGCGGCGATGGTCATGCGGACCTGGTCTATGTATACGAGGCCGCCAGGCAGATTGCCAGGTACCTGTCGGGTTATACGGTAATTGTCGACAAGTCCACTGTGCCGGTCGGGACGGCGCGCCAGGTTGAACGTATCGTGCGGGAGGAAAATCCGGATGCCGACTTTGATGTTGCATCCAACCCCGAATTTCTGCGCGAAGGGGCCGCTATCAGTGATTTCATGCGGCCGGATCGCGTGGTGCTTGGTGTGGAAAGCGAACGTGCAGAGAAATTGCTGCGTGAGTTGTACCGGCCAATCAACCTGATCGAGGCACCGATCCTTGTCACGAACCTGGAAAGTGCCGAACTCGTCAAGTACGCATCCAATGCATTTCTTGCAACCAAGATCAGCTTCATAAACGAAATTGCCAACCTCTGCGAGCATGTCGGCGCGGATGTGCATGCGGTAGCCAGGGGGATGGGTCTCGATGGCCGTATCGGCAGGAAGTTCCTGCACGCGGGCCCCGGCTACGGCGGCTCCTGCTTCCCCAAGGACACGACGGCACTGATCCGTATTGCGCAGGAACACGGCGCCTCGTGCCGGATAGTGGAGGCAACAGTTGAGGTAAACGCCGCGCAGAAGGCGCGTATGGTGAAAAAGATACGCGAGGCGCTGGGTGGCAGCGAGTTCGGAAAAACGATTGCAGTACTGGGTCTGACATTCAAGCCGGAAACAGATGACATGCGTGATGCCCCTTCACTGGCGATAATCCCCAACCTTATCGACAAGGGCGCAACCATTCACGCGCATGATCCTCAAGGGTGTGACGAGGCGAAAAAGTTACTGCCAGCGGAGGTTGTTTATTTTGACGATATTTTCGAGGCTGTGGCGGGTGCCGATGCGATTATATTGATGACGGAGTGGAATGAGTACCGGGGTCTTGATTTCCCCGGAATCGGCCAATTAATGAAAGGCAAGGTGATTGTCGATTTGAGAAATATATATGAGCCTGCAGTCATCAGGGAGTATGGTTTCGAATATTTTTGTGTTGGAAGGAATTAGGAGGGCAGTGTCTTTCTATAAGGGCTTTTCCTCAAATCGAGTGGATAGATTACCGTTGTAGGGCCGAATTCATTCGGCCAACAACCTTGCCATCAGATGGAATGCGTCTCTTCTATATTGATTTAGTTACCCACTCAGTGAGGGGAAGATCCTCTATAAGTGGCTACTCTCATAAAAATATGCGCTTAAATATTTATTGGATTGTTGTTAATTATGAATGCATTTGACAAACGGATATGTGTTGTTGGTCTGGGATATATTGGACTGCCGACTGCCTCTCTGCTTGGGACCAAGGGATATAGTGTGTACGGGGTCGATACCTCACAGGTGGTGGTCGATACCATCAATAAAGGAAATATTCATATTGTCGAGCCAGACCTCGACGTGCTGGTTAAATCGGCTGTTTTGTCAGGCCGCTTGAGTGCGGGGCTGGAGCCAAAGGCAGCTGATATATTCATTCTCGCGGTGCCAACACCTTTCAAGGACAACAACCAGCCGGATTTGTCTTTTGTCGAAGCGGCAACTCGCATGATTTCTCCCTATGTTGAGGCGGGTAATCTCGTGATACTGGAGTCGACCAGTCCGGTCGATACGACCAATGGCGTTGTCGCGAAAATTCTGGAAGAGGCTGGCCATGATATTGCACGGGATATCTATATCGCGCATTGCCCGGAAAGGGTGCTGCCCGGTCGTATTCTTACCGAGCTGGTGGAAAATGACCGGATAGTCGGTGGTATCAACAAGATCTCAACCGAGAAAGCGGTGGAGTTCTACAGCACTTTTGTGCGCGGAGAGGTGCTGGCGACCGATTCAAGAACAGCGGAAATGGCGAAACTCACTGAAAACTCGTTTCGCGATGTAAATATCGCCTTTGCCAATGAACTGTCGCTGATTTGTGACCAGGAAGGTATCAATGTATGGGAGTTGATAGCGCTTGCGAATCGCCATCCGCGGGTCAATATACTCAAGCCCGGTCCGGGTGTGGG
This sequence comes from uncultured Gammaproteobacteria bacterium, assembly GCA_963768415.1. Lineage (GTDB taxonomy): Bacteria > Pseudomonadota > Gammaproteobacteria > UBA9214 > UBA9214 > CAVYHX01. The sequence goes on from CAVYHX010000021.1 coordinate 2,140, forward strand.
GGGGCATTGCATCGCGGTAGATCCGTGGTTCATTGTTGCACGCGCACCAGAACTGGCCCGGCTTATAAGGACAGCACGAGAGGTTAATGATTTCAAACCGGACTGGGTCGTTAACAAGGTCAAGAATAATGCGAGCAAGTTCAAGCAACCGGTCATCGGCTGTCTGGGGCTTGCGTTCAAGGCCGATGTGGATGATCTGCGGGAATCGCCCGCAGTTGAAATTGTGCGCAGGCTGATTGCGGATGAAGTCGGCGATATCCTTGTTTCAGAACCGAATATCGGGAAACATGATGAATTTAATCTGCAACCATATGAAGTCGTAGTCGAAAAGTCGGATATCCTGCTGCTGCTCGTTGATCACAAGCAGTACCGCAGTTTGAAAGCCGCGGACCTTAAGGAGAAAATAATTATAGATACACGCGGAATAATCGTGTAGCCATGAAAGTGCTGACGGTATTCGGTACCAGGCCTGAAGCCATCAAGATGGCGCCCGTCGTAAAGGGTCTTGCGGATGCCGCGGATATCGAATCCATTGTTTGTGTCACTGCGCAGCACCGTGAAATGCTTGATCAGGTGCTGGAATTATTCGAAATCTCCCCGGATTATGACCTGGACCTCATGGCGCCGGGTCAGGACCTGTTCGATATTACTGCTCGAACGCTAATGGGTCTGCGCGATATCCTGCGTGCTGAACGACCTGATATGGTGCTGGTGCACGGCGATACAACCACATGTTTTTCCGCGGCACTGGCGGCATTTTATGAAGCATATTCCGGTAGGCCATGTGGAAGCAGGATTGCGTACCGGCAACATGCGCGCACCTTTCCCGGAGGAGGCGAACCGCACACTCACCGGGCGTCTGGCCACCTATCATTTTGCACCTACCGAGGGTGCGCGCCAGAATCTGCTGAACGAATCAGTTTCAGATGAACGCATCTGGGTGACTGGCAACACGGTTATTGATGCGCTATTGACAGTTCGTGATCAGGTAGAGGCCTATCCCGATACGGTGTGGCTGAAAGAGTTCGGAGAGTTGTTGTATGGCTTGATTACTGACACACAAAGGAAACTGATTCTGATCACCGGTCACCGCCGTGAAAATTTCGGTCAGGGATTCATAGATTTATGTTCGGCAATCCGCGAACTGGCCGAAGCTCACGAGGATTGGGATTTGGTCTATCCGGTGCATCTGAACCCCAATGTCCAAAAGCCGGTGTACGACATACTCGGAGGGTTGAAGAACGTGTTTCTGCTGGATCCGAAGGATTATGCGCCCTTCGTGTGGCTCATGAGTCGCTCCGATCTGATCCTGACCGATTCCGGAGGGATCCAGGAGGAGGCGCCATCACTTGGCAAACCGGTCCTGGTGATGCGCAATGTAACCGAAAGACCGGAGGCCGTTGATGCAGGTACTGTTCTTATGGTTGGGACTGACCGTGAACGGATTGTCTCGGGAGTGGAGCAAGTATTGCTGGATGAAGCTGCGTATCAGGCAATGTCGCATGCCCATAATCCTTATGGCGACGGTCATGCAGTGCCTCGAATCATCGAGGTGTTGTGTAAACTCACGTGATCAGCCTGTATAATGATCCGGTGCTTGCTGCCAGCTGCATGCAAAAAGCTTTATGGTGAAAAAATATGAGCATATTCCGGTGTTTCTGTGTAGTTCCTGCCTCTTTTTTCTCATCCTCAATACCGAATTACCCACGTTCAGATTATTTGTTATACCCGGCCAGTAACGCGTACTTCAACTTCCCGTCAGCAAGGTGTAATACACTGTGATTAATTACGGGGTCATAAGCTTTGCGACCGGAGGTGTCTTGTTCTTCCTTCTTTCGCTTGTGCTTTTGACCGGACAGCAGGGGCGATCACGCAAGAATGCACTTAAATTTGCATCCATTGTCAGTACTCTCTGGCTCGGATTTACTGCGCTGGCAATCTATCAGGGCGTATCTTTCTATTCCTATCTTGTCGAGCCGGTACGCAGTTTTGCGTGGCTGCTGTTTCTTGGCTATATACTGGTTTCTTCGGTAACTGATACGCGTCTTGCCGAGCAGCGCCTGCGCAAGTATATATACTATGCGATTGCATTCTCCGCTCTGCTGGTGATGCTTGTGCTGTACCGGCTGTTTACCGGGCCGGAAAGTACCAACTATCAGGGGATCGACCTGTTGTTTGCCGGTTTTCTGATGATGTCCATCATCGGGCTGGTGCTGGTTGAGCAAGTCATGCGCAATGCCCATGTCGAATCACGCCGTGCCGTCAAGTATCTCTGTATCGGCATGGGTGTAATTCTGGCGTACGATTTCTACCTGTACTCGAACGCGCTACTGTTCCAGGGTTTGAATGTTGCACTTTGGGAGGCGCGCGGATTTGTAAATGCGATGGCCGTTCCGGTGCTGGGTGTCGCAATCGCCCGCGACCCGAGGCTGTCTCTGGATATCTTCGTTTCCCGCCGCATGATATTCCACACAACTGCGCTCCTGGGTGCAGGCCTGTATCTCCTGCTGATGGGCCTCGGTGGTTATTATATTCGTACATTCGGTGGAGAGTGGAAGGGCGTTGTCCAGGTTATTTTCCTGTTTGGTGCCGGGCTCATTCTGCTGGTGCTGCTTTATTCCGGCAAGGTCAGGGCCAACCTGAGGGTCCTGATAAATAAACACTTCTTCCACTACAAATATGACTACCGTGATGAGTGGCTGCGTTTTATCAATATATTATCCTCGGCACAACAGGACACGCGCCTGCGTGAGCGGACCATACATTCGATTGCGGGGATTATCGACAGCCCGGGTGGCGCCTTGTGGCTGCGCAAGCTAAACAGGTTTGTGCCGGCCGCCAGCTGGCAGATGGATGTATCCGAAGCTGATACGGTGGACAGCGATCACCCCCTGATAGACTTCATGGTCTCCAGGGAATGGCTGGTTGATCTGGATGAATGCGAGCGCGAACCGGAGCTCTATAATAACCTCGGTATACCCGAGTGGCTCGCCAGGATGCCGCAAGCGTGGCTGGTCGTTCCCCTGATCGTGCATGATTATCTGCTGGGTTTCATGGTGCTTGCGCGCTCACCGGCACAGCACCACTTCAACTGGGAAGACTCCGATTTAATAAAGACAGCTGGCCGGCAGGTGGCTGTACACCTCGCGCAGCATGAAGCCTCCCGGGAGCTGGCCGAGGCAAAACAGTTCGAGGCATGTAACCGCCTGACTTCATACGTGATGCACGATCTCAAGAACCTGATTGCGCAGCTGTCGCTTGTGGTGAGCAATGCCGCGAAGCATCGGGATAATCCGCGCTTTATGGAAGATGCTATCAACACCGTCGATAACTCGGTCAACAAAATGAATCGCCTGCTCGAGCATTTGCGCAGCGACAGTATGCAGGTGCAGGAAACCGAGCTTATCGAGCTTTGTTCCATGCTGGCCGAAGTGGTTGCAACAATGTCCAGTGGCCGGCCTGCTCCAAGTCTGGACTGCCAGGCAAAAGGGATTTACATTAATGCCAACAAGGATCGTTGTCAGGCAGTCATTGGCCACCTGATTCGAAACGCCCAGGATGCAACGCCCGACGACGGACAGATTATTGTGCGTCTGTTCAGGCGCTCCGATCGTGCGATCGTGGAAGTGCAGGACACCGGGACAGGCATGGATTCCAAATTTATAAAAAAACGGTTATTCAAGCCTTTCGACAGTACAAAAGGCAAGGCCGGCATGGGTATCGGTGTTTACGAGGTGCGCGACTATGTAAGCAAGCTGGGCGGTGACCTTGAAGTGATCAGCCGGGTCGGCGAAGGAACAACCTTCAGAATCCGGCTATCGATTAGCGATAACAATAAAAATAACGTAGAGTTGGCGGCTGTACAGGAAGATATTAAACCAAATGGAAACACCTACACGGAAACTGCTCGTCGTTGAGGATGACCCCGGTTTGCAAACCCAGCTGCGCTGGTGTTTTGAGAACTATGACGTTGTCATAGCGGGTGACAGGACTGCTGCACTCGCCGAGCTTCAGCAGCACCAGCTATCTGTAATTACACTTGACCTCGGTCTTCCGCCGGATGCGGAAGGGACCAGCGAGGGTTTTGCGCTGCTGGAAGAAATCCTTGTCAGGGCGCCGCATGTCAAGATTATTGTTGTTACCGGTAATAATGACCGCGAGCATGCCACCCGATCGGTTGCGATGGGCGCCTACGACTTTTTCTACAAGCCGATCGATGCCGACATGCTCGAGTTGATAGTCAACCGTGCATACCGGGTCTACGAGCTGGAAGAAGAAAACCGGCGCCTCAGCACGAAGCAGGCCAAATCACCACTGGAAGGAGTCATCACCGGTAGTGACCAGATGATGCTGGTCTGCCGTACTGTCGAGAAAGTTGCGCCGATCGATACCACGGTACTCGTGCTGGGCGAATCAGGAACCGGCAAGGAGCTGCTGGCAAGGTCATTGCACGAGCTCAGCGCGCGCAATGGAAACCGTTTTGTAGCTATCAACTGTGCGGCAATCCCGGAAAATCTTCTGGAAAGCGAGCTGTTCGGGTACGAGAAGGGTGCCTTTACCGGTGCGGCGAAGCAAACGCCCGGCAAGATCGAGACCGCGTCCGGTGGCACGCTGTTTCTGGACGAGGTGGGTGACATGCCGCTGCCACTGCAGGCCAAGTTGCTGCGTTTTTTGCAGGAGCGGGTCGTTGAGAGGGTCGGTGGCCGCAAGGAAATACCGGTTGATGTGCGAGTGCTGTGTGCCACTCACAAGGACCTGCATGAGTTGATTCGTACCGGTGATTTTCGCGAGGATCTTTATTATCGAATCAGCGAGGTCTGCATCAGTATCCCGTCCCTGAAGGAGCGGGAAGGCGATGCCATTTTGCTGGCAAGGGTTTTTCTGGAGCGTATCAGCGAGCAGCAGGGCAAGACAGGATACCAGTTCAGCAAGGATGCGCTGGCAGCCATAGAAAACTATGCATGGCCGGGAAATGTTCGCGAGCTGGAAAACCGGGTCAAACGTGCAGTCATCATGGCTGAGCAGAAACAGATTCACGCCGGGGATCTGGAGCTGGGCGGGAATTCGCCCGCAGAACTGGCGACATTCAATCTGCGCGAAATCCGCGAACGGTCTGACCGCCAGGCCATTACCCGCGCCCTGAACCACGTCGGTGGCAAGGTCACGCAGGCGGCTGAGTTGCTGGGCGTCAGCCGGCCGACCATGTACGATTTGCTGCGCAAGTTTGATCTGAAACCGAAATAACAGGATTCCCCCCTGATTGAGCGGGTAACTTAATCGATTCAGACGAGACGCATGCCTGCTGATGGCAAGGTTGTTGGCCGAATGAATTCGGCCCTACAGCAGGGTCAAATTCATTCGGCCAGCGGCGTTTCATCGTCATTCAATCAGCCCTGTAGGGCCAAATTCATTCGGCCAATGATATATCGTCGTCATTCAATCAGCTTGTAGGGCCGAATTCATTCGGCCAACGGTATTTCGTCGTCATTCAATCAGCCTGTAGGGCCGAATTCATTCGGCCAACGGTGTTTCGGTGAGTCATTATTACGGGCATAGCCCGGGTCGAGAGACTGCCCCGGGCCATGCAGGAGCTAGAGCACCGAAAGCAGGCGCTTCAGGCCACGCCGGACGCAATTATAGAATGCGTAGGTTGGGCAAAGGAGCGTAGTGACGTGCCCAACAGGGCCTGACCGTAATTGTTGGGCACGCTACGCTTTGCCCAACCTACATTCGTGCAGCCGGTGGATTGCTACCCATGTGTTTACTGCGTGACCGGGTATCGTATCAGGACTCACCAATGGCATCCCGTACCCGCACCAGGAAATCCCCGGCATTCAGGAAGCCTACCAGCCGGTGGTTACGTTGTTCCAGGCCGTTTGCATCGAAGAATAGAATTGCCGGCGGTGCAAACAGGTTGAAATGGTTCAGCAGGGCCAGATCCGTTGCATCATTTTTGGTCACATCCGCCTGCAACAGGGTGACGCCCGGCCAGCGCTTGTTGCACCTTGCTGTCGGAAAAGGTGTAGTCCTCCATCTTGATGCAGTAGGTACACCAGTCGGCATAGAAATCCAGCATCACCGGTTTGCCTTCCGCAGTGCTGCGCTGCAACGCTGACTGGAAGTCGGTGACGCTCTTGATGCGCTGGAACTGCAGGTGCTGCTGAGGTGCGCGTACTCGAATCACCGGGCAGCGATGTGGTCAGATTGCGCAGGGGATTGAAGGGGTCGCGCGCACCGGTGGTGGCGCCCAGGATCAGGATCACGCCGTAGACCAGCATCGCGATCCCCAGACCCTTCCAGAGCTTGCGCCATCCGGAAACCCCCTGTGGCAGTGTTTCCAGTGCACCCATATAAATCGCCGGGACGATGAGCAGCAATGCCCACAGGCCGAGCGTGACGGGTCCGGGAAGGATACGTTCCAGCATCAGGATGGCAACGCCCAGCAGGACGACACCGAATACCGCCTTGACGGTATCCATCCATGCCCCTGCCCTGGGCAATATCTTGCCTTCAGTGGTGCAGATCGCCAGCAATGGCGCACCCATGCCGTTGCCGAGCGCGAACATCGCCAGTGCACCGGTGAGGTAATCGCCGCTCTGGCTGGTATAGATCAGGGCCCCGATCAGCACCGGGCCGGCACACGGTCCGACGATCAGCGCGGACAGCACCCCCATGGCAGCAGCACCGGCGAGGGTGCCGCCGCGCATGCGGTTACTGTGCGCGCTGAATTTTGCCTGCCAGGACGCAGGCAGTTGCAGGTGGAAAAAACCGAACATGGACAGCGCCAGCAGCACGAAGATCAGCGCGAACATGGCCAGGATCCAGGGGTTCTGGAAAAAGGCCTGGACACCGGCGCCCAGATGCGCGGAGATGAGGCCGATAACGGCATAGGTGATGGCAACGGCCTCCACATAAACCAGCGACAGTATGAAGGCGCTAAGCGTCGTGATTTTTTCACCCTGCCCCACGATTATGCTGGAAAGTATCGGGATCATCGGATACATGCAGGCCGTGAACGCCAGCAGCACGCCGGCACCGAAGAAAAACAGCAGAACCCAGAGCAGGCCGCTCTCCTGTAATACCCGGACAATGTCGTCCTGGCGGTTACTGGTGACATCGGCCGCCGGCTGGTTCGATACCGGCGCTTGTAGCGGTGTGCTATTGATGGTGTCTGTCGCGGCCAGGGCGACCGGTAGCAGTTTCTTGATGGGCGGGTAGCAGATACCCGCCTCGGCGCAGCCCTGATAACCCAGTTGCAGGGAGATTTCGGCGGCCGCGCCGGAGGTCCGCCGGACGGGCACGCGGGCCTCGACCTCCTGATGAAACACCTGCACGTTGCCGAAGATTTCATCGTGTTTGATCTCGCCTTCGGGGATCTCCGGCGGGCCGAGGCTGATGGCGGGGCTATCGGGCAGCTGAATACTTATCTTGTCGCGATACAGGTAATAACCCTCCGCGATCACCCAGCGTACCCGCAGCATATCGGGCGTCTCGGTCAGTACGCTGACCTGAAAGGCGTCATCCGCAGCGAGAAAATCATCCGCACCGTTGTCCAGGCCAAGCGTATCGCTGAGGCTGCTCAACGCCTGCACAACGCGCGATTCCGGCTCAGCGATGGCGCCGGCATCAGGGAGATTCAGTGCAACCACCTGGGTGTGCGGCGGATAACAGACGCCGATATCGGCGCAGCCTTGTGAAACGGCGGTAAGCTGGACGGTCTCCGCTGCCGTGGCGGAGCGGAGTAACGGTATGCTGGCAGTGACCCTGGTGCGGTAGGTCGCGATCTTGCCGAAAAACTCATCGTCCTTGATCTTGCCGGGTGGCAGTACCGGCTCACCCAGTGTGATGCCCGGTGTGTCGGTGCTGAAGCGGATGCGGTCGCGGTACAGGTAGTAACCCGCCGCGATATTCCAGGTGACGGTTGCTGCATTGCCGTCACCGATGCTGGCGCTGATTGCAAAGGCCTGATCCGGGTCGAGCAGTTCCGGTTCCGGGTCAGCCAGGGCAATGGCGGGCAGGCTGAACAGGATCAGCAGCAGAATGCCAGGCAGTTTCCAGGGAGTCATTTTGTGATGAGGGAGTTGTTGAGCCATGTTATGTAGTCGGGTTGGCCGTTACTGAGTGGGACTGCAATGATTTCCGGAAGTTCGTAGGGATGCAAGCCGCGAATCCGCTGCTCGAGCAGGGGCCAGGCGGTCTGGCTGGTCTTGATAAGCAGGAGCAACTCCTGCTCGCGCTCGACGGCATCTTCCCAGCGGTAGACCGAGGTTACACCCGGAACGATGTTGACGCAGGCTGCCAGCCGTTCGGTCACCAGGGTGCGGGCAATGTTCTCAGCCGTATCATGGTCGGGAACGGTACAAAGAACAACATGCAGGTCTTCGGTCATAGCTAAAATATACCGGAGTCGCAGCCGAAAAGTGAGATCGGGTGTGAGAATTCAGCACACCGGGCAAGATACCTGTAGGAGCGGCCGTCTTTATGCGCGCTTTGCGGGTACTGGCCGCGATAATGGTTCACGCCAATCGCGCCGAAGGACGGGCGCTCCTACGGGGAATCTCCCAAGGCTTATGGAGCGGTCAACAGACCGCGATGACACCCACCATGGCCATCCCGGGTGGCTTCGGTTATGTTGACGGGATGTCCCCTTTTCCCGCCTTGCTGCTGCTGTTTCTGCTCGTTCCGTTAGTGGAGATCTATCTGCTCATCGTGGTCGGTGGCTGGATTGGTGCCTTGCCAACCGTCCTGCTGGTGGTGCTGACGGCCGTGGCCGGTGCTGCACTGGCCCGTTACCAGGGCATGGCTACGCTGCAACGGCTGCAAGCCACGCTGGGGCGTGGCGAGACCCCGGCCATCGAAATGCTCGAGGGTGTGATATTGCTGGCTGGCGCCCTGTTGCTGTTGACGCCGGGTTTTTTCACCGATCTGGTGGGCTTTGCCTGCCTGTTGCCGCCCAGCCGGCGTGCGCTGGCGCTCTGGGGGCTGCGGCGCATGGCCGTCCCGCCGGCCAGCCGCCCCGTGGATCCGGCCGGCAAGCGTGACGCGCGGACCATCGAGGGCGAGTTCAAGCGCGAGGATGACCGCTGACCCGGCGTCATTTGCGTTCACTCCCTGCCATTCACAGCAAGCAAACCGCTTGACAGCGCGGTTATCGACGCTAGAATTAGCACTCACTGGAGGCGAGTGCTAATAATCGTTGCCCGCCATTGGTTTCACCACTTAATGATTGAGTCAGCATGAAGGAGAGAATAGATGAACATTCGTCCATTGCATGATCGCGTGATACTGAAGCGCATGGAAGAAGAGACCACCTCGTCAGGTGGTATCGTTATCCCGGATTCGGCCGCAGAAAAGCCGATGCGTGGAGAGATAGTAGCAGCAGGCAAGGGAAAGCGCCTTGATAGTGGAGATCTATTGCCTTTGGACGTCAAGGTTGGCGACCAGGTGCTGTTTGGCAAGTACTCCGGCACCGAAGTCAAGGTCAATGGCGATGCCCTGCTGGTGATGCGTGAAGAAGACATCATGGGCGTCATCGAGGCCTGATTACGGCCCGGCATGACGGCAAGCACTTACCCCGAACATATTTGCAGAGGAATCTGAAATGACAGCAAAAGAAGTGAAATTTGGCGATGACGCGCGTGCGCGCATGGTGAAAGGCGTCAATGTACTGGCCAACGCGGTCAAGATCACACTGGGTCCCAAGGGCCGCAACGTCGTCCTGGACAAGGCCTTCGGCGCCCCCACGATCACCAAGGACGGCGTGTCGGTGGCCAAGGAGATCGAACTGGAGGACAAGTTCGAGAACATGGGCGCCCAGATGGTCAAGGAAGTCGCTTCCCAGACGTCCGACGAGGCCGGTGACGGCACCACGACGGCAACGGTTCTGGCCCAGGCGATGGTGCGCGAGGGCATGAAGGCGGTGGCCGCCGGCATGAACCCGATGGATCTCAAGCGCGGTATCGAGAAGGCCGTGGTTGCAGTGGTCGCTGAGCTGCAGAAGCTCTCCTCTCCCTGCACTGACAACAAGGCCATTGCCCAGGTCGGTACCATTTCCGCCAACTCCGACACGTCGGTCGGCAACATCATCGCCGAGGCGATGGAAAAGGTCGGCAAGGAAGGCGTGATCACGGTCGAAGAAGGTTCTTCCCTCGATAACGAACTGGATGTCGTCGAAGGCATGCAGTTCGACCGCGGTTACCTGTCACCGTACTTCATCAACAACCAGGACAGCATGTCTGCCGAACTGGAAGACCCCTATATCCTGATCCACGACAAGAAGATCTCCAACATCCGTGACATGCTGCCCGTGCTCGAAGCGGTCGCCAAGTCCGGCAAGCCGTTGCTGATCATCTCCGAGGACGTGGAAGGCGAGGCGCTGGCGACCCTGGTGGTCAACAGCATCCGCGGTATCGTCAAGGTCTGTGCCGTCAAGGCGCCGGGCTTCGGTGACCGCCGCAAGGCCATGTTGCAGGATCTGGCTATCCTCACCGGTGGCCAGGTTATTTCCGAGGAAGTCGGCCTGTCACTGGAGAAGGCCAGCCTGGATGATCTGGGTACCGCCAAGCGCGTCCTGATCACCAAGGATAATACGACCGTCATCGACGGTGCCGGCCGCAAGGAGGATATCGAAGCACGGGTGAGCCAGATTCGTGTCCAGATCGAGGATTCCAGCTCCGATTACGACAAGGAGAAGCTGCAGGAGCGCATGGCCAAACTGGCCGGCGGTGTGGCCGTCATCAAGGTCGGTGCGGCGACGGAAGTCGAGATGAAAGAAAAGAAGGCACGGGTCGAAGACGCCCTGCATTCCACGCGTGCGGCAGTCGAGGAAGGTGTGGTACCCGGTGGTGGTGTGGCGCTGATGCGTGCCAAGGCAGCCATTGGCGACATGCAGGGTTCCAATCACGACCAGACCATGGGTATCCAGATTGCCCTCAAGGCCATGGAAGAGCCGCTGCGCCAGATCTGCGAAAATGCCGGTGAGGAGTCCTCTGTGATTCTGAACAAGGTCGCCAGTAACAAGGGCAACTATGGCTACAACGCCGGTACCGGTGAGTACGGTGACATGATCAAGATGGGTATCCTGGACCCGACCAAGGTGACGCGTTTTGCCCTGCAGAATGCGGCCTCAGTGGCCGGCCTGATCATCACCACCGAGGCCATGGTGGCCGAGGCACCGCAGAAGGAGTCCGCCGGTGGCGGTGCACCTGATATGGGTGGCATGGGTGGTATGGGTGGCATGGGTGGAATGGGCGGCATGATGTAAGCCAGCTCGACCCGGTAGTACGATAAAAAGCCCCGCCCTTACCGGCGGGGCTTTTTTATTGCTCGGCTGGATGCGCGGGACCGCTGTGCCGGAAGGTTTGGGATATACCTGTGGGAGCGGCCTCCTGGCCGCGATTGTGTTCATGCCTATCGCGGCCAGGAGGCCGCTCCCACAGGTGGTACATTTTACATAGTCCGCGTAGGGCGCAATAGCGCAGCGTATTGCGCCATATGGCAGCAATCACCATAACCAGGGTATGTAGGGCGCAATAGCGCAGCGTATTGCGCCGAATGGCAGCAATCACCATAACCAGGGTATGTAGGGCGCAATAGCGCAGCGTATTGCGCCGAATGGCAGCTTCAGCCACTAAACAACATGCGCAAACCCGCTTCCAGCCCAACGGCCGGTTGCCAGTCCAGGTGCTCCCGCGCCAGCTGAATATCAGCGTGTGAATGCCGAATGTCCCCCTCTCTGGCCGGCTTGTACACGGGGCTGAAGGCATGGTCTTGCAGCTGGCAGATCGTCTGCAGCAGGTTGTTAATCGAGAGTGTCCCGCCGGTTGCGATGTTGATGGCCTTGCCCGGTGCTGTTGCCGAATTCAGTGCCCTGATATTGGCCTCGACCACATCGGATACATAGACAAAGTCCCGTGTCTGTTCGCCGTCACCGTAAATTACCGGGTGCTTTCCCTGCCTGAGTGAGTCGGAGAAGATGGAGATCACACCGGAGTAGGGCGAGGCAGGGTCCTGCCGGGGGCCGAAAACATTGAAGTATCTGAGCGCGACGGTCTCCAGTCCGTACAGGTGGTGATACATTTGGCAGGCGCACTCGGATGCGAGTTTGTCAACGGCGTAGGGTGACAGCGAGCGCAGCGGCATATCCTCGCGTTTCGGTAAACCCGGCAGATCACCATAGACAGCGGCGGTACAGGCAAATATCACGCGCTGCGTACCGGCATGCCGTGCCGCCTCCAGTACATTCAGGGTGCCGCGATAGTTGGTTCGTTCACTGGCCAGTGGATTCGCGACCGTTGCCGGGACCGACGCAATGGCCGCCTGGTGAAATACGGCGTTGACACCTTCCATGGCAGCGCGCACGGTGTCGAAATCACCGACATCGCCGGTGATGATTTCCGCATCGGGAGATGCCGCTGTGTTTTCGCGTTTCCCGGTGGAAAAGTCATCGAGTATGCGGACGTGATGTCCGTCTGCAGACAAGCGGTCGACAATATGAGAACCGATAAAGCCTGCACCGCCAGTTACCAGGTAAACCATGATTATTCAGTGCCCTTCAAAGATTGGAATAGCGGTGACTGTTCTGCCGGTAGCCGCAGCCGGAATGATTGACGCTATTCTATCCGGGAAATCCCTGCATGTCCCGGATTCAAGCGCTGCATATCTGGCTGCGGCACGTCCCGCGCCGCGCAAGCAATCACCTCTCGTCCTGCAGGACCTGAAAAAAGCCGGGTTTTACTCCCTGAATCCTGAATTCGCCGGTCCTGTCATGTTAATACATGGCAAGCGCTGGCCATATCTGCTCCCGGCTTGTATATAATCCGACAGGCAGCACCGTCGCACAACTGACTGACAACCTTACATCGACCGCTATGGTGAACCAGGCGCACGTGCCTACGGCCATTAATCGGCATCAAGCTGCCGACTTGCCCGAGACACTTAAAGACCAGTTGAACGAATCCTGGGATGCCTTCAGGCAGGCCGCCAGCGACGAGCAGTTTCCGCTGTTGCGCAGTCCCGACCTGACTACCAGTCTGCTGCGTGTGTGGGCAGGTAGCGATTTTGTGGCGCAGACCTGTATTCGGGAACCTGCCTTGTTATACGGGCTGCTGAACAGCGGTGACCTGCTGGCGGATTACCGGCCGGGCGAGTATCAAGTTAAACTTTCCCGCGCCTTGCGGGATAGCGATGATGCGGATTCGCTCGCCACTGCACTGCGGCACTTCCGTCGGCGCGAGATGGTGCGTATCGCCTGGCGCGATCTGGCGGGCTGGGCCAGGCTCAGTGAAGTGCTGCGTGATCTATCCGCGCTCGCGGATGCCTGTATAACGGAGTCCCTTGGCCGGCTTGACGGCTGGCTGCCGGGGCCGACGCAGAAATCATCCAGAAAATCATCGTCCGCGCTGGTCGTGCTGGGTATGGGCAAGCTCGGCGCCAGCGAGCTGAATTTTTCCTCGGATATCGATTTGATCTTTGCCTATCCGGATGATGACAGGGGCCAGCGGCGTGGCAGGCAAACGACCGAGGAGGTCAACCTGCGTCTCGCGCAGCAGCTCATCCAGATGCTGGACAAGGTCACGGCGGATGGCTTTGTGTACCGTGTCGACATGCGCCTGCGCCCCTACGGCAACAGCGGGCCGCTGGTCGCAAGTTTTGATGCCATGGCGGATTATTACCAGCTGCAAGGCAGGGAATGGGAGCGTTACGCCATGATCAAGGCCCGTCCGGTCGCGGGCCCGGTACCGGCGGCGGCTGCATTGATGAAACTGTTGCAGCCGTTCGTATACCGGCGTTACCTGGATTTCGGGGCCTTCGAGTCACTGCGCCATCTCAAGGAGCAGATTGTCCGCGAAGTTGAACGCAAGGGAATGCAGGACAATATCAAGCTTGGTCCGGGCGGCATTCGAGAAATCGAATTTATCGTGCAGGCCTTTCAGCTGGTGCGCGGCGGGCGCCAGCCGGTATTGCAGCAGCGCGGCGTTCTGGATGTACTCGACGCGCTGGCGACACTCGGCTATCTGCCGGTCTATGTGACCTTGCAGCTCGCCGAGGCCTATATTTTTCTGCGCCGTGTCGAGAATCGCCTGCAGGCCTTTGCCGATGAGCAGGTGCATGCGCTCCCGGATGATGAGGCTGGCAGGCAGCGGCTGGCCTTTACCATGGGGTACCCGGACTGGCAGCCGTTCGCAGTGCAACTCGGCGAGCACCGGCGGCTGGTGCAGGAGCATTTCGAGCAGGTGTTTGCCGCACCCGCGAGCGCCAGCCCGTCACAGGGGCGGGAGCCGGCCGCGGGTATGGAAAATGTCTGGAACCGTGCGCAAGACCCGAAAAAATCGCTCGCCGCCCTGGCAGCCGCGGGCTATCAGGAACCCGCGGAGACCATGCAATGGCTGGATGATCTGCGTAACGGCCCGGTCAGGCGCCACCTCGGCGACCAGGGCCGGCGCCGCTTCGATCAATTGATGCCACGGTTACTGACTGCCGCGTCAACTGAAGCGGAGCCGTTGCAGACGCTGCAGCGCATTGGTGAAATACTGGAGGCCATTGCCGGGCGCACTGCCTATCTGTCATTGCTGGTGGAGAACCCGATGGCCCTGACACAACTGGTGCAGCTGTGTTCGGCCAGCACCTGGGTGGCGGCACAACTCGCACAACACCCGATTTTGCTGGATGAGCTGCTCGATCCCAGGAGCCTGTATGAGCCGCTCGACAAGGCGGGCCTGCAGGGTGTCCTGGAGGCCCGCCTCGCCGGGATCCCGGGTGATGACCTGGAGCAGCAGATGGACCGATTGCGCCAGTTCAAGCAGGCGGCGGTGCTGCATGTGGCGGCAACGGATATCGTTTCAAACCTGCCGCTTCCCCGTGTTGGCGATTACCTGACGGTGATTGCGGAAGTGGTCCTGGAGAAAGTGTTCGCGCTGGCCTGGAAGCATCTGGTGGTACGCCATGGCATACCGGAATACAGGACGGGCGGCAAGCAGCGCGCGGCAAAGTTTGCCATCGCGGCCTATGGCAAGCTGGGCGGTCTGGAGCTTGGTTATGGCTCCGATCTCGATATCGTTTTTCTGCATGACAGCATGGGCGATGCGCAGCAGACGACGGGGCCGCAGGTGCTGGAAAACAACGAGTTCTTTACACGCCTCAGTCAGCGGATCATCCACATCCTCAATACCTTCACGCCGGCCGGCATACTCTATGAAGTCGATACCCGGCTGCGTCCCAATGGATCATCCGGTCTGCTGGTCAGCAGTATGGAGGCATTTGCCGAGTACCAGCGCCGCAGTGCCTGGACCTGGGAATACCAGGCCCTGGTGCGGGCACGGATCATTGTCGGTGACCGGTGAGATGGTGCGTCAGTTCGACCGGATCCGCTCCGGCGTACTGGCACGGCCACGCGACATCATGAAACTGAGCAAGGAGGTGCTGGAGATGCGCGCAGCGCATGCGTGTCGAACTCGACAAGTCGAGACGCGCAGCAGCTTGATCTCAAACAGTGCCGGGGCGGTATCGTCGACATCGAATTTATGGTTCAATGGGGCGTGTTGCTGTGGTCTAACGCGCACCCGGATCTGCTCAGATTTACGGATAATCTGCAGGCTTCTGGAAGCCTTCTCCGCTGCCGGTTTGCTGCCGAAGGATGAAATCAGGGAATTGTCGGAGGCCTATTGCAGCCTGCGGCGCCGCATCAACCACCTCGCACTGCAGGAAGAGCCGGGATTGGCCGGGGCGGATGATTTTGTTGCCGAGCGTGAGGCTGTCATGCGGATCTGGTCGCGGTTGCTGGAATATGACTAGGGAAGTAGGTTTCGAACAAATACGTGCATCTCACTGTATGACCGAATATATCGCCCTCTCCTCCTCGGGATGTAGGTGATAGTTCTGTTTGTTTTATAGTGTAGTCGGATTGACATCGTACCTGTTCCCGGGAGTTTGAAGTATGTCAATGGCTGATCGTGACGGTGTCATCTGGATGGATGGCGAACTGGTGCCCTGGCGCGAGGCGCAGGTACATGTCCTGACCCATACCCTGCATTACGGCATGGGGGTGTTCGAGGGTGTGCGCGCCTACAAGGCCGAACAGGGGACCTCGATCTTTCGCCTGCAGGACCATACCCGGCGCCTGTTCGGGTCGGCGCATATCATGAATATGCCGGTCCCGTTTGACCGGGATACCCTGAATGATGCCCAACAGACCGGTGGTGCGCGAGAACGGGCTGGAGTCCGGCTATATTCGCCCGATGCTGTTTTACGGCGCGGAGGGTATGGGACTGCGCGCCGACAACCTCAAGGTGCATGCCATTGTCGCGGCCTGGGAGTGGGGCGCCTATCTGGGTGCGGAAAACATGGAAAAGGGGATTCGCATCAAGACCTCGTCTTTCACCCGCCACCACGTCAATATCACCATGTGCAAGGCCAAGGCGAACGGCCATTACATCAATTCCATGCTGGCCCTGAACGAGGCGCTGACGAACGGTTATGACGAGGCGATGCTGCTGGATGTGGACGGTTTCGTGGCCGAAGGCAGTGGCGAGAATATATTCATCGTGCGCGATAATGTCATCTACACGCCGGACCTGACTTCGGCGCTGGAGGGGATTACCCGCGATACCATCGGCCGCCTGGCGGCCGATATCGGGCTGACAGTGCGCGAGAAACGCATTACCCGCGATGAGGTTTACCTGGCGGATGAAGCGTTTTTTACCGGAACGGCGGCGGAGGTAACGCCGATCCGTGAAGTCGATGACCGGGCGATCGGCAACGGTGGCCGCGGTCCCGTGACCGAACGGCTGCAGTCACTCTATTTCGACGCGGTGCACGGGCGGCTGGATAGCTACGTTGACTGGTTGACCGTCGTCTAGCTGTTCCAGCGGAGGTTTCTATAACCTCCTGCAGGAGCACCCGATTAAGCGCCGGGCATAAACGGTCTCCTGACCGCGATGGTTTCCGTAACCATCGCGCCGAAGGACGGCGCTCCCACAGTGTTTTTATTAACCACCTGTAGGAGCGGTCTCCTGACCGCGATGGTTTCCGCAACCATCGCGCCGAAGGACGGCGCTCCCACAGTGTCTTTTAATTACCACCTGTAGGAGCGGTCTCCTGACCGCGATGGTTTCCGCAACCTTCGCGCCGAAGGACGGCGCTCCCACAGTGTTTTTAATTACCACCTGTAGGAGCGGTCTCCTGACCGCGATGGTTTCCGCAACCTTCGCGCCGAGGACGGCGCTCCCACAGTGTTTTTAATTAACCACCTGTAGGAGCGGTCTCCTGACCGCGATGGTTTCCGTAACCATCGCGCCGAAGGACGGCGCTCCCACAGTGTTCTTATTAACCACCTGTAGGAGCGGTCTCCTGACCGCGATGGTTTCCGTAACCATCGCGCCGAAGGACGGCGCTCCCACAGTGTTTTTAATTACCACCTGTAGGAGCGGTCTCCTGACCGCGATGGTTTCCGTAACCATCGCGCCGAAGGACGGCGCTCCCACAGTGTTCTTAATAACCACCTGTAGGAGCGGTCTCCTGACCGCGATGGTTTCCGCAACCATCGCGCCGAAGGACGGCGCTCCCACAGTGTTTTTAATTACCCGCCTGTAGGAGCGGTCTCCTGACCGCGATGGTTTCCGTAACCATCGCGCCGAAGGACGGCGCTCCCACAGTGTTCTTAATTAACCACCTGTAGGAGCGGTCTCCTGACCGCGATGGGTTTCCGTAACCATCGCGCCGAAGGACGGCGCTCCCACAGTGTTTTTAATTACCACCTGTAGGAGCGGTCTCCTGACCGCGATGGTTTCCGTAACCATCGCGCCGAAGGACGGCGCTCCCACAGTGTTCTTATTAACCACCTGTAGGAGCGGTCTCCTGACCGCGATGGTTTCCTTGTCAGTGCGGGGCGATCATTTGCAGCTGATAGAGCCTGGCGTAGACGCCGTCCTGTGCAAGCAGCTCGGCATGGGTGCCGGTCTCGACAATCCGTCCGTCATCCATGGCAACTATCCGGTCGGCATGTTCAACTGTTGACAGGCGGTGGGCGATGATAATCGCCGTGCGTCCTGCCTTCAGGGTTTCGAGAGCGGCCTGCACATGTTGCTCTGATTCGCTGTCCAGTGCGGAGGTGGCTTCATCGAGGATCAGAATGGGCGCGTTCTTGAGCAGGGCGCGCGCGATGGAAAGCCGCTGTCTCTGACCGCCCGAGAGCCGGGCGCCATTCTCCCCGATGAGTGTCTCCAGGCCGTCCGGCAAGTCCCGGATGAATTCCATGGCATGGGCCGCCTCGGCGGCGGCTGTAATTTCCTGACGGGTGGCGTCGTGGAGTGCGCCGTAGGCGATATTCGCGGCGATGCTGTCATTGAACAGCACCACCTCCTGGGTTACCAGGGCGATATGGGCCCGCAGGTCGTTGAGTCTCAATTGCTGCAGGTCGATACCATCCAGCAGGATGGTCCCGCCGGTTGGCTGGTAGAAGCGCGGCAGCAGGCTGACCAGGGTCGATTTTCCGCTGCCGGATTTACCGACCAGGGCAATGGTCTCGCCCGGCTCGATGCGCAGGTTGATGTCCCGGAGCGCGGGGATGTCAGCGGATTTATAGTGAAAATCCACCTGCCGGAATTCAATCCGCCCCGCAGGGTGTTCCAGAGGCCGGCTACCGGTATCCCGTTCCGGGTCCTCACCGAGGAGTTGAAAGATGGACTCCGAGGCAGCCAGGCCCTGCTGCAACTGTTCGTTGATTTTGGTGAGTCGCTTGATAGGAGAAAACAACAGCGCCATGGCGCCGAAAAAAGACACAAAGCTGCCGACAGAAAACTGGTCCGACTGCGATTGCAGGGAAGACAGGTAGATGATGAAGGCCAGTGCGGTGGCGGCAATCAGCTGTACGACCGGAACACTTGCCGCCGAGGTTGCGATGACCTTCAGGTTGAAATGCCTGATCCGGTTGGCGATCAACCTGAAGCGGCTGTCTTCATATTCATGACCGCCAAACAGCTTTACGACCCGGTTGCCCCTGACGGACTCTTCCAGTACCTGCGTCATGTCCCCCATCGAGTCCTGCAGAATCCGGCTCAGGCGCCGCAGGCGGCCACTCATCAGTTTGATGACAATGCCAATGGCCGGCACGATCAGTAAAAAAATCAGGGACAGCTTCCAGTTGATATACAGCATCCAGGCCAGCAGGCCGGTGACCGCCAGACTGTCGCGCACCAGCACGATCAGCACATTACTGGCTGCCGAGGTGACCTGGTTTACGTTGAAGACCAGCTTGGAAATGATATTGCCGGACGGGTTCCTGTCGAAATACTCGCTGGGCAAATCCAGCAGCTTGCGGAACATGTCGGTGCGCAGGTCCACGACCACTTTTCCGGAAACCCAGTTCAGTGCCACGGTGCTGATGAAATTCGACAGCCCGCGAACCAGAAAAAGCAGGATCAGCAGCAGCGGGATCAGTTTGATCATGACCGGGTCTTTTTCGATGAAACTGCCATCCAGCAGCGGTTTCATCAGCGCCGGCATGGCGGGTTCCGTTGCGGCCAGGATTACCATGCTGAACAGCGACACGGCGAATACCTTCCAGTAGGGGCGCACATAGCGCAGCAGGCGCAGGTACAGATCGCGGGATTTTGTTTGTTTATCCATGTGTACCCGTGCGTGGAGACTGGTGGCCGTGTCCGGACAGTGTCCTTGTGCCTGGCGAGCTGGTTAAACAGGTGACAGCTGCTGTGCAATAATACGTTTGAGCGCACAAATTGTCTCTTATTTCCTCTAGGATGCGCGGTGGCCGCCGGTCTCTGCGGCGATTGCCTGTTGCTTCGCAGCGTCCTGTTATATTATTCCCCGGGCTATCGGTACGTGTTGAAGCCCTGTGCGTATCGGCAATCAGACCAAGGGCATGCGGTGTCCGCTGGAGAGAATCGTGGTAAATAATGGAAAACAGCAGGAAGTCCGCAACACGATAGAAGTCAGGCGGGCGGATCTGCCGCTGCATTGCCCGCAGGAAGACAAGACTTTGTGGAGCTCACACCCGCGCGTCTATCTTCCCATCGAAGCAACCGGCCAGGCCAAATGCCCCTATTGCGGGGCCGACTACGTGCTCAGGGACTGACCCCGACCGTTGGGTGGCCGACATACTCAAGCGGGCTACTGTGTATGGTGCTTTCAGGACGGTAAACCGGGTCACGAGAATCAGGCCGCGGGTTTGCTCAACGCCCTGTCTGCCCGGGTTGACCTGACGATCAGCTATCTACCGACAGTACCCGCGGCCCGGGCCGTGTGGTACGGACTGCGCAGGCGTTACCCGCCGGCACAGCAGCTGCCGGACCCCGACCTCATCCTCGGGGCCGGTCATGCCACGCACCTGCCCATGCTGGCGGCGCGCCGTGCCCGGGGTGGCAGGGTGGTGGTGCTGATGAAACCTTCACTGCCGCTTGCCTGGTTCGACCTCTGTGTCATCCCTGAACATGATTCACCCCCGCAGGCGGACAATGTCTTCCCGACACGCGGGGTGCTGAACTGCATTCGGCATTCAGTTGTGCATGATGACAGCACCGGGCTGTTCCTGATTGGCGGCCCCGCGCCCCATGTACGCTGGGATGACGAACATATCATCGCGCAGTTGACGGCAGTACTGGAGCGCGCGCCCGGCAGGCACTGGTGGCTGACAACGTCACGCCGTACTCCGCAAGGAATGCTGACATTACTGTCGGGCATGACCGCCGTCTATGGTGAACGCCTGACGATTGTGCCTGCAACCGAGGCGGGACCTGAATGGCTGCCGGAACATCTGGGCCTGGCGGCGTGTGTCTGGGTTACGGATGACAGTGTCTCCATGGTCTATGAGGCGCTGACTGCCGGAGTGGCCGTCGGCCTGCTGTCCGTACCTCGTACGAGTGACCATGGCCGCGTTGCGTCGGGCATGGAGAGATTGCGCCGGGAGAAACTGGTGGTCAGCTTTGCGGACTGGGAGCAGGGGAGTGCGCTCAAGCCGGCCGAAAAATCATTCGATGAGGCAGCACGCTGCGCGAACTGGATACTGGAACAATGGCTGACCGGCCGCTGACGGTAGTGCAGCTGATCCCGGCGCTCGAGTCCGGTGGTGTGGAGCGGGGCACCCTGGAGGTGGCCGCCGAACTGGTGCGGCGCGGACACCGCTCCATCGTTATTTCAGCCGGCGGGAAACTCGTTGAACAGCTGATGGCTGCGGGGTCTGAACATGTCACCTGGCCGGTCGGCAATAAATCTCCGCGCAGCCTGCTGCAAATACCACGCTTGCGCCGTTTGCTGCAGCAGGAGCGTGTCGATATCCTGCATGCGCGTTCGCGGGTGCCGGCCTGGCTGGGCTGGCTGGCCTGGCGCGGCATGCCGGTCACCCGCCGGCCACGGTTTGTGACCACGGTGCACGGGTTGTATTCCGTGAATGCCTACAGCCGCATCATGACGCGCGGCGAACGCGTGATCGCCGTGTCGGCTACGGCACGCAAATATATTCTCGACAATTATCCCGGAGTTGATCCGCAATCTGTCATCACGATTTATCGCGGCGTGGAGCGCGCTAAATTCCCGTACGGCTACCGGCCGGATGCAGCGTGGCTCGAGCGCTGGTATGCGTTATACCCGTTTCTGAAGGACAGAAAGGTATTGACGCTTCCCGGCCGATTAACGCGCCTGAAGGGGCATGCAGACTTTATCGGGCTGATGCGTGGTCTGGTAGATCAAGGCATGCCGGTGCATGGACTGATCGTGGGTCACCTGGATCCGGGGCGGCAGCACTACATCGACGATTTGAAACGGACAGTCACGAATGAGGGGCTCGCAGACCGGATTACCTTCACCGGTCAGCGGCAGGATATCCGCGAGATCTATGCCTGTTCGGATATGGTGTTGTCACTGTCCCGCAAGCCCGAATCCTTTGGCCGCACCGTCCTCGAGGCGCTCTGCCTGGGGGTGCCGGTGGTAGGTTATGATCACGGCGGTGTGGGTGAAATACTCGACGCGCTCTATCCGGCAGGCAAGGTCCCGTTGGGTGATGCCGGTGCGCTGCTTGCGCGGACCCGGCAGCTGCTTGGCAGGATGGAGCCTGTCCCTGCGAGTCAGCTGTTTTCACTGGATGGCATGCTGGAACAGACACTGGGCGTATACACAAGCCTGGCAGACAACAAGGGCGCAGCGGCAGCGGATGGACGCTGAGGGAAGCCAGTCCATCATGATGACCCTGGTTGCCCCGGGGCATAGCGGCTATTCGGCACAGCGACCGGTGTTGCGCCAGCGGGCACGGGAAGGCCGCTGACGTGCCCGCGGTACTCTGGTGGGGGCGCTTTGATCCCGGCTACTCGCGTAACCGCATCCTGCGCCAGTTGTTGGGTGAACTGGGCTGGAAGGTGCGGGATTTCCAACCTGTGCTGAGCGCACCGGGTGACCTGGAAGCCAGTGTGCGACGGATTCCGCGGCCCGATCTGGTCTGGGTGCCCTGCTTTCGCCAGCGCGACCTGGCCGCGGCGAGTCGCTGGGCCGGGCGACGTGGTATACCACTGGTGTTTGACCCATTGATCTCCGCCTACGACAAGCAGGTGAACGAGCGGGGGAAAATCGCCGCCGGCAGCGCCCGGGCTAAGAAACTGCTGGCCCGGGAACGCGCGCTGTTGCAGCGCGCGCACGCCGTGCTCGCCGACACGCCGGCGCATGCCGACTATTTTGCCGCGGTGCTCGGGGTTGACCGGAGCAAACTGGCCGTCGTCTACGTGGGCGCCGAGGAATCCCTGTTCACACCCACAGCCGTCGCAGCCGGTTCCCGTGACACACCACTGGAGGTGCTGTTCTTCGGCAGCTTTATTCCGCTGCAGGGACCGGCGGTCGTGATTGAGGCTGCCCGGTGTTATCAGGGGCCGCCGGTGACCTGGACGCTGCTGGGCGCCGGGCCGCTGCGCCAGCAGTGCGAGGAGGCCGCCCGGGGACTGGCAAATGTCAATTTTGAAGACTGGCTGCCCTATGAGGAGCTGCCGGCACGTATTCACCGCGCGGCGATCCTGCTGGGGATCTTCGGCACCACGCCCAAGGCCGGCCGGGTCATACCCAACAAGGTGTACCAGTCACTGGCCTGTGGCAGGCCCGTCATCACGCGCGCGTCCGGCGCCTACCCGGAACCGCTGGCGGCAAGGGCGGACAGCGGACTGGTCTGGACAGAGGCGGGAGATGCCCGGGCACTGGCAGACCAGGTGGCACGACTGGCGGCCGCGCCGGACAGGGTACGCGCGCTGGGTGAGGCCGCCGCAGAAACCAGCCGGCAATACTTTTCCGCGGCAGTGCTGCGTGAGCAGTTGTCTGCGGTGCTTGCCAGGTTGTCATCCTGAACTGCGAATTGATTTACCGATAGAAGCGATCCGGAGCAATCAATTGAGAATACTGCATGTTTCCCACCAGCATATGAAATACCTGGGTGCGCGTAATTATTTTCTGCCGGTGCGGATCAACAATGGCTTCATCCGTAACAATCACGAGGTTTACTGGTTCAGTGACCGCGATGTGGCGCGATATTCCTCGATTCTGCGCAGCCGCAAGACTGGCGTTGGGGGCTGTAATCGCAAGTTTCTCGAAGTGTGCCGCAACTTCGAACCGGACGCGATTGCGTTGTGCTCGGCGGATATCATCAAGCCGGAAACGCTGGCCGAGGCACGCCGGATTTTACCGAATGTGGCGATCTTCCAGTATTACATCGACGCCCTGTTCATTTCTGATAATGTTCACGATGCGCGCAGCAAGGTGGACGTGGTGGATCATAGCTTTGCGACCACGGCCGGCCCGGTGCTCAGACGCATTGCAGGATCAAAATCTGCCGTGTCATTTATTCCCAATGTCGTTGATAGCAGTATCGATATCCATCGTTGCCACGAACGGACGGACCAGA
Source organism: uncultured Gammaproteobacteria bacterium (assembly GCA_963768415.1). Classification (GTDB taxonomy): domain Bacteria; phylum Pseudomonadota; class Gammaproteobacteria; order UBA9214; family UBA9214; genus CAVYHX01. The sequence continues at coordinate 26,024 of CAVYHX010000021.1, forward strand.
CATTCGACGTATTTTTTGCGGGGCATGTGTCCGGCTGGAGTGACCCGAAGGACCTGCGCGGACGTGCCCATCGGTTAATACAGGAACGGCTTCCGAAGGCGCGTTGCACGATTCACGGCCTTGGGCTTGGCAAGCCCCTGTACGGTGCAGCCTTTATGCGTGAACTGGGGGCGGCGAAGATCGGGCTCAATTTCAGCCAGCGCACCCCGGAGGCAAAGTCCGGGCCGGGCGGGGAGTTGTACCTCTATTCGTCGGATCGCATCGGCCTGTATCTGGGTAATGGGCTGCAGGTGTTCTCGACCCGTGCCTTCAGCCTGGGCGAGCTGTACGGTAATGAGTCGCTGGTCGAAGTGGAGGGGGCCGACGATTTCATCGATAAACTGCGTTTCTATATGCAGAACGACAGCGAACGGCAGAAGGTTGCGAAAGCCGGTTACGAGCTGGCGCATCGCGAGTTCAACGAGCGCCTCGTGTCGCAGTACATGATCGAGGCCGCACTGGGAATGGCGTTTTCACATTCCTACCGCTGGCCAACGGAAAGCTACAGCCGGTAATCTATAAAGGGCTCTTCCCCACATCGAGTGGGTAGATTACCGTTGTAGGGCCGAATTCATTCGGCCAACAACCTTGCCATCAGAAGGAATGCGTCTCGTCTAAATTGATTAAGTTACCCACTCAATCAGGGGAAGAGCCCTATAAAGAATCTCTTTGGTATCAATCTGCTGATAGTTACCATCCATTTCTCCGCAGCAGGTCAGATCAGAGAATGGGTCGCGTGATAGCAGCCGTCAACCAATTCAATGCGATACAGCACATGCTGGCAGCGCCCGCATATCAGTTATCTTCCGGCAATTCTGTGATATTGGAAAAGTAATGATCACCGAGAGTAACGATATGCCTGTATCCAATAGTTCGCATTTGCTCTTTGAGCCGGCCGAGATCGTTCGGTGAGGATTCAACCTGCAGGAAGCAGCCGTTCTCGACCAGAAAGGTCCTGGCACCGTCCACAACCCGGGATTCATGACCCTCCACATCGATCTTGATGGCGGCGGTCCTGCCGCGATCGGTGAGCACATCGTCCAGACGTTTCACCTGAATCTCGACGTCACCGGTGCTGGATATGCGCCGTGTTCCCCGGCTGCTGGATGACTCCGAGGTATCGAAATTGACTATTCCGGTAATATCAGAGAGGCCGTGTTCGTAAACTCTGATGTCTTTCTGCAGATTGTTGATAAACAAATTCGCATACAGCTGGCAGAGATTCGTCCTGTCGGGTTCAAATGCATGAGCTTCAACTGCGGGGAGTCGTGATTTTACGATAATCGAGTACAGTGCGGCATGGGCCCCGATATCAATGAACATATCAGGCATGATTTTATCCAGCATTTTGCCAAGATAGGTTATCTGGTCATACTCGTACAGTTCAAGCGCGACTTTCTTGTCAAGCGAGTGGCGCCAGTCAAACAAGAAACGTGCACCATAAGCTGTTCCTACCGAGTAACCATCGTTTGCTAAAATATAGTACCGCTTAAGAAAACTGGCGATGGGCTTGCGAAACAATTTTCTGAATTTTATTTGCATCGAGACAGTTGGTTGGCCATGTGAAGTGTTCGGCATATCTGATGCCCAGGATCATGGTAATAATGCGTATTGCGATAACCATATGAAATCATATAAAAATGCAGGCCAGAAAATTTATTCAAGAGCCATGAAAACTGTAGTTAAACATTTCTATGTCCTTTTTATACAAATGTGTTACTAACTCAAATGATTCATCATCATAGTAATCATTGTACTTTTTCCTGTTTGATGAGGCATTAAAGTGTCCCAGTTCCTCCTTTAGATCAATATATTCACCAAGACGATTGTAATCATCATTCAGAGACTCATATCTCCCGATAAAATCAATAGTGCTTAACGGGGTAAAATACTCGATCGAGTCCACTATCCCTTCTGTGTGTGCCAGTATCCAATAGGCCTCGCACCCAAACCTGTTTTTGCTTTTTTGTTTTTTATTTTTCCAGGGGCGCAAATGAATGTTATTTTTTTTCTTTAGGCCGAGTTCCTGATAAATGTTACGAAAATATATAACTTTCTTTATATATTCATTAAATGGAATGTTCAAAATATCCTTTTTCTCGAATGCAATATAGTAATCTGCGGCAAGTATGCTTTTCGTGTTCATCAGATAGGCAGAAACAATCCTGTCATACGGGTTTCTAATAAATGTGAACCTGAAATCATATGTGTGTTTACTGTAAATTTTTTCAAACTTTAGTGATGGGGTAACTTCAATAACATTTTTACTGAATGCAGTAGACAGGCTTGTACTGCCAGTTTTACCAATGCGGATATATAGCGTTTTCATTTTAGTGTGTATTTATAACCCTGGATTAATTTGCATACGAACGACGCATGCAAGAAAGTCGTAAAGACTCAAAGCGTGCTCTTGCTACTCATGCCAGAAATCGTTGATCCACGTGGCGGGCCGGATGTGTTTGTACAATTTCTTGTAGCTTTTTGCCGGCCAGATGCCGGCCGCGGCGTCATCCGGGTTGGGTGCGCCCGGGAAAGCCACCACGCGCGCACCGGCCGGAAGCCGCGGGGCCTGCCACCAGCGCATCGGCATCGACGGGACGCACTGCACCTTGAACAGCAGACACCAGTCGTCCGGCCAGAATTCGGTATCGGGAATGTTGCGGGTCACGAAAGTCTGTTCATTGCCGTAGCGGCGGATGACGCCCATGAAATCGCTGGCCCAGCTCATCCAGTAACTGCGGATGACTGCCGACCCGGAAGCGGTACACCGAGGTGTTGCCGATGTGCTGGCCCGGCTGCGTCCAGTTGTGCATGACGACAAATGATTTTTCCGGCAGGTAATCGAAGAAGGCATCCAGCGATCCTGTGATTACCACGTCCAGATCCAGGAACAGCCAGTCACCCTCCATGCCGGGCAGAGTCCCGGCCCACAGGGCGATCTTGCGCCAGCCCGTTTCGCGCCACGGCAAGGGCCCGTCGATGGCAGGGCAGTCCTTGCATTCAATGCCGGGATTGAGTCCGTCCGGATTATCGGTCATGCAGACGAAGCGGCACTCGCCGCTAACGCTCCTGCGGACCATGCCATACAACTTGTTGACGAAGCCGGCATCGTACAGGGTGCCCCATTTCATGCAGACGATGTTTTTCATGTGCATCGGACGGTTGTTCAGATTGTCACGATGCGGGCGTGGGACGGCTGGAGCAGGGTACGGCTGAGTTGCTTGAGCGAAAGTTTCACTAGTATCCGGGTATTCACAATATTGGACGCAGGTGCAATTTAACAAATTGGCGCACCAATAAACAGTTGGCGCCCGCCTGCTGGTGAATCCCGGCGTCCTTCAGCCGCCCCGGGCGCGGTGCAGGATGCGTGCGCGGGCCTTGCCGTAAATGTCCTGCAGGCGATTTGCCAGGCTGTGCCTGCGCAGCGCATGGCGTGAATAGATTCTGCCGGATGCTTCCCGGGCCCGGCCGGGCATGTGACGTTGCTCGATTTCCCGGGACACCAGCGCGAAGTAATTGTATTCGTAGAGGACGCGGCGGCGGGCCTCGATAATGGCGGGCAGGCGCTGTGCGTATGCATTGTTCGCGATGGCCGCGCGGATGATGGTTAGTGCACCCGCCGGATCATGCATATCGATCGGTATGAAGCTCTCCGCCGGAAAGTAGTCCGTGATGTTGGTGCAGCCACAGTAAAACGGCAGGGTCAGGCCGAGAAAGGCATCGGCCAGTTTCTCGGTCCAGTGATGGGGACTGATATGGTTCTCGATGGCGATATGGTAGCGGTAGGTGTCCAGCGCCTCGGCCTTGTCGTCCAGCGGCCGGGCGCCCTGTCCGTAGACATCGATCTCCGGCAAGGCGTCCATGAGCTGGCGCATGAAGGTGTTGCGCCGGTGGTGCAGCGTATGCCGTTGCCGCTTCGGCGAGAACACCATGGAGAGGTTGCGCGTCTTGGCGGCCGGCGGGTTGGCCGCCATGGCGTTGAACGGGCGTTCATGCTCCGCGCCGACCCCGTACATCCAGATCAGGCCCGCCTGTGAAAAGATCCGGTCGCGATGCGGCAGCGCGCGCTCGTCCTGGCTGGTGAGCACGCAGCCGAACTGCCGGGTGAACGGATTGCCGTAGTGCTTGATGGAAGCGGGTTCGCTGGTGGTCAACAGGGTATGCGCCGGCGGGCAGGCGAGCGCTTCAAAACGCTTGTTGCGTGGTACATCCGGCAGGCCGGGCAGGTCCTCGTAGACCACCAGCCAGTCGTAGTCCCGGTCGGCGGGATCGAAGCTGAAGCGGCAGTTTCCCCAGACCGGCACTCCACCCGGGAACTGGTGCATGAAGTAGCGTGACGGGAGCGGACTCTGCAGCTTTACGCGTATCACTGTGTCACCCGGCAGGGAACTGTATGTCGTCTTGTCGTTCATGTGACTGGTTTAAGCGTACGCATCGTTCGGTTCAATAGAATGAATTGTCACCTGCCGGACGCGTCTTGAAGCGCCGGTGTGCCCACAGGTACTGCTCCGGTTGTTCGCGGATGCGTTCTTCGAGCAGTGCATTGATGCGTTGGGTATCCGCTTCCGGTGATTCACCTGGAAAGTCCTCCAGTGCCGGGTACAGCTTGAGCACATACCCCTTTGCACCGGGCAGGCGTGTCTGTATGAACGGGACTACCGGCGAATGGGCCATTTTTGCCAGTGTCGATGTCGCCGTGATGGTGGCTGCCGGGATGCCGAAGAATGGCACGAACATGCCTTTGCCAATGCCAAAGTCCTGGTCAGGCGCATACCAGACCGGGATATTGTTACGCAGACTTTTGCGCATGCCGAGCAGGTTGTCGCGCAGGATGGCCTTTTGGGTGAACCCGCTGCGTCCGCGGCTGATGACATATTCCATGGCTTTATTCTTGTGCTCGCGGTAAAGGACCTGGAACGGGGTAAACAGGGACAGCAGCCGCCCGCCGATTTCCATGGTGGTGAAATGCGCACTCAGCAGGATTGCACCGTTTCCCTGCGCGAGCGCCTGCTGCAGATTTTCCATCCCTTCAAGGGTAACGAGCCGTTCCAGTTTTTTATCGGATGACCACCAGCTCATGCCCATTTCCATGAGACCGATGCCCATGGATTCAAAATGGTCTGTGAGCAGCTGCTGGCGTTGCTCCGGGGTGAGTTCCGGGAAACAGAGATCGATATTGACGCGTGCAATATGCCTGCGGTGTCTTGCAAAACCCGGCATGATGCGGCCGATGAATCTACCGATCCGGACTTGCCAGGAGAACGGCAGGTGAGTCAGGCACCACAGGATCCCCATGGCAAACCACGTCGGCCAGTAACGAATGGCAAATTTCCCCGGGTCCCCGGTATTTTTCTGGGTGCTCATGACATCAGGTGAGGGTAATAGTGGAATTGATTGTAGCCTCTTGCCTTGCCCGAGACACCCATTCGATTGTTGCGGATGCGGCCTGCCCGGTGCATGCAGACCGTAAGTGACACTGTGCTATTATCCTGTCCGTTATTCATTCTTGAATGCTGACGCAATGAAAATACACATTCCAGCCTTCGACGCGGCCCGGGTACTGGTCGTCGGTGATGTCATGCTGGATCGTTACTGGCACGGCGCGACCTCCCGGATTTCACCGGAGGCGCCGGTGCCGGTCGTGCATGTCAGGCAGTCGGAAGAACGGCCGGGTGGCGCGGCAAACGTAGCGCTGAATATCGCCGCACTGGGCGCGCGGGCGCGTTTGCTGGGTGTTACGGGTAATGACGAAGCGGCCGGCTCGTTGCACGCCTTGATGGGTGCCGCCGGCATTGAATGCCATTTCCAGAAAATAGTCGACACGCCGACCGTGACCAAGTTACGGGTGATCAGCCGTCATCAGCAGCTGATACGCCTTGACTTCGAGGATGGTTTCGCGGCCATCGATGCAGACGCACTGATGCAGGATTACCGGCAGGGTCTCGAGGCCTGTGATGTTGTGGTGCTGTCTGATTACGGTAAAGGCACGCTGGTAGAAATTCAGCAGTTGATCCAGGCAGCGCGGGCCGCTGGCAAGCCGGTACTGATTGACCCCAAGTCCCAGGACTATGCGCTCTATGAGGGCGCGAGTGTGATCACGCCGAATATGGCGGAGTTCGAACTGGTCGCCGGCGCCTGCCGGAACGAGCAGGAGTTGCTGGAAAAAGCGAACGGGTTGCTCGAACGCCATAACATCGATGCCTTGCTGGTGACCCGTGGTGAACATGGCATGTCCTTGCTGCGCAGGGGAGAATCCGAGCTGCATTTGCCGGCCCAGGCGCGTGAGGTCTTTGATGTAACCGGTGCCGGTGATACGGTCATTTCGGTGCTGGCAGCCGCGCTGGCCGCCGGTGAGGACCTGCCCTCGGCGACCGCGCTGGCGAATCTTGCCGCCGGAATCGTGGTTGCCAAGCTGGGTACCGCAAGTGTTTCGGTACCCGAGTTATGGCATGCCGCCCAGCTGGGCCACGGGGCCGGATTCGGCAGCCTGAGCGAGGCGCAGTTGCAGCTTGCAGTAGCGGCTGCGCGCAACCAGGGCGCTCGCATCGTGATGACGAACGGCTGTTTTGACATCCTGCATGCCGGGCATGTGGCCTATTTGAGCCAGGCACGGCGCCTGGGTGACCGGTTGATTGTTGCCGTAAATGATGATGAGTCCGTCAGGCGGCTCAAGGGCAGTGGACGGCCGATCAACTCGCTGGACCGGCGTATGGCGGTGCTTGCGGCGCTGGAGAGCGTCGACTGGGTCGTGCCGTTTTCCGAAGATACGCCCGAGCGCCTGATTTGCGCGATCAATCCCGACCTGCTGGTTAAGGGCGGGGACTACAGGCCGGAAGAGATCGCCGGCCACGATTGCGTGTCCCGCCAGGGTGGGAAAGTCGTGGTGCTGGATTATGAGGATGGTTGCTCGACCAGCGATATTATTGAAACTATTCAGCGGAGAAATCGTTAAGCGGGCTGAAATACTACGACGCAAGAACGGCAGGTGCGTGGAGCCGGGTGATATGAAATCAATTTATTATCCGGATTTTATTCTCTCCCGCAGGGAAAGGGAGCTTATGGGGCAAGCAGTCACTGCTGTCCCGCATACTCCCTCTCCCTCCGGGAGAGGGTTGGGGAGAGGGGATCAATTCAAGCCAGCTACCTGATATTCTATCCCCTCATCCTGTCCTTCTCCCGGAGGGAGAAGGGACGCACTGTTCGTACAGCGATGGATGGCTTTCATATCCTGTCGCTATTAATTGCTCCGTGCAATGCGTTCATTCATGGACTTACTGTACTTTCAGTAAACGTAAACGGTACAGCAGTAGGCAGCAGTGAATTGAGCCGGATAATAAACCTACCAGGTAGTCAACAATGATCATTGTGACAGGCGGCGCCGGATTTATCGGCAGTAACATCGTGAAGGCGCTCAACACCAGGGGCCGCGAGGATATCCTGGTGGTCGATGACCTCAGGGACGGCACGAAATTCCGCAATCTGGCCGACTGTGAAATACAGGACTACCTGGATAAGGATGACTTCATCAAACAGGTGCGCGCGGGTACGGATTTCGGCGCGCCGGTCGAGGTGGTATTTCATGAGGGCGCCTGCTCGAAGACCACCGAGTGGGACGGCCGCTATATGATGGACAACAATTACGAGTATTCGAAAAGCCTGCTGCATTATTGCCAGGAGAAAGGAGCGGCTTATCTATATGCCTCGTCGGCGTCCGTTTACGGCGGCGGTCAGGTGTTCGGCGAATCCCGGGAGTTCGAGGCGCCGTTGAATGTATACGGTTATTCAAAATTCCTGTTCGACCAGTATGTGCGCCGTGTCCTGCCGGGCGCTAAAAACCAGATTGCAGGGTTTCGCTATTTCAACGTGTATGGCCCGCGCGAGCAGCACAAGGGCAGCATGGCCAGTGTCGCCTATCACCTCAGTCAGCAGCTCGATGCGGGTGAGAATCCGCGTCTGTTCGCCGGCTGCGACGGTTACGGTGATGGCGAGCAGCGCCGTGACTTCATCTATATTGATGACGTGGTGGATGTCAATCTCTGGTTTATGGATAACCCGGACAAATCCGGTATTGTGAATCTTGGTACCGGCCGCTGCCAAAGTTTCAATGATGTTGCGAATGCGGTAATTGCCTGGCATGGCAGGGGTGCGATTGAATACATCCCCTTTCCGGAGCATTTGCGCGGCCGCTACCAGAGTTTCACCGAGGCCGATATACAGGCGTTGCGCGGTCTGGGATATGATAAACCGTTCAAGACGGTGGAAGCGGGCGTGCCCCTGTATATGGACTGGCTGCGATCGCAGCAATGATGCGTACGTTCAGATTCTTCACCTGAATCTCCGGTTTTTTCAGGGCAGACCACATTGAGAACACTTTATACGATCTGCCTGTATCTACTGGCGCCCTTTGTGGTTATGCGCCTGGCCTGGCGTGGCCTGCGCGCTCCGGATTACTGGCGGCGCTGGCCGGAACGGTTCGGTAATATCGAGCCGCCGCTGGGGGAGCGGGTCATCTGGGTCCATGCAGTGTCGGTCGGCGAAGTGCTGGCAGCCGAGCCGTTCATCCGCGCGCTGCTTGAGAAGTATCAGGAATACTCCCTGCTGGTTACGACGGTTACACCGACGGGCTCGGCGCAGGTCATGGCGCTGTTCGGCAGCGAGGTGGCCCATGTCTATGCGCCCTATGATTTGCCCGATGCCGTGGCACGCTTTCTGGGCCGGGTCCAGCCGCGGTTGGCGATTGTGATGGAGACCGAACTCTGGCCTAACCTGTTCAACGCCTGTCAGCGTCTCAAAATTCCGTTGTTGCTGGTCAATGCACGCCTCTCGGCAAAATCGGTCAGGGGTTACCGGCGCGTGCGCAGCCTGATTGCGCAGACCCTCGCGGCGGTAACCGAAATTGCTGCGCAGGGCAAAGACGATGCCCGGCGTTTTGCCCTGCTGGGGGCGCCCGGGGACAGGATAACGGTAACCGGCAACATGAAGTTCGAGCAGCGCATTCCACCCGGTCTGTTCGAACGGGCTCAGGTCCTGCGGCGGGACTGGGGTGTCGGACGCCCGGTGTGGATTGCCGCCAGTACCCACGAAGGTGAAGATGAACTGATCCTCGATGTATTCCGGCAGATACGTAAAAAAATCGATGACTGCCTGCTGGTGCTGGTGCCACGCCATCCCGAGCGTTTCAGCGCGGTCGCCGAACTATGCCGGCATCGCGGTTACCACACGGTTTTGCGCAGTGCGAACGTGCCGTGTTCCGCGGATACCGGTGTTTTTGTCGGCGACACCATGGGCGAGTTGCCCCTGTTCTATGCGGCTGCGGATGTGGCCTTTGTGGGCGGCAGCCTGGTGCACACCGGCGGACATAATATGCTGGAACCGGCCGCACTGGGTATCCCGGTGGTGACGGGGCCGAATGTATTCAACTTTACCGAGATCAGCGAGTTACTGGTTGAATCCGGTGCCTGCCGCAAGGTGGAGAGTACCGCTGAACTCGAAGATACCGTGACCCGGTGGTTGCTGGATGCCAATGAGCGTCACAGTGTGGGCGAACGGGGACGGGCAACTATCGAGAAAAACCGCGGCGCACTGGACAAGGTGCTCGCGATCATCGGCAAATATCTGTAGCCAGCACGCTGACTGGCGCGCCGGTTCAGTCGGTGTAGCGCACCCCGCGCCGCTCGGCCATGGCCGCCCCGATATCCTTCAGTTGCTCGCTGCTCAGGCTGCTTTCGGCCCGCGGCAGGAATTCCATATTCTCGCGCCGCACATGCTGGCGGCTGAGCTCGCAGAACCTGCTGGCAGTCGTGCTGAACGCGGCGCGATCCGCCACCTCCGGGAAGCGCCGCAGGTCCACTTCGAGCGCCTTCCAGAGAGCATCCAGTTCTGCGTGTTCCTGTCGCAGGCTGTGTACCAGGTCCGCCAGCTTGAGCGACTGCCGGGCCAGCAACGGAAACAGGTCGCCCTCCTCATCCAGGTGATGCTGGAGCGCGCTGCTGGAAAAATAGGCCATGACGCTGCGTGCGGCAGCAGCAGTTTCGGTATCGATCGTGTCACTATTCAAGTTTGCTATGAGCTGTTCCAGCAGTTCGCAGTGGTCCAGCATGCGGGCGTGGCAGGCGCGCAGCAGTGCCAGCGGCTGATCGAAGCCGGGCGTGCTGTCAGTGGGGTTGTGCTCACTCATCCTATAATCCTCGGCCTGGCAGGTGTTGTGACTCTAGCCTAGTTGAGCAGGTTGTTCATCTGTTCCAGATCAGACTGCTCCAGGATGCCCGCTGCCTGTTTCAGGCGCAGGGTATCCAGTAAGTAATTATAGCGTTCCCGGGCATGGTCGCGCCGCGTGCGCAGCAGTTCACGCTGGGCGTCCAGCACGTCGACGATGGTGCGGGTGCCGACTTCGAAGCCGGTTTCGGCTGCTTCCAGTGCCTTTTCGTTCGACCGCACTGCCTGCCGCAGGGCCTCGACCTTGCTGACGCCGGTGATGACACTGCGGTAATTGTTGCGCGCCTCACGCTCCGTAGCACGGCGCTGCTGAACCTGCTGCTCCTGCGCCTGGGTGAACTCGTGACGTGACTGGCGTGTCTGTGAGGAGACCAGGCCGCCCTGGTAGAGCGGCAGGCTCAGTTCGACACCGATGGCGCTGTCATTGCGCTTCAGGTCCTGGATGCCGCCAAAGCGGTTGTCGCGGTAGCTGTAATTCGCTGTCATATCGACACTGGGGTAATGCCCGGAGCGCTGAACCTGGATTTCCTGGCGGGCAACCTCGGTGGCTGCCCGGGCGGCCAGCATCAGGGGGTTCTGGTCCAGGGCGGTTGTCACCCAGGCGTCCGGGGACGCCGGTTCCGGCGTGGCCAGGGGGATCTACGGCTTGCAGGATCTCCGGTGATTCCGGCAGTTGCCCGGTCAGTTCGCGCAGTGCCTCGCGCGTATCATCCAGGAGCCTGCCGGCCTCGATTTCTTCGCTGATGGCAAGGTCGTAGCGGGCCTGGGCCTCCAGGGTGTCCGTGATGGCCGCCAGTCCCACCTCGAAACGCTGTTGTGCCTGGTCCAGCGTGCGCGCGATGGCATCCTTGTCCGCCTTGACGAATTCCAGGTTGTCGAGCGCCCCCAGGACCAGGAAATATCGCGTGGCGACCCGGGTAATCAGGTCCTGTTGTGCAGCCACGAATTCGGCGTCCGCCTGCGCGATCACGCTATCCGCCTGCTGCAGCTGTACAAAGCGTTCGCGCTGGTAGAGTGCCTGACGTAATTGCACCGTATAGGTCTTGTTGGTGGCATAGGTCGCGGGGTCATTGGTGCGTGGATCGAAGCGGTCACGCGAGACATTGCCGGTCAGGGCGATGCCCGGCAGCAGGATGGCCCGGCTTTGCGGCAGGGTTTCCAGGGCCGCAGCATGCGCGGCCGCGGCGGCCTGGTACTGGGGGTCCGCCTCCAGTGCGAGCAGGTAGACAGACAGCAGATCATCGGCTGCGGCAGGCCGCGGGGCGAAGGTAATCAGGCTGGCGGTCAGCAGGGCGTAAACCGGAATTTTTTGCAGTTGCATCGTCAATCTCACTCTGGCCGATCCTGCAGTTGCGCGTGCTGTGCAGATGGCGGGGCTGTGTATGGGTGCGTGATGTTAACGCATCGGTAAGGAAATACTCCCGGGCTAAAAATCAAAGACCGGTGTTGCCGGCGCATGCAGCAGGGGAGGTATGGAGGTTTCGAACAGGCTCTCCCGGGCCCAGTTGTCCGCTCCGATACGGGTAATCAGGAGGGCCTCCATGATGGGCGGATTGCCGGAAATAACAAACAGGCGACCGCCGGTATTCAGCTGCTGATAAAATTCCCTGCGCAGCACGGGCAGCGATCCGGTGACGGCAATCACGTCGTATGATGTGCCGGCCGCCGGGAGTTGCGAGTGCATCGCCCGTTTCCAGGTGCACATTCTGGTAGTCGTGCGCTGCCAGCTTTGCCGCGGCGGCATGGGTGAATTCGGAAATGATATCGATACTGGTGACCTGGCGTCCCAGACTGGCCAGGCAGGCCGTCAGATAGCCGCTGCCGGTACCGACTTCGAGGACCGTGTCCCCGGGCTTGATGTCCAGCGCCTGCAACAGGCGGCCTTCCAGCTTCGGATCCATCATGACCTGGCCCTGTCCCAGCGGTACATGGGTGTCCGCAAAGGCCAGTGCGGCATAACGCTCCGGTACAAACGCTTCGCGCGGAATGGTGCTCATGGTGTCCAGCACGCGCTGGTCGAGCACGTCCCAGGTGCGGACCTGCTGCTCGATCATATTGAAGCGGGCCCGGTCAATTGTGGTCTGGTTCATCGTCATGGTTAAGGTGTGGATTTTGCGGCTGGTGTAGGTTACGGGGTTTGCCCGGCGCTGGCAACAATTTCGCCTGGCTGATTACAGCATTTTATATATAAAACACAGGGTTATTCTGTGCACAAGAGAATCTCTTCTTGCAATGCACGATTTCATTGGCTACCTTGTTGGGCACTAGCTGGGGGTGCCCGGTACGGGCTGAGAGAGACCCTTGGAACCTGATCCGGCTGATACCGGCGTAGGGAAGCTTGCGCACTCGGCGGCCAGTCCCTACGACATATATATGAGGATGGTCACATGAGCGCAATTCCGCAGGACTTTATCAGCAAGGCCACGCAGCTTTCCGATGCTGTGACGCAAGCTTTTCCGAATTCGAAAAAAATTCATGTGCAGGGTTCGCGTCCGGACATTCGGGTGCCGCTGCGCCAGGTGCAGCAATCCGATACGCCGGCGAGCATGGGGGCCGAGAAGAATCCGCCGATCACGGTGTATGACACCTCCGGTCCCTATACCGACCCGGCGGCGAGCATCGACCTGATGCGGGGACTTGCCGAGGTGCGCACGGCCTGGATCGAGGAGCGCGGTGATACCGAGCAGCTGACCGGCCCGGGTTCAGTGTACGGGCGGGAGCGCCAGACCAGCCCGGAACTGGCGCACCTGCGCTTCGAGCATATCCGCAAACCGCGGTGTGCCCGCAACGGGCGCAATGTGACCCAGATGCATTACGCACGGCAGGGTATCATCACGCCGGAAATGGAATACGTTGCCATTCGTGAAAACCTGCTGCTGGATGAACTGCAGGGCAGTGAACTGTTGCAGCAGCACCCGGGAACCGGTTTCGGTGCCAGTATTCCGCAGCAAGTCACACCCGAGTTCGTGCGTGACGAAGTGGCGCGCGGCCGTGCCATCATTCCCGCCAATATCAACCATCCGGAGCTGGAGCCGATGATCATCGGCCGCAATTTCCTGGTGAAGATCAATACCAATATCGGCAACTCGGCGGTGACGTCCTCGATCGCGGAAGAAGTCGAGAAGATGGTCTGGTCAGCCCGCTGGGGCGGGGATACCGTCATGGACCTGTCCACCGGTAAGAATATCCATGAAACGCGCGAATGGATCCTGCGTAACTCGCCGGTCCCGGTCGGGACCGTGCCGATCTACCAGGCGCTGGAAAAGGTCGATGGTGTTGCGGAAGACCTCACCTGGGAGATTTTTCGCGACACCCTGATCGAACAGGCGGAGCAGGGGGTGGATTATTTCACCATCCATGCCGGCGTCCGGCTGGCCTATGTGCCGCTGACTGCGCGCCGGGTCACCGGTATCGTGTCGCGTGGCGGCTCCATCATGGCCAAGTGGTGTCTGGCCCATCATGAGGAGAGTTTTCTGTACACGCACTTCGCGGACATCTGCGCGATCATGCAGGCCTATGACGTATCGTTCTCGCTCGGCGATGGCTTGCGTCCCGGTTCGATTGCCGATGCCAATGATGCCGCTCAGTTTGCCGAACTCGAGACCCTGGGTGAGTTGACGCGGATAGCCTGGGAGCATGATGTGCAGGTCATGATCGAGGGGCCGGGCCACGTGCCGATGCAACTGATCAGGGAAAACATGGAAAAGGAACTGCACGATTGTCACGAAGCGCCGTTTTATACCCTCGGGCCGCTGACAACCGATATTGCACCCGGGTATGATCACATCACCTCCGCTATCGGTGCTGCCCAGATCGGCTGGTATGGAACCGCCATGCTGTGCTATGTCACGCCCAAGGAGCATCTGGGTCTGCCGGACAAGCACGATGTTCGGGAAGGAATCATTACCTACAAGATCGCCGCCCATGCGGCGGACCTGGCCAAGGGCCATCCCGGTGCGCAGGTGCGCGACAATGCCCTGTCGAAGGCGCGTTTCGAGTTTCGCTGGGAAGACCAGTTCAATCTCGGCCTGGATCCCGGAGAAGGCGCGCGAATTTCACGATGCCACCCTGCCCAAGGATTCTGCCAAGGTGGCGCATTTCTGTTCCATGTGTGGTCCGAAATTCTGTTCCATGAAAATCAGTCAGGATGTACGCGATTATGCGGCCGGCAAGGGCATCGGTGATGTCAATATTGCAATTGAGCAGGGAATGTCCGACAAGGCGGAGGAGTTCAAGCGCAGGGTGCGGAAATCTACAGCAAGGTTTGACGACGCAGGCATTACCGGCACTGCAGGCCTGGTGGTTTGCCGCAGGAATAAATTGAACCAATGAAGGATTGTTCTACCATGACCGAGACCAGGAGTAATTTCGCCCGGCGCACGCTGTTGCGGCTGTTAATCCTCGGGATGATCGCGGTGATCATCCTGCTGGGTAACTATGGTTTCATCAACGAACTGTATTTGAAGCATCAGCAGACACCGGTAGGCCTGATCATCAACGGCGGTATCCTGGCGGTGTTTCTGCTCGGGCTGGTGAAGCTTGTTCTGGCCCTGCTCTATTACATGAACGAGGAGGCCGCCCTGGCCCGCTTCGAGCGCCAGCTGGAGGGTGATCCCGAAAAGGTGCTCAAGCGCATTAATCCGAAATCAGTGATTGCCCGGCGCTACACGACGCTCCAGATGCTGGGCAAGAAATACTCCAAAATCAATCACAGCGCACTGGCTTCGACGCTGGTGGCGAACGAAAGCACGCGCATCAGTTTCGCCCGCTACGTCAGTAACATTCTGATTCTGACCGGTGTCTTCGGCACCATCGTCTCGCTGTCGGTGGCACTCGTCGGCGCATCCAATCTGCTCGATTCGGCGCAGGGTACCGGTGACATGGGGCTGGTTATCCACGGCATGTCCACGGCGCTGTCGACCACGATCACCGCCATCCTGTGTTATCTCTTCTATGGCTACTTCTACCTCAAGCTGACGGATGTGCAAACGCACTTTCTCAGTGGTGTTGAGGAGTTGACCTCGGTGCGTTTGTTGCCCATGTATTCCAGGGACAGCGAGAGCATGCTGCACGAGGTGGCCGGCCTCATCCACGGCTTGCGCGAGGCCACGGCAGGCATGCAGAACATCCAGCAGGAGTATGCCGCGGCCGGAACCCGGCTGCAGGGGGTTGCCATGGAGCTTGGTCAGCGGATCGATAATTCCTCGGCTGAAATCAAGGGTATCGAGAAGATCCTGCGTGACGGTTTCCGCCTGCCAGCAGCGGGTGACTGAGGGTGGACGAAGGCTTCATTGATCTGCGCCAGGGCTCCGCTGCCGGCGCGGGCACGGACACTTTCTGGCCATCCTTTACCGATATCATGATGGTCATCGTCATGATCTTCATGATCGCAAGCACGGTATTGATGCTGCGCAACTGGGACCTGGTGCAGGAGCTGCGCACGACGATCCAGGCCGAGCGTCAGGCAGAGGCGCTGGCGCGCTCCATGACCGAAACCAGCGCCACCCTGGAGGAGCAGCTGGCGCAGGTGCAGCATGAAAAGTCCGAGTTGCGCATGAAACTCATGCGCCAGACAGAAATCAATCGTTCTACCTCCGAACATTTATCAAAACAGGCGCAGCAGATACTGGCACTGCAGACCGAGAAACAGCAACTGACCGCCAGTTTGCAGCAGTCCGCACGCGCGGCGCAGCTGCAGGTTGACCAGCTCGAGCAACTCCGCGCGGAAAAAAACCAGCTTGCGGGTGCGCATGCCACGCTGCAGGAACGGGTACAGCAGGTACTCGCCGAGCTGGCGCAATCTGAAGCCAGTAGCCGGGAGCAGGCCGCAGAACTGGCCGAGCTGCAGCAGTATCGCTCGACAACCGAGCAGGAACTGGTCTCATTGCAAGGCACTTATGACGAGCTGCAGGTCAAATACGACAAGCTCGTACGGCCGGCGCGGTCTGCGGCAGGCAAACACGTGGTCTCGGTGCGTTACTGGAAGGATGGTGCTGACTACTACATCATGGTCAAGGACATGGGGGAAGAGGAATATCGATCCGTTACCCGGGAAGAACTGGAGCGGCAGTTAGCGAAACTCAAGGAGAAGTACCCCGGCAGTCTCTATGTAAAGCTCATCATCCCGGATGACAGCGGTCTTTCCTACAGCGAGGCCTGGGGTTTTACCTTCAGTATTCTCGAGAAATATGACTACTATCATCAGAAGTAGGGATGGGAGGGGGTATTTTTTCCGGGACATGACTGATCGTGGCATTGCCCTGCGCTGAAAAACCCTGTTTAATAACAAAGATAATAAGCCTCTTCCCCATATCGAGTGGGTAGATTACCGTTGTAGGGCCGAATTCATTCGGCCAAGAGCTGCATATGGATGACAGATTACGATGAAACACCGCTGGTCGAATGAATTCGACCCTACAGGTTTGATGCAATGACTGAAACACCGCTGGTCGAATGAATTCGACCCTACAGGTTTGATTGAGTAGGGCCGAATTCATTCGGCCAACAACCTTGCCAGCAGAAGGCATGCGGCGCGTCTGAATTGATTACGTTGCCCACTCAATCAGGGGAAGATCCGATAATAATTGAACGTGCTGTAAAGCTTATCAATCATCGCAGCGACAGCTGTATTTACCGATCATTGGCATTATGAATATTCTGGGTATATCCGCCTATTACCACGACAGTGCCGCGGCCCTGGTACGTGACGGGGTTCCTGTCGCCGCTGCCCAGGAGGAGCGCTTCTCGCGCAAGAAACATGATGCACGGTTTCCGGGCCTGGCGATCGAGAGCTGCCTGGCAGAGGGCGGGATCACACTGCGCGAGGTGGATAACGTCGTATTCTATGACAAGCCCCTGATTAAGTTCGAACGCCTGCTGGAAACCTATCTGTCCTATGCGCCGCGGGGTTTCCGCTCCTTTGTGGCCGCGATGCCGGTGTGGCTGAAGGAAAAGCTCTACCTGAAATCCACCCTGAAGAAGGAGCTGGCCGCCCTGGGTGGCATAAAGGTCGCGCAATTACCGTCCCTGTTGTTTGCCGAGCATCATCAATCGCATGCTGCTTCTGCCTTCTTTCCGAGCCCCTATGAGGAGGCGGCGGTACTGTGCCTGGACGGCGTCGGCGAGTGGGCGACGACCTCCGCCTGGCTGGGCAAGGGGCATGAACTCATACCCCAGTGGGAAATCGACTTTCCGCATTCGCTCGGAATGCTGTATTCGGCCTTTACCTACTACACCGGATTCAGGGTCAACTCGGGGGAGTACAAACTGATGGGGCTGGCGCCGTACGGCGAGCCGAAATACGTCGACCTGATCCTGGACAATCTGCTGGACCTCAAGGAGGACGGAACCTTCCGTCTGAACATGGATTATTTCAACTATGCCACCGGACTGACGATGACCAACCGGCGCTTCGCCGACCTGTTCGGCGATCCGCCGCGGAAACCAGAGACGCAGCTTACGCAGAAACATATGGATATCGCGCGTTCGATTCAGGAAATCACCGAGGAGGTGGTGCTGCAGGCTGGCCCGTACGGTGCACAAGGAGCTGCAACAGGATTATCTGTGTCTGGCGGGCGGCGTCGCGCTGAATTGCGTGGCCAACGGGCGGATACTGCGCGAAGGCCCGTTCAAGGACATCTGGATCCAGCCCGCGGCGGGTGACGCCGGCGGCGCGCTGGGCGCCGCCCTGGTGGCCTGGCATGACTATCACGGCAAACCGCGCCGGGTAAACGGACAGGATGCCATGGCAGGCTCCTACCTGGGGCCGCGCTTTGCTGATGCTGAAATCAAGACGCAACTCGACAACCAGGGTGCCGTGTACGAGCGCCTCGAGCAGGCGGAACTGCTGGATAAAGTGGCGGGTCTGCTGGCAAGCGAAAATGTGGTGGGCTGGTTCCAGGGGCGCATGGAGTTCGGGCCGCGGGCGCTGGGCGGCCGCTCGATCATCGGTGACCCGCGCAGTGCAAAGATGCAGTCGGTCATGAACCTGAAGATCAAGTACCGGGAGTCCTTCCGGCCGTTTGCCCCGGCGGTACTGGGCGAAGACGTTGCCGACTATTTCGAGCTGGACCGGCCCAGTCCCTACATGCTGATTGTCGCCCCCGTCAGGGAGTCACTGCGCATCCCCATGAGCGCGGAACAGCAGCAACTGTTCGGTATCGAAAAACTGAACACCAAACGCTCGGAGCTGCCGGCCATCACACATGTCGACTACTCGGCCAGGGTCCAGACCGTGCATGCGGAGACCAACCCGCAGTTCCATGGTTTACTGTCCCGGTTCAAGGAGCTCACGGGCTGCGCCGTGCTGGTGAATACCTCGTTCAATGTGCGCGGCGAACCGATCGTTGGTACGCCCGAGGATGCCTACCGGTGCTTCATGCGTACCGAGATGGATTACCTGGTGATCGAGAATTACCTGTTGACCAAGGGCGCGCAGCCGGTCCGGGAGAAAGACGAATCCTGGATGCAAGAGTTTGATCTGGACTAGATTATGTCAGCCGTGACAAAACCCGGAAATCCGGACCGAAGGAGCTGCGTAACTTCGGCTTTATCTTCGGGGCAGGATTGATACTGATCTTCGGCCTGTTTATTCCCTGGCTCGCGGAGCGCTCCTGGCCGTTGTGGCCCTGGATCGCGGCAGCTGTGTTCGCGCTGTTTGCACTGGTGTATCCACCGGCGCTGCGGCCGCTGAACTCGCTCTGGCTCAAGATCGGCCACGTGCTTGGCTGGGTCAATACGCGCATTATCCTTGGACTGGTTTTTTTTGTAATATTTGTTCCGGTCAGCCTGCTGATGAAGTTACTGCGCAAGGATCCCATGGCACGGAAACATGACGCGGCAATCCCCAGCTATCGTGTCCAGAGCAGGCAACCACCCCGGGAACAACTAGAGAGGCCATTCTGATGCTGGATTTATTATATGATCTTTGGGGTTTCATGAAAGTGCGCAAAAAATTCTGGCTTGCGCCAATCATCATTGTACTGGTGCTGCTCGGCGCGCTGATCGTGTTATCCGAAGGTTCGGCGGTTGCACCGTTTATCTATACGCTGTTCTAGCCTGTCGGCCGCGCCCGGAGCGGTGTACCTGCGAGGTGCAATTTGCAGCCTGTCAGAGAGCACCCGTTACGCTCCCGGTGCAAACGCCGCCCACGGCGCGATTGGCTCCAGCCAATCGCGCCGAAGGCCGGCTCCTACAGCGGATCTCATAACCGCAGTAGCGGCCTGCCGGCGCAGGTGAGCTAGTTCACCGGCAGCTGGCGCGCAGGGCATCACGGTCAACCCACCAGTCATCCCCGGTAATGGCATCCAGATCACGGCCGAGCCGGGAGAGCAGTTCTGGCACGTCATTCAGCCCGAGGATCTCGATCCACGTCTTTATCATCTCGGGGTCGCCTTCGATGCCGCGGTGACGTTTGGCGACGCCGGCAATGATCTGCTTGGTGAAAAAGGTCAGGTTTTCATGGTCATCGCCCGTGGTGCGCAGGTCGGCAATATAATGCGCAGCCACAGCGGCAACCGCTGCGCCATCGGAATCTTCCGGGGTTTCGTCCACGATGTGTTGCAGCATGGCCACCGTCAGTTGCGCGGGCACCGGGTAGGTGATGGCGAGCCAGACACCGTTACCGAGGGCGGCGAGTGAGCCGGGTTGCTCGCACTGGAACAGGACATCGCAGGCCTCGATCGCATCCTGCCATGCCTCTGCCGCGACGAAGACATCGAAGATCTCGCGGGCCAGTTCCCAGCTCTTCCTTGCCGTTTCAGGCCCAGCAGGGTCTCCGCGATATCAAGCTGGACACGGGCGCGGTCGACCGGCGGGCAATCTGCGGGCAGGGCCTGCAGATGCTGTTCATGTTCCTTGAGTACGGCCTGGAGCGAGGGTCTGGATTCGGACAGATCGATACCGCTCTTGTCGCCGATGACCATGTTTTCGGGATTCTGGTCTTTCATATCAGTTCAGATAACGGGTGTTCTCATGAGGCGCCGCGACACTGGCGCGCCGCAACACCAGTCGGACACCGCTTCGATAGTGAATTCCATGGTCTCCAGGTCGCCCAGTATCCAGGTGGCCGGGGCCTGGATACCGCCGACAGTGCCCGGGTTCACCAGCAGGGTCTGCGTGCCGGCAATGTTATCGATGCTGCGGATCGCCGCCTTGTGATCGTGTCCACAACAGACCAGGTCCCAGTCACCGGTCGTTGCCATGGCCTCTGCATAGTGCGGGTAATGCACTATGAAGATGCGCCGCTCGCCCAGCTCGATACCGGCGTCCTGGCCGTAGTAGTTGAGCTGGCGCGACGGTTTGGACGCGACCAGCTGCATCGTGTACAGGTCGCCGGTGTTGTTGCCATGGATGACATGCAGGGGCAAACCCAGGGGCTGGAGCACATTCAGGGTACTGGGTGCGACGATATCGCCGCAGTGCAGAATTGCTTCCGCACCGGCAGCACGCGCCTGCCGCCCGGCCGTTTCCAGGTAGTCACGATTGTCGTGACTGTCCGAAAGGATGCAGATCTTCATCTCGACTCAACCCCGCCCGGTGACATCGGCTACAACAGCGGCACGATCAGGAGTGCCACGATGTTGATGATCTTGATCAGCGGGTTGATCGCCGGGCCGGCCGTGTCCTTGTAGGGGTCACCCACGGTATCACCGGTGACCGCGGCCTTGTGGGCGTCCGAACCCTTGCCGCCGAAGTTGCCGTCCTCGATGTATTTCTTGGCATTGTCCCAGGCGCCGCCCCCGGTGGTCATGGAGATGGCGACGAACAGGCCGGTGACGATGGTGCCGATGAGCAGACCGCCGAGGGCCTCCGTGCCCAGCGTCAGGCCAACGACGACCGGGACCAGGACCGGCAGCAGCGAGGGGATGATCATCTCCTTGATGGCGGCCTTGGTCAGCATGTCGACCGCCCTGGAATAATCCGGCTTCTGGGTGTGGTCCATGATGCCCGGCATTTCCCGGAACTGGCGGCGTACCTCGTTGACGATGCCGCCGGCGGCGCGGCCGACGGCCTCCATGGCCATGGCGCCGAACAGATAGGGCATCAGTCCGCCGATGAACAGCCCGATGAGCACCATGTGGTTGTCCAGCGAGAAGTTCAGCACCACGTCGGTGTGCTTGTCCAGCGCATGGGTGTAGTCGGCGAACAGCACCAGTGCGGCCAGACCGGCCGAGCCGATGGCATAGCCCTTGGTGACGGCCTTGGTGGTGTTGCCCACGGCGTCCAGCGGATCGGTGATGTTGCGGATCTTCTCGTCCAGTTCGGCCATCTCGGCAATACCGCCGGCATTGTCGGTGATCGGGCCATAGGCATCGAGCGCGACGATGATACCGGTCATGGACAGCATGGCGGTGGCGGCGATGGCGATGCCATACAGGCCGGCCAGCTCATAGGCACCCCAGATGCTGGCACAGATGACCAGCACGGGGATGGCGGTGGATTTCATGGAGATCCCCAGGCCGGCGATGACATTGGTGCCGTCACCCGTGGTGGAGGCCTCGGCGATGTGGCGCACCGGCTTGAATTCAGTCGCCGTGTAGTACTCGGTGATCACGACCATGGCCGCGGTCAGGGCCAGGCCGATCAGGGCACAGTAGTAGAGGTAGCGGGTAGCGATTTCCGCGCCGTCCAGCATGATGCTGTCGCCCATGACCCAGGTCGTGACCGGGTAGAAGGCAATCGCGGCCAGTGCGCCGGCCACGATCAGTCCGCGGTAGAGGGCGTTCATGATCTTGCCGCCTTCACGGACCTTGACGAAGAAGGTGCCGATGACGGAGGCGATAATGGAGACGCCACCCAGCACCAGCGGATACAGGGCGGTAGCCGCACCGATGATCAGGCAACAGCAGACTGCCCAGCAGCATGGTGGCCACGACCGTGACGGCATAGGTTTCAAACAGGTCGGCGGCCATGCCGGCGCAATCGCCGACGTTATCGCCGACGTTGTCGGCAATGACGGCCGGGTTGCGCGGGTCGTCTTCCGGAATACCGGCCTCGACCTTGCCGACGATGTCGGCGCCGACATCGGCACCCTTGGTGAAGATGCCGCCGCCGAGCCGGGCGAAGATGGAAATCAGCGAGCCACCGAAGGCCAGGCCGATCAGCGGATGAATCGGGTCGTCAACGCCCATGGCCAGCAGCATGCCGTAGAAGCCGGCCACGCCCAGCAGACCCAGGCCGACGACCAGCATGCCGGTAATGGCGCCGCCGCGAAAGGCGATCTGCATGGCCGCGTTCAGCCCGTCGTTGGCGGCCTCGGCGGTGCGCACGTTGGCGCGCACCGAGATATTCATGCCGATATAACCCGCCAGGCCGGAGAAGACCGCGCCGATAGCGAAGCCGATGGCAGCAATACGGCAATGTTTTTTTGGAAGCTTCTGCCTCCTCTACTTGGCTCAGTTGCGTATTGCTCGTGAAGCAGAAGGGGGCGATGCCTTTGCAGCAGATGAGCATGCAAAGTGATTTCAACGGAACAGCATAACCATGCAGGGAAGAGAGGGCGAGAAGCGGCTTTCGACAGAGCTCTCCACAACATGGATGGAGTTTGATCACGACAAGTGGGATTCGTCGAAACATCAGGGATCGATCAAAACATCAGCAGCAACAACAAGAGTCAGCACCGACGAAAATACTTGACCCTGACCTTGACCCTGACCCTAAAGCTACAACAGCACCCAATTACAACAATAAGAAAATGAAAAACGGAAAATTTTCCTTGGAGGTAGGTCTTGCGAAGGTATCCAAAAATAGTCAAGAAACAAGCAACGCTCCACCGGAAGGACCGGAGAAGGATGAAATCATTTCGTTCTGGGGAGAAGGAACCGATGAAGAAGAAAGCGCCAATGATCCTTTGGCAATGGCCTTGAAATCCAAACCGTCGTCGCATCAATCCAACAGTTGCAGCAACGACTCCTCCATCTTTAAGAGCCCCAGGTCACAGCTTTCTTCTATCAACAACAGTAGCAAATCTTCAAGCTTGGGACTCTCTCAGCAGCAACAACAGTTGAGCGGTGGATGGATCCAAAAAGGATTGGGAAATGCGTTGGGCAAAATTGGGGTCCACTTGCCTTTTACCAAGTCCACAGAGGACGACGAGGACGACAACTTAAGAAGAAGACAATGTTGTGGAAGCTGACGAAATGCCCTTCCCAAATTACACTCAATCGGAAGCTACCGTTGCGGTCGCATCAACAGCAAAGAAGGTACTAGGTTTTGGATCTAAAAGTGTATCGGACATTGGGACATCTATGCAAGATGTTAGCGCCATGTCAGACGACTCTACCTTTTCCGCTCGCCCCGATGCATTTCCTGCTGGACATCGGCGGTCCTTGGATATGGCTGAGGCTTATGAGACTAATGACGGTACTGAAAATAACAACGAAACCAACATTAATAAAAACAATGGTGGCAACAACGACAATCTTCGAGGAGGAGAAGGTTTGTATGATGATCACCCTACGAATGCAATGGTGGACAGGATGAACGAACAGAAGGGGAAAGGAATGCAACTTCGCCGAGGAAGTGAAAGAACCAAAAATGGTTGATGCCCTACCCTTATACGACCTTGTCATCGACGTGCCTCATCCCGTCGTAGATGCTGCCTCAGATAAACCTGTGTTTATTGGTTCACCATCCGAAGCAGAGGAAGATGTCGAAATACAGAATGATATCCATGATAGTATGCCCGACATTTCGTGTCTTGCCTTCCCAGAGTATGACAGCTCAGTTGTTCAAGAAATCGACGACAAGGATGATTTAGCAGCCGCTCACCGCTTCCAAAGAAATCACCTCGAAAAACCCGGGTTTTCACATTTTACATTCAGCATCAAAGTGCAGTCTGGGAGCCTTGTCTATGCGCATGTTAGACGATATTTGCCAGCGCACCGGGCGGTTCCTTTTCGTTACGACATTGGTCGTCGTCTCGGACGAGCACTAGCATCTTGTTGCTTCATGTTCTCATCCGGGCATTCTTCACATCTCTTGAGGCATGCCATCATCACATTTGTTGATTCACTTGCCGTCTTGTGCTGCTGTGACATTTTTTGAAACATTTGTCTTGCATTTTCCCAATGATCTCTTCTGGCCTCGTGCTTGCGCGCAAACATGTGCCGTTGTTGCTCAATTTCTCCACAATCAAGACACTTTGAGTCCGCACCATGGTTGGGAGAACACGTGTTTGCTTTGGATGACAGACAGACCAAAGCAAAGAACAATGAGTCAGAGTTTTTTGGAACCATCAGTTGGTTCACTTTTCTTTGCAAACCTAACAAGCAGACAACAAACTAAGTGCATATGTTGTTGCTAGCAAAAGGATGCCGCAACAACCGGTCATGCATTGTGCGAACTGAGTGTTCGTTCAGCATTTGCAAAGAAAAGTCCGTGGAGAGGACGGCAACGACACAGCCGATCCGACGAACAAAACACGTCAAAGAGTCGACGAACAGCAAAATTGCAGGAGTGGCAGCATCGACGGGCAGAGAAGCTACGATCAACAACGGACAACAAAATCAAGAAAAATGAGAGCTGACGACAGCAACGAAGAAGAGACCGGAAGTCAACGAACCCGGCAATCGACAAAATCCAACGGATTCAACAAGAGAGGCACCTGCAGGGGCAACAACAACAAGAATGGCTTGCAAGGAAACATTGCAGAGCTTGGCAACAACGTTTGCCGATGCAGAACACGAGATCAAGGTGACATGTTCACCAGAATGACAGAGGCTGTTGCCAATCATCATCAACCATCAAGGTGATTGCAGACATGATGAAAAATGGTGGCATGCAACAACACAATGCAACAATTGAACATGTGCTGCTGCTACAAAGACAAGCTGCCGTGGCCGACTTGCATCCAATGCATGTGGAAGAAGTGCACAGCAAATTCAAGTCTGTTTGGCATCAATGACAGACACTACCTGTTCCCCTTGTCTTTTGATGACCTGTCACACCCATGTTGTCACGATACACGGCCACGTTTTTTTTTTTTTTTTTTTTTTTTTTTTTTTTTTTTTTTTTTTCTTTTTGTTTTGTTTTTTTTTTTTTTTTTTCGTTTAATTTTCTTTAAGTACTCGTTAGGTTCCGTATTGCTACACCGGTGCGATAGATGCGCTGTTCATCAGGTGACACAGCGTTTGCTTCTTCGCCTTGTACAAGAATACTACCCGGTGCTGCTGGTGTTTTGGGAGCTGCACGTTCGATCGGCAATTCGAACTCGTCCTCATAACTTTGCGACAGAACCGGCTGTGTTAGCTTGATGTAGCCGTCGCCGCGTTCGATCTTGTTACCGACGTATTCGTTCGCTTCGCCTTGTTCATCGCAGGCGAACTTCTTTAGCATACCCGCCTTCATCTTTAAGACCTCTTCTTTCGGTCCCGCGCACAACAGATCATCGATCCATGAGACCCAGACGACTAGTCCGTTTTCGGTCCACTTGTAATACAAGCATGGATCGGCCTTGCTCTTGTCACAGCCAAGCTCTCGCATGGCCTTCAAAAGTACCAGCCAAAATGAAAGGGCAGATTGAGCAAGTCCGTAAATTGTGCGTTTCAAACGGAGCACCACGTTCTTCGGGTAGAACCGCTCGAATCCTTGTGGCACGTCCATGTACAGGTCGTTGCCGTGTGCCAGAAAATCGGTGCCCAATAAGAATGCACCGTTTACATCCAGCAGTTCGCAATACCAACCAGCCATGATCATGAGTGTAAACACAACATATAGTGTTGTCATGTTGATAACAGGACCAGCCTTTGTATCCTTATCGTAGTGTATGCCGTCGACTTGTTCGAAGCCGCGAGCGTTGAGTCTTGCACGAAACGTGCCGCTCGCTTTCAGCTTCATAGCCCATGTTGACGACAGGATCTTGGCTCCTTTTGGCAACTTTTGTTTGGGTACGACGTCAAATACGTCATGTTGTAGGAATCGGTCGTGTTCTTCTTCGACCGCGTCGTGCCAGTGTTCGGCATTCTTGGATGCCATGGCTTCGTCATATTTCAAGACGTGGAGCTCATTCGTATTCTCGAAACCGCCGCCGATTCCAGCGCCAACGCAGCAGACCTCAAATGGGTATTCGCCTGCATCTTGCATGGTGTCGTAGTAACGTTCTTCAGCTGCAGTGAGCGTGATTTCGTAGTCGACATGAGGTGTGTTCGATTCGACAGAATCGTAGTGCTGGCCAGCTTGTCCTGATTCCATATGCGGGCTCAAGATGCTTGGACGAGCACTGACGCGACCAGATCTTGTTGTCGTGGCACTTTGTCGGTCTTCTTCGACTTCTTGTGTTGCGTCTTGTATCGCATCGTCAATCAGCTCCTGTGTGTCTTCGTCTTGCCCAGCATCATCTTGCATGTCGGCTGCGAACGAAACCTTTCGCAAAATACTTGGTGGTTTCGTTGCAGTTGAAGCGTTGGACGCGATGTTTGTTGTGTTATCCGCATTTGTTGGAGGAACGTCGTCGTCATTGCTCTCCTCAGCTTCAGGCTCAAGACACGATTGTTGTCCTTCAGGGACTTCGTACACGACAACGATGTCTTCGTCGTCACTGCCAGGTACTGGTCGGGTGTAATACATGCGATGTAGCCATGTTACGTCTCTCGTTTCGTACTTGGTATTGGTTTCAGGATCGTACATTAAGTAACAATCACCTTCATGTTCCGAAGCGTAGCCGATAAACATGCAGACCGTTGCCGCGATCGGCAGATTTCGGTTTCGCCTTGCTTGTCAAGTGTGACCGTACCGGCTTCGCCCCAAGTGCGTAGATGTTTGGTGAACCGAGGATTTTCGCCACAATAATGTTTGGCACGAGTGTCAGTTTTACCATTTAAGGTAATCAACACAAGCCAGTCCAATTTGGTTGCGGTGTCGAATGCAAATTTTGCCAATTTCGCACGCACACTTGTTGGTACGTTAGCTGCCGCCATCATAGCAATTGGTGAAAAAAACTTTTTTTTTTGCGGGGCAACCACCCAACAGACTACGTATTGCTACAGCGACTACACCCCCCAGGCCGTCAGACACACGAGCCCAACAGCATAATGCTCCAGCTCTTGTACTCCCCACCCCCGAGCAGCAAATACCACCTGACCCGTGAGGCGGCATCCTGCAAATAACGTTAAACAAAAAGCAGAACCGAGACGATCAACTGCCGACCCACCAAAGAAGGGAAGGATCACATTTGGAAGGGGTCGAACTTGGATTACAGAAGATTAAAGTACATCTCAAAGTCCTCGTCGTCTTCCATATAGTCTTCGAGTGGTTGATGAGCTGCTGCCGGGATATCAAGTGAGTACAAGAACACCAAACATCACGGACTACGTCAGGAATAGGATAACCCATCTCGTTCCCTCCTTCTCTTCTTCTTCGCTGTACATCGTCTCATGATCGGAATGGGTAACCGACACTTCTTCTGTCTCCATTTCACCGTCTTGGTCGGGAGACCCAATCATGGTCGTCATTCTGTTGTTGTTGTTCTGTTGTGTTCGTGCGTCAGACCAAGCCCTCATGGAGTGGACACGAGGTTTTCCGGGTTTTTTGATATTTTTTAGTATAGCTTAAAAAGTACTTCTAGTGGTCATCGAAAATGACCGTTTCACAACCTTTGCCTTTGGAGGACGCTCGTGATTCAAAGCGTTACTAGTGTCATCGCGCAGTCACCATGGCAGCGCAGCCTCTTGCCTCTCCGTACTAGAGTGATTTCGTGAAGCTTCGTTATTATATCTCTCTCAAACACTACCTAGCTGCACCTCTCATCACAATTCCGACTCCATAAAACGCCTTCGTCATTGATAACGACCTCATCAAAGTTCGACCTCGGACGGCCTCCGACATGTCGTCCGCTCCGAAGAAAAGACCGGCTGTTGAGCCGGATTTTCGGATTCTCGAGGTTACAACTACTCCCCACCGACAGGACATGATCGGAAATGGGAGACGATCAAGCAAAACTTGGCGATCTGTCCACGACGGCCGCGAAAACGGAAGGGAACGCCATCCATTCCGACTGAAACGACATTGGCTCGGTCCAAAACGGAAGCAACTGAGCCGAAAACGAAGATTCTTTCATTAGAAGAGCTTCAGACTCTTGCCAAGACTGATTTACAAGCATTTAAGAAGCTCGACTTTTCGAATTTTGACTTTGAAAGACTTGATGGACTTGCAAAGGAGTGCTTCATCATGAAATGCGATAAGCCTCCGCGTTGGCAGCATCCGCCACCGGACTTTCGTAACAGCTGTTCTGGCGGCTTGAGTGTTGGCACATGATAGCTGCCGTGAGGAGGTAAGTGGCCTCGTGATGAGCGTATGAGTTGCACGCCTTGTTTAGCGTCTTCTTGACAGTTACGAGCCCAAGACAATGGTACGAGGAGGAATTCATTGGCTGGTTCCTGTTCTGGAGCCTTCAGTGTTGGCGCTTAGCTGCTGCGGGCCAAGTGGCCTCGTGAGTGTTTGAGTTGCACGACGCCTGGAACGCGGTCGAACAGGCGTCATTCCAGGCGAAGCGGTTGAAATGACCCCAAAGCAGGGGGAGAATAATGAAGGAATGCCCTTGCCATTGGACCGGA
>CAVYHX010000022.1:0-5007 GCA_963768415.1 uncultured Gammaproteobacteria bacterium
GTCCTGGCCGACACAGGTATTGATCGATCGCAATGGTTGTATTGTCGGGGCCCAGTCGGGAGAGGGGAAAGTCAGGCAGCTGGACAGTTTCATACAGAAACTTCTCGCCGGTGCGGATGACAGCGCATCGCCCCGGTACTCATCGGTAACCGTCAGGCCGAAACCGGAAACCGGCAAGGAACTCTCGTTTCCTGGCCGGGTTATAGCCGCCGGCAACAAGGTCTACATTGCGGACAGCGGGCATAACAGAATACTGGTGACATCGCATAATGGACAGGTGCTGCGCCAGTATGGCACCTCAAGCGCCGGATTTTTTGATGGTAAAGGGATTGATGCCGCGTTTGATGATCCTCATGGAATGGTGCTCGTTGATGATTATCTCTATGTCGCCGATACGGGTAATCATGCTATTCGGCGCATTAATCTGCATACTGATGCAGTCGATACGATCGCCGGTACAGGAATTGCAGCGCAGCAACCGGTCAATGGAGTGTTGACTGCAATCACCGTGGACCTGAATTCACCCGGCGATCTCGCATACAGGGATGGCACGCTCTACATCACCATGACGGGACTGCACCAGATCTGGCGGCTGTCACTGCTCGACAGGACGATTGAGGTATTTTCCGGATCCGGGAAGGAAGGCCTTGTCGATGGCAAGCGTCAGCTGGCAGCGTTTGCGCAACCCAGCGGTGTGGCGGTTATCCGCAACAAGCTGTACGTGACCGATGCAGAGGCGTCTGCGGTGCGCTGTGTGGATGTGACGACGGGCGTGGTCACGACACTGGTGGGGAAGGGGCTGTTCGAATATGGCGACAGTGATGGGCCCGGGACGACCGCCCGCCTGCAATTCCCCCTGGCTGTCGGTGCCGACCAGGCCCGGAACACACTCTGGATAGCGGATACATATAACAATAAAATCAAGAAGATAAGTTTGAATGATAAGTCTGTTTCGAGTATTGCAATCAATTGGCGTCTGGATGAGCCGGGCGGACTGGTGTTTCATGACGATACCCTTTACATTGCCAATACCAACAGTCACGAGATCCTGCGTGTCACGCTCCATGACAAGCACGCCGAAGCCCTGAATGTCCAAAACGAACTTGCCGATTTTTGATCCTGATTGCAGAGACTGCCCCCGACTCGCCCGTTTTCTAGATCAGACTGCAGAAAAATATCCGGACTATCATGCACGCCCGGTCGCGCCGTTTGGCGATCGCAGGGCACGTTTGCTGATTGTCGGGCTGGCGCCCGGTATGCACGGGGCCAATGCCACCGGGCGGCCGTTTACCGGCGATCACGCGGGTATCCTGCTGTACCAGACACTGTTCGATTACGGTTTCAGTAATCAGCCGGAGTCAGTAGCAAGAGAAGACGGTTTGCAGCTCACCGGCTGCCGGATCACGAATGCAGTCAAGTGCCTGCCACCTCAAAACAAGCCGCAGCTCGATGAAGTCAGGACCTGTAACAGATTTCTGGGCAACGAACTCGATAGTCTGCCGAAACCGGCGGTGGTGCTTGCGCTTGGCAAGATCGCGCATGATGCTGTACTGCGGGCAAGCGGACAGAAATTGTCGGCCTTTCCATTTGGCCATGCCCGGGAACATATGATCGCTCCGGGAAGGTTGCTGCTGGATTCGTATCATTGCAGTCGCTATAACACCCAGACGCGCCGGCTGACTCAGGAAATGTTCAGTGATGTCTTTCGCAAGGCAGCCGAATTGCTTGAACATCGGACGCAATCTGCGACGGGCTGAGCTGGCAGACAATGGCAGATGATACCGCCACCTTTGATGCCGCGGCATTCCTGAAAACATTGACCGGGCGGCCCGGTGTCTATCGCATGCTGGATGCCGAAAAGTCAGTCCTTTATGTCGGCAAGGCGCGCAATCTCAAAAAGCGTGTATCCAGTTATTTCCGCAGCAGCGGACTGAATACCAAGACCCGCGTGCTTATGGAGCAGGTTGCCGGTATCGACGTGACCGTCACTCACACCGAGGGCGAGGCACTGCTGCTGGAAAACAACCTGATCAAGAAACACCTGCCGCGTTATAACGTGCTGCTGCGGGATGACAAGAGTTATCCCTATATTTACCTGTCATCTGACCGGGATTTCCCCGGAGTCGCTCTTCATCGGGGTGCGCGCCGTGGCAAGGGACGCTATTTCGGTCCCTATCCGAGTGCCGTCGCGGTGCGGGACAGCCTGCAACTTTTACAGAAGCTCTTCAGGGTGCGGCAGTGTGAAGAAAGCTTTTTCAAAAACCGCAGCAGGCCCTGTCTGCAATACCAGATCAAGCGTTGCACGGCGCCCTGTGTAGGTCTCATCGGGCCGGCGGAATACGCCAGGGACGTCGAGCATACGGTTATGTTTCTGGAAGGCAAGAGCACCCGGGTAATCGATGATCTGGTTGCCGATATGGAACAGGCTGCTGGTTCGCAGAACTATGAACTGGCCGCGATCTGCCGGGACCGGATCGCCAGCCTGCACCGGGTCCAGGAAAAACAGTATATCAGCAAGGAAGGCGGTGACCTCGATATCGTCGCCTGCCTGACCGACGGGAGCTGCGCCTGCGTGCAGGTGTTCTTTATTCGCGGCGGGCGCAATCTGGGCAATGCCGTTTTTTTCCCCAGGCTGCCTGCAGAGGCTGGCAGCGCGGATGTGCTGGCGGCGTTTATTCCGCAGTATTATCTGGGCAAGGATATACCATCGGAGTTGCTCCTCAGTCATGAACTGGAGGAGATGGAGTTGATCGAGTCCGTGTTATGCGAGCAGGCGCGTCACAAGGTGCGCCTGCGTACCAGTGTGCGCGGCAATCGGGCGCGCTGGGTGAAAATGGCGCTCAGTAACGCGGAGCATGCACTGCACGCCTTTTTGAATACGCGCAAGGGTTATACGGGCCGGTTGCGAGCGCTGGTCAGCGCGTTACCGCTTGAAGATATGCCGGAGCGTATCGAATGCTTTGATATCAGTCACACCCAGGGAGAGTCGACAGTGGCATCCTGTGTTGTCTTTGGTATTGAAGGGCCCTTAAAATCGGACTACCGAAGGTTTAATATCCGGGGCATACAGCCGGGGGATGATTACGCCGCCATGGAGCAGGCGTTAACCCGGCGCTATACCCGCCTGCAACAGGGCGAGGGAGCGCTGCCCGACCTCCTGCTGATCGATGGCGGCAAGGGGCAGGTTGCCGCCGCCGCCAGGGTACTGGAAGAACTGCAGGTCATCGGGGTACAGATAGTCGGTGTCGCCAAGGGACCGGGAAGGAAGCCGGGCCTGGAAACGCTGCATTTTCCGGGCGGACAGCGGGTAATGAGTCTGCCCTCCGGTTCACCGGCGCTGCATTTGATCCAGCAAGTCAGGGATGAGGCCCATCGCTTTGCGATTGCCGGGCACCGGGCGCAACGGGCCAGGGCAAGGAACACATCTCCACTGGAAACGATTCCGGGTGTGGGTCCGAAGCGCCGGCAGCAATTATTGCAGCAGCTCGGTGGACTGAGGGAGGTTGCCAGGGCAGGCGTGGAAGATCTGACCATGGTAAAGGGTATCAGTCCAGCGCTGGCGCAGCAGATTTATGATGCCTTTCACGGAGACTAGGACAATAAAATGAAGCTCTGGACGCTCCCGAATTCCCTGACCATCTTGCGCATTGTGCTGATTCCGGTGCTGGTGGTGGTATTTTATACCCCGAGCCAGTGGTCCAGTCTCCTCAGCGCGGCCATTTTCGGGCTGGCGGCGCTGACCGACTGGCTGGACGGCTATCTCGCACGGCGCATGAAACAGATTTCGGTCTTCGGCGCCTTTCTGGATCCGGTAGCCGACAAGCTGATGGTGGCCGTGGCGCTGGTTCTGCTGGTGCAGGACAATCCCACGGTGATTTTCGTCATTCCCGCTGTCGTCATCATCGGCCGCGAGATTGCCATTTCGGCCCTGCGCGAATGGATGTCCGAACTGGGTGAACGCACCAAGGTTGCCGTTTCCATTATCGGCAAGGTAAAAACCATTGCCCAAATGGTGGCCATTTTGATGCTGCTTTATAAATTCCCGCTGGGGCCGATACCCATGCATGCCACCGGACTGGTTTTGCTGTACGTGGCAGCAGCCCTGACTTTTTGGTCCATGTTCATGTATATCAGAGCGGCCTGGCCGATTCTGGTCGGAAATTCAGGGAATTAACCGGGCGTGGTGCTTGACAGACGGGACGCTGACGCTAGAATATCGTCTCACCCAAGCGGGAATAGCTCAGTTGGTAGAGCACAACCTTGCCAAGGTTGGGGTCGCCAGTTCGAATCTGGTTTCCCGCTCCATTTTTAACCGCGTCTGAGCCCCTGGATAATCTGTCCGGGGGGCTTTTTCTGTCAGGGCACGGGCTTGCACACATCTTTGGCTGAGTGGCAGAGTGGTTATGCAGCGGCCTGCAAAGCCGTGTACCTCGGTTCGATTCCGGGCTCAGCCTCCATCCATCATGCCATTTCCCAACCCGTGATATTGCATCTACAATAGCGCTGGTTCACCCCTGCCCGGGTGGCGAAATTGGTAGACGCAAGGGACTTAAAATCCCTCGGTGGCAACACCATGCCGGTTCGATTCCGGCCCCGGGCACCAAACGCCAAATACTATCCTGAAAATCAGCCCGCATGACATGCGAGATAGCACCTGCCAGGGTCGTTTGCCTGATGGCAGGATAATCCCACGTCCTCCCTGCGGATCATTATTGAAGTATTGTGCGCTGGTACCGATAAAGGGACTTGACGGAACGTATATTGTCCAGTACGGACGCATCTGCGTTTGACTGTCTAGCCACTTCGGGATTTTTATCAGCAGGTTACTAGCGAATGCCTTCAGGTTCCAGGTTTCAAGATTGCAGCTCGGCGGATAACCCGTACACAAATATCTCTTTCGGAATGCAGCTGCCTTATGCGGGGTTACCCCGGTATAGCTGGTTGCGGAAATATAGGCTTGTCCTGCTGGGTGGATTGATGGGTGTCTGCTTTTATGTCACCGATGCC
>CAVYHX010000023.1:0-94148 GCA_963768415.1 uncultured Gammaproteobacteria bacterium
CGGCGGTATCGGCGGTACATCAGCCGTTTCACCACCCGCAGCCGCCTGCACGGCCAGGGTGCCGATGACATCGTCGGCTTCCACCCCCGGCACCTGCAGCAAGGGCAGACCCAGGGCGCGCACCAGCGCCAGTAACGGTTCGACCTGTGCGGCCAGCTCGTCCGGCATGGGCGGGCGATTGGCCTTGTATTCGGC
Organism: uncultured Gammaproteobacteria bacterium; assembly: GCA_963768415.1. Taxonomy (GTDB): domain Bacteria; phylum Pseudomonadota; class Gammaproteobacteria; order UBA9214; family UBA9214; genus CAVYHX01. The sequence continues at coordinate 196 of CAVYHX010000023.1, forward strand.
AAACATCTCGTCCCTGAAGGTCTTGCCCCGCGCATCGAACACCACGGCCATGTGTTCCGGATCGTATTCGGTGCGCAGGCTGCGCAGCATGTTGATAACCCCGTATACCGCACCGGTCGGTTCACCGCGGGAAGTGGTCAGCGGCGGCAGCGCGTGAAACGCCCGGTACAGATAGGACGAGCCGTCAACCAGCAACAGGGGTCTGGATTGTTTTGCAGACATTAAGTGTTCTTGTCGTTGCGCCGCCGGCATGCGCCCCGCGGCAGGCAGATGTTGCAGGCCGCCATGGTATCATCAAAACGACCCGCAACTTACGGAGAACGCGCCGGACAGATCATGAGTGACCAATCCCGAGTCAAGCAGCATGGCATGCTCCCCAAGAACGATACCCAGCTGACCCGTGAATCCTGGAAAATTTTCCAGATCATGGCCGAGTTCGTGGAAGGTTTCGAGCGCCTCGCCCATATCAAGCCCTCGGTCAGCGTTTTCGGATCCGCCAGGACGCCGCGCGACCATCCCCGTTATCAGCAGGCCGAAGCGATCGCGCGCGCGCTGTCGGATGCCGGCTTTGCCGTGGTCAGCGGCGGCGGACCGGGCATCATGGAGGCCGCCAACAAGGGTGCCTACGCCGGCAAATCACCGAGTATCGGCCTGAATATCCAGTTGCCGCAGGAACAGGCGGGCAACCCGTTCCAGGACATCGAGCTCAATTTCCGGCATTTCTTTTCGCGCAAGGTCATGTTTGTCAAATATGCCTCGGCCTACGTGGTCTGCCCGGGTGGTTTCGGCACCCTGGACGAACTGGCCGAAATCCTGACTCTCGTGCAAACCGGCAAGACACGGCGCATCCCCGTCATTCTGGTCGGCTCCGAGTTCTGGAGCGGGCTGATAGACTGGCTCAGGGACACCCTTGTCAGCGAGGGCACCATAGCGGCCAAGGATCTGGACCTGTTTCAGGTGGTGGATGAGGCGCAAGCGGTCGTCGATGCCATTTTCGATTATTATGAACACAAGAGCTTTGAACCGTCCGAAAAGGACCGGCAAAAACTACTGGAACTCTAGAGTAACGCGCCATGAATAAAATGATCCTTGTCCTGCTGCTGGCTTGCACTACCAACTGCCTTGCCCAGCAAACCGCAATGGAGCCACTGCCCAAGGCGGCTCCGCCACCATCCAGTGGCATCGATGAAGAGCTGGAACCCGAGGTCAATATCATCCGCCGCGATGATGCCGTTGTGCACGAATACAGTCTCAATGGCCAGATTTACATGATCAGGGTAGAGCCCGTGCGCGGCTACCCGTACTACCTGATCGACACGGACGGCGACGGCTCGCTGGATGCACGCCGCCGCCAGATCGATCCGGAACTGGTTGTTCCCAACTGGATGATCTACCGGTGGTAAACCATCACCGTCACAGCAGTTAACTCCCTGGTTATCGATGCTCTTCCGGCTGCGCTGCTGAAGCAGCGCTGAGACACGCAGCATGTACGCACGCCTGCAAACCCTGGCCCGCGGCATAGACCGGCTCGCAGAACTCACCGGCCGCTGTGTTGCATGGCTGACACTGGGGCTGGTTTGCGTCACCTTCGCCGTGGTTGTTCTCCGCTACCTGTTCAATTTCGGCTCCATTGCAATGCAGGAACTGATCACCTACCTGCATGCAACGGTTTTCATGCTCGGCGCCGCCTATACCCTGCGCCATAACGGCCATGTACGGGTTGATATTTTCTACCGGCAATGGACGGTACGAACACGCGCCTGGATCGACCTGCTCGGCACGTTGCTGTTGTTATTTCCCGTCTGCATTTTCATCTTTTTGTCGAGTCTCGACTATGTTGACGCTTCCTGGTCAACACACGAGGGTTCACGCGAGTCCGGTGGCCTGAATGCCGTGTACCTGCTGAAGACAGCTATTCCGGTCATGGCCGTCATGCTTGTGCTGCAGGGTTGCGCGACGGTTGTGCACAGCATTCTGGTGATCACCGGCAAGCCTGACGTCCAGGCGGCTGATACCGGTCTGGATCGCGAGTTGTAGACCATGGCCGAAGTGATACCACTGCTGCTGTTTCTGACGGTGTGCCTGCTGCTGATGTGTGGCTACCCGGTAGCGCTTACGCTTGCCGGCACTGCGCTCGGCTGTGCCTGGCTCGGCCAGCTGGCCGGGAGCTTCGATCCCGCCTTCCTGGATGTGCTGCCCAGCCGGCTGTACGGCATTATGACCAACGTCACGCTGATTGCCGTACCCCTGTTCGTATTCATGGGCGTCATGCTGGAACGCTCGCGGGTTGCCGAAAACCTGCTCGATACCATGGCCGCCCTGTTTGGCCGGGTGCGTGGCGGCCTCGGTTATTCGGTCACCCTGGTGGGCATGCTGCTGGCCGCGAGCACCGGTATTGTCGGTGCCACGGTCGTAACCATGGGCCTGTTGTCACTGCCCACCATGCTGCGCCGTGGTTACGACCCGCGCATTGCTGCCGGTACCATTTGCGCGTCCGGCACGCTCGGGCAAATCATCCCGCCCTCTATCGTGCTGGTCCTGCTGGGGGATGTACTGTCATCCAGTTACCAGCAGGCACAGCTCGCCATGGGCAATTATTCCCCCGACAATATTTCCGTCGGCGACCTGTTCACCGGCGCGCTGCTGCCGGGACTGCTGCTGGTTGGCCTGTATCTCGGATATCTTGCCTTTACCGCGGTGACGCGGCCCGCCGCCATGCCGGCGCTGACGGCCGCGGAGTGTGCCGCACAGGCTGCGAACGGGCACCTGCTGCCGCGGGTCATGAAGGTGCTGGTGCCGCCATTACTGCTCATTGCCGGCGTGCTCGGCTCCATCCTGCTGGGACTGGCCACACCGACAGAGGCCGCGTCGGTCGGCGCCATGGGCGCTATGCTGCTGGCACTCAGCCAACGGCAGTTCAATCTGAAAATGCTGCAGGAAGTCATGCGCACGACCACGCGCGTCACCTGCATGGTGTTTCTTATCCTTATCGGGGCATCGATCTTTTCACTGGTATTTCGCGGCTTCGGTGGTGATGAAGTGGTGGCGCAGCTGCTGGGTAACATGCCGGGCGGCACCTTCGGTGCCATGCTGTCAGTGATGCTGCTGATGTTCGTCCTGGGCTTTGTGCTCGATTTTATCGAAATCACCTTCGTGGTGGTGCCGATCGTCGGGCCGGTGTTGCTGACCATGGGACTGGATCCGGTCTGGCTGGGCATCATGATCGCCCTGAACCTGCAGACATCCTTCCTGACGCCGCCCTTCGGCTTCGCTCTGTTTTACCTGCGTGGTGTTGCGCCGGCAGAAGTCAGCACCCGCCACATCTACCGGGGAGTCATGCCGTTTATCGGCCTGCAGCTGTTTATGCTCGTCATCCTGGCCATCTGGCCGCAATTGGCCACCTGGCTGCCTGCCATTGTTTACGGAAGCTGATATTATTGGCCACACTTCAACAAACCCGAAGGCATACCATGACCAGGCCCGAAAATATCCTGCTTGCCGCAATCCTGATGCTGGTCCAGTCCAGCGCTGTAACAGCCGCCGGCAGTCCCTGGATCGATGCCGTCTCTGTCACGCTGGGAAAGGACGATAACAGCAACGAAACCAGCATCTACCGGCTGGGCGTGCAGAACAAATGGGAACGCACCTGGTTCAATGGCGGTGCCTGGTTTCTGAACGGATACTGGGATGTCACACTCGCCTACCTGGAGTCAGACATTGATGACAGCGATCTCATCGATGTGACGCTGACACCGGTATTCAGGCTGCAGCGTGATGCGGAACTCTCCAGCGGTGTCACCCCCTTTGCCGAAGCCGGCGTTGGCCCGCACCTGATCTCGAACACCCGGCTGGGCGATCGCACCCTCTCGACTGCCTTCCAGTTAGGCTCCCTGGTCGGTCTCGGACTGGGATTCGGAGACAACGGACAGTACCAGCTGTCTTACCGTTTTCAACACATCTCGAACGCTTCCATCAAGACGCCCAACGACGGACTTGAGTTACACTTGCTGCGCTTCGCCTACGCATTCCGTTAACACTGTTGTCAGCCGCCGCGCACGTTCAGATAGGCGCGCTCCGAAATATCATGCCAGGCAACGACCTGTGCACGAAAGCTGCGGTAGGAATCATAGACTTTCGCTGACATTGCGTCCTTGTCGGCTATTTCGGCCACCACTTCTTCCGACAGGCTGCGCAGCCGTTGCAGGACCGTGCCGGGAAATTCCCTGACATCAACCTGATGTTCGTTTATCAGCGTTTGCAGTGCGCTGTTGTTACGTGCCGTATATTCCGCCAGCATGTCCTGGTTAACGACACGACAGGCATTCAGCACGATGCTCTGCAGATCCGCCGGCAGGGCGTCCAGTGCCGCCGTATTGATTATGCATTCCAGCGTCGTGCCCGGTTCGTGCCAGCCCGGGTAATAATAGTATTTCGCCGCCTTGTACAAGCCGAAGGCCAGATCGTTGTAGGGCCCGACCCACTCGGTGGCATCGATCGCGCCGGTCTGCAAGCGAGGTGAATATTTCACCGCCGGGCAAGCTGACCGGCGTGCCGCCGGCACGACTGAGTACCTCGCCGCCAAGACCCGGAATGCGCATCTTCAGGCCACGCAGGTCATCCAGTGAATTGATCTCCCGGTTGAACCAGCCACCCATTTGCACACCGGTGTTACCTGCCGCAGCCGGTGTCAGGCCGAAGGGCGCATACACCTCTCGCCACAGCTCCATGCCGCCGCCGTAATACAGCCAGGCATTCATCTCCTGTGCTGTCAGTCCAAATGGAACCGCGGCAAAAAACTGTGCCGCCTCGCTCTTGCCCTTCCAGTAATACGCGGCACCATGTCCCATCTCGGCACTGCCGCCGGAGACGCTGTCGAATACTTCAAATGCCGGCACCAGTTCATTCGCGCCATATACCTTGACCTGGATACGACCGCCGCTCAATGTACCGATCAGTTCCGCGAGCTGATTGGCACCGGTGCCGAGACCCGGAAAATTCTTCGGCCAGGTGGTCACCATCTTCCAGTTCACGGTCTGCTGCGCAGCCACCGGTGCCATGGTGTCATTGGTCTGCTGCTGTCCGCACCCGGTCAGTACACTCCCTGCCAGCACCACACCGCCGCCGGCCGTGCCGAGAAAATCGCGTCGTTTCATAGTTCCCCCTGTAGCCGGTTTGACGACATCCCGGGCACCGCGCAGGTGCCGCACGCCGGTCATCACGAGCTGTAAACTGAAAAGTGCCGCTATTGTATGCCAGCACGGCCACCTGGCCCGCAGGCAAGTCAACCTTAACGCAGGCAGCGTGCTGGTTCCTCACTACTATTGATATTCTAGATAGTTATGGCATAGTATTCACCGAACGCTTCCAGTGTTAAAGCTAGCGCATTAATTCTAAAACGATAACTAGCAGTGTTCACGCAACCCGGCAAACGCGAAAAGCGGCCTTGCGAGGAGCATCAGGATCAGGATTATGTTGAGTGAACTGAAACGTATCCGCCTGCGCTTTACCGGCCTGATACTCATCGGGTTACTGCTTGCACCCCTCGCCGGTCTCACCAGCGCCCTGCTGTTCGGGCTGATCGCCCCGGCTGAACTGCAATCGCGCCAGTCCATTGCTATCCTGGCCGGCTTCGTGGCCCTGATAGCCTGCTGGGCATATTACTATTTTTCCAGATATTTCAATCCGTTAAGTGAGAGCGCGGCGAACTGGCAGCGAACCGGCCTGCTGCCCGAAGCGCAGCAGCGGCGCCTCGCAACTTTCAGCCGCGATTACTGGGGGTTTTTCCTGCTCTATGCCCTGGCGACGCCGCCGCTGTTATTCATTGTCCTCAACAAGGCCATCCCCGGTGCACTGGGTCCGTTCCTGCAACTGCTGATATTGCAACTCTCTGTCGTCGCACTGGTCGGCCTGCCCACCTACCAGCTGGCACTGGATGAGATCGGAAAACTGGCCGGGCATCTCAGTCTGCAAAATGTCCAGGTCAGCCTGAAATCCAAGCTGATGCTGATGGGCGGCTTCGTGCCCCTGCTGTGCTACAGCGTCCTGATGAACTACCACTGGCAACAGACCGGTAACCTGTCCGCCGGACACATGGCCATCTGGCTCACGCTGGTTGTTATCACCGGTCTTATCACCCTGTTCTCGATCCGCAGTGTGGCTCGTGCGCTGGAACCTATGCAGGACATGCTGATGGGCAGCGGCGCTTCCCTGCATGCGGAGCTTGCCCTACTGCAGCCGAAATCCACTGATGAAATCGGTTATATGACCCAGTCGCTGGGAAAACTCTACCGCCGGCTGGGAGAGCAGGAAACGCATTTGCGCACGGTAGTTGAGACCGCTGCCGAAGGCATCATTACCGTCAACGACAGGGGCCTGGTGGAAAGCTTTAACCCGGCAGCCGAGAAACTGTTCGGGTATATGGCAGCTGAAATTTGCCACCATCCGCTCAAATGGCTGATGCCGGACCTGCTTTGCAGCAGCGAAAAATCAGCGTCGGGCTGGTCTGAATATGAAGTCGAGGGCTATCACCGCAACGGCACGCTGATGCAGATATCTGCGCGGGTTACAGCCATGCAAAGCAATAACAGGCAACAGTATATCTGCATGGTGGCGGACATCACCCGCAACAAGACTGCAGAAAACCTGTTACGTGAGGCCGAGAACCGCTACCGCGATCTGGTTGAAACAGCACATGACCTGGTCTGGACCATGAATGCACGGGGCCAGCTGACCTACCTTAACCGTGCCTGCGAAAACATCTATGGTTATCCGCCCGAGTCCATGCTGCTGCACTCGTTCCATGAATACCGCTCACCCGATCATCCGCCGGCCGACAAGGAAGCCATCGACGCGCTTCTCAGGGGTACAGACCATGCTGATTTCGAGACCGTGCATCTCGACAGCGAGGGTAAACCGCACTTCCTCAGTTTCAGTGCAAAATCACACCAGGATGCGGATGGAAAAGTCGTGCAAATCAGCGGGACCGCACGCGATATTACCGAGCAAAAGGCATTTCAGCACCAGCTGTCCTATCACGCTGAACACGATGCCCTGACCGGGCTGTTCAATCGTAATTATTTCCAGCAGGAGCTGGAACGCACTGTTGCCCGCATCAGGCGCAGCGGTTCCGCCTGCGCGCTGTTTTACATCGACCTTGATCAATTCAAGTATATAAACGACACGCGCGGTCACGCGGCCGGAGACCGCCTGCTCGTGGACGTGGCCACACTGCTATCCACGCATGTGCGTGACGGTGATCTGCTGGCGCGCTTTGGCGGTGATGAATTCACCCTGTTGCTCTATAACATTAACGAGTGCGATGTGCTGCGCGCCGCGGACAATTTTCGCAGCCTCTGCAATGAACACAAGTTTGCCGAGGATGACAAGTTATTCAATATTCCCTGCAGTATCGGTATCGCCATGATCGATGCCAATGCAAGCACTGCCGAGGAAATGCTGTCGCATGCGGATCTGGCCTGCAACATGGCCAAGCAGCAGGGCCGCAACCGGGTACATCTGTACAACCCGGCCGATCTCGACAAGGCTGACATGGCAGCGGACATGGGCTGGGCAGCCCAGGTCCGCAAGATGCTGGAACACGATCGCTTTCAGCTGGTCTACCAGCCCATCGTCGAAATCAGCAGCGGTGTGACGACAGATTACGAAGTGCTGGTGCGCATGGTCTGCGATGACGGCCAGGTCATCCTGCCCGGTGGTTTCATGCCGGCAGCGGAGCGCTTCGGGCTTATTCACAGTGTTGATCGCTGGATCGTGCAACGCGCGATTCAGCAGTTATGCAAACTGCATGCGCGCGGGCAGGAGATCAGCTTCTCCATCAATCTGTCAGGCAAGGCCTTTGAAGACACCGGCCTGTTACCCCTGATTCAGCAACAGCTGGCCACGACAGGTCTTGACCCGACCTGGATTACCTTTGAAATTACCGAAACGGCTGCAATCGCCAACCTGGCAGCCGCAGAAACATTTATTGTTGCCCTGAAAGATATCGGTTGCCAGTTTGCACTGGACGACTTCGGCTCCGGTTTCTCATCATTTGCCTATCTGAAGCATCTTCCGGTCGACAAACTCAAGATAGACGGTTCTTTTGTAAAAGGCATGGCGCACAGCTCGGTCGATCAGGCCATGGTGGAATCGATGAACCAGATCGCGCATGCGCTCGGCAAGCAGACCATTGCCGAGTGTGTTGAAAACGAGGAGACCTTGCAGATCCTCCTGCAAATGGGCGTTGATCGTGCCCAGGGAAACTTCGTCGGGCGGCCGCGTGAAACGCCATTGAGAATTGCGCGCCACACACCGCAAGCAGGCGTCGCAGCGCAACCCCACTAGTTTTCGCTTACATACACGTCAGCGCATTCATGTCATGCGCAGCACATGTTCGATCTCGGGAAGCATTCTGTTGACACAATCCCTGCCTTCACTGATTGCCTCTTTTCCACGATAAAGCTCCAGCAAGCCGATATTCGCCAGCCTGGGTACCAGCAATATATCCGGCGGATCACCTGCCATTCGGCTGCGCGTAATCCTGTCCTGGGTGATACCGATCGCACTGTACAGCGCCTCGACCAGACCGGGAGGCACATCTGCCTTGTCGCCATTCTGAAAAAACCCGGGCGAGTAATTTTTAACCGTTTTTTTGAACACCGACATAATGCTGTTGTCGGGTGCAGCACTGGACTTTTTTCCCTTGTAGCGGTGCATGTGTTTACCGACGATGTCGCCATTCAAATTAACGGCTATCACGGTTTCCGCACCCAGCGCACGGCATACCGATACCGGCACCGGATTGACCAGGCCGCCATCGACCAGCCATCTGCCGTCATTCTGGATGGGCGGAAACAGGCCGGGCAGGGACATCGAGGCCCACACGGCACTCAGTACCGGGCCGCTGGTAAACCAGACTTCCCTGCCGGTTTGCAGGTCAGTCGAAACCGTTGCAAACGGCCTCGCAAGCTCCTCTATCGTGATATCTTCGGCGCACACATGGCTGCCCAGAAAGTCCTGCAGCCGCGATGCATCGACAAAACCATTCAGGGATAAATTCAAATCAAGAAAGCGTGCAACATCCTTGCGCGTCAACGAGTAAACCCATTCTTCCAGCGCATCCATATTACCGGCAACATATGACGCACCGACAACGGCACCGACTGAACAACCGCAGATTATGTCCGGCTCGATACCGATATCGGCAAGGGCACGTATAATTCCGATATGTGACCAGCCACGCGAGGAGCCACTGCCCAGCGCCAGACCGATCGTGCCGGATGCGGTTTTTCTGCCAACTGCCGGGCTGGTGGACTCAGCCACCAAAACTCTCCAGGTTCGCATAGGCAAGCACCAGCCACTTGGTACCGGCACGCGAAAAATTGACCTGTACGCGCGCATTGCCGCCCTGTCCTTCACAGTTCAGCACCACTCCGTCACCGAATTTACTGTGCCGCACATGCTGGCCGAGCTGCAATCCGTCCCGGTTACTGTCAGCGAACCTGCCCGGTGCGGCCGGAGCCACTGACTGCGGCAGGCGGATGCCGGGCCGTGGCCGGATGTCTTCAAGCAGTTCCTGCGGTATTTCGTTGATAAAGCGTGACGGCAGGGCATAGGTTTCGGAGCCGAATACCCGGCGGCGTTCGGCACAGGTCAATATCACCTGCTGGCGGGCGCGGGTAATACCGACGTAACACAGCCGGCGTTCTTCTTCCAGCCTGCCGGGCTCTTCCACCGAACGCTGGTGCGGGAACAGGCCCTCCTCCATACCGCACAGGAAGACCAGTGGAAACTCCAGGCCCTTGGCTGAATGCAAGGTCATCAGCTGCACACAGTCTTCCCATTCGCCGGCCTGGCCTTCACCGGCCTCCAGCGCTGCATGTGACAAAAACTCCGCCATCGGGTCCATGCCACTCTCGGGGTCATGCTCGTATTCACGCGCTGCATTGACCAGTTCCTGCAGGTTTTCCAGGCGTGTCTGGCCTTTTTCACCCTTGTCCCTGGCAAAGTGTTCAGCCAATCCGCTCGGTTGCATCACATTGTCAACCTGCTCGCCCAGCGGCAGGCTGTCGATTCCCTGTGCCAGTGTGTCGATCAGCCGCAGAAATTCCGCCAGTGCATTGCAGGCGCGTGCCGTTAACTTTTTTTCATTCACTATGGAAGTCGCCGCCTGCCACAGCGCGATACTCTGGTCGCGTGCATACTGCCTGACAACATCCTGTGTCCGGCCACCGATTCCGCGTGGCGGGTGATTGACGATGCGTTCGAAAGACGCATCATCGTTGCGGTTGCGGGTCAGGCGCAGATAGGCCAGGGCGTCCTTGATCTCGGCACGCTCAAAAAAGCGCAACCCCCCGTAGACGCGGTACGGGATACCGTTTTGCATCAACTGTTCTTCAAATACCCGGGACTGCGCGTTGGAACGATAGAGTATGGCAATATCGCTGCGTGCCTGGCCTTGCAGGGTGTAATCCTGGATCCGGTCTACTACAAAGCGGGCTTCGTCCAGTTCATTGTAGGCCGTATAGAGCTGTATTCGTTCGCCCTCATGCCCGTCGGTCCAGAGCTGCTTGCCCATGCGCCCGGCATTGTTTTCGATGATGGCGTTGGCCGCCTTGAGTATGGTTGCGGTCGAGCGGTAATTCTGTTCCAGCCGTATGACTCGCGCACCCTGGAAGTCTTTCTCGAACCGGAAAATATTTTCCACCTTCGCACCGCGCCAGCCGTAGATCGACTGATCATCGTCACCCACCACGCTGATACGCCCGGCATCGCCGGCCAGCATGCGTAACCAGGCATATTGAATCGTATTGGTATCCTGGAATTCATCCACCAGGATGTGATGAAATCTCTGGCGATAATGATCGAGCAGTGCGGGCTGTTGCAGCCATAACTCGTGCGCGCGCAACAGCAACTCGGCAAAATCGACCAGCCCGGCACGCTGACACAGGGTTTCATAGGCCTGGTAGACTTCCAGCTGGCGCTTGAGATACGGGTCATTGCGATGTTCGATGTGCTGTGGGCGCCGCCCTTCATCCTTGCAGTTGTTGATGAACCATTGCAGCTGCCGGGGTGGCCATTTGGCTTCATCCATATCCATGGATTTCAAAACCCGGCGCACCAGGCGGTACTGGTCCTGGGAATCGAGGATCTGGAAACCCTCTGGCAGTCCGGCCTCCTGCCAGTGACTGCGCAACAGGCGATGCGCCAGACCGTGAAATGTGCCGACCCACATTCCGGCAACCGGCGCCTCGATAAGCCGCTCGATGCGAGTGCGCATTTCAGCTGCGGCCTTATTGGTAAATGTCACCGCCAGAATCGACCAGGGCGAGTAATTCCCGACATCGATCAGCCAGGCGATGCGGTGGACCAGCACCCGTGTCTTGCCGCTGCCTGCACCTGCCAGTACCAGCAGCGGGGCCTGTTCCGCACAGACTGCCTCGCGCTGGGCATCATTCAGGGGATCGATTATTCGCGAGACGTCCATGGGTGATGATTCTAGCAAATCACACCGGCATAGCTGTGCCGAATTACCAGTTTATCGGTAATTACACACAGCCCGTCGATCCCGGGGGCCGGTATTCAACTGCTACCTTGCGGTCCAGGGGCGAGTCTGTTAATTACTTATATGGGGTGTTACACATACGCAGCTGGTATCCGGAGGTTTATCCCGAGCGGACACCGGTTCACAGACCATGCATGCCATGCACCGGCGTAACCTTCGTGAAAGGCGGGGCCGGAGCTTGCATTTCCTTGCCAGTCAGCGTGCAGGGATAAGCGTTCCTGGGTGCTGAAATCGAGCGCTGGTCACGTTTTTGCAACTCAATCAATACTATACTTTAAATATAGATTTCAGGATCACAAGGCGCCGGATATGATGACTTATGTAATTCTGTTACTGATTATCATTGTGATTGCGGGGCTCGGCTGGCAGCTGCGCAGACACAGCAGCGCCCCGAAGCATAACAGCAAGCATGCGCAGCAACCGGTTGCAGAGACTGGTAGCTCTACACGGGCCAGGGAGCTGGAAAAACTAAAAAATAATAAATATTTCTGGGGCGTTGAAATTATCCACGCCGGCTGTGAATCATCGCGCGCACTGTCCGGCCAGCAATTCATGCTCAAGGATGCACCGGTCCTGCCAGTGGAGGGTTGCGACAAGTCCCTGTGTAATTGTATCTACAAGGGGCTCAAGGAAGTGCGCAGGGAAGGGCGGCGCACCCAGTCGGATCGCCGCGAGGATCTGAGGTTCGATTCAGACAAGCCGGACCGGCGCTCACCAAAAGACCGGCGCCGCGGCGAGGCGTGGAACAACCGCGATTACTAGGGAAGCTCCGATTAATTATTATCCCGTCATCCCGGCGCAGGCCGGGACCCAGTAACCGGGTGAATATACCAACTGGATTCCGGCATTCCACTGCGCTCCGGCCGGAATGACGACTCATCAGACCTTCTCTGGTAGCGTGGTTCAGGCGACTTCGGCCAGCAGCTTGCGGTTCTTCGGGGAATTCAGGTTGGCGGTTTTCGGCTTCGAACCATTCAAATAGGCGTCCAGCGACACTATCGGAATCTTGGCCATATCCACCAGCGGGTGCATGGTGCATTTCTCGCAGGCAATCAGCTTCGGCTGCGCGCCGGCTGGTGCCTTGCCAATCGGTCGCTCACGCAGGTTCTTGCAGGTTGTAACGCTCATGTATGCCTGTTGGGGGATGCAGTAAAACATAGAATCCATATCCACTACTCAACTCCAGTGCCACCCGTACCGGGCTGGCCTTTGCGACTAAAAGTAAATCGCGCATACTAGCACCATTTCGCACATATGTCAATTTATTGCCTGTTTTCAGGGGGTTAGCTGCATTTACCCGGGTATCTGTGGCGGGCAGGGAATCTGCTGAATACTTCGTGCATGCGGGAACCAGGACCGGCTGCATGGCGGGTGGGTCGGCCTGATTGTTTGACTACGCTGCCGTGCCGGTCCGCGGCAGCGGTCATTCGCACAGGCTAGGATTCAATGGCCTCGCTTTGCATGGCGGCGGATTCCGGCATTTCTGCTGCGGTTGTCTTGCCGTCTGCTTCGGGATTGCCGGTACTGCGCGTCAGCGAATTACTCGCACGGCGGTCCTCGATAATCTCGACGGTACCGTCGGCACCCAGCTTGACCAGATCGCCGGTATGCAGGACTTCCGAAGCAGTCTTGACGCCGACAATTGCAGTCAGATTATGCTCGCGCGCTACGATAGCTGCATGACTGAGCCAGCCCCCAACCTCGGTAATAATCCCCTTGGCAATCGGAAACAGGGTATACCAGGTCGGGTCGGTAAAGCGTGCGACCACAATATCCTCCGGGCTGAGACTCTTGATGTCATCCGGGTTATGCATGACCCGGACATACCCGATGATATCGCCGGTACCGGCAACCCGCTTGCCCTTGAGAACTCCGTTCTTGTTCACCGGCAGGTTTCCGCCCAGTACGCCCGCACAATAATCCATTCTCTCCAGGCTGTTGATCGACAATTCGCTCGGCAAGCGAAGATCCTTCCATGCCTTTGCATCGCGCATGCGGGCTGCCGCGGTTTCCCGCGCAGCGTCCAGTGACTCCAGAAACTCGCCGTCCAGGATCTCATCCAGAGTCAAATAGAATATACCGTTATTCAGATCCAGGCGTTCGTCCAGCACCACGAGCACCTTGCGCAACAGCGCCAGCTGGCGCAGGCAATGATGTTTTGCGTCCTCTTTGAGAACCTGGAAACGTTTCGCCCGGTCTACGGCCAGGCGCAGCACAGGATCCGAGGGCAAATCCCCGGTCATGTCCGGCGCAGACACAGACCGCTTGTTGCATGCGATCTGGTTGATCACTGCTTCCGGACTTTCTGAATATCTCGGATGCGAGAGTTCATAATCCTGCGGTGCCCGGTGGCCGAACAGATCCAGAAAATCCCTGATAGCCTGTTGCGGGTGATCCGGTTGTGTAAGGAGTGACATGGCGCGATGCACAACGGTCTGCGGAATATTGCCGAGATAAAGCGCGGGATCGATATCGCGACTCTCCAGCTTTGTGCACGCGGTTTTCCAGTAAAAGTCGGTTGCTACGTTGACGATCTCCGCCTCAACATAGGTTTCCTTGATGAACTGGTCAGCCCAGTTCTGGAATAATTTCCATATCTCCCTGTCCGACAGGCGGTTGAAATCCAGCGCCTCGGGAATACTTATTTCGTTGAGAAAACGCGGGAGAAAATCATCACGGAACCCCGATTCAATGGCTTCCGCATTGCGCGTTAGTCTGAATATCGCAACAGGCCCGGGTGTACGGCGAAGACGACGCGATGCCTCATAACTATTGATGTACAGGGCCCCGAATACCCTGGTGGTGTAAAAAGATGAGTCTTCCCCGACATCATAGGGGATTCCGAGCGAACGGCAGGCCAGGTCAGTACTGCCGCCAACCGACCACAAACTCTCCATCAACGATGCACTCAGCGGCGTCGGCCTCGGTAACAGCTCGGATAACTCATTCTGCACCAGGAAGGCCTCGCCGGGATCTATATCCGGCGCATACTGCAGCAGCTTGCGCCGCTCTATCTCGAACGCCGCTTCGATACTGTTATGTTCATGAACCGAAGTGGTAATATCACGTGTCTGCAACAGCATGAATTCACCATCGGCGTAGGCCCATTCTATATCCTGCGGCTTGCCGAACAGCTTCTCCACCTTGTGACCAAGTGCTATCAGGGGAGCCAGATCTATCGGTGGTTTCCTGTCATCCAGCGAACTGCCGCTGACGACGCCGAAACGGTAGGATTCCGGCGTCACCTGGCCACTGACAAGCGATTCACCCAGTCCCGAGACCATTTCAATAAGTAAGCAGCCGGAAGAACTCGGATGTTCGGTAAACAACACACCGGCATACTGGGCATCTACCATCGACTGCACCACAGCACCGCCTTTTTCCTCGGCATTTCCGGCATATGAATTGATACGCTCGGAACACATCGACTGGCGCACCGTGAGCAGCGCACTGACCAACTTGTTCTTTTCTACATTCAGGGTGGTATCGAAGACACCGGCATAACTTTGCGAGACACCATCCTCATTCAGCCCGGAGCTGCGCACAGCCACCTTTTTTGCGCCCAGCAGACGCCAGTATCTTCCCAGGAGTATTTTCTCCTTGCGCGTTAGTTCAAGACCGGTTACGGAGTCACTGGAATTCTTACGGTTAAGGATTCTGCCGGTTACAACAAAACCCGGTGGAACGGGGAATCCGGCTTTTATCAACTGGCTGAGCTTTATTGCCTTGTTCCCTGCACCCGGATACTTGTACGCATCCTCCAGACTGACCACACCCAGGTCTTTTTTCGAAGTTACAACCATCGGCACAGAAGCTGCTTCAGACTTGCGTTTGTTTCTGGCGTGGAGTGTATTGAATGTGATGCTTTGCAGCACCAGCAACGAAATATTGACTACCAGATACACATTGACAGCCACGCTGAGCTTATGACACAGCATCCAGATCAGGGCACCTGCCATGCAATACATCAGCATAAACAGCTTTGAGCGTCTGGAAACGGTCATGACGATGTAGCTGAAAAACAGGGCGCTCACGATTGACGGCAGTATATAGCCCGGGTCGGGTAATGCCATGTTGGGATACCAGAGAAAACTCTGGTCCATACTCTTTGCCGTTGCATTGACAACCGAAAAGAAAACCAGGAACAGTGCCAGCTGAACAATACTGCTTGCCAGATTGCGCACAGGTGTCAGACGCGCCCTGCGATACAATTGCATGGTGGCCCTGGAGAGGCGTTGCGCATCATCGGTTATCTTTAGCTTGAGCGCACTGATCTCCGGAGCGAGTGCCTTCTGTACTACGCGGTCCCGGTCAGCCTTCAATGCAAAGGGGAAAAAGAACACTCGCAGCACCACAACCAGCAGCAGAATACCTGATGCCAGGTGGCCGGATAAATAGCTCAGCCAGACGAGGCCCGCACCAAGTGGCCCGGAGATCCAGCCAAGCAGGCTGGTGGTTTCCACCGCGGCTGCTGATTTATTTGCGATGAAATATTCGTGCGGCACGGTATAGCGGCCCCGGTAATCGAATCCTATCCGGCTCAACTGAAGCCCGATAATTTTTGAATAGAAACAGCTCCTTTTGTCGTAACAGGCAGTGATTATCGGCTGCATTGGCAAGCCTTCAAGTGCCTGTTTCAATTCACTGCTCAGCATCTTGCGAACCGGAATATTTATCGCACCGGGCAGGTGGCCGAGAGCAAAATCTTCCGGGTAGCGAACGTCCACGAACAGTGCATTGTCAGCGTTGACAATTTCGACAACATCCGGCGTGTCCAGCAGTGTATCCCTGTTGGGATAATCCGGAAGACTGCGCAGGTCTTCAACGGTACGGGCCTTCGAAAACTCGATCGGCAAATCATCATTTATCCACTTCTCATAGCCACCCACCAGGAAGCGGCAGGGAATGCCCTTACTGGCGAAATCACTGCATAATTCGGAACTGCGATTGCCGGAATAGCACATCAATACGGTTTCCTTGCCATCTTCGACAAGGCCACTGGCATCATTGCGCAAATCCGGATACCTGCGGTGCCATGTACCTGCGATGCTGCCCATTTCAACTTCTTCCGACTCACGCACATCGATCAGATTCAATGGCCTTCCCTGGCTGATCCATGCTGACAGCACCTGATTATCGATACCGTTCGGATGACCTATCTGGTCACTCAACTTGAGTGTTTTAAGTGACGTATCACCAACTGCCATACCCGCTTCTACGGAACTTCGAACGAGGTTGGTCTGCAAACGGCGATTCGTATCATCAACGCTGGAGGTATACTGAAAGACATTGACGCCGACTGATGCGATCAACATGAAGACGCTGAAACGGAAGAACCAGCGCCACTTGCTGGCTCGCCCGGAACGGTTATCCTGTGCCAGCCGCCGGGAAGACTTGTCGCGGGAAAATGCCATGCCGGTGAACACAACACTCAGCAGTCCCAGCACCTGGGCAACGCTGGCAGAAAGGCCAATCACCAGATCCGGGGAAGGAATGGCCCAGGCCGGCTCAACAATGCCTGCAAGGACAAGTGCAATCGAGGCATGGTATATGCGCACGCTGAAAATGCCGGATTTTTTTCTTCTTTTCTGCATCAGATTATATCTGTTTCGATTATGTCGACTGATTGATATCTAGTGGCTGACAGCTGCGTCTGCTTCAGCGTCTGCTTCAGCATCTGCTTCTACTTCTGCTTCTGCTCTGCTTCTGCTTCAGCGTCCGCTTCCGCTGCGACTGCCGCAGAAAGCCACTTGTTGAGTTTGTCGCTCAAATCATCTATTTCGAATGGTTTGGCAAGATAATCATCCATTCCCGCTGAAAAACACTTGTCAGCGTCTCCTGCCATGGCATTGGCCGTCAATGCGATAACCGGCAGATGCTGGTCACCACTCTCGGTATCCCGGATTTTTCGGGTTGCGGTATAGCCGTCCATTACCGGCATCTGGCAATCCATCAACACCAGATTGAAGCGTTCGCGCTCCACTTTCTCGATTGCTTCCTTGCCATTGTTCACAACCCTGAAGCCGTAACCGAGCTTCTCCAGCATTCCCTGCACCACCACCTGATTTACCTGGTTGTCCTCCACCACCAGGATGCGCAGCTGCTGTCTTGCCGCGCGCTCTTCTTCGGACAGCCGGTTATTCCCCGCAGCTGTATCATCCTCAACTTCCCGGAAACCCAGCGCCGTCGCTACACAGTTGTGCAGCTGTATCTGGCGTACAGGCTTGGATATGTAGCCATGAATGCTGGCCTCACGCGCTTTTGCAGCCTGGCTGCGTCCGGACAGGGTGGTAAGCAAGACCCGTTTGACATCGCGAAGTGATGGTTCATCCGCCATTGCACATGACAGTTCGAGTCCATCCATCCCGGGCATATTCATATCTATGAGCGCGAGCTCGAAGGGTGTGCCGCTGGATACGGCGGCGCGCGCCATACGCAATGCCTCCGCTCCACCGGCTGCACTTGCATAGCTCATACCCCATTTGTCGAGAAGTTGCTCCAGCACCTGCCTGCAAGTCTCGTTATCATCTACGATTAGCACATGAATTCCACCCAGCTTTTCGGCAGGCGTGAATTTGGAAACCTGCTTGTCGGAGACCTTTAACTGAATGGAAAACCAGAATGTACTGCCTTCTCCCGGCTTGGATTCCACGCCGATTTCACCGTCCATACACTCAACCAGCTGTCGGCTGATAGCCAGGCCAAGGCCGGTTCCGCCGAACTTGCGCGTAGTAGAGCCATCTGCCTGGGTAAATGAATTGAATATTTTTGCCTTGGCTGATTCCGATATACCCAGTCCGGTATCAGTTACTTCGATACGTATGCCTATGCTTTCACCCTCGATCTGATCAACATTGACATGTACGACGACTTCACCATGGTCGGTAAACTTCACTGCGTTCGAAACCAGGTTGGTAACTACCTGGCGCAATCTGGTCGGATCACCGCAAACGACCGCAGGAACATCATTTGATATCAGGCATGCCAGCTCTACCTCTTTCGAGTGCGCCTGTTCTGCCAGCGGGACAACACTGTCCTCAACCGTGTTGCGCAAGTCGAAGTTAATGGATTCCAGCACGAGTTTGCCTGCCTCGATTTTTGAGAAGTCGAGGATATCGTTAATCAATGTCAGCAATGCATGGCCCGAGCTTGCAGCGACGCCAACGCATTCCTGTTGCTCGCCACTCAGTTTGGTTTCGCGCAGCAGGCTCATCATCCCGAGTACGCCATTGAGCGGCGTTCTGAGTTCGTGGCTCATATTCGCCATGAACTCCGACTTGGCACGGGACGCCTCTTCAAGTTCCTCTTCGCGCAGTTTTTTCAGCCGCAGGTTTTCACCAATGGTATTGACCGACTTTCCGAGACGTACCAGTTCCTCGGCGGCCGACATATCAAGTTCTTCCCTGATTTCGCCCTGACCAAGTTCATTCAGTCGGTGGTGGATCTTTCTTATCGGCCTGACAACCAGCCGGTCGACCCAGGAGATGATGATCATGCCCAGCACCAGAATGACGCCCATGGCGAACATGCGCATTTTCTCGACATGGTTGTCGATTTCCTCCAGCAGGCTGGTGACATTCCATTCGATGTGCATCTTGCCGAACGATTCACCCTCGAAAACGATATCCCTGGAAAATGGCATCAATGGTTCGGATACGGGCATACTGGTGTTTTTCCAGCTCACCAGCGACTCACCAACCTCATTCTCGATTACCAGTGAGAAAATATCCGGTTCAAAGGTGATTGTTTGTGCAACAATGGTTTCCAGGAGGGGCTGATCTTCGCTGACAACCGCATCAATCGAAGTAGCACTCAGTATGGAAAACATCTTGCGGCTTTGATCCTCGAAGCTTTGCTGCAGATAGGTGGTTTCCATGGTTCGCACCAGTTCTCCGGACAATACCCCCACGAGTAGCAGCGACCCTCCCAGGGTCAGGACAAGCTGGCGGCGTAATGGCCAGTGCCAGAAGGTATCCAGTATCATTGTTCTCTCCTGTCGAGTACGGTTTAAGCGGTTATCTAACCGTTATCTCGACAATGCAATAACCCGGCGCAATACAAATCAATGCAACCGGGCATTCTCGATGTGGATTATTGACTGCCTCACAGTGATGAGCTGACAGCCTGTTTCTTCTTAACCGTTTTTCCGGGTTTCTCGTATCCGAAAAATACATGGTTGTTATCGATAGACTCGCGAATAACAGCATAATCCCTGTCTGTTCCGGGCAGGAAGCCGTCCCTTTTCAGCGATTTAAGTGCCACCGGATCATCCATTTCCAGCAGGGCCAGGCGCACGGCATCCATGATTTTTTCGGGCAGGCCGCTGCGTGCAATCCAGGGTTTCGCTACATTGGGGAATTTTGCAATTACGCGGATCGGCTCACCCTTGGCGACCAGCTTCTTGAAGGTGGATTCGTTCAGGGCACCGGCATCATAATTACCCGCACCCACATCTGTACCCACCTTGTCATGACGCCCGAGGTAATCAAAGCGGCTCAGGTCCGCTGCAAATATTCCATGTTTGGCCAGATATTGCTGGGACAGATAGCGGCCAATGGTGGACTGCTCGTCACCGAAGGCAAAACTCTTCCCCTTGAGATCGCTGATGTCCATTATCGGACTGTCCTCGCGCACACAGATGACACCGTCAGCGGTTTTCTCTCCGTCCTTGCTCTCCAGGGCAATAATCACCAGATTGGAATTTGCTTTTTTTGCCTCTACATAGGAAGCAGGACCGAACCGGGAAAAATCGACCTTGCCGCTGGTGAGGTGTTCAACGCCCTGCTTGTAATTCTGGGCGACCTGGATACGGATACGCACCTCTTCTCCCAGTGTCTTGCTCATGTGTGCCTCGATGGCGTTAAGCACAGGCCTGAATTGTTTAACCATCGCTGTTGGCTTGTTCGATGTGTACACACCAAAGCTCAGGTTTTCGATCGCAGAGGAAGCTGCTGGAATGGCAGCAAGCACGAACGTGCAAATAAGTCCCAACGTGCGCTTGTACATCATCGTTCTTTCTCCATATGGTTGAAAACCCGTATCCAGGTCTGCATCTGCACTTCCATTCGCCGGCTGTATCTATTGACTGTTATCCGGCAAGGCTGGCAAACGAGCATAACTCTGATCCGAACTACTCTTTCATTCGACACTTCAGGGGTATTTCTTTAGCTTGCCGGGGAAAAAGAAAATGCCGCTCCATGCCGCGCCATGCCGGACTGTCACAACATAATTTCAGTAACAGCGGCAGACAGGGTGCGCTCCGGATTAAACCTAAAGTCGGGACACAACGCTGCCGAATAATCCTGAAGCAAGCAGTCATCCGTGCTAACACCGATTGATAGTGCATTAACAGCAGCTGGACCACAGCCAGACAAATATGAACAAGTCACTGTTTTTTAATAAATAATCAGGATATCCACATGCATACCCTACGGGCCCTCTCGTTAAGAAACAGAATTCTGCTGGTGATGATGCTGGTGACTGGTTACTGGCCTGGCCGCTTCGTTCACCGGTCTTACCGACACCAAGCCCCTGTCACCGACCGGTGCGGCGATATTCCTGGGCCTGCTGCTGCTCGTCCTGGAAGTGTCGGCCAAACTGCAGCAGTCCATTTCGAAGCCGGTTGGCAGTCTCCTTGCGGATATCAGGAAAGTGACTGAAACACGGCGATTACTCGATCCGTGTCACTCCGGATGGGAAGCGATGAATTATCCGAACTCGCGGAATGTTTCAATCGCCTGCTGGAACAAATCGAAACGCAAAATCGCGATCTTACGGAGTCAAGAGATCATCTCGAGGAACAGATCATCGCCCGGACCAAGGAACTAGCCGATTCCAGGCAGGAGCTCAAACAACGCTCGCGCGATAACAAGGAAGCCGAGGCGCATAGCGAAGCGGTCCTGCGCACCAAGAACCAGTTTTTGGCAAACATGAGTCATGAAATTCGTACACCCCTGAACGGTGTGCTGGGCATGACAGAACTGCTACTGAATACCAGCCTGGATAAAAAACAACACCGGTTTGCCGACACGGTACGCCGGTCAGCTGAAGGCCTGTTGAACATCATCAACGATATTCTGGATTTTTCCCGAATGGAATCGGGCAATCTGAAGACTCGAGAGCGTCGATTTCGACGTGCGTGAGAGTAGTCGAGGATGTTGCCGATCTGCTGGCAGTACGCGCACAAAAGAAAGACATTGAACTCGCCTGCTATATACCCGAGACCCTGTCTACGCGTGTACGTGGTGACTCCAGCAGGCTGCGCCAGGTAATGGCCAACATTATTGGCAATGCAATAAAATTTACTGATGAAGGCGAAGTACTGGTACGGGTAACATCCGGCCCTGTGAACGGGGATATGGCAACATTTCAGTTCGAAGTGAGCGACACCGGCAGCGGTATCAGTTTCGAAATGCAGGAAAAAATATTTGACTCCTTCTCGCAGGCGGACGGTTCAACGACACGCCAGTACGGCGGAACTGGCCTGGGACTGACCATATCGAAGGAAATCGTCACCCAGATGGGCGGTCAATATAACGGTAGAAAGCGCGCCCGGTAAAGGCTCCAAATTCGAATTCAGCACCCGGTTTCAATTACTGGATGAACAAACAGCCGTGGATGAACACGACCCGTCACCCATGCAGGGCGTACGCATGCTCTCCGTCGATGATAACGAAACGAACCGCAGTATTCTCGACCACCAGTTGACCGCATGGGGTATAAATAACGAGAGTGCCGAGTGTGGCGACCGCGCCCTGCAAATGCTGCGCGAGGCAGCTGAAGCTGACAGGCCATACGATGCTGCAATCCTCGATATGCACATGCCGGGTATGGATGGCCTCGAGCTGGCATGCCGGATCAAGGCTGATCCGAACATCAGCGGCGTAAAGCTGATGATGCTGACTTCCGCCATTCTGGATTTTGATTCAGATGAAATGTACGAGGCGGGCATACTCCAGTACCTGAGCAAACCTGCACGCCAGTCACAGTTATACAATTGTCTTATCGGTATGGTAGGCAGTCAACTCGACTCGTTCAAGGGTGTCAGGGACGCACAGGGTCAGGAGCAACATCCACCCATGGAGGCGCGCGTGCTGGTTGCCGAAGACAACCTGGTTAACCAGGAAGTCGTGCTGAATATGCTTGAGCTGTTCGGTTGTGAAGCCCAGCTGGTCGAGAACGGCAAGCTTGCAGTCGAGGCTTGCGCAAAAGAGCAGTTTGACGTCATTTTGATGGATTGCCAGATGCCGGTAATGGATGGCTATGAGGCAACAGCCGCAATCAGAAAGCAGGAAAGGGAAGCCGGGCGGGAACGCCATATTCCGATTATCGCATTGACTGCAAATGCCCTTGAAGGTGACAGGGAGCGTTGCCTGGTCGCGGATATGGACGACTATCTCAGCAAGCCATTCAAGCAGGAGCAGCTGCGCCAGAGCCTGGGGCGCTGGGTGGAAGACAAGTTGTCGTCGGACCATACGCCGAGCCCGAAGCGTGAACAATTATGCAATCCAGGCACGGACTACCCGCCCCAGATTGACAAGCGTGCACTGGACGCAATTCAGGCACTGCAAAGACCCGGACAGCCATCCATATTGCAGAAAGTCGTAGGTTTGTACCTTGATAAATCTCCGGCCATTCTCGCTTCGTTGCGCGAGGCGATCGGTAATAACGAATCCTCGGGCGTGCAATCCGCGGCGCACAGCCTGAAGTCCAGCAGTGCCAATCTGGGCGCCCTGGAGCTGTCCGAACTGTTCAAGACTATGGAGAATATGGGGCGCAATCATGCTATCGAAGGTGCCGCTGAGATCCTGGCGGAGATTGAAGCCAAGTTCGAGCTGGTAGTGCAGGAACTGCAGTCGTTTTACCAGGAATGCGCGTGAAAATCGGTCGCGTACTGACTCGGTCAATATAAGGAGTTTTGGTTAGTGGACAACAATGCAGAAAACAAACCACTGGTACTTGTCGTCGATGACGAGGACTATATGCGCTTGCTGGAGACCGAATCTCTGGGACAGGCTGGATTCGAGGTACTCGAGGCATGCAATGGCGAGGAGTGCCTGGCGTTGTTCCAGGAGCGCCTGCCGAACGTCGTTCTCCTGGACGTGATGATGCCGGGTATGGACGGCTTTGAGACCTGCACGAAATTACGCAATTTACCGGGTGGCGCGCATGTGCCAGTCCTTATGGTGACAGGACTCGATGATATCGATTCAATCAATAAGGCATATGGCGCGGGTGCAACGGACTTCATAGCAAAACCCATTAATTTTGCCTTGCTGGGTCACCGTGTCCGCTATTTGCTGCGCGCCTGCGATGCAATCAATAATCTGGTTACCAGTGAACGTCGTCTGGCCAATGCACAGCGTATTGCAAAAATGGGATACTGGGACTGGGATGCCAGCAGTGAAATATTGCAGCTTTCCGAACAGGTCTACCGGATTTTCGGTCATGGCAAGGATGCAGACATAACCACAATAGATGACCTCCTTGCCTGCGTGGCCGATGAAGACAGGGACAAGTTCGAGGCATGGTTCAGCGATGCGCGCACCACCGGCAATGTTGCCAGTATCACCCATCAGGCGCATGCAGCCGACGGATCAAAGCACTACATCCGCCACCAGGTAGAAGCCTTGACTGAGGATGACAGGGTGGTGCATCTGTACGGAACTGCGCAGGACATTACTGAATTGCGTACTGCCGAGGAACGTATCCACCGGCTGGCCTATTATGACAGCCTGACCGGTCTGCCCAACCGTGAATATTTCAAGGAACGGGTTGATTCTGCGGTGAGTCTGGCCAGGCGACATGACCGTCAGCTCGCACTGCTGTTTCTCGATCTTAATAATTTCAAACGCATCAACGACAGCCTGGGCCACAGAATCGGGGACCTGCTGCTGCAGGCGACCGCAGACCGTCTGGTCCAGTGCCTGCGCACGAGTGACCTGGTACACATCGGTCACAGCGGCATTGAGAAGGGTGACCTGGCGCGTCTGGGCGGCGACGAATTCACTGTTCTGCTTCCGGAAATCGAGCATGGCGAAGCGGCCGGCCGTGTGGCCGAGCGGATCATAGAGACATTATCGAAGCCACTCACACTGAGCGGTCACGAGGTCAACGTGAACACCAGTATCGGCATTGCAGTCTATCCCGAGGACGGCAGCAATGCCGAGGAACTGCTGAAAAACTCCGATATGGCGATGTACTACGCCAAGGGCAAGTCGCAGCAGCAGTATCAGTATTACAGCCAGTCCATGAACGAGGCAGCGTTGCTGCGCCTGACAATGGAAAATCATATGCGCAAGGCTATCGAGCGTAACGAGTTTACGCTCTCTTACCAGCCACAGCTGGATATGGTTACCGGTAACCTCTGTGGCGTGGAAGCACTGTTACGCTGGCACAATACCGAGTTGTATAATGTAGAGCCAGATGACTTTATCCCGCTCGCGGAAGAAACCGGACTCATTATTCCCATTGGCGACTGGGTGCTGCGCACTGCCTGTCAACAGGTCAAGGAATGGCTGGATGACGGTTTCGAGGTACCCAGAATCGCCGTCAATGTCTCCGCCATGCAATTCATGGAAGCGGATTTCTGCAAGACCATCAGGACCATCCTGAATGACACCGAGCTCGCCGCCAACATGCTCGAACTCGAGGTGACGGAGGGCATCCTGATGAAAAACGCCGATTATGCCGTCGAGGTCCTGACAGAACTCAAATCCATGGGTGTACACATCGCTATTGATGATTTTGGCACCGGCTACTCCAGCCTGAGCTATCTCAAGCAGTTCCCCATCGATCGGCTGAAGATAGACAAGGCATTCGTGAACGAGATCACCACGGATTCCAACGATGCCGCAATTGCCACGGCAGTCATTGCCATGGCGGGCAGCATGGACCTGAAGGTCGTCGCCGAAGGCGTGGAAAACAGCGAGCAGCTTGGCTTTCTGAAGCACAAGCATTGTGACGAGATACAGGGCTTTTACTTCAGCCATCCCCTGAATTCAGCGGACATGAAGAAATACTTTCAGGATGCGGCAGTAATACAGGCCAGAAAACCCAAGCTGGTTGGTGAATGACGCGGTATGACAATACTGCTGATTCCCCCTGCACGGGGGAATTAATACAAGGGCTGTTCCCCGAATCGAGTGGGTAGATTACCGTTGTAGGGCCGAATTCATTCGGCCAACAACCTTACGTTCAAAATGAGTGCGTCTCGTCTAGAGAAATTACCGTTGTAGGGCCGTTGTAGGGCCGAATTCATCGGCCATCAACTGCATCTGGATGACTGGTCGAATGAATTCGACCCTACAGGTCTGATTGAGTGGGTAGATTACCGTTGCAGGGCCGAATTCATTCGGCCAACAACCTTGCCATCAGCAGGCATGCGTCGCGTCCAGATTGATCAAGTTACCCACTCAATCAGGGGAAGATCCAATACAGGAAAATCTCCAGCAAGGAATTAATCGCCAGGAATACCGGTATCAGCGCAGTTTAAATCCTACTCCACCGTAACGGCCTTGGCGAGATTGCGCGGCTGGTCAATATCGGTCCCCTTGAGTACCGCCACATAATAGGCAAGCAACTGCAACGGTACGGAAAAGATAATCGGGGCAATACTGTCTTCCGTGGGGGCAACCGGTAACACGGTAACACCTGCCGAGCTGATCATACCGACACCGGTATCGGCAAACACAATCAGTTCACCATTGCGGGCCCGCACTTCCTGGAAGTTGGATTTGAGTTTTTCCAGCAGCTCGTTATTGGGTGCCACGGCAATCACGGGCATGCTGGCATCAACCAGCGCCAGGGGACCATGCTTCAGTTCGCCGGCCGGATAGGCCTCGGCATGCACGTAGGAGATTTCCTTCAGTTTAAGCGCACCTTCCATGGCAACAGGAAATTGTGCGCCGCGACCCAGAAACAGTGCATTGTGCTTGTCACCGAAACGCTCCTCCGCCAGCGTCCTGATCTGGGGACTCAGCGTCAGCGCGTGCTCTACCTTGCCAGGCACACTGCGCAATTCATTCACCAGGCGCGCCTCGGTCCCGGCACTCATGCCATGGCGGCGGCCGAGCACTATCGTCAGCAGCAGCATGGCGACCAGCTGGGTCGTGAAGGCCTTGGTGGATGCTACGCCGATCTCCGGTCCGGCGCGGGTCATCAGCACCAGGTCCGATTCACGCACCAGGGTGCTTTCCGGGACATTGCATATCGACAGCGCAGAGCCAAAGCCGAGACGCCGCGCCTCGTGCAGGCCGGCAATGGTATCGGCAGTCTCGCCCGATTGTGACAGGGTGACGATCAGCGAATTATTGCGGACCACGGGGTGTCGATAGCGAAATTCGCTTGCCACTTCCACACTGCAGGGTATCCCGGCTAGTCGATTCCAGCCAGTAACGCCCGACCATGCCTGCATGGTAGCTGGTACCGCAGGCAATGATATGCACACCGGCCACACCGTCGAAGATGCGCCCGGCACCGTCACCGAAGGCCGCCTCCACAACCCGGTTATCGAGTATGCGTCCCTCCAGGGTATCTGCGATCGCACGTGGCTGCTCGTGGATTTCCTTGAGCATGTAATGCCGGTATTCGCCCTTGTCGGTGGCATCCAGCAGTCATGCTCGAGATCTTTACCGGACGTTCGGCCACTGCCCCTGACTGGTCATAAATAGTCACGCCGGTGTGGGACAGATCGGCGATATCACCGTCCTCGAGAAACATGAATTTGCTGCGTCTCTGCAATCAGTGCGGCCACATCCGAGGCAATCAGTACCGCATCATCGGCGAGGCCGATGACCAGCGGACTGCCACGGCGCGCTGCAATCAGGCGTCCGGGCGCTTCCTTGCTTATCACACCCAGCGCAAATGCGCCGTCGAGGTCCCTGACGGTGGACTGAACCGCGGCCAGCAGATCCAGCCCCTGATCGAGGTAGTGATGTATCTGGTGTACGATGACCTCGGTATCGGTCTGCGAAGTGAAGCGGTAACCTGCCTTTTCCTGCTGTGCGCGCAACTCGGAGTGGTTTTCTATTATTCCATTGTGCACCAGTGCCACACGCTCGTTACAGATATGCGGGTGGGCATTTTTCTCCGACGGTGCGCCATGGGTGGCCCAGCGTGTGTGTGCAATTCCGGTATGGCCACTGACCGGCTCTGCTTCCAGTGCCCGGCACAGTTCTGCCACCTTGCCGACGGTGCGGACGCGCTCGAGTAGCGCATCCTTTCCCTGGACGGCAATTCCAGCCGAGTCGTAGCCGCGGTATTCAAGCCGCCGCAGGCCTTCGATCAGGACCGGTGTTACGTTGCGCTGCGCAACGATACCTACAATGCCACACATGCGCGGTTATCCTCGCTTATGTTTCTTTACCGGACGAGTCCACCCGGTCCGTGTTTCCTGCGGTGCGCGGCTGAGTGTCAGCTCGCCGGCGGGCGCATCACGCGTGATGGTGGAACCTGCACCGATAGTCGCGCCGTCCCTGACCTCAACCGGCGCAACCAGCTGGGTATCAGAACCAATGAACACATTATTGCCGATCACCGTGCGATGCTTGTTCGCGCCATCGTAATTGCAGGTAATGGTACCGGCTCCGATGTTGACATTCTCGCCCACGCTTGTATCGCCGATATAACTGAGATGATTGATCTTCGAACCGGCACCGATATCGCTTTTCTTGACTTCCACAAAATTGCCGATATGAGTATTTTCAGAGAGGCGCGTATCCGGCCTTATCCTTGAAAACGGTCCGATACGTGCGCCATTGCCGATGTCTGCAGCCTCGACAATACTGTTCGCCAGTATCGTCACATCGTCGCCGACAGTCACATCACGCAGCACAACATTGGGCCCGATGCTGACCCGGTCTCCCAGGCAGACCTGTCCCTCGAGTACCGCATTCACGTCTATCTCGACATCCCGGCCTGCAGTCAGCTGACCACGCAGGTCAAACCGGGCCGGATCCAGCAGGGTAACGCCGGACTGCATACAGGCCGTGGCCTGCCGCAACTGGTAACAGCGCTCCAGCGTTGCCAGTTGCACGCGGTCATTGACACCCAGGATTTCATATTCATCCCCCGTCGTCACCGCCGTGACTGCGACGCCGTCCGCCACTGCCAGCGCGATTACATCTGTCAGGTAATACTCGCCCTGGCTATTGTCGCTTTTCAGCGCATCCACCCAGCCACGCAGGCGCCCGGCGGGTGCAGCGATAAAGCCGCTGTTGATTTCGCAAATACGGCGCTCGTCGTCACTGGCATCCTTGTGCTCGACGATCCCGGTTATCCTGTCATCGCTGTCACGCAGTATGCGTCCGTAACCGGCAGGATCATCGAGTACCGCTGTCAGGATTGCCAGCTCATCCCGGACGGCAATGGACTGCAGCTTTTTCAGTGTTGAATGTTTGATCAGCGGGACATCGCCGTACATGACCAGGACAATGTGACTGTCCGGCACCACGGGGAGTACTTGTGCGACGGCATGACCGGTACCGAGCTGTTCGGACTGGATGACCCAGTCGATCGCGGTATCATCACAGGTATCACGCACGCGCTCCGCCCCATGACCAATCACGACGTGCAGTCTGGCGCCGGTGAAGTCGCAGGCGGTTCCAATGGCATGCTGAATAAGCGGCCGACCACCGAGCGGGTGGAGCACCTTGGGCAGATCGGAGCGCATGCGCGTTCCCTGGCCGGCTGCCAGTATGATGATGCTGAGATTCATATAATGCGGTTTGTCATATCGTTGCGAACGTCCACACCCTGTTCCAGGTTCGCCAGCAGCGCAAGGCAGCGGCGCTACCGCCCTGACGGGCACGCTGCGCTTTGCCCATCCTACAATAAAATCTGGCTGGCAGTGACCGGAAAAAGCTTGCTGCGTCACGGGTAGCGCATCCCCGGACTCTACCACTGTATCTAGCGGCCGGAAGCGGCATTTTTGTAGGGCTGCAAGGCGGGAAACGCGGTATCCGGAACTGCGGCAGTCCCGGCGATTGCGGCAGGGATTGTGTTTCAGTGCAGCACGGGCATGGCCATGGGTTCCACACCGTTGGTGATCTCTTCCGGGGTGGCATCCCGGATATCAGTGACCTTGATATTGAATGTGATGACCTTGCCGGCCATGGGGTGGTTGCCATCCACGGTGAGCTTGCCGTTTTCGATGCGTGTCACGACAAATTGCCTGGAATCGCCCTTGTCGTTCATCATTTCGACCTCGGCGCCGACGTGACGAAATTCCATCGGCACATTCTCTATATCATCTGTAAAGGTCAGGTCCGGATCATGTGCTCCAAAGGCTTCATCCGGTGTCAGCAAAACTGCAATGGTATCGCTGACAACCGCGCCCTCAAGCTCGTGCTCGATCTTCTCAAACAGGTCATGCTTGCCGCCATGCACATAGCTGATAGGCAAATCCGATTGTTCCAGAATCACACCCGACTCGTCCACAATCGTATAGATGAAGGTGACTACCTTGTTCTGGCCTATGAATGTGCCCGGTCATTTCTTCTTTTCACGCAGCTTGCGTATAGCCGCCAACTGCGCCATGGACTGGGCCAGTTCAGCCTGTGCCTTTGCATAATCGATATCAGCGCTCTTGTCGGAGAGCAGTTTCTCGGCGCGTTCCTTCGCCTCCAGGGCCTGCGCTTCATCAAGATTATCGGCGCGTATCGCCGTGTCAGCCAGAATCGTTATGACATGCGGCTGAACCTCGAGCATGCCACCGGAAACGAAGAAAGACTGTTCTGCCTTGTCCTGATCCTGGACGCGCACCTCACCCGGCTTGAGGCGGGTCAGCATGGGTGCGTGCCGGGGCGCGATACCGACTTCACCCATTTCCGCAGGCGCAAAGACCATCGTAGCCGTACCCGAGAAAATTTCGGATTCAGCGCTGACTATGTCAACGTGCATTGTCATTGCCATTTTATTGATCCGTTACAGTGTTTTGGCTTTCTCGACTGCTTCTTCAATCCCGCCGACCATATAGAACGCCTGCTCGGGCAGACTGTCGTAGTCGCCATTCACGATGCCCTTGAAGCCGGCAATGGTGTCCTTCAGTGACACGTACTTGCCGGCAGTGCCGGTAAATGTTTCGGCCACGAAGAACGGCTGCGACAGGAAGCGCTGTATCTTGCGCGCCCGGCCCACCACCAGCTTGTCTTCTTCAGACAACTCGTCCATACCGAGGATGGCGATGATGTCCTTGAGTTCCTTGTAACGTTGCAGGGTACCCTGCACGGAACGCGCCGTGTCGTAGTGATCCTGTCCCACGACCAGCGGGTCCAGCTGACGGCTGGTGGAATCCAGCGGGTCCACCGCCGGATAGATGCCCAGCTCGGCAATCTGGCGCGACAGCACCAGGGTGGCATCCAGGTGCGCGAAGGTGGTTGCCGGTGACGGGTCGGTGAGGTCGTCCGCCGGCACGTACACGGCCTGAATGGAGGTAATGGAACCCGTCTTGGTCGAGGTGATGCGTTCCTGCAAGACACCCATTTCCTCGGCCAGCGTCGGCTGGTAACCCACCGCGGACGGCATGCGTCCGAGCAGGGCCGATACCTCGGTCCCTGCCAGGGTATAGCGGTAAATATTATCGACGAAAAACAGCACATCACGGCCTTCATCGCGGAAATACTCGGCCATCGTCAGGCCGGTCAGCGCAACACGCAGACGGTTACCCGGCGGCTCATTCATCTGACCGTAGACCAGCGACACCTTGTCGATAACACCGCCTTCCGTCATTTCATGGTAGAAGTCGTTACCTTCACGGGTACGTTCACCTACACCGGCAAACACCGAGTAACCGCTGTGTTCCACCGCAATATTGCGGATCAGTTCCATCAGGGTCACGGTCTTGCCCACACCGGCACCGCCGAACAGGCCGACCTTGCCGCCCTTGGCGAATGGGCAAATCAGGTCAATCACCTTGATGCCGGTCTCCAGCAGCTCCACGCTGGCCGCCTGTTCCGCAAATGTTGGCGGTGCGCGGTGAATCGGCCAGCGCACTTCCTCACCGATCGCACCGCGCGTCATCCACCGGCTCCCCGAGGACATCCATGATGCGCCCCAGCGTCTTGGTGCCCACCGGTACCGAAATCGGCGCACCGGTATTGCTGGTCTCCAGGCCGCGGCGCAGACCATCGGTGGATCCCATTGCGATGGTACGGACGATGCCGTCACCGAGTTGCTGCTGCACTTCGAGGGTAATGTCTTCGCTGTCGATCTTCAGCGCATCGTATATCTTTGGCACGCTGTCGCGCGGAAACTCCACGTCGACTACTGCGCCGATAATTTCAATAATATTGCCAGCACTCATGATGTTGTCCTCAAACAATCAGATTCCAGATAAAAGACAGAAGATACAAATAAATTGCATCACCTGTACCATGTGTCTTGTATCTCTACCTGTAACTAAACGGCTGCTGCACCGCTGACAAT
This sequence comes from uncultured Gammaproteobacteria bacterium, assembly GCA_963768415.1. Lineage (GTDB taxonomy): Bacteria > Pseudomonadota > Gammaproteobacteria > UBA9214 > UBA9214 > CAVYHX01. The sequence continues at coordinate 32,183 of CAVYHX010000023.1, forward strand.
TTCCGAAATTTCCTGTGTGATCGCCGCCTGGCGTGCCTTGTTGTAGATCAGCTGCAATTCATCAATCAGATCACCGGCGTTATCCGTCGCCGACTTCATGGCCACCATGCGCGCGGCCTGTTCACAGGCCGCATTTTCCACCACGCCCTGGTACACCAGTGACTCGATGTATCGAATCATCAGTGCATCCATCACCGGCTTCGAATCCGGCTCGTAGATATAGTCCCAGTGCGTCTCCAGCTTTTTATCCGCCTCACCCTGTACCGGTATCAACTGCATCACCTGCGGCGCTTGCGTCATGGTATTTTCGAAACTGATTATGCGCCAGGTAGAGACGGTCTATCCTGCCTTCCTCATAGGTGTCCAGCATGACCTTCACCGTGCCGATCAACTCGACGATGGAGGGCGCATCGCCCAGGTGGGTGGCGGTGGATATCACATTGCCGCCGAGACGCTTGAAAAAGGCATTGCTCTTGGTGCCGATCAGCGTCAGATCGATTTCCAGACCCTCCTTGTCCCACTGCTTCATCGCTGCAATCACCGACTTGAACAGATTGATATTCAGGCCGCCGCACAAGACCGCGATCGGTGGAAATAATAATCAGGCCGACGCGCTTTGGCATCGCGCTCCTCCAGATATGGATGATGATATTCCGGATGCGCATGCGCCAGATGCGAAATCACACCCTGGATCTTGTGTCGCATAGGGACGCGTGGCCATCATGCGATCCTGGGCCTTGCGCATCTTGCTCGCCGCGACCATTTCCATCGCCTTGGTGATCTTCTGCGTATTCTTGATGCTCGAGATCTTGGTGCGTATTTCCTTTCCGCCTGCCATTGCTTTATCCCGCTGTCCTGTTGCCTGTTGTCCGAATACAGACCGACGGGTCGTATTCAGGAAAAACGGCAGCTGATTGCCGGATTGCGATGTGCATTATCCGGGTAAATCCTGCAGTTGGTTTTTCTGTGTCCGGCACTTACCAGGTACCGGTTGCCTTGAAGTCATCCAGCGCTGCGCGCAGTCCGCTCTCGATCTCATCCGAGTATTCACCGGACTCGTTGATCTTGTCGCACCAGTGCGGACTGGCTGGACCGCATGTAGGCATGCAGCGCATTTTCGAAATCCACGATCTTGTTCAGGTCGACATCATCCAGATAGCCCTGATCAGCGGCAAACAGCGATACCGCCATCTCGGCAACCGAAAGCGGCGAATACTGTTTCTGCTTCATCAGTTCGGTCACCCGTTGTCCACGCTCCAGCTGCTTGCGCGTGGTCTCGTCCAGGTCGGATGCAAACTGGGCGAATGCCGCCAGCTCGCGATACTGGGCCAGCGCCAGGCGCACACCGCCGCCGAGCTTCTTGATGATGCTGGTCTGTGCCGCACCACCCACGCGGGACACCGACAGACCGGCATTGATGGCGGGGCGGATACCGGCGTTGAACAGATCGGATTCCAGGAAGATCTGTCCGTCGGTAATGGAAATTACGTTGGTCGGCACGAACGCCGACACGTCACCGGCCTGGGTTTCGATGATCGGCAGTGCCGTCAGCGAACCGGTTTTGCCCTTTACCGCGCCGTTGGTGCGCTTCTCGACTTCATCGGCATTGATGCGCGCGGCACGTTCCAGCAGGCGCGAGTGCAGATAAAACACGTCGCCGGGGTAGGCTTCACGGCCGGGCGGACGGCGCAGCAGCAACGACACCTGGCGATAGGCCCAGGCCTGCTTGGTGAGGTCGTCATAAATGATCAGCGCATCCTCGCCGCGATCGCGGAAGTATTCACCCATCGCGCAGCCGGCATACGGTGCGATGTATTGCATGGCAGCCGATTCGGCCGCCGCGGCCGCGACGATAATGGTGTGATCCATGGCGCCGTGTTCTTCCAGCTTGCGCACCACGGTCGCGATCGATGAGTTCTTCTGACCCGATGGCCACGTAGATGCACTTGATGCCGGTACCCTTCTGATTGATGATGGTGTCGATCGCTACGGCCGTCTTGCCGGTCTGACGGTCACCGATGATCAGCTCGCGCTGTCCGCGGCCGATGGGCACCATCGCATCGATGGACTTCAGTCCGGTCTGTACCGGCTGGTCCACCGACTGGCGTGCAATCACGCCCGGCGCGATTTTCTCGATCGGCGATATTTCCGCTGCCTCGATCGGACCCTTGCCGTCAATCGGATTACCCAGTGAGTCCACCACCCGGCCCAGCAGCGCCGCGACCGACCGGCACCTCCAGGATGCGGCCGGTGCACTTGACGCTGTCACCCTCGGTAATGGTCTTGTAGTCGCCCAGGATGACCGCGCCGACGGAGTCGCGTTCCAGGTTGAGCGCCATGCCGAAGACATCGCCGGGAAACTCCATCATTTCGCCCTGCATCACGTCGGCCAGACCGTGGATACGGGCGATACCGTCGGTCAGGCTGACCACGGTACCTTCGGTGCGCGCCTCTGCGACCGCCTCGAATTTCTCGATTCGGCTCTTGATCAGCTCGCTGATTTCTGTGGGATTGAGTTGCATAGTTGTTTACCTTGGAAATGAATACATTAATCAGTGGCTCAAGGCGCTGCCCAGGCGTTCCAGCTTGCCGCGCACGGAACCGTCGATAACCAGGTCGCCTGCGCGGATGATTGCGCCACCGAGCAGGGCTGCATCTGTCGTGCAGGTCAACTCGATATCACGCTGCAGGCGTTTGCGCAGGCTTTCCACGATACGCGCCTGCTGTGTCTCGCTTGCGGGAAAGGCGGTCACCAGTTCGGCCTTGATGACGCCCTCGGCCTCGCGGCGCCGGATTTCGTACAGCGTTGCAATTGCGGGTAACAATTCCAGGCGCCTGTTTTCCGCCAGCAAACGGACAAAATTCTCACCCTGTTCATCGAGGTGCCCGGCGCCAATCCCGGTAAACAGTCCGGCCAGCCGGGATTCGGTCAGGCGCGGATTGTTAATCAGTTCACTTACTGCCGGGTCGCCGGCAATCCGGGCCAGCAGTAACAGCATGTCCGACCAGTCCTTCAACTTGTGTTGCGCACTGGCCAGGTCAAAAACCGCCTGCGCATAGGGACGTGCAATAGTGATTGCTTCCGCCATCAGATTTCCGCCGCGAGTTTGTTCAGCAGTTCGTCATGCGTAGCGGTGTCCACTTCGCGCTCGAGCACCTTGCCCGCGCCTGCAAGCGCGATCGAAACCACCTGGCCGCGCAACTCTTCCTTGACCCGGTTGATCTCCTGGCTGATTTCAGCCTGTGCCGCCGTCAACTGGCGTTCCCCTTCGGTGCGCGCATCACCCTTGGCCGCTTCGATCATTTCCGAACCGCGCTTCTCGGCGCGGGTAATGATTGTTGCGGCCTGGTCCTTGGCTTTGCGCAATATCTCGACAGAACGCTGTCCCGCCAGCTCCAGCTCATGCTTGCCGCGCTCGGCAGCAGCCAGACCGTCCGCGATCTTCTTTCTGCGTTCCTCCAGCGCCGCCATGACATGCGGCCAGATAAACTTCATGCAAAACCACACGAAGACAAAAAACGTAATCGTCTGCCCGATCAGGGTCGCGTTGAAATTCATGATTGCACCTCGTATAAAAAATATTGAACTACTGGTTCAGGAGACCAGTGTTACGAGACCACCGCAAACATGATGTACATGGCCAGGCCAACCGCGATCATGGGGACAGCGTCCACCAGACCCATGACGATAAAGAACTGGGTGCGCAGCATCGGGATCAATTCCGGCTGACGCGCCGCGCCTTCCAGGAAACGGCCACCGAGAATACCGATACCGACTGCGGCGCCCAGCGCACCGAGACCCATCATCAGGCCGCCGGCGATATAGAGTAAAGAGTTTTCCATGTTTCTCTCCTAGGTAAATGACTGTTCAAATATATAATCAGTGATGTTCCGCTGACGCCATATCCAGGTAAACAATGGTCAGCGTCATGAATATGAATGCCTGCAGGGTAATGATCAGGATGTGGAAGATGGCCCAGCCCAGCTGCAACAAACCGCCGAAGGTGCCCAGTACGATGCCGCCGCCGTACATCAACGCGATCAGGATAAATATCATTTCACCGGCATACATGTTGCCGAACAGTCGCAGTGACAGTGAGATCGGCTTGGCAATGAGGGTCACGCCCTCCAGCAGCAGGTTGATCGGGAACATCCACTTCGGGAACGGCTGGAAGGCCAGCTCACTGAAAAAGCCGCCGACACCCTTCATCTTGAAGCTGTAGTAGAGCATCAGTACGAATACGGACAGGGACATGCTGAAGGTGATGTTGGGGTCGGTCGATGAGACAATCTTCATATGCCCGACGCCCAGCAGCTGCGCTGTCCACGGAATCCAGTCAACCGGTATCAGATCCATGAGGTTCATCAGAAAGATCCAGATGAACAGCGTCAGGGCCAGCGGCGCTACCAGCGGGTTTTTACCGCTGAAGGAGCCGCGCACGCTGTCATCGATGAACTCGATAATCCATTCGACAAAGTTCTGCCAGCCGCCGGGCACATCCGCCGTCGCGGATTTCGCGACGCTGCGAAACAACCCGAGAAACACCAGGCCGAGGCATACGGAAAACAGCATGCTGTCGACATTGATGGCCCAGAAGCCCATTTCCTGGGCTTCCTGTGCACTGTGTGCGAAGCCCCAGTGACCGTCATGTGTCCGACCATAGGTCAGGTTGGTCAAGTGGTGCTTGATATATTCCGTCGATGTCAGGGTGTCGGCCGACATGGCAACTAATCAGTCCTGTTCGTTGTGTTTGCAAAAAGGGCCAGCTGGCCCGCGATAAATCCAGTCAAAAGTGCCAGTGCGTCCAGGTGCAATACGGCCATACCCAGCGCGAACATCACCACCACGGCAATCAGTCGTTCCAGGGCGCTGCGGTACAACACCCGCAGGCTCTCACCGGCGCTCAGTGCGCGCCCGCTGCCGGCACGCTGCTGCCGCCACACCAGTAGCAGTGCATTGATTACCGCGACCGCACCACCAAACCACACCGATGCTGCCTGGAAGCTGCCGGCACGCACGAGAAAGACAATCGAGGTAGCGCCAACCAGCAGCAACTGGAACCCAAGCAGCTTGCGTGTACCACTCGCCAGGTGCACTTTTCAGTCTTAAACTCAGTAAGTTACCAGGAGTCAGCCGGGTTGCCAGCAGACTGTCGAGCCGCTATGAGCAAGTTTGGTTATGACCCCGAGGCAGCCGAGGATTATAAGGAGCCAGACCACGGAGGGTCAATAAAATAAGGCAGGTCGGTCGTCAGCGGATATGCTCGAGGATCCCGTCCAGCTCATCGTGACTGTTGATAGCTGATCTCCAGCTTGCCCCGGCCAGCCCGGCCCGGCCGGATCCGGACGCTGGCGCCCAGCTTGTCGGACAGCTCGGACTCCAGGCGCCGAATATCCGGATTCTTCTGGACCGGTGGCGGAGGAGTGCTCCGTGGTTGCTGCATTTGCTTCACCAGCTGCTCCGTGGCCCGAACCGTCAAACCTCTGGCGGCAACCTTGCGGGCCAGCCTCGACCTGCCGGGTGCCACTCAGCGCCAGCAGCGCACGCGCATGCCCCATCTCCAGCTCGCCGACGCTCAACCATCCCCTTGACGACATCATCCAGGTCCAGCAGCCGCAACAGGTTGGAGACCGCGGCACGCGAGCGGCCGACCGCCTCGGCGGCCTGTTCATGGGTCAATTCGAATTCACTGATCAGGCGCTGCAGCGCGCGTGCCTCTTCCAGTGGATTCAGGTTCTCGCGCTGGATGTTCTCGATCAGGGCAATGGCGATCGCCGCGCGGTCTTCCACTTCGCGAATGACCGCCGGGATCTCGTGCAGGCCGGCCAGTTGTGCCGCGCGCCAGCGGCGCTCGCCGGCAATAATCTCGTAGCGACCGGCTTCGATGGTACGCACCACAATGGGTTGCACCACACCCTGTGCACTGATGGAGTCTGCCAGGTCCTGCAGGGATTCCTGGTGCATGTCGATGCGCGGCTGGTATTTGCCGCGTTGAATAATATCGACCGGCAGCTTGCACAATGCACCGTCAGCCACCGGCGCGCGGCCGGCAGCGCCGGAAACCGGTACCGCCTTGAGTGCCGGTGCACCGGCCGGGTTGCCAGTCCTGCGGTTCCGGACGCGCCGCCTGTCCCAGCAGTGCTTCCAGTCCACGCCCCAATCCGCGTTTTTTAGCTGCCATAATAATTACCGTCGTCAGGTACCAGGAATCACAGGGCAGTGAGTCGTGATACGGGTTTGTCCGCGGTTGCGGCATCCGTTGCTTCGTGATTAACCGTTTCCGCAGCATGCCGCCGCAGGTATTCACCGGCCAGCGCCAGATAGGCGGTCGCCCCGCGCGAGCTGCTGTCATAGCGCAGGACCGGCAGTCCGTGACTCGGTGCCTCGGCCAGGCGTACGTTACGCGGGATGATGGTGCGATAGACCTTGTCGCCAAAATGTTCCTGCAACTGCAGCGAAACATCGTTCGCCAGGTTGTTGCGGGTGTCGAACATGGTCCGCAACAACCCCTCTATTTCCAGCTCGGGATTGATGGCCACACGCACCTGTTCCACGGTCTCGAGTAATGCCGATAATCCTTCCAGGGCATAATATTCGCACTGTATCGGAATCATCACTCCATGGGCTGCCGCCAGTGCATTGATAGTCAGCATACTCAGGGACGGCGGACAATCGATAACAATCAGGTCATAGTCGTTCTGCACATAGGCCAGTGCCGACCGCAGCCGGCGTTCCCGGTCGTCGCGTGTCAGCAGCTCCACCTCCGCTGCCGTCAGATCACTGTTGCCGGGCAGCAGGTCGTAGCCGGCATCCGCCGCATAGATGATGATGTCGCGTATGTCACTGTGACCGAGCAGTAAATCGTAACCGGTCTTGATTACCTCGTGCTTGTTGCAGCCGCTGCCCATGGTGGCATTTCCCTGGGCATCAAGATCAATCAGCAGTACCCGCCGTCCGGTCTCCGAAATGGATGCGGCGAAGTTAACGCTGGTCGTGGTCTTGCCGACCCCGCCCTTTTGATTGGTGACCGCGATGATCCGTCCCATGACTCAGTGCGCTCTCTGCCGTGCCGCCAGCATGCTCACCAGATGCCGCTCGGCATCCAGACCCGGAACTTTCAGGGAAACCACTTCTTCAATGATGTCCTTGTCATCGAGACACTCGATTTCAGTCATGGGATAAACACCCTTCATTGCCAGCAGGCGTCCCGTGTCACTGCACAAATGCGCCGCATGCCGGTGAAAATCGTGCAGGTCGGAAAAGGCGCGGCACACGATGGTGTCGAAACGCACATCCGGCTTGAAATCCTCGATGCGCGCGTTTTCCAGCGTCACGTTGTCCAGTTCCAGAATACCCAGTGTCTGCTGCACGAAACGCAGCTTTTTGCTGCTGCTGTCCAGGAGTACGAATTCCCGTTCCGGACAGGCAATAGCCAGGGGGATGCCCGGCAAACCGGCGCCGGTGCCGATATCCAGGATACGGTGGCCGGTCAGGCTGGGCAGGATCGACAGGCTGTCGAGGATGTGGCGTGTAATGATGTCTCCGGGTTTGCGTACCGATGTCAGGTTATAGACACGATTCCAGTTCATCAGTTCGGTGACGTATTCCAGCAGCAGGTGATCATCGCCCAGCAGTTCTTCCAGTCCGAGCTCACTCAGGCCCCGCTCCAGCAACAACGCCGGATCCTGTACTTCGTTGTTATGCCCCTTGCGGTTGCGATTATAAAGTCCGGTATGCATGGCCTGTCGTATTCAGATGATAAGGATCTAGGCGATTTTGCGTGCTACCTTGTGCTTTTTCAGATAAATCAGCAACAATGAGACCGCTGCCGGCGTCATACCTGGAATCCGCGCGGCCTGACCGAGCGTCTGTGGCCGGACCGCTTGCAACTTCTCGCAAACTTCATTGGAAAGCCCCTGCACCGCATTGTAATCGAAATCCAGCGCCAATGTTTGCTCTTCATGGCGCAGGCGCCGTGCGATCTCCGCCTGCTGTCGATCGACATAACCGGTATATTTGGCCTGGATTTCAACCTGCTCCGCGACAACCCCATCCTCGACGCCGGGCCCCAGGCCGTCTATGACCATCAAGTCCCGGTAGCCCAGACCCGGTCGGCGCAATAACTCCGCTACCGGCTGTGCGCGTGTCAGTGGCTTCTCAAGCTGCGCGGACACGAGCCACCCCTGCCGGTGTCGCGGGGTGCACCAGCAAGGACTTCAGGCGTTGCTGCTCGATTTCAAGCGCCGCGCGTTTGGTGTTGAACAACTGCCAGCGGCGTGCGCTGATCAGCCCCAGTTCCTGCCCGGTCGGGGTCAGGCGCAGATCGGCATTATCCTGGCGCAGCAGCAGCCGGTATTCAGCCCGGCTGGTGAACATGCGGTAGGGCTCGCTGGTGCCACAGGTCACCAGGTCATCGATCAGGACACCGATATACGCCTCATCCCGGCGCGGTGTCCACGGCGCCTCGCCCCGGGACCGGCGTGCGGCATTCAGGCCGGCGATCAGCCCCTGGGCGGCGGCCTCTTCATAACCGGTCGTGCCATTTATCTGGCCGGCAAAAAACAGCCCCTCGAGTTCCTTGGTCTCCAGTGAGTGCCTGAGATCGCGTGGATCGAAGTAGTCGTATTCGATGGCGTAACCCGGACGCGTAATATGCGCCTGTTCCAGGCCCTCGATGGAGCGCACCAGGGCCTCCTGCACCGCGTAGGGCAGGCTGGTGGAGATCCCGTTGGGATAGACCTCGCAGGTATCCAGGCCTTCCGGCTCCAGAAAAATCTGGTGCGCCGTCTTGTCGGCAAAGCGCACCACCTTGTCCTCGATTGACGGGCAATAGCGCGGACCGGTGCCTTCGATGGCGCCGCTGTATATAGGTGAATCCGCCAGACCCGCATGAATGATGGCGTGGGTCCGCTCATTGGTATGGGTAATGTGGCAGGGAACCTGGCGCGGATGATCCGCCAGCGTACCGAGATAGGACATCACCGGCCGCGGCTCGTCTCCCGGCTGGGCCTGGAGCTGCTCGAAATCTATGCTGCGGCCGTCGATACGCGGCGGAGTGCCCGTCTTCAGGCGCGCCACCCGCAGCGGCAATTCGCGCAGACGCGCGGCCAGTGCATTCGACGCCGGATCACCCGCGCGGCCACCGGCATAATTTGTGCGGCCGATATGGATGCGTCCACCCAGAAAAGTGCCCACAGTCAACACCACCGCCGGCGCCAGGAAACGCGTTCCGGTTGCGGTAACGACACCGGTCACACGTGTGCCATCGACTTGCAGATCGGTGATTGTCTGCTGGAACAGTTGCAGACCCGGCTGGTTTTCCAGTGCCCGGCGTATGTACTGCCGGTATAACACCCGGTCGGCCTGGGCGCGCGTTGCGCGTACCGCCGGACCCTTGCTGGCATTCAGAACCCTGAACTGGATACCGGCATGGTCGGTCGCTTTGCCCATGAGGCCACCCAGGGCGTCGATTTCCTTGACCAGGTGACTCTTGCCGATCCCGCCGATGGCCGGGTTACAGCTCATCTGGCCGAGCGTGTCCAGTTGCTGGGTCAGTAACAATGTGCGCGCGCCGGAACGGGCGGCTGCCAGCGCCGCTTCGGTCCCGGCATGGCCACCGCCGACGATAATGACGTCATAATGGGTCGTGCTCACTGTCACAACGCTCGCTCGTTTATAAAAAAGTAATCGCTGATTTTACGCTGGTGCAGGAAAGCGGGGCAATCAGTCATCAATCCTGTTTTATCGTAACCGCAACCAATCCCTTCCTGTGCATGTGTTAACATGCCGCCGTTTATTCATGTTCAAGGTGGATTTGATGAGGCTCCTCGATTTCGGTCGCGCTGAAAATGGCTTGAATCCGCCGCGCGCGGGCACGCACCCGTCTCCACCTGCACCACCCGAACCCAGCACATCACTCGCACCCGCCCGTTCCGGCCTGCACGCCGGCAGCGCTGCAGCGGCAGTGCCCGCCGCGGGCATCAGGATAAAACGGGGCGGTCGCAACCCGGTCGACCTGGGACACCTGAAGCAGCGCATCGATTCACTGGAGCAGCGTTTGCATGCCCAGTCCGCAAGGCTGGACGATTTGACCGCGGCGAAAAAACTCGATCTGCTGAAACAGCGCATGTTGCAGCTGGAACAGCGGCTGGATGGCGAATTGTCGATGGCACGGCAACGCGAGCACACCTTGCTGGAAATGCTGCAGACACTCCCGTTTTCGCAGCGCGTCAAAAAAAGGCTGGTGGCGGGCTGGCAGCGGGACCTGCCGGCAGCCCGCCACTGGTTGCAGGAGACCCTGCGGATCTGGTGGCGTGACAGCCAGCCCTGCTGGTGGCCTGACCTGGTGCGTGCCTGGCAACAGGCGCTCGACGAGGCGCGTAACGGCCCGCAGCAGGGACATCGGCAACAACCAGGACACAGCAAGCCCCCGGCGGGCCGGACACTCTAGCTGCAGTGCGACCCGCAAGCCCCCAACGGCTATTTACCCGCCGCGACGACGCGCAATCCTTCCCATAACACCGTCAGTTGCTGTCGGTACATCGCGCCGATGGCCGCCGGGTTACTGTGCTGCATCGCCAGTGGCACACCGTAGAAGATAGACACCATTCCGACCATTGCGGCGGAGATCGCCGTATTACCCGGTAGTTCGCCCCGATCAATAGCCTGTTGCAGGGCATTCCTGAGCAGTGATTCGAGACTGTCATCCGGCAACTCGGCGATGCCTTCCAGATCCGGGAATGCCATGAGGCGTTCGGCTGCTGTGATCATTGGACCTTGCTGATGGCTGCGGATCCGCGCCTCGTGGGCAATAATTTCCCCCATGAGACCGGGTTTCTTCTGTATCTGGATAGCAGTGTAGCGATACAGCGCCTCGATAACCGCCAGTCCCTGTTGCTGGGCGGCTGCCTGTCTGCCATACCAGTTCAGTTCCAGCGTCCACAACCGGTCAAGGTAGACAATCAAGTCGTCCTTTTTCGGAAAGTAATTGAAAAAAGTGGCCTCTGAAATCTGCACCCGCTCGCACAGCGATTTCACCGAGAGCGAATCCAGTGTGGCCGCCTCCAGGTGATGCGTGGTGGCCTCGGCCAGCGCCAGGCGGGTCTTGGCGAACTTGCGTTCCCGCAATGAAAATTGGTGGGTCTCGGACATATATATAGAGTACTATAAAATTAACTACTGCATTAATTAATTAATTGTAATTAATACAAGCAGTAAACAGCATTTCGAATTCCTGGGGCGAGTGACCACAATATAAACATATAATTACCATGGTATAAGGCGGGAAGGGGTAAAACAGACACTTTACTGTTGAAAATATAACCAAAAATAGCCTGATAAATGCTATATTTATTATTATATTCAGCGCATTACATTATTAATCATGTTTGCACTAAAATTAGTCAGCACTCTCACATATTCGTGATAAATGCAGTTTTACGCTAGTTAGCTGGTAATGCAGGCCCTAAAATTTGGGTCTTATATAATTTAACCCGCAGGCCTGCTCCAGGCAGTCCAGGACGGGTTTGCAACAAGGCCACCAGCTGCGTTCACGCCCTGGCGGGGCGCGGTCGCGCAAGAACGGGCTGAGTGAACCTGCCGCGACCGGATTCACTTGCCGATACAGAAACTGCTGAAGATCCTGCCCAGCAAGGCATCACTGCTGACCGTACCGGTGATTTCGCCCAGCACCTGCTGGGCCTGGCGCAGCTCTTCCGCCAGCAGTTCGCCCGCATGCCGGGTTTCAAGCAGGCGTATTCCGGTCTCCACATGGTCGCGGGCACGCGTCAGCGCATCGAGATGCCGGCGGCGCGCGCTGAAGCCACCGTCTGACTGCTCGGTGTAGCCGACGCTGTGCTTGAGATGGGTGCGCAATGCGTCCAGGCCCGCACCACTGGTGACGGAAATGGCCACCGCCTGAATATCACCGCTCAGGTGCAAGCCCGGCGTCCGCCCGGTCAGGTCGATCTTGTTATACACGCGGGTATGCGCCACGCCGGCCGGCAATTCGTCCAGGATAGCGGCATCGGCTGCCGTATATCCCGCCTGGTCATCGATGACCAGTAGCACCCGGTCGGCATTGCCCAGTGCCTGCCGGGCGCGTTCCATGCCGGCCAGTTCCACCGGGTCATCGCTGTCATGCAAACCCGCCGTATCGATGATATGCAGGGGCATGCCGTCGATCTGGATATGCTCGCGCAGCACATCGCGCGTGGTGCCGGGAATAGCGGTGACGATGGCAGCAGCATGACCTGCCAGTGCATTCAGCAGGCTGGACTTGCCGGCATTGGGGCGCCCGGCAATCACCAGCGTCATGCCGTCGCGCAGCAGTTGTCCCTGCCGGGCGCCTGCCAGGGTCGCGGCGAAGTCCCCGCGTATTGTGTCGAGCAACTGTGCCAGGTGTGCATCGGACAAAAAGTCGAGTTCTTCTTCGGGAAAGTCGATAGCTGCCTCGACATACATGCGCGCCCGGGTAAGCGCCTCGATCAGCGCCAGCACCCGCTCGGAGAATATGCCCTGCAGGGACCGCGCCGCTGCACGTGCCGCGCGTTCTGTACCGCTTTCTATGAGGTCGGCGATGGCTTCGGCCTGCGCCAGATCGAGTTTGTTGTTGAGAAATGCGCGTTCGGAAAATTCACCGGCACGCGCCGCGCGTGCGCCGAGCGCCAGGACGCGCTTGAGTAACAGGTCCATGACCACCGGGCCGCCATGACCATGCAGCTCCAGGACATGTTCACCGGTAAACGATGCGGGTGCCTCGAAGTAAAGTGCGATACCCGTATCAATCAGTGCGCCATCAGCCGCACGAAACGTGTGCAGCTCCGCATACCGTGCCGGCGGCAGTGTTCCCAGTAATTTTTTTGCCAGCGCCGGCACATCCGCGCCGGACACGCGCACGATACCGACGCCACCCTGTCCGGGGGGTGTGGCAATGGCGGCAATGGTTTCACTGGCCGGTGTCATGCGTGACCACCGCTGGGGAAGACTATTTCCCGCCGCGCTCGATGCGCCGCGTAATAACCCACTGTTGTGCAATCGACAGGGTGTTGTTGACCACCCAGTAAAGCACCAGACCCGAGGGGAAGAAGGCGAAGAACACAGTGAATACGACGGGCAGTGCCATCATCACCTTTGCCTGTATCGGGTCCAGGGGTGCCGGGTTGAGTTTCTGCTGCACCAGCATGGTCGCACCCATGAGCAGCGGCAGCACATAATAGGGATCGGGTGCAGCCAGATCCTGGAGCCATAACATAAAGGGTGCATGGCGCAGTTCGACACTCTCCAGCAGGACCCAGTAGAGTGCGATGAACACCGGGATCTGCACCAGGATCGGCAGACAGCCGCCCAGTGGATTGATCTTCTCTTTCTTGTACAGCTCCATCATCGCCTGGTTCATTTTCTGCCGGTCGTCACCGTAACGTTCTTTCAACGACTGCAGCCGCGGCGCCAGCTTGCGCATATTGGCCATCGAACGATAACTGGTCTCGGACAGTTTGTAGAACGCCAGCTTGATCAACATTGTCAGCAGGACAATTGCCCAGCCCCAGTTGTTCACCAATTTATGGATGTACTTGAGCAACCAGAACAGGGGCTGGGACAACACGGTGAGTATGCCGTAATCCACGGTGAGCTCGAGTCCCTTTGCAGCCTGCGCCATCTCGTCCTGCAGCTTGGGCCCGACAAACAAGCGACTTTTGAATACCGCCGTCTCACCTGCAGGCACCTTTTGTTGCGGTGCGATCAGGCCGATGACATAGCGTGCCCCGCTCAGCGTTTTGGTGTAGTAACGGTTTTCCTCCGGCGGTTCCGGCAGCAGCGCAGCGAGAAAATAATGTTGCAGCATGGCCGCCCAACCATCGGTAATGGTGCGATCCAGATCGGCATTGACCATGTCTTCAAAATCGACCTTTTCGTATTTTTCTTCCGGACTGTAGATCACGCCACCCTGATAGGTGCGAATAAAGGTCGACTGTCCGGCCTCGACAATCTGGGTGCGCTGCAACTGACGATACTGGCGGCCGTGCCAGTCAGTTGCGCTGCCGTTACGCACATGGTGTTCAATATCGACTACATAACTGCCGCGCCGCAAGATGAATACCTTGGTTACCTCGACACCCTCGGGGCTGCGCCAGTGCAGCGGTACCCGCAGGACATCCTGTGAATCCTGCAATTGATACTGCGGCTGCTCGAAACGGTACTGCACATGATGTGTCGGTTCCTCACCATCCGGAGTACGCAGTCCGGACTGGACCACGAACAGCTTTGGCAGACTGTCATTCAGCAGACGAAAGGGCGGGGATCCGGGCTGCGTGGTCTCGGCATAGGCGAGCAGGTCACCCTGGCGCAAGTCACCCCCGGTGGTATCAATGACGACCCGCAGTACATCGGTAGAGGCAACCACCTGCTGCCCGGCCTGCAAGACGATCTCTTCCGGTACAAAGCTGTCTGCAGTTACCGTGTCAGTGGCGGCAGCGGGCAGATCTGTACCGACGGCGGCATTCGGGCTGGCGCCCGGTTGCGCAACCGGTGGGGTTTCGGTTTGCGGTGCAGGTGCGTAATCCTCGACCCAGGCCTGCCACAGCAGCAGTACGATAAAAGACAACGCAACGAACAGAAACAGACGTTGATTATCCATGTTTGTGGCCGGTCAGCTCGCACGGTACCTGGTCCACACCACCAGCGCTCCACGGATGACAGCGCAACAGTCGTTTCAGCGCGAGTGCGCTGCCGCGGATCACGCCGAAACGCTCAATCGCCGTCAGCGCATAACTGGAACAGCTGGGATAAAAACGGCAGTGACTGCCCAGCCAGGGACTGAGCAGATAGCGATAGGCACGTATCAGTTGGATGATGAACCAGCGCATGTCTCGATCAGTTGTGTCCAGAGATTTTCCAGAGCGGTTACCAGTACCCGATTGGATTGCCGCGCAATACCGGGGCGTCCCAGCAGTACAATATCCACTGCATCCAGCCGGCTCTGCCAGTGACGAAAACTTTCCCTTGCAAGCCGCTTGATGCGGTTGCGTGCTACCGCATCACCGGCAACCTTGCGTGATATCACGAGTCCAAGACGCGGGTGTCCCAGCTGATTGGGTGTTGCCAGCAGCGTCAGCCACCGCTGGGTTTGCCGGTAACGACAGGACTTGAAGACCTGCTGATAATCACCCGGACTGGTAAGCCGTATCCGTCGTGGGAACCGTTTCCGGCCGGGTTCCAAGGGAGGGGGTTCAGACAGACAGTCTGGCCCGGCCCTTGGCTCGGCGTGCATTGATTACGCGACGGCCATTCTTGGTGCTCATGCGCGCACGAAAACCGTGGGTGCGCTTGCGCTTCAGATTGCTGGGTTGATATGTTCTTTTCATGGCTGCAAATTCTGCGGTAACAAATTATCATCGCCATCCTGGCGCGAAAGGGCGTGAAGATTACTGTTATAAGCGCTCAAATGTCAACTCCACACGACTCAATAGCTTAGCCGAAGGGTGTGGATAACTCACCGGGACAGGTATAGACTCCACTCCCTCAGCGCTGGATCGATGACTTGAAAGGGGGGATAACTGGTGGAAGTGACGCTCTGGCAAAAGTGCCTTGTTCGTCTAGAAAATGAACTGCCAGAACAACAATTCAACACCTGGATTCGTCCCCTGCACGCGGTAGAAACACCCGAAAGCCTGCGCTTGCTGGCGCCCAATCAGTTTGTCCTCGACTGGGTGCGCAAACATCATTTCGACACTATTTCCCAGACACTCAGCGATATCGGTCCCGCATCCACGACCCGGGTTCAGCTGGATATCGGGAGTACCCAGACCCGGCCCGCGAACACGCCGCACATTGCCGGCAGGGCGGTGCCGACGAAGGCACCCGTGCCGGTGCCGCTCAAGAGCAATCTGAATCCTGATTTCACCTTCAGCACCTTTGTCGGCGGTAAATCGAACCAGCTGGCACGCGCAGCAAGCATGCAAGTGGGTGAAAATCCGGGTGGAGCCTACAACCCCCTGTTTATTTACGGCGGTGTGGGCCTGGGCAAGACCCATCTGATGCATGCGGTGGGTAACCTGATCCTGGAACGCAATCCGCAAGCCCGCGTGGTTTATCTGCACTCCGAGCGCTTTGTTGCGGACATGGTCAAGGCGCTGCAGCACAATGCCATCAATGACTTCAAGCGTTACTATCGCACCGTGGATGCCCTGCTGATTGACGACATTCAGTTTTTCGCCAAAAAAGAGCGCTCTCAGGAAGAATTCTTTCATACATTCAATGCGTTACTTGAAGGTCAGCAGCAGGTAATCCTTACCTGTGACCGCTACCCGAAGGAAGTTGACGGACTTGAAGAGCGGCTGAAATCACGCTTCGGCTGGGGTTTAACCGCTGCCATCGAGCCGGCGGAACTGGAAACGCGGGTCGCGATTCTCATGAGCAAGGCGAGCCAGGGTAATATCGAGTTACCCGATGATGTCGCTTTTTTTATCGCCAAACGCATTCAATCGAATATCCGTGAACTGGAAGGCGCCTTGCGCCGGGTCGCGGCCAGCGCCCGTTTTACCGGTCAACCCATTACCATGGAATGTGCCAAGGAAGCCTTGCGCGATCTGCTTGCCATGCAGGACCGGCTGGTGACGATCAGTAATATTCAGCAGGTCGTGGTGGAATACTTCAAAATCCGGGTTGCAGACCTGTTGTCGCCACGCCGCAGCCGGACCATTACCCGGCCACGCCAGATCGCCATGAGCCTGGCCAAGGAACTGACCAGTCACAGCTTGCCGGAAATTGGTGAGGCCTTCGGTGGACGCGATCACACCACGGTGTTGCATGCCTGCCGCAAGATTGCGGAATTACGCGCAGCCGATAATCGCATTAATGAGGACTATAACAACCTGTTGAGAACCCTGACCTCATAATGTGCGAAAGCTGTGGATAACCCGAAGGGGTTAAACTTATCCCCGGTTATCCACACTTTCCACACAGGACACGCGGTCGATATCTTTGTACTTGTGATTGTAATATATAACTGATTTTAAACAGGTAATTACACTTACACACAGATTCTGACTGACATAGTAATAGTAACAAACAAGAAATAAACTTAATTAATTAATTATGAAACTCAGTATTCAAAGAGAGGTTTTCCTCAAACCACTGCAGCAAGTCATTGGTGTGGTGGAACGCCGCCAGACGCTACCGGTACTCGGAAATGTGTTGCTCAATACCACCAGGAAAAGCGTCAAATTGACCGCTACCGACCTGGAAGTGGAATTGCAGGCACAGGTTGCTGTGACAGTTGACGAAACCGGCGATATAACCCTGCCGGCACGCAAGCTTCTGGATATTTGTCGCACCTTGCCGGAAGAGGCTCGAATCGATATCTCAGTGAAAAAAGAGCGGGCCATTCTGAGTTCCGGTAAAAGTCGGTTTACGCTATCGACCTTGCCAGCCAGTGAATTTCCGGTCATCGACAAGCTCAAGAGTGCGCGCAAATTCACCATACCGGAACGGGACCTGCATCAACTCATCGAGCGTACGGCCTTTGCAATGGCGCAACAGGATGTACGTTATTATCTGAACGGACTTATGCTGGAACCGGTGGATGGGGTATTGCGTGCTGTTGCGACCGACGGCCATCGGCTGGCGTTTTGTGAATTACCCGCTGCGGTAGGTGACGGGACCGCGCAACAGGTGATTGTGCCACGCAAGGGTGTGCAGGAACTGCACCGTCTCCTCGGGGACAGTGAATCCCCGATCGCTGTCGAAATCGGCAGCAATCATATTCGTATTACTACTGATGACCTGCGCTTTACCTCGAAATTGATTGATGGCCGCTTCCCTGATTATCAGCGTGTGATTCCGAAGAATGCCGACAAGCGCCTGTTGATCAATCGGGATGTGCTGCGCCAGGCATTGACACGCACGTCAATTCTTTCCAACGAAAAATATCGTGGCATTCGCCTGGATGTATCTAAAAATAACATTAAAATTCAAGCACATAACCCGGATCAGGAAGAGGCGATGGAAGAAATCGAGGCCCGTTACGACGAAGATGCCATGACGGTTGGTTTCAATGTTACCTACCTGCTCGATGTGCTGGGAGCGATTGAAACAGAGGATGTCGAAGTGTTGTTGACCGATGCCAATAGCAGCGCATTGATCAACAAACCGGGCGCGACGGATTGCCGTTACGTGGTAATGCCGATGCGGCTTTAGCTGCACGGCGCTTCCTGTTTGACATTCCACGCTGCTTGTTCCGAGTCACATCCGTCTCAATAAGACGGGATAGCGATGGGCCTGCAGTCGCTTGTAGTTCATGACTTCCGCAATATCACTCGAGCGGATCTGGATTTTTCATCCACACTGAATCTCATCAGCGGGCACAATGCGGCCGGCAAGACCAGCCTGCTCGAGGCGATTTACTGCCTGGGCCGGGTGCGTTCGTTTCGGACCAGCTCGCTGGCTCAGCCGATTCGCTACGGACAGCCGGCATTTCGCCTGGTGGGCCGTGTTGCACTGGCGCAGGATCGTTCGGTTCCCGTTGGTATTGAGCGGCGGCAGGAGGGACTGCGGGTCCATTTGGCCGGTCAGCCGATTCGCCGCTTGTCGGATCTTGCAGGCAAATTTCCGGTGCAGGTGTTCAGCGGTGATACGCAAACCATTCTCAGCGGCGGACCCCGGTACCGGCGTCAGTCACTGGACTGGGCGTTGTTTCACGTGGAACCCGGTTACCGTGACAGCTGGCAACGCTATGCACGGGCGCTGCGCCAGCGCAATGCAGCCTTGCGCGACAAGGTTCCCAGCTCACAGATCAGTGTCTGGGATCCTGAATTACTGGAATCGGCCGGCCGGATCGATCAGTTCCGCCGTAGCTATTTCGATTCGTTGCATTCCGGTTTGGTTCAGGAGATCAACGAACTGCTGGGAGTCTCAGAGGTTGCGATCCGCTATCAGGCCGGTTGGCAGGAGAAAACCGGCCTGGCCGATATGCTGGTGCGAAGTCTGGAGAAGGATTGTCACCTGGGGTACACCCAATACGGCCCGCATCGTGCCGATTTCAGTTTGCAGGTCAATGGCCGCGCGGTGCCGGCGCATTTATCCAGGGGGCAGCAAAAGGCCGTTACAGTTGCTTTCCTGCTGGCACAGCTGAAGCTGCAACAGGCCCGGGGCGTCGCGATGGGCGCCTTTCTCCTGGATGATCTGGGCAGCGAGCTGGATAACCGCCACCAGATGCGCATGCTGGCTGCACTGCAGGATCTGGGCACCCAGGTTTTTGTGACTACCATCGATAGCGGGTTCGACGCGTTGCCTGGCTGGCAGGATTCAAGGCGGTTTCACGTGGAACACGGTGAGGTGACTGAAGTGGTATAATGATCCGGTTTACACCGGGGTAGCGAAATGGCCGATAAAAACACCTATGATTCATCCAATATCAAGGTCCTGAAAGGGCTGGATGCTGTACGCAAGCGGCCCGGCATGTATATCGGCGATACCGATGACGGCACCGGCCTGCACCATATGGTCTTTGAGGTCGTGGACAATTCCATCGACGAAGCCCTGGCCGGCCATTGCAATGAAATATCAGTGACACTGAACACGGACGACTCGGTCACGGTCCGCGATGATGGCCGCGGTATTCCGGTGGATTTGCATCCCGAAGAGCAGCGCTCTGCGGCCGAGGTCATCATGACGGTGCTGCATGCCGGCGGCAAATTCGATGATAACTCCTACAAAGTATCCGGGGGCCTGCACGGGGTCGGCATTTCCGTGGTGAATGCGCTGTCCGAAACACTGACCTTGACCATTCATCGCGACGGTAAAACCCATAGCCAGGAATACCGCATGGGCGAACCGGTGGCGGCGCTTGCGGTCGGCGGTGATACCGAACAAACGGGCACGGAGATACGCTTCAAACCCAGCAAAACGGTCTTTACTGATACCGAGTTTCATTACGATATTCTTGTTAAGCGCTTGAGAGAACTATCTTTTTTGAATTCCGGTGTGCGCATCAGGCTGACCGATAAACGCAATGACAAGGAAGATGTGTTCGAGTACCAGGGCGGCATACGCGCCTTTGTCGAGCACCTCAATCGCAACAAGACCCCGCTGCA
Source organism: uncultured Gammaproteobacteria bacterium (assembly GCA_963768415.1). Taxonomy (GTDB): domain Bacteria; phylum Pseudomonadota; class Gammaproteobacteria; order UBA9214; family UBA9214; genus CAVYHX01. Next base: position 52,274 of record CAVYHX010000023.1, read on the forward strand.
TCCAACCGTATTTTATTTCCAGGGCGATAAAGACGATGTCGGTGTAGAACTCGCCATGCAGTGGAATGACTCTTACCAGGAAAACATCTTCTGTTTTACCAACAATATTCCGCAACGCGATGGTGGCAGTCACCTGGCCGGATTTCGCAGTGCACTCACACGCACGCTGAATCAATACATGGAAAAAGAAGGCATCATGCGCAAGGCCAAGGTGACTGCATCCGGTGATGATGCCCGTGAAGGGTTGACGGCCGTGCTGTCAGTCAAGGTACCGGATCCGAAATTCTCCTCCCAGACCAAGGAAAAACTGGTGTCTTCGGAGATCAAGGGGATTGTGGAATCGACTGTGGGGGAGAATTTCCAGAATTACCTGCTGGAAAAGCCCGCCGAGGCCAAGGCGATTACCGCAAAGATCATCGAGGCCGCGCGCGCGCGTGAGGCTGCGCGCAAGGCGCGCGAGATGACGCGCCGCAAGGGCGCACTCGATATCGCCGGTCTGCCGGGCAAGCTCGCGGACTGCCAGGAGCGCGACCCGGCCCTGTCGGAACTGTTTCTGGTCGAGGGCGACTCGGCCGGCGGATCCGCCAAGCAGGGCCGGGATCGCAGAACCCAGGCTATTCTGCCGTTAAAGGGAAAAATTCTGAATGTTGAGAAGGCGCGTTTTGACAAAATGCTGTCATCGGTCGAGGTTGGGACGCTGATTACCGCGCTGGGTTGCGGCATCGGGCGGGATGAATTCAACCCGGACAAACTGCGTTATCACCGCATCATTATCATGACGGACGCGGATGTGGATGGTTCCCATATCCGCACTCTGTTATTGACTTTTTTCTATCGCCAGATGCCCGAGTTAATCGAGCGCGGTTATATCTATATCGCCCAGCCCCCGCTCTATAAAGTCAAAAAAGGCAAGCAAGAACAATACGTTAAGGATGATACCGCCTTGAGTGCCCTGCTCCTGAGCAGCGCCATCGACAAGGCGCAATTGTACGTGAATCCGGACGCACCGCCCTTGAGCGGGCCGGCACTGGAAAACCTGGCGAATGAATATATGGCCGTTATGGCAACGATTGGCCGGATGGCGCGCCGCTTTGATCAGGAAATTCTTGAAAAGATGATTTACATGCCGGTGCTGGATGCCGCGACCCTGGAGGATGTGGATGCCGTGGGACACTGGTTCAAGGAGCTTGAGGCGCGTATCAATGCCGGCCTGACCAGCGGGCTGCGCTATCAGGCTGACGTCACCCCGGTGGAGGACAACAAGGGGTTTACCGCCCGTCTAAGCAAGTGGACCCACGGAATCGTGGCGACCGAACAGGTCTTTACGAATGAATTCTTTATCAGCCCCGAATACGAGCGCATGGCAGCCCTGGGTTTGCAGCTGGATGGTCTGTTGAGTAAAGGCGCCAATGTGCAACGTGGGGACCGCAAGGAAAATGTTGTCTCATTCAAGCAGGCCCTGGGCTGGCTGCTGGATGAAGCCAAACGCGGTCAGCATATCCAGCGTTACAAGGGACTGGGCGAGATGAACCCCGATCAGCTCTGGGATACCACACTGGATCCGGAAACCCGGCGGTTGCTGCAGGTTCAGATCGAGGACGCGGTCGGTTCGGATGATATTTTTACCACGCTGATGGGCGATCAGGTGGAACCACGCCGTGATTTCATCGAGCAGAACGCGCTGTCTGTCTCCAATCTCGATATCTAGTCTGTACTACTACTCTGCAAGGTAATCCGATCGTGCCGGGGCAGACAGGTATTACCTGTTTGGGGAACAGCGTGGTCCAGATATTGCCACTATTGCCTTATAGTGCGCGCATACAAAATACATAATATATAATTAAATCAATATCATAATATTTTATTGAAGTACAATAATAAAGTATACAATAATATTGTATTACACTTTTTGAATTGACGGATTGCGCTGGTCTTCGGAGTACGCAGAAAATCGCGGGGCATCCGCACGCCAGCCAGGATGCACACCGGTTGTTTATTTCAAGGTGGTGATTTCCGCCATCCGGTCCTCAATCCAGCCGGAGGCCTCGGACAGGATCTGCGGTGCGGTTTTACCTGCCGGCAAGATCGGTGCTCCAATCCGCACCTGTATCACGCCGGGACGTTTGATGAAGCTGCGGCGGGGCCAGTACTCCCCGGCATTGTGGGCGACCGGCACAATGGGGTACCCGCTTTGCTCTGCGAGTACCGCGCCACCGATCCGGTAATTTCCGCGCTGCCCGGCAGGGATGCGGGTGCCTTCGGGAAAAATGACGATCCAGATACCTTCGTCCAGGCGGGCCTTGCCTTTGGCGACCAACTGTTTGATGGCGGCCCGGCCAGTGCCCCGCTTGATGGCAATGCACTTCATCAAGGCCAGCCCCCAGCCGAAAAACGGGATCCACAATAACTCGCGCTTGGCGACCCAGACCTGTTGCGGGAAAATAATTTGCAGTGCAATGGTTTCCCAGGTGGACTGGTGTTTTGCAAAGACGATACCCGGGGTAGCGGGTATGTGCTCACTGCCCTGGACAGCATAGGTCAGGTTACAGGTAATTTTCAGCCACCAGAGGATAAAGCGTGCCCATACGGTGACCAGTGACCAGCGGACAGCGAGAGATAGCGGGATGGTAAACAGCAGCAGAATGGCAAAGAGTACAATCGATAGCGGAAAGACGACCCAGAATGCGAGTGACCGGATCCAGAGCTGCGCAGCGGATGATGTTTCGACGGGCGGGGTAACGGTCACTGGATGGGATGCCTAGCGCAGGTGTTTATCCAGGTGGGAATCAACGGCTGCGGCAAGATTATCGAAGACAGGCACATCTTGCGGATAACCCGCTTGCTCGAGAGTGCGTAATCCCTTGCCGGTCTTTACATGAATTGGCTGAGCGCCAACGGCACGGGCAGCCTGGATGTCCCGCAGGGAATCGCCGATGGACGGAATGCCGGCCAGATCGACACGCAGGCGCCAGGCGATATCCCGATACAGGCCGGGTTCGGGCTTGCGGCATTCACAGCCGTCATCAGGCCCGTGCGGGCAGAAAAAAACGGCATCAATCAGGCCGCCGGCGTCCGTGACCGCGCGGTGCATCTTTTCATGGATCCGGTTCAGGGTATCCAGGTCAAACAGCTTGCGGGCGATACCGGATTGATTGGTAGCGACGACCACATGCCAGCCGGCATGATGGAGCCGCGCGATGGCGTCGAGACTGCCGGGTATGGGAAGCCACTCGGCAGGTGATTTGATGTAGTCGTCGGAGTCTTCATTGATTACACCGTCCCTGTCCAGAATGACGAGCTGCATTATGTGTCCCGGAATTCCGATACCCGAATGCGCCCGTTGATCATGCGCGACTCGCGCCGATCAAGTTTTTTCATTTTCCCCCAGAAAGATTCATTCAGATCGAAATCTGCTGCTATGGCGGTGCCGATCAGCAGTATGAGAAGATCCGCACACTCCTCGGCAAGCTTGTCGTTATCCTTGCCCTTGGTGACGCAGGCTGATATCTCACCGAGCTCCTCGCACATCAGTGCAACACGGTAGGCAAGCTCTTCCCCGCCGGTCTGCCTGAAATTATGCTTGTCATGGAAAGCCTGAACGGCAGCCAGCATGGCATTATAGGAGTCAGTATCAGTCCTCGGCATTGTTGTTAATCCGGGTATCGCATGTGATCGGAGACACGATTCACTAACCCTGCAGGCGTGAAATGTCTGCCACCTGCAGGAACAGATCGGACAATGCCCTGTAGCAGGGCCAGGCGATTATCGCGCAGCGCGATATCATCCGCCATAACCATTACGTCGTTGAAAAACTGATCGACCGGTGCCTGCAACGCGGCCAGTTTTTTCAGGGCCACTGTATATTCGCGCTGCCCGAATAACGGGCTGACACTGGCATGCGCATCCCTGACGGCTGCAGCAAGGGCCTGTTCAGCAGGCTCCTGCAGCAGGTCCGTATTGTAGTGTTCCGGAATTGCAGAGTCCGCCTTGCGCAAAATATTGCGAATGCGCTTGTTCGCGGCCGCCAGGCTAATGGATTCGGGCAGGTTCTGGAACGACTTGACGGCCTGCATACGCTGGTCAAAGTCGAGCGGCCGTGCAGGCAGTCGCGCCATGACCGACTCGAATACATCAATTTCGTACCCGCTTTCCAGATAATAGGTGCGCAGGCGATCCATCATGAAGGTGAACAGGTCGGCGCTGATCGATGAGGCATTCAGTGTGTCGCCAAAGGTGCCTGCGGAAATATCGATCAGTGCGCGCAGATCGAGATCCAGCTGTTTCTCGATCATGATGCGTAACACACCCAGGGCAGCGCGGCGCAGGCCGAACGGATCCTTGTCACCGGTCGGTGTCTGGCCGATTGCAAAAATACCCACCAGCGTGTCGAGCCGGTCTGCGATTGCCAGTGCCTGTCCGGTTGCGGTTTCAGGCAGGACATCACCGGCATGGCGGGGCTGATACTGTTCTGCAAGTGACGCAGCGACTTCGGAATCCTCACCATCATGCCTGGCATAATAGCCGCCCATGATGCCCTGCAGTTCCGGAAATTCGTAGACCATGTTTGTCAACAGGTCGCATTTGCACAAACTTGCTGCACGCTGTGCTTTTGTTGCATCAAATCCGGCAGATTCTGCGATTGCTGCAGCCAGAGTGGCGACACGTACCTGTTTGTCCTGCAATGATCCCAGTTGCTTCTGATAGGTCACCACACCCAGTTTTTCAGAGCGGCTGTGGAGCGTGTGCTTGCGGTCCTGGTTCCAGAAAAAAGACGCATCTTCGAGGCGCGGGCGGATAACACGCTCATTACCGGTCTTGACCTGCTGCGGGTCCTTGCTTTCGATATTCGCGACCGTAATGAAATTCGGGGTCAGGCCGCCGTCCTTGTCCAGAACCGGAAAGTATTTTTGATGATCCTGCATGCTGGAGACAAGTGCCTCGGCGGGCACCTCGAGATAGCGGCTGTCAAAATTACCGGCGATAGCCACCGGCCATTCCACCAGGGCCGTGACTTCCTCGAGCAGATCATCATCGATGCGTGCCGTGCCGCCCAGGGCGTTACCGGCCGCGGTGACCTGAGTGCGAATGAGATCGCGCCGCTGGTCCATGTCCACCAGGACCTTCCCGGTCTGCTCCAGCGTTTCCACATAAGCCGCAGGCTCGGTGATGGCGATGCTTTCATTGCAATGAAAGCGGTGTCCGCGGGTATAGCGGTCACTGCTGATGCCGAGAATCTCCGCCTCGACGGTTTGCGCACCCAGCAGCAACAGTATCCAGTGTACAGGGCGTACAAACTCGACATCCGAATTCCCCCAGCGCATGCGCCTGGGGATCGGTAGTGTTTGCAAGGCCTGTTCAACGAGCTCCGGGATAACATCGGCGGCGGGTTGCCCCTGTTCCACCGAGCGCCGCGCCAGAAAGCTGCCCTTTTTCGTTTCCAGTTGATCGAGCTCGGCCACTGTGACTCCGCAGGAACGCGCAAATCCCTCCGCCGGTTTTGTCGGATTGCCGTCTTCATCGAATGCGGCCGTCAATGCCGGCCCACGGCGTACAACTTCACGGTCAGGCTGTCCTGCGGGGACATCCTTCACAATGACGGCCAGCCGTCGCGGTGACGCATAGGCTTTGCTGCTCCCGTGCGGCAGGTGATTTTCATTCAGGAGTGTGTCGAGCGATGCAGCAAAGGCATCCGCCAGCCGGCGCATGGCCAGTGGCGGCAATTCTTCCGTGCCGATTTCGACGAGCAGGTCTTGCTTGATCATAACGGTTTGCCTGCTGCGCCCAGCATGGGAAAACCAAGGGCTTCGCGGCGTGCATAATAGGCCTGTGCCACCTGGCGCGACAGGGTGCGCACCCTGAGGATATAGCGTTGCCGTTCCGTTACTGAAATTGCATTGCGCGCGTCCAGCAGATTGAAGGTATGTGATGCCTTGAGCGCCATTTCGTAGGCGGGCAGCGGCAGGCCAGCTTCTATCAGGTGGCTGCTTTCCCGTTCACAGGTATCGAACCAGTAAAGCAGTGATTCGACATCAGCCTGTTCGAAATTGTAGGCTGACATTTCAACTTCGTTCTGGTGAAACACATCCCTGTAGGTGACCGGTCCATCGGGACTCTCGGTCCAAATCAGGTCAAACACGCTTTCGGTATCCTGCAGATACATTGCTATGCGCTCCAGGCCATAGGTGATCTCACCCGTCACCGGCCGGCACTCCAGACCGCCCACTTGCTGAAAGTAGGTGAACTGGGTGACCTCCATACCGTTCAGCCACACCTCCCAGCCCAGGCCCCAGGCGCCCAGAGTCGGCGACTCCCAGTTGTCTTCGACAAAGCGGATGTCATGTACCAGCGGGTCTATGCCGAGTTCACGCAGAGAGTCCAGGTACAGGTCCTGAATATCGGAAGGCGATGGTTTCATCACGACCTGGAACTGGTAGTAGTGCTGCAGACGATTGGGATTTTCGCCATAGCGACCGTCGGTCGGGCGTCGTGAAGGCTGCACATAGGCTGCCCGCCATGGCTCGGGACCGATCGCACGCAGAAAGGTTGCGGGGTGGAAGGTGCCTGCGCCGACTTCCATGTCGTAGGGCTGCAGCAGGGCACAGCCCTGCCGGCCCCAGTAGTTCTGCAGCACCAGGATGAGGTCCTGGAATGTCTTTGGAGTGTCTGTCACGGTTAAATGTTTTTTACAGTATTGTTGGACAATTGGAAAGTATAACGCGCAGTGCCCCAAATATCCCTACACAACTGACTACTGCCAGCCTGCGCAGATCTTCCGGATTTATTTTTCACCCGTATGTGTATAAAGTAGTAGTTGTCATGACACTGATGCTAAAGCATCGGTGCCGGCGGTCGACACTTTAATTACCATCAACCGGCGGAGTAGACGGCATGAAACAGCTGATTCTCGATTCCACAGCCGTGGCCCAATGGCAGTCTCTGGTGCAGGAAGCCCAGTCGGCCTGTGACCGGCGTCTGGATGAGACGCTGGAAAGTTACCTGGTCTTCATGCTGATGCGTTTTACTGACAAGCCCCTGTGCATTTCACGCATCATGGCCGAGGAATACCTGACCGCCCAGACACTCAGCGGAGAACGGCGTGCGGAGAGGTTGCGCGAGGTTGGTGATCATTGCCTGCTGTTTTCCGGGCTCTTTCCGCAGCTGGCCGAGCGCCGCCTGGTACGTATCAGTTACTTCGTCAATCTGGGGCAGTCTTCCTACCATCAACTCTCGAAAGTGCTCGATCGCAGCTGGTCAGCGGTTTACGGGCACCTGTCAGATACATTCGTGGTGCTTATGGATATCCTGCACAGCATGCGGGAGCTGAGTGGCGATACGGTGCTGACACCGATACAATCCCTGGAGCTGTGGCAGGATACCGGCAGCCGCCGCTGCCATGAGAAGGTAAGCGGAGATGGCCGGTCAATGGTCTTGCCCGGCCCGCAAGAAAAACACTGAGTCAACAGGCTTTCCGTGCCCCCATACCGCGCTTGCGGTAGAATCACAACGATTGCATTCGACCATGCCCGGGCAGTGTCCGGGTTTCTGGCTGTGGCCGGAATAAATTTCAGCCAGTAAATGATACTGGATTATGTTGTATACCGGCATGATTGCACCGGTTATGAACTTCAATTTGATTGATAATTTTCAATGCCATTTTGATCGATGTCTGCACAACGCAAAGCTGTTGCCCTGATTTCCGGCGGCCTGGATTCCCTGCTGGCGGCGCGTGCCGTCATGGACCAGGGTATCCATGTCGAAGGTATCAATTTTTATACCGGCTTTTGTGTTGAGGGTCATACGCACGCAATCCGTAAAAAAGACCGTGTGAGGCAAAAGCGCAACAATGCATTGTGGGTGGCCGAGCAGCTTGGTATCAAACTCCATATCGTTGACATTATCGAGGAATACAAGGACGTCGTTATTAATCCCAGGCACGGCTATGGATCCAACCTCAACCCGTGTCTGGATTGCAAGATATTCATGGTCGCCAGGGCGCATGAATGGATGCAGGCCCACGATTTTGATTTCATTATCACGGGGGAAGTGATCGGGCAGCGGCCGAAGTCCCAGCGCAAGGACACCATGCCGGTGGTTGCGCGCAATTCCGGTGTCGCCGACCGCCTGGTACGGCCACTGTGTGCAAAAAATCTCGCCATAACATTACCCGAGAAGAAAGACTGGCTGGACCGTGACAGGCTATACGGTTTCAACGGGCGTTCTCGCAAGCCACAGATGGCGCTTGCGAAACAATATGGTTATGAAGACTATGCGCAGCCTGCCGGAGGTTGTTGTTTCCTGACCGACAAACAGTATTCCGTGAAACTCGCGGACTTGTGGAGCACGCGTGGCAAGCGTGAATATGAACTGGATGACATTATGTTGCTGAAAGTCGGGCGGCATTTGCGACCACAGCCGCACTTTAAACTGATCGTTGGCCGCGAGGAAGGCGAAAACCGCTTCCTGGAAGGCTATAAAAAGCGTTTTGTCCATATGCTGCCCACCAGTCACAGCGGACCCCTGGTGTTGCTGGATGGTGAGATCAGGGCCGGCGATCTTGAGTTGGCCGCGCGCCTGACTGCGCGCTTCAGTCAGGGCCGTGATGCTGGCCATGTTACGGTGCAGGTGAACAACATGGATGGCGTTACACAATCACTTGAAGTCGTACCACTGGCGCCGGATGAAATTCCGCAAGACTGGTATTTATGAACGGAACTGTCCTCGACGTGCGCAAGCTGCTGTGCCCGCTTCCGGTGATTCGAACCCAGGATGCTGCCGCGACACTGCAAGCCGGTGATTCAATCCGTGTAGTGTGCACCGATCCGGGTGTGCTGCATGATATCCCGGCCTGGTGTCGAGTGCATGGGCACGAGGTGTGCGAGATCATTGAATGTAACGAAGAGATCATCATCCTGATTCGCATCGGTAGCGGTGGCTGAAAATTATGGCTCAGACAAGCGCACAGGAGACCATAGACGCCCGTTACCGCGAGGTACGCAAGGTGACCCTGGTCGGCGCGGTTGTTGACCTTGTTCTGGGTATTGTAAAGATCCTTGTTGGTGTTGCCGCCAGCTCACAGGCGCTGATAGCCGATGGAATACATTCCCTGTCGGATCTGGCAACGGATTTCATGGTTCTGTTTGCCGCCAAGCATTCCCATCGCGAGGCCGACGAAGAACATCCCTATGGCCATGGCCGAATCGAAACCGTGGCTACGGTTATCCTGGGAGGCGCCCTGATCGTTGTCGCGATCGGTATCAGCTATGACGCCCTGCGGCGTTTAATCAATCCCGACCTGTGGCTGCACCCCGGGGTACTGGCGCTGGTTATTGCCCTGATCTCCGTCTTCGCCAAGGAACTGATCTATCAGTATACGGCGAAGGTGGCGCGCCGCTTGCGCTCGAACATGCTGCACGCCAATGCATGGCACAGCCGTACTGATGCTATTTCGTCGATCGTCGTTGTAATCGGCGTGGGTGGCGCCATGGCCGGGTACACCTATTTAGATGCAATTGCTGCAGTTGCCGTGGCACTGATGATCGCAAAGATCGGCTGGGATCTTTGGTGGAAAAGTCTGCAGGAGTTGATCGATACTTCGCTCGACACAGAACAGGTCGATGCCATTCGGGAATCCATCATGAAAGTATCCGGGGTCCGGGCGCTGCACTTGCTGCGCACCCGGCGCAGCGGCAGCGATGCCCTGGTAGATGTTCATCTGCTGGTTGATCCCAGGCTGAGCGTCTCCGAGGGCCACCAGATCGGCGAGAGTGTCCGCAACCAGCTTATTGACCAGATGGAGGATGTGTCCGATGTAACGGTGCACATCGATCCCGAGGATGATGAGCTGGCGTCTCCCTGTGATCACCTGCCGCTGCGTGAAGAACTCCTGCAGCGGCTGGAGCGGCAATGGCAGGAGCTGGATCCGGCCGTTCGAATCGAAAAGGTGGTGCTGCATTATCTGGATGGCCGAGTACATGTCGATGTCATCCTGCCGCTGGTCGATGCGGCCGCTGCCCCGGACCTGTCCGCAAAGATTATTCAGAGCGCCCGGGGCGTGGAAGATATTGGTGAGGTGAAGGTCTACTACCATTAGAATATTGCACCAATATTGTGCGTATGTCGTAAAATATGCACCATATTGGTGCTTATATGGCCGCCAGTCTCGATCTAAACCCGTGAAATACAGGCAGTTGCCAGCCAAGCCGGTCATGGCATAATTCATGCTTTAACAGCAGCAATAGGTAGAAACAACACGATTTTCCTGATGCCACTGTGTTGCCGGCGGTGGAGTTTTTTTTGCACAAGTAGATTCCGGAGGACATCCAATTATGTCTGCAACAAAAGTAATGAAAATGATCAAAGATAACGGGGTCAAGTACATTGACCTGCGCTTTACTGACACCATTGGCAAGGAACAGCATGTTTCCATTCCCACGACGATCATGACGGCCGATTTATTCAAGGACGGCAAGATGTTCGACGGATCCAGCATTGCCGGCTGGAAAGGCATTAACGAATCCGACATGGTGTTGATGCCGGATACCACGACTGCCGTAATGGATCTGTTCAGCGACGAACCGACGCTGAATCTGCGCTGCGACATCCTCGAGCCGACCACGATGAAAGGTTATGAGCGTGACCCCCGGTCACTGGCCATGCGTGCCGAGGCGTATCTTAAATCCACCAAGATCGCCGATACCGCCTATTTCGGTCCCGAGCCCGAGTTTTTTGTCCTCGAGGATGCGCGCTGGGGTTCGGACATGAGCGGCTCCTTCTGCAAGGTGGATTCCGAAGAAGCGCACTGGAACTCCGAACGCGTCTACGAAGATGGCAACATTGGTCACCGCCCAACCGTGAAAGGCGGCTATTTCCCGGTACCGCCGGTGGATTCCCTGCACGACCTGCGTGGCGCAATGTGCCTGGCACTGGAGGAGATGGGGGTGACCGTTGAAGTGCATCACCATGAAGTCGCAACGGCCGGGCAGTGCGAAATCGGCACCAAGTTCCAGACCCTGGTGCGGCGCGCCGATGAAAACCAGATTCTGAAATATGTAGTGATGAATGTTGCGCATGGTTATGGCAAGACCGCGACCTTCATGCCCAAACCGCTGGTGGGTGACAATGGCAGTGGTATGCACGTGCACCAGTCGCTGGCGAAGGCAGGCAAAAATATTTTTACCGGTAATAAATACGGCGGCCTGTCACAGCAGGCGCTCTACTACATCGGCGGTATCTTCAAGCACGCACGGGCCATTAACGCCTTCACCAATGCCAGCACCAACAGTTACAAGCGCCTGGTACCGGGTTTCGAGGCGCCGGTGATGCTGGCCTACTCGGCGCGCAACCGTTCTGCTTCCGTACGCATTCCCTATGAAGCCAACCCGAAGGGGCGCCGCATCGAGGTGCGTTTCCCGGATGCCAGCGGCAATCCCTACCTCAGCTTTGCGGCCATGCTGATGGCGGGCCTGGACGGTATCAAAAACAAGATCGACCCGGGCGCGGCCATGGACAAGGACCTGTATGACCTGCCGCGGGAAGAAGCAATGAAGATCGACACCGTCTGCAGTTCCCTGGACCAGGCACTGGAGGCGCTCGATAATGACCGCAAATTCCTGACCGCCGGCGGGGTGTTCACCAACGATATGATCGACGGCTATATCGACCTGAAAATGGAGGAAGTCACGCGTCTGCGCATGACGACCCATCCGGTCGAATTCGACATGTACTACAGCCTGTGATTGTGTGACCGGCAGCACGTTTCAGCAACGCCCCCTTCCGGGGGCGTTTTTTTTGACGTACAGGGACGTACGAACGTCGCGGGAGGCAGGAAGCCGGGAGCGATGTCTCAACGTTACAACTGATGCCTGGGAGAACGTCGCGGGAGGCAGGAAGCCGGGAGCGACGTCTCAACGTGACAGCGTACGCCTGTGTGGAACATCGCGGGAGGCAGGAAGCCGGGAGCGATGTCTCAATGTTACAACTGATGCCTGGGAGAACATCGCGGGAGGCAGGAAGCCGGGAGCGATGTCTCAAGGTACAACTGATGCCTGTATGGGACAATCGGCGGCGAGGGCAGGTACGGCCGCTCTCGACGTGCTTCGCGGCACTTGACGCCTGTGCAGCGTCGCGGGAGGCAGGAAGCCGGGAGCGACGTCTCAACGTTACAGCGTACGCCTGTGTGGTACCTCGCGGGAGGCAGCGACCAGCGGGCACGAAATACCGACAATCCGCCTTGCATAGCGGTCTGCGGGCGTTTAAGGTAACAATATGAAGTGGTTACTATGCTTGCTGGTATTACTGACCGGTCCGGTCCAGGCGGAGGTCTACAAGTCCGTCAACAAGAACGGCGAGGTAGTGTATTCGGACACGAAAACTCCGGGTTCCGAGCGTGTGCGCTTGCCCTCCTTGCCGACCTACAAGCCACCACCAATCCCGGCCAGCCGATCGGCAGGCAAGGCATCGCCGGTATCGGACATCTATACGGCATTCTCGTTTTTGCAGCCGAAAAACGATGCGATCGTGCGTAACAATCTTGGCATCGTCCAGGTCCAGCTGACACTGAGCCCGTCCCTGGAGTACAAGAGCAATCACCGGATCCAGTACTATATGGACGGTAAACGCCAGGGCCCGCTGGTGGACAAGACCGCCATTACCCTGAGTAATATCGATCGCGGCAGCCATACCCTGTCCGCCAGTGTCTATGATGAAGATGGCCAGGAACTTATTTCGACTGAAACCATTACTATCAACGTCGAACGCCGTTCCGAGTTGCTCGGGCAGGATGCCATTGAAAACTTCGATCCACCACCGACTGACAGTGATGGCGAGCCGATACCCGAACCCAATCCCGAAGATATCAATCCGAACATCCTGACGGATAATCCAAATGAGCTGACCCGGAACCCGAATTTACGTACCCCCAATCCGAACATCCGGTCTCCGAATCCGAACATCATTTCACCGCCCCCCCCTGCGCCCGGTCCCGGGAAGTAGTTCGTTCTCAACCTGAGTGTTGATGCACCAGCATGGTGCATTAGTCGTTGGGCACGCTATAATCCTGGCTGTCATCGATAACACGCTCCACGCCGTAATAATTAATATTTATAATTATTACAATATGTTATGGAGATTGTTGATGCTTATCCTGCCGCGCGGCACGAATTGGATTGGTTTTTGCAAGATTCCTTATTATGCCAGATGACGCAGACTACCCGGCGCCGAGCGCGGATCAGATACTGGAGCAGCTGAGCGCGGCGATCCTGATTTTCGACCCTCAGCAGCGCTTGACCTTCATCAATCCCGCCGGTGAGATGCTCCTTGCCCACAGTGCACGCCATGCCGTTGGCCGGTCCGTGCATGAACTGATCAGCAACTCGGATGTCATCGCAGATGAGCTGCTCAAGGCACTGACATCAGAACAGGTACTGATCCATCGCGGCTGCCTGCTGGTGTTGCCTGATGCGCAGCGGCTGCGGGTCAACTGCACATTTACCCCGATCAGCACAGCGGCCGGCACCACCAGTGTAATGTTGGAATTGCGCCGGGTGGACCATCACCTGCGCCTCGAAAAGGAGGAGCACCTGCTGACACAGCAGGAGGTGATCACGCTCCCTGATCCGCGGCCTGGCCCACGAAATCAAGAATCCCCTCGGGGGGTTGCGGGGAGCGGCGCAATTGCTGGAGAGTGAAATCAGCGATCCGGGTCTGAAGGAATATACTCGCATTATTATCGGCGCAGCCGATCGCTTGCAGAATCTGATAGACCGCATGCTGGGACCGAACAATGTACCTGACATGCAATCGGTAAATATTCACGAGGTCCTCGAGCGTGTCCATGAACTGGTCCGCGTCGAGGCGGGGCCGGAACTCCGGATTATTCATGATTACGATCCCAGCCTGCCGAATCTGCAGGCTGACCCCGACCTTCTGTTCCAGGCCGTGCTGAATATCGTCCGTAACGCAGTGCAGGCACTTGATGGCAAGGGTGAAATTATTTTACGTACCCGGGTACAGCGCAAGCTGAGCATCGGCGCCCGTAAATACCGACTGGTGGCGCAAATCGACATTATCGATAACGGCCCCGGCATTGATGAAGAGTTATCCAAAATGATTTTCTATCCAATGATTACCGGACGCAGTGAGGGAACCGGTCTGGGGCTTTCCATAGCACAGGCGCTGATCGACCGTCACCAGGGACTGATCGAATGCAACAGCCGGCCCGGCAAAACCGTATTCACCCTGTTACTGCCACTGGATGATAGCAATGAAATCATAGTGACAACGTCTGGGTAATTGACGATGACAGTTCCATCCGCTGGGTGCTGGAGAAGGCACTGGAGAAGGCGGGCATTCAGGTTGAAAGCTTCGACTCTGCCACGCGTGCCCTGCAGGCGCTGCAAGGCAGGGAACCGAGCGTTGTAATCACTGATATACGCATGCCGGGTATGGATGGTCTGGAGTTTCTGGATCGTATCGGCGAAATTTACCGGACCTGCCGGTAATTATCATGACCGCACATTCGGACCTGGACAGCGCGGTGCTGGCGTTCAAGGGCGGGGCATTTGAATATCTGCCAAAACCATTCGATGTTGACGAGGCGGTTGCGCTGGTAGAGCGCGCCCGGCGGTTACGTACACAGACATTAGCCGGCAGGCGGTAGGCAAGACGACATTTCGGGCGCACCGGAAATAATCGGCAAGGCACCCGCCATGCAGGAAGTGTTTCGTGCAATTGGTCGCTTGTCACAGTCCAATGCCACGGTGCTGATCAACGGGGAGTCCGGCACCGGGAAGGAACTGGTCGCACTGGCACTGCATCGCCACAGCGTGCGCGCTGACCAGCCATTTGTTGCACTCAATATGGCTGCAATTCCACGTGATCTGCTCGAGTCCGAGTTGTTCGGGCATGAACGTGGCGCGTTTACGGGCGCGCAAAACCGGCGTGCCGGGCGCTTCGAACAGGCCAATGGCGGCACCTTGATGCTGGATGAAATCGGCGACATGCCGGCGGAACTGCAAACGCGCCTGTTGCGGGTGCTGGCGGACGGCGAGTTCTATCCTGTTGGTGCGCATACTCCGAAACAGGTGGATGTGCGGATTATCGCCGCCACACACCAGGATCTCGAACAACGTGTCCGCGAGGGACAGTTTCGGGAGGACCTGTTTCATCGTCTCAATGTAATTCGTATTCACATACCGCCGTTGCGACAGCGGCGCGAGGATATTCCGCTGTTGATGCAGCATTTTCTGCAGCTTGCCGCGCAGGAAATGTCTGTTGAGCCGAAACATATCGATGCGGCCGTTGAAAAAAAACTTGCTGCGCTGGACTGGCCGGGCAATGTCCGGCAACTGGAAAACCTGTGCCGCCTGCTCACCGTTATGGCGCCGGGTCAGGAAATCAGTCTCGACGATTTACCGGGAGAAGTGCTTGCAGGCACCGACACTGCTGAAAAATCCGCGAATGACTGGCAGGCACAGCTGCGACTCTGGGCCCGTCAGCAGCTAGCCAATGGCAATGGACGCCTGCTGCACGAGGCACAGCCGGTCTTTGAACGCATTCTGATTGAAGAGGCGCTGCAAAAGAGCGGTGGTCGCAGACAGGATGCCGCACGCCTGCTGGGTTGGGGGCGCAATACACTGACACGCAAACTGAAGGATCTTGATTTACACGACGCCGATTGACATTGCTTTGCGCAGTAGAATTACTGTCAGCACTGCAGCAAGGTGTATTCGCGGCTTCATTGATTGACAGGCTGCCGCTCAGCTCACTGACATGAGTGAGTTTGTGACGCTGCAGGTAACGCGCAATACCGTAATTGATTCTGGCGCAAATCAGGGGATCATAAAATAGCGCGGTGCCGATACCTACGGTGGCTGCACCTGCAATCAGAAACTCGAGCGCATCCTCGACCGTTGTTATGCCGCCCTGGCCGATGATGGGGATATTGTGCGGCTTGCAGACCTGGTGGACCTGGTGGACCTTGAGCAAGGCGACGGGTTTGATGGCAGGTCCGGATAAGCCGCCCTGATTATTGCCAATGACCGGCCTGCGTTTCTCGATGTCGATGCTCATACCCATCAGGGTATTGATGACGGCCAGAGCATCACTGCCCGCCTCGATACAGCGCCGGGCGTTTTCGGCGATGTCGGTCTGGTTGGGCGAGAGTTTGGTGATCAGCGGTTTATTTGTCACGCCACGACACGCGCTGACGACGCGGGCGGACATGTCCGGATCATTGCCAAACGCCACGCCACCCTCTTTCACATTCGGACAGGAAATGTTGATCTCGATCGCGTCGATGGGCGAGTCATCAAACCTGCGTGTGACTTCGATATATTCATCAAGGGTTGAGCCGGAGACGTTGGCGATAAAACGTGTCTCCGTAAAATCCAGTGACGGCAGGATCTCGTCGATTACATGATCCACCCCGGGATTCTGCAGTCCGATGGCATTCAGCATGCCGGCCGGGGTTTCCGCTATTCGGTGGGGCGGGTTACCCAGGCGTGGCGCAAGGGTGGTACCCTTCAGGCAGACTGCGCCCACGTCGCGGTTGGTAAAGCCCTCGACCCGTGTGTATTCTTCGCCGAAGCCGACACACCCGGACAGCAGCACCAGCGGTGTTGCCAGGGACAGGCCGCAGAATTCTGTCGCAAGCGCCTGCTGATCGGAGTCGGTCAATTCTGTCACTGTGGTCTTTCCAAAAAGAGTTGCTGATGTTCCATGTGGTGCTTTACCAGCCGGAGATACCCCCGAACACGGGCAATATCATACGCCTTTGTGCGAATACCGGCAGTGCCCTGCACCTGATACAGGCCGCTGGGTTTTGAGCTGGAGGACCGGAAATTACGCCGCGCCGGTCTGGATTACCGGGAATGGGCCAGCGTGCGTGTGCATGAAAAGTCTGGCTGAGTTCAGGGGATCGGTACAGTCACGGACGCTTGTGGGGAGTGTCCACGCGCGGTACCTGTCATTATGCCCGTGCCAGTTACCAGCCGGGCGATGCCTTTGTGTTCGGGCCCGAGACCCGCGGGTCTGCCCGCAGATATTCTGGCATCGATCGGGGTGGACTCGGTGGTGCGGTTGCCTATGGTCGCGCACAGCCGCAGCCTCAATCTGGCTAACTGCGTGGCGGTCCTTGTCTATGAAGCCTGGCGGCAGCAGGATTTTACGGGTGCGTCAGGCGGACTCTGATTTTATATCACGGGACAGCAGGTTGCGCACCGCCGCCGCGGGCGCCAGTCCTTCGTGCAGGACACGAAAGACCTGTTCCGAGATGGGCATTTCCACCTGGTAGTGTTGCGCCAGCCGGATCACCTCACGGGCCGTGTTGATTCCCTCAACCACCTGACCGATCTCCTCGACTGCCAGTGGTCAGTGACGTGCCCTGGCCCAGCGCCAGGCCCAGCCGCCGGTTGCGTGACTGGTCATCGGTACAGGTCAGAATGAGATCGCCGACACCCGCGAGCCCCATCAGTGTCTCGCGGCGCGCGCCCATGGCATCACCGAGCCGGATAATTTCCGCCAGACCGCGCGTGATCAGGGCCGCCCTGCTGTTGGCACCAAGCGCCAGACCGTCGGTAATCCCGGCAGCAATGGCGAGTACATTCTTGACCGTTCCCCCAAGCTGCACGCCGGTCACGTCATCGCTGGTGTAGACCCGCATGACATCTCCGTGCAGCCGGCCGGCCAGGTCATTTGCAAACGCCGGGTTGCTGGAGGCGACCGTTAGCGCAGTCGGGAGTCCGGCGGCGACCTCTTTTGCAAAAGTCGGTCCGGAGATGACTGCTGCCGGGTAACCGGTACCCAGCACTTCCTGCAGCACTTCATACATGAATTTGCCGGTGCCGTACTCCAGGCCCTTGGTGGCCCAGGCGATGCGACTTGTTGGCGGCAAGATCGGGCATGGCCTGCTGAAGATACTTCGCGAAACGCATGGCTGGGGACGGCCAGCAACAGGTCGCGGCCCCGGGTAACGGCGCGCGCCAGGTCGGTCTCGATGGACAGCTTGTCCGGAAACGGGATAGCGGGAAGAAACTGCCGGTTTTGCCGGTCCGCTGGCGAGCGCATCCATCAGTCCGCGCTCATGCCCCCACAGGCAGGTGGAATTGTTGTTGGCCGCCAGCCTGATTGCCAGGGCGGTGCCCCAGGAGCCGGCGCCGAGAACTGTTATCGCGTCACCGGCCATAACAGCATGGGTTCAGCTGGTGATGCAGGGTGGAAGCTGCGCACAGAGGTCAGGCATCTTGTGCGGACTCCGCGGCGTCCGCTTGTGCCTGGGCATTTTGCAGGCGCTGTTCGTACAGGGCTTTGAAATTGATCGGACTCAGCAGCAGCTGCGGAAAGCCGCCCTTGCTGACGAGGTCGGATAAGTTCTGCACTGGCATATGGGAACATGTATCGCAGGCAAAATACATTGGTTGCACGCTGTATTGCTTCCGGTTCAAAACCATTAAGGTGAAAAATGCCGGCCTGGTGCACTTCGGCCATATACGCCGTCTTGCCTTCAACGATGGCCCGCACGGAAACGGTCATGACAACTTCATAGCTATTTTCAGCAATTTCCGTTGCGTTGCTGTCTATCTCAACTTCCAGTGTCGGCTTCCATTTTTCCTCGAAGATACCCGGTGAGTTGGGTGCTTCAAAGGAGGCATCCTTCAGGTAAATCTTCTTTGGTGCTAATACCCTTTGTGTTTGTGTTTTCCGGGTCGGTTTCATGTCATCATCTGCCATGTATATGTTCCTTAATCAAGTTCGACATCGTTATATTCTGCATTAGAGGTAATTTACTAGACCTTGCTCACCGGCAGATCGGCCTGTTGCCAGGCCAGGATGCCACCCTTGAGATTATAGACGGAGGCAAATCCCTGGTTACGCAGCCGCTTGCAAAACGGCAGGGATTGCTGGCCGCTGCGGCAATATACGATCAACGGCTGGTCCCGGTATTTTTCCAGTTTTTCCGGTACGCTGTTATTCTGGTCCGGTGTATGTATGGCGCTGACGATGTGACCCTCGCGGTAATCCTTGTCACTGCGCATATCTACCATGACAGCATTTTCATGATTGATTAACTGTACGGCTGCGCCTGCGGTAACCTCGTTGACACCACTCAGGCGCCGGCGGAATTCTCCACCAATCAGCAGTGCCGTTATGGCAAGCAACGCCATGACAAGGTATGGATGATTGCTGATAAATTCACCCAGCCGCGTGCTGTCCATCGATGCTGTTCCCGGTGGCATACCTGCTTGCAGCAGGGAGTTATCCAGTGAGTTTGTCGTTACGGGCGTATGCCGTACCGGTTGACCGGCCCGGCGTCATTGTGTGCAAAATACGTCGCGCATCATGCTGATCAGCCGCAGGGTGCGGGCATCACCGACACGATAAAACACCCGGTTGGCATCCTTGCGCGAGGCAAGTATTCCCTTGTCACGCAGTATGGCGAGGTGCTGGGAAATATTGCTTTGAGATGTGCCGACACTCTCCACGATGTCCTGCACGCTGACTTCCTGGTCACCCAGGGTGCACAGGATCTTGAGTCGTAACGGGTGGGACATTGCCTTCAGGGAGCGTGAGGCGCGATCAATGTCCTCCTGGCGGGTAATCAGTAGATCAGTGCCTTCGACCATTTCATTCGTCCTTTGAAAAACCCTGCCCAGGCAGGTGTTACTGCATTCATTATTAAAACATTATACAATAATAAACCGTGCTGGCCACTGGCATTAATGAGGGTGTTGTGAGGTTTGCAGCAGTCCTTCGGTATGGCAGGCAGAATCAGGGCAGCCTTGCTACTGGCGCCCGTAAGGGAATTTGATTTAGACTTGCTCCAATCAATATGAGTGACCCGCACCAACAAGATTCCGGCAACAGCCCGCCCCGCCCGGTAGTGCTCATTGTGCTGGATGGCTGGGGTTACAGCGAGTCCGTACAACACAACGCCATTGCCGCGGCAAACAAGCCTGTCTGGGACAAGTTGTGGCACGACTACCCGCACACCCTGATTCGCACCTCCGGTGCCGCCGTGGGGCTGCCTGCAGACCAGATGGGAAATTCCGAGGTCGGGCACCTCAATCTGGGCGCGGGACGGGTCGTGTACCAGGAGTTGACCCGCATCAGCCGCGCCATCAAGACCGGATCTTTTTTCAGCAATCGCACCCTGACGGATGCGGTTGACCTGGCGGCTGATCATGGCAAGGCGGTGCATGTGCTCGGATTGTTGTCGCCCGGCGGGGTCCACAGTCACGAGGAGCATATCCATGCCATGATGGAACTCGCGGTACAGCGCGGCGCTACAAAGTTGTATCTACACGCATTTCTGGATGGGCGGGATACCCCGCCACGCAGCGCCGCAGCGTCCATAGAGTCGATGGAAGACCAGTTTACCCGGCTCAAGGTAGGTCGATTCGCCTCTATTATCGGTCGTTACTACGCCATGGACCGTGACCATCGCTGGCCACGGGTACAGGCCGCATACGATCTGATTACCCGGGGAAAGGCCGACTATACGGCTCCGGACGCGATCAGTGCGCTGGAAATGGCATACGAACGGGATGAAGGCGATGAGTTCGTCAAGGGTACGGCCATCGTACCGCCCGGTCACGAGCCCGTGACCATCGAGGATGGCGATGTCGTGGTGTTCATGAACTTTCGCTCGGACCGGGCGCGCCAGATAACACGCCCGTTTATCGAGGCTGATTTCGATGGCTTCGTGCGCGCGGTCTATCCCAAGCTTGGCTGCTTTGTGAGCCTGACAGAATACAAGTCAGACTTCGATTTACAAGTAGCCTATCCTGCCGAGCGGCTGAAAAACGTCTTCGGTGAGTACATATCCAAACACGGACTGCGCCAGCTGCGCCTGGCCGAAACGGAAAAATACGCTCATGTCACTTTCTTTTTCAACGGTGGCGTGGAAACCCCCTATGAGGGCGAAGACCGTATCCTGGTGAAATCACCGATGGTGCCAACCTATGACCTGCAGCCTGAAATGAGCGCCCCAGAGGTGACTGACAAGCTGGTCGAGGCAATTTCGAGTGGAAACTATGACGTGATTATCTGCAACTATGCCAATCCTGACATGGTGGGTCACACTGGCAAATTCGCAGCTGCGGTGCAGGCGATCGAGGCCATTGATGCTGCCCTGGGACGTGTAGTCGCTGCAGTGCAGCAATCCAATGGCGAAATGCTCATTACCGCAGATCACGGCAACGCCGAGTTGATGCTGAACAACGAGACCGGCCAGATCCATACGGCGCATACCACTAACCTGGTACCTTTGCTGTACGTGGGTCGCCCCGCGCAAATGACTGAAAACGGGTCGCTGAGTGATATCGCCCCGAGCATGCTGTACCTGATGAATATGGAAATTCCGCCGGAAATGACCGGCACACCCCTGATAGCCATCCTGCCCGATAGTGGAGAGACGGAACAGCCGGTCACGCAAGTGGAAATGCATGGCTGAAGCGCCATCGTTCTGTTACCTGTTTCGCTGGACCTTGAACACAATTGCCCGCCGGGCGAGACCGGACCTGTCATGGCGTGCGGTCTTTTTTACCTTGCTGCTGCCCGCGTTGTCACTGACGGCATGCGGCTATCCGGTCAGCAGTCACGCGGCAGCGGAGCAGGCAGCAGAACAGGGTGCCCGCTTGCAGCAGTTGCGCAAGCGGATCGCCAGTCTGAAAGGCGAGCTGGAAACAATCAGCGGGCGGCGCAATGTTTTGCAGGACCGCCTTCAGGCAGCAGAAAAGGAAATTGGTCTGGTTGCCGCCGAGCTGCGTTCGTTGCATGAACAGGAAGCGGCCGCGCGCGCAAAAATGGATTTGCTGGATACGCAAAAAGGCGTGGAGAAAGACCGTTTGACACGCTTGCGTGTAGCCCTTTCCAGGGAGTTGCAGGCGGCTTATATGGTCGGAAAACAGGAGCGGATCAAGCTGCTGCTGAATCAGGAAGATCCCGCCGCAGTCGGACGCATGATGGTCTATCACGGCTATTTCAGCCGCGCGCGCGCTGACCGGATGCTGGAAATTCACGCCGTACTGGAGGAGCTGAACAACATTGAGACCGAATTGATCCGGCAACAGGCTGATATTGCCCGACTCAAGGTGCAGCAGGAGGAGAAATCAGCACGGCTTGCCGGTGAACAGGACAAGCGACGTGCAATCCTCGCCCGGGTAGATTCCAGCTTAAAGGACAAGACGGCAGAGTTGCAGAGCCTGGTGCAGGATGAGCAGCGTCTGCAGAAACTGGTTCAGTCGCTGCGCAAGGCCTTGAAGGATATTCCGGCTGCTGCCGGCAAGTACAAATCACTACAGTCTCTGAAGGGGCGCCTGCGCTGGCCGGTGTCCGGCCGGATTGCCACACGTTATGGCGAACTGCATGCGCATGGCAAGCTGCGTTCGCGCGGCATCCTGATTGACACGCGCACCGGTACCGATGTGAACGCCATCGCCAAGGGACGAATTGCCTTCGCCGACTGGCTGCGTGGCTTTGGTCTGCTGGTAATTATTGACCATGGTGACGGATTCATGTCCCTGTATGGTCAGAATCGCAGTCTTTACAAGAGTGTCGGTGAATGGGTGGAACCGGGTGAGCTGATAGCCGCCGCGGGCAACAGTGGCGGCCAGCAGCAGTCCGGGCTGTACCTGGAGCTGCGCAAGGACGGGCGGCCATTCGATCCGGGCCCCTGGTTTGCCGGTAAACCGGTCGCCAGGCACGCGCGCCAGTGACCCGGAAAGGTAATGAATTTTATCCTGCCGCCAGGGTCTGACAACCATGCGTATCGGCCCCGCCGCTCGAAAGGTCCACCGGTAACTGCCGATACCCCTCTAACCGGTGCTGTGATATTGTGCGCATATCTGTGCACTGGCGCAGGCGGCAGGACCGCGGTACATCTGAACCTGACGCCGGATGGGAATAAACATGAATGTTAAAACACAAAATTACCTGTTGTTACTGACCGGACTCCTGACAGGAGTGCTGGTTTCGATCGGGCATGGAGTATTCGCCGAGCGCGAGTCATCCATGGCGACCCTTCCGGTCGAAGAGTTGCGCACCTTCAGCGATGTCTTCGGGAGGATCAAGGATGATTATGTCGTCGACGTCGATGACAAGGAACTGATCGAAAATGCCATCCGCGGCATGCTGAACGGGCTGGATCCGCACTCTACCTATCTCGACACCGAAGCAGTTCAAGGAATTGCAGGTGGGCACCAGTGGCCAGTTCGGTGGTCTCGGCATCGAAGTGGGTATGGAAAACGGGTTTGTCAAAGTGATAGCACCGATCGATGATACGCCGGCCGAGCGCGCCGGAATCCAGTCCGGTGATCTGGTGATACGCCTGGATGACAAGCCGGTAAAGGGGCTGACACTGAACGAGGCCGTCAAGGTCATGCGCGGCAAGCCGGGTACCGATATCGTGCTGACGGTCGTCCGCGAGGGCCTGGACGCACCGATCAAGGTCACGATCACGCGCGATATTATCAAGGTAAAAAGTGTCAAGAGCCGTATGCTGGAGCCGGGCTACGGCTATCTGCGCATCTCCCAGTTCCAGTCCCGGACCGCAGACTACCTTGTGGATGCGACCGAGAAGCTGGCAAAGGAAAATGGTGGTCCACTGTCAGGGCCTGGTGCTGGACCTGCGCAACAATCCCGGCGGTGTGCTCAATGGTGCAGTCGCTGTATCCGACGCCTTTCTGACCAAGGGCATGATTGTCTATACTGAAGGCCGAATAGAAGATTCCAAGTTGCGATTCAATGCCACGCCCGATGATGTCATTAACGGTGCGCCGCTGGTCGTACTTGTAAACCAGGGTTCTGCATCCGCATCTGAAATCGTTGCCGGTGCCCTGCAGGATCACAAGCGCGCCATCATTATCGGCACCAAGACCTTTGGCAAGGGTTCGGTGCAGACAATCCTGCCGCTGACACGCAATACCGCGCTGAAGCTGACCACCGCGCGCTATTACACTCCTTCTGGCCGCTCAATCCAGGCGGAAGGCATCACCCCCGATATAGAGCTGAAACCAATCAAGGTGGCTTCCGCGGAAAAGGAGATCAAGCCGCTGAAGGAAGCCGATTTGTCCGGACACCTTGAAAACGGTGACGCCAAAGAGAACGGAGATGGCAAGGCCGATGCCAAGGATGGTTCTGAAAACCTGGTTCAGGATGATTACCAGTTATACGAAGCGCTGAATCTCCTCAAGGGGCTTGCGATTTTACGGGAACGCATGTAGCAGCGCGCCATTGAGCCGGCAATTCACTACTGGTATGCGCTTTTCAACCATTGCGCTGATCATGTTGTTTGCTGCTGCGGCGGCAACTGCGGACAACCAGGTACCGGTACCTGCGAAAACCGGATTGCCCGCCATTGCCTTGATCATTGATGACCTTGGCAACCACTGGGGACAGGGTAAACGTGCGGTGAAGCTCCCCGGCCCGGTTGCCTGCGCCTTTTTGCCCCACGGACCCCATACCGTCAGCCTGGCCCGCATGGCGCACAGCCGGGACAAGGAAGTCATGCTGCATTTGCCGATGCAGGCTGTGGCAAATGAATCCGGAAGGCGCGATGAGGGCATGCTGACGCTGGATATGACCAGGAGTCAGTTCGAGGAAGCCCTTTCCAGGGACCTCGCTGCAGTACCCTACGCCGTCGGTCTGAACAATCACAAGGGCAGCCTGTTGACCCGCCACCCCGGTCACATGGGGTGGTTGATGGGTGCGCTCAACCGCTATGGCGAGCTGTTTTTCGTTGACAGCCGGACGACCAGTTCATCCGTTGCCAATACCATTGCACAGGAGCACGGAATACCCAGTACGGTCCGCAATGTTTTCCTGGATCATGTATCGAGTCCAGATGCAGTGCGTGCGGAGTTCCGGCGCCTGATCGGCATTGCCAGGCGTGATGGTACCGCCCTGGGGATCGGGCATCCTTCACAGGTGACCCTGGATGTCCTGACAGAGGAATTGAAAACCCTGGAACACGAAGGTGTCCGGCTCATTTCCGTCGCACGATTGATTGCATCGCAGCACAGGAGGTCATCGGTATGGCAAGCGTCCTTGTCCCGTTAGCTCAGGGTTGCGAAGAACTGGAAGCCGTCACCATTGTGGATCTGCTGCGCCGTGCTGATATCGAGGTCGTTACCGCGGGACTGGATGCGCAGGCAGTGCGTGCTTCGCGCGGAGTTGTGCTGGTGCCGGATATGACCCTGGATGCCGCCCTCGAGCGCGACTACGACATGGTTGTCCTGCCGGGCGGCCTGCCGGGGGCGGATCATCTGCAAGCCGATCCGCGCATAATCAGTTTGCTGAAAAAAATGGCGCACGCGGGCAAATATACCGCAGCGATATGCGCTGCTCCCCGGGTTCTGGCAGAGGCAGGGCTGCTGGACGGCCGCCGCGCCACCAGCTATCCCGGTACACTGGATCCGCTCACGGTGCCGGCACTGGATTATCGCGAGCAGGCAGTCGTTACCGACGACAAGGTGATTACCTCGCGTGGTCCGGGTACCGCCATGGATTTTTCCCTGCAGCTGATCGAGGTACTGGCTGGTCACGAAAAACGCCTGCAGGTCGAGGCCGGCCTGCTGCGATCGCTACCCTGATTTCCCGAACCGAGTCAACCTGCTGCCTGCAGGCAGCGGGAGTTCGTATGGCAGCTGCGAGCGGGCTAACAGGGATAAACACGGGATATCCATCAGCCACGCAGGGCGCGAGCTAGTGGATGTCCGTGTCATTCGGCCAGTTCACCAGCACCATGAAGGTGCCCAGAATGCCCGCCAGCCAGGTCAGCAGCGGAGCACCAAAAATCATCGTCGGTGCGTAGCCGTCCAGTCCATAAATGATTGCAGCACTCAGCAACAGGCCGGTCCCGACGATCGTGCCGGCAGTACGCTGGTTGGCGCGCCGCACTTCACGGCGCAGACGCCGCAATTCTGCGGTCGTCAATTCATGGCCCAGTTTGCCGCTGGCGGAGCGCTCGAGAAACTTGTGTGCCAGCTGCGGCAGTTGCGGCAGGGATTCGCTCCATGCCGGCAAACTCTCCTTCAGGTTGCGTAACAGGGAGCGTGCGCCGAGCTGCTCGCTCATGGAGCGCTCCAGAAACGGTTTCGCCGTTTGCCAGAGATCCAGCTCGGGATACAGCTGGCGCCCGAGGCCCTCGATATTCAGCAGGGTTTTCTGCAACAACACCAGTTGCGGCTGCACTTCCATATTGAAGCGCCGCGCGGTCTGGAACAGACGCAGCAGTACATTGCCGAAAGAGATTTCATTCAGCGGTTTTTCGAAGATCGGTTCACAGACTGTGCGGATGGCGGACTCGAATTCATCTACCCGGGTCCCCTCGGGAACCCACTCGGATTCGACGTGCAACTCTGCTACCCGCCGGTAATCACGCTGGAAAAACGCCAGGAAGTTTTCGGCCAGGTAGCGCTGGTCAACCGGGTTCAGGGTGCCCATGATGCCGAAGTCGACTGCCATGTACCTGCCATCAGGGGATACGAAGATATTGCCCGGGTGCATGTCCGCATGAAAGAAATTGTGACGGAATACCTGGGTGAAAAAAATCTCCACCCCGCGCTCCGCCAGGGTCTTGAGATCGATACCATTGTCCCGCAGGGCCTGGATATCGTTGACCTGGATCCCGGATATGCGTTCCATGACCATAATCTCTGGCCGGCAATAGGGCCAGTAAACCTCGGGTACATATAACAGGTTGGAGTCACTGAAATTGCGCCGCAGTTGCGAGGCATTGGCAGCCTCGCGCAGCAGGTCCAGCTCGTCATACAGGGTTTTCTCGAATTCGGTGACGACCGCGCACGGACGCAGGCGCCGTCCATCCTTCCAGTAGCGCTCCGCGAGAGCGGCGATGGTGTACAGCAGCTTGACGTCCCGGGTGATATGCGCGCGCACATTGGGACGCAGGACCTTGATGACCACATCGGTGTCGTCCATGAGCCGCGCAGCATGCACCTGTGCAATAGATGCCGATGCCAGCGGAGTTTCGTCGAATGACTTGAATACCTCCTCGACGGGTTTGCCATAGGTTGATTCAATCAGTGCCTTCGCCTGGCTGCCGGGAAACGGCGGTACCCGGTCCTGCAGGCGTGCCAGTTCGTGTGCGATGTCGTCCGGCAGCAGATCCTGGCGGGTTGACAGGATCTGGCCGAATTTTACATAGATCGGACCGAGGTCCTCGAGCGCCTGCCGAATGCGTTGTGCGCGCGGCGCACGCGCGCGCGGCAACCAGTTCCAGGGTGCCAGGTAATAGAGAAACCGGAACGGTCTGAACAGGTGGGTGGCCAGTATGATCTCGTCCAGGCCGTGTCGTACCAGTACCAGATTGATATGCGCCAGGCGCACGATCTGGGCCGGCCGGATCATGTTTTGTCCTGCTTGTTATTTGCCGCCGCCTGCAGGCGAGTGACGCGAGCTGCAAGCCGGTCAACGGACATGCGCAGCCCGTTCACATCATCACTGAAGTTTTCGATCTCGATGCGTGCCGGCAGGATACGCAGTTCTTCCTGCAGATATTCACCCGTATCCTGTTCCAGTGTCATGCGTGTCCGCTTGAAGAGCTTGTGTGTCCGGCGCGCGGCATTGCCAAGCTGGTGGGCGATGACATCACCGGTTAGATGTGACAGTTGTTCTTCCCAGTCGATTTCCATCGCATCCAGAATGGACTTGAACAGCTGGCCGGTTTCGACGTCGCCAAGGATTTCCACGGCACCTGAAAACAGGGTCTTCTCGCTGCTCCCGCCGAGCCCGAGGCGCGCAATGCCGAGCGGCGTGCCGCGCAGTACCGTGTCCGGTTCGGAATCGATCCGGTCCAGCAGGCGGATGCCATGCTCTCCCGGAAGGACGAACAGCTGCAGCTCCAGGCCGCGAAACTCAAGGCCGATACTGCGGCCGTTGAGCGCCTGCATGCGCGCGCCGATACCGGGATCCAGCCGCAAATAACGATTGATTGCGGCTTCAAGGTTGCGGGTGAGCCCCGGTGGTAATTTCATCGCGCCTCCCTTGCCAGCCGGGTGAGCGATTTGCGTGATTCGTCTTCAAGCATGACCAGGGTTCCGGAGAGGCTGTCGTGGAGGCCCTGCCTGTTCCGGTTCCAGCCGATCCGGAGCAGGCCCAGGCCGGCAGGCAGCGCCGCAAGCAACAGGCCCAGCAGGCGTAGCAGTGCCTGGCGGTAACCGATGCGGCCGCCGGTGCGCGCATCGATGATCCTGCAGCCGAGCAGGAGTTTACCGGGAGTGCCCTGCAGGTTTACATCGAGCCACAGCCGGATGCACAACAACAGCAAGAGCAGGCCCGTCACGCTCTCCGGGGTTATCGGGGCGTTCCAGGATTGCCGGTAGCCGGTAACAGCCCCCCATCCCAGCAGGATGGCGGCGATGACAATGGCGACGATGGTGAGATCGAGCAGCAATGCGCCGCAACGCCGCCAGAAACCTGCAAGCGGTAGAGCGGCGCGCTTCAAAACTTGTACCCGCGATGGATGGCAACGATGCCTCCCGTCAGATTGTGGTAATCGCAGCGTTCGAACCCGGCCTTCTCGAGCATCGCGGCCAGGGTTTTCTGGTCAGGGTGCATGCGAATTGATTCCGCCAGGTAACGGTAGCTGTCTTCATCCCGGGTGACCAGCCGCCCCAGCCGTGGCAGCAGGTTCATGGAATAAA
The DNA here is from genome assembly GCA_963768415.1 of uncultured Gammaproteobacteria bacterium. Taxonomy (GTDB): domain Bacteria; phylum Pseudomonadota; class Gammaproteobacteria; order UBA9214; family UBA9214; genus CAVYHX01. The sequence goes on from CAVYHX010000023.1 coordinate 80,932, forward strand.
ACTCATAGACCGGTCGCAGCGCCCTGGCCGGCCGCGAGAACTCGAGCACCAGCAGACAGCCGCCGGGACGCAGTACCCGGTAGATTTCATTCAGCGCCTGCTGTTTGTTGGTGACATTGCGCAGGCCAAAGCCCATGGTCACGCGATCGAAGCTGTTGTCCGGAAACGGCAGGCGTTCGGCATCGGCCTGTGCGCAGGTCACGTTGCCGCTGATGCCCCTGTCCAGCAAATGCGCCCGCCCGATCGACAGCATGGCGGCATTGATGTCGGCGAGTACCACCCTGCCCCGGGGGCCGACGACCGGCGCCATGAGTCGTGTCAGATCCCCGGTTCCACCCGCCAGATCCAGCACCTGGTGTCCTGGCAGCAAGCCGGCCATATTGACGGTGTAGCGTTTCCACAATCGATGAACGCCGAATGACATCAGGTCATTCATCAGGTCATAGTCGTCTGCGACTGAATCGAACACGTCGCGGACGTGGCGTGCCTTGTCACTGACCGCTACATCACGGTAGCCGAAGTGGGTTGTTTTGTCTGACATGAAGATGTGTGGCCTGATCGATTTGTTGTTAATTTACCGCAGAGTCGCTCAGGCTGCAGTGAAAATATGGCAGCGCGTCTGTGCGTCTATATATTATTGATTGTTATGTGATTAACGGGCGCCAGTAAATTTCCGGGCCGATCTTCACCCGGCGCCACACCCATCCGCTTCTGGCTGAGTCCGCTACCGGCTGGTGTGGCCCTCCCCCGGTTTTATTCCCGGTGGATTTATTCGGCGTCCGTGCGCTTGTGTCCGGCGGCAGCCAGGCGCTGCAGGTATTCCTGCCAGTAGCTGTCCCTGTTTTTCCCCATGTCATAGAGCGTCTCCCAGGAAAAAATGCCGGTATCATGGCCATCGTCAAAGCTTGGCTGAACGGCATAACTGCCTACCGGTTCCAGGTGGCTGATGACGACGTCTTCCTTGCCGATCTGCAGGACGCCCTGGCCGGGTCCGTGACCCTGGACTTCAGCTGAGGGTGAAAATACCCGTAAAAACTCATAGGGTAATTCAAAGTGCGCACCGTCGGCGAAAGTAATTTCGAGTACCTTCGATTTCTGGTGCAGGCTGATTTCTGTCGGTCTTGGTGTGTCGGTCATGAAGTGCCTCTGCAGCATGTGCCAGCCTGGTTCATTTGCAAGTTAAATAAAAAATATCCTGTCTGTGCCGAATACGCCGGCAATGACACGATAGTTCAAGTGTCGCCGCCACCGGACACGGCGGGATGATTGGTACCGTTACAGGATATACCTGCTCAGATCCTCATCCTTCACCAGGGTATCGAGGTGTTCGTTCACATAAGCGGCATCAATCGACAGGGTGGATCCCGGGCGGTCGGTCGCCTCGAATGATATGACCTCCAGCAGGCGTTCGAGCACGGTGTGCAGGCGGCGAGCGCCGATGTTTTCCGTGCGCTCGTTGATTTCGCTTGCAATGGCGGCAATGCGTTCGATCCCGTCTGTCGCGAACTCCAGGGTAACCGATTCGGTTGCCATGAGTGCGCGGTATTGCTCGGTCAAGGAGGCGTCCGGCTCGGTCAGGATACGCACGAACTCCCGGGTGCCGAGGGCGTCGAGTTCCACCCGTATCGGCAGGCGGCCCTGTAATTCAGGTATCAGGTCCGAGGGTTTTGAAAGATGGAATGCACCCGAGGCGATAAACAGAATATGGTCGGTTTTGACCATGCCGTACTTGGTTGACACGGTGCTGCCTTCGACCAGGGGTAACAGGTCGCGCTGGACGCCTTCGCGGGACACATCCGGGCCGCTCGATTCGCCCCGGCGGGTGACCTTGTCAAGCTCGTCGAGAAAGACAATGCCGTTCTGTTCCACATTTTCAAGCGCGTTGTGCTTGAGCTCCTCCTCATCGATCATTTTTGCGGCTTCTTCGTCGCACAGTTGCTTGCGGGCATCGCGGATGCGTAACTTGCGTGTTCGCGTGCGGCTGCCGGCCATGTTCTGGAACATGCCCTGCAGCTGGCTGGTCATCTCCTCCATGCCCGGCGGCGCCATGATCTCCACACCGACGGACGCCGCCGACACCTCGATCTCGATCTCGTTATCATCCAGCAGACCCTCGCGCAGGCGCTTGCGGAATTTCTGCCGGGTGTCGGACTCCCCGCTACCGGCATCATCCGGTGCCAGGCTGCGCGGGCCAGGCAGCAGGGTGTCGAGAATACGCTCCTCGGCCGCGTCCTCCGCGCGGGTGCGCACCCTCTCGGTGGCCGTCTCGCGCTCCAGCTTGATGGCCACATCCACGATGTCCCTGACGATGGACTCCACATCACGGCCAACGTAGCCGACCTCGGTGAATTTGGTGGCCTCGACCTTGATGAACGGCGCGTTGGCCAGCCGTGCCAGGCGGCGGGCGATTTCGGTTTTGCCAACGCCGGTGGGACCGATCATAAGGATGTTCTTGGGGGTAATCTCGGTCCGCAGGGGATCATCGACCTGCATGCGCCGCCAGCGGTTGCGCAGGGCGATGGCCACGGCACGCTTGGCAGCGTCCTGGCCGATGATGTGCTTGTCCAGTTCCTGGACAATCTCTCTGGGGGTCATTTCCGACATGATCAATGCAATTGAGCTTGATATAGCGTTATTTTTAAAGTGGTTAGGCGCAACTCGCGCAATTTAACCGGGTATCAGTCCGCCGACGTGGCGTTGAGTTCCTCAAACGTCAGGTTGCTGTTGGTATAGATGCAGATTTCACTCGCGATTTTCAAGCCGGCCTCGGTGATGGCGCGTGCATCCAGCGCGGTGTTTTCCAGCAGGGCCCGCGCCGCGGCCTGCGCATAGGTGCCGCCCGAGCCAATTGCCATGAGTGCATTTTCCGGCTCGATGACGTCGCCATTACCGCTGATGATGAGCGAGGCTTCACGGTCCGCGACGGCGAGCAGCGCCTCCAGATTGCGCAGCATCTTGTTGGTGCGCCAGTCCTTGGCCAGCTCGACGGCCGCGCGGGTCAGTTGGCCGCTGTGCTTTTCCAGCTTGGCTTCGAACAGCTCGAACAGGGTGAATGCATCCGCGGTACCGCCGGCAAAGCCTGCCAGCACCTTGTCGTTATACAGGCGGCGCACCTTGCGGGCGTTGCCCTTCATGATTGTGTCGCCCATGGATACCTGGCCGTCTCCGCCAATCACGACACTGCCGTTGCGCCGCACGGAAAGGATGGTTGTGCCGTGATACTGCTCCAAGGGTTACTCCTGCATCAAAGGGCGTGTGATTGTACACCAATGGACTGCCGCAGACGGGAGTGAAATCAGCGGCAATGGGCACACCAGCGCAACTTCGATTCCGGTTGCCCGAGTAACATCAACAGGCAATTATTTAAGGTAGTCTATAAATATGGGTAATTATCAAATTACCTGTATTTTTCTCTGCACAGTTGGCCCGCAACGGTGCAGGTTCACAAGCAGATGACGTATGCAGGATGCAGCCAATGTCGCAGAAATTCATATATCAGTATGATTTATATATTAATATTTAATATTTAGATATGTATATAAATATAGGCTATTCAGTATTTAATAGGTTGCTCCGGTCATAATCGGTAATCCTCCCAGCACGGTACTGGCATCGACCGCATGCAGCCAGGTACAAAACTTCGGCGCTTCCGGATCTTCGGCAGGAACTGCTCGAAGCAGTTGCCGGCGCGCGGGCGACACCTGTTGCCGCGGATCTATTTTAGCTTGCGCGCCCGCGGGTGGGCCTTGTCGTATATCTGGGCGAGATGCTGGAAATCGAGATGGGTGTAGATCTGAGTGGTGCTGATGTCTGCATGACCCAGCAGCTCCTGCACCGCGCGCAGGTCGCCACTGGATTCCAGCAAGTGGCTGGCGAAGGAATGCCGCAAGGTGTGTGGATGCACATCACCCGGTATGCCCTGTTGCCGGGCCCAGCGGCGTACCCGCTGCTGCACGGCGCGCGCGCTCAGGCGCCGGCCCTTGCGGCTGGTGAAGACCGCGGTCTCTCCGTCCGCCAGCTGGTGTTCCCGCACCTTGAGCCAGGCGTGCAGGGCACGTACTGCCTTGCTGCCCACCGGTATGACACGCGTCTTGGCACCCTTGCCGGTGACCCGCACCATGCATTCGGCGAAGTCCACGTCACCGGTGTCCAGGGCGACCAGCTCGGCCAGGCGCAGCCCGGAGGAGTACATCAATTCCAGCATGGCCAGATCGCGCAGGCCCAGGGCGTCACGGGTAGTGGCCGTCAGCAGTTGGCAGATGTCATCCACATTCAGGGTGTCCGGCAGGTGTTGTTCTGACTTCGGTGCGCGCACATCCAGTGCCGGGTTACGGGTCACGGCCTGTTCACGCAGCAAATAGGTGTAAAAGGTACGTGCCGCCGACAGGCGCCGCTGGATACTGCGGCCACCCAGTCCGCGCCGGTGGGACTGTGCCGCGAATTGCCGTACCTGGTGCGTATGCAGGGTCGCCCAGCTGGAGATGTCCGATTCACGGCACCAGGTCAGCAGTGCCTGTAAATCGCGCTGGTAGTGCGTGCGGGTATTGAGCGCCAGGCGGCGCTCGGTTTTCAGGTGGTGCAGAAACCGGTCAATCCAGTCTTGTTGGGTGTGTGTCACGGCCGCGGCCGGTATCAGGCGCTTGGCCTGCCCGGGAGGTCTCGATTTCAGCCCGCTGCAGGGTTGTCCAGCTGGATGTAGTTGGCCAGCAGCAGACCCAGCAGTTCGCCGAGGTGAGTCAGGAACAGGGTCCCCATCCCGGGGTGAAAGCGGCTGGCTTCCTGACTGCCGATGGCGAGCAGGCCGAAAGCGCCCCTGGTACCCAGCGGGATCAGCGCCACCGACTCGATTGCCTGGGCCTGGTCACCGAACAGAAACTGCGTCTGTTCCCGCTTGAAGCGTCCGCACTGGGGCCGGCAAGCCTTGTAGAAGGCTTCGAAGTGTTGCAGTTCCGGGGCATCCAGGCTGAAGTTTTCCACACCGCATTCACGCGCCTGCACTTCCGGAATGCCGGCCAGATGCAGGGTGACAGAGTCGGCCTTGAATTCACCCTGCAGATTATCGCGCAGGGTATCCAGCAGGGCCTCGAGCGAGTGTGCGCTGATCAGGCCGAGCGTCATCTGGTGCATGCGCTCGCTCAGGCGGTTGTTATCGCGCGCCACATGGACCAGGTCCATCAATTTGCGCTTCAGCTGCTGGTTCTGGTCGCGCAGTACCTTGACCTGGTGCTCAACCAGCGAAACTGCGGTGCCGCAGCTGTGCGGTATTTCCAGTGTGGCGAGCAGACTGGGGTTATTCAGGAAAAACTCGGGATTGTCGCGCAGGTAATCGGCGACCGTTTTTTCTTCCAGCGGCAGTGGCGCCGCTTGGCTCTGCTGAGGTGTCGTCATAGCTCGATATGTCCCTGATAGACCGTAGTGGCGGGGCCGGTCATAAATACCGGGAGCCCCGCGCCGATCCAGCTTACCACAAGTTCTCCACCCCTCAGGACTACTTTTACCCGGGGTGCCAGCCGGTCCCACAGGCGGCCGGCCACCACGGCAGCACAGGCGCCACTGCCGCAGGCCAGGGTTTCGCCGCTGCCGCGCTCGTAAACCCGCAGCCGGATTAACTCGGGACTGACGATTTGCATAAAGCCGGCATTGGCGCGCTCGGGGAACCGGCTGTGGTGTTCGATACCGGGACCGAGTTCGGCGACCGGCGCGGTATCGATATCGTCCACCAGCAGTACGGCATGCGGGTTCCCCATGGAGACGGCGGCAATTTCAAGTTGCCGGCCGTTCACCTCCAGCGGGTAGGAATGGGCCACAGCCGGGGCGTCAAACGGTATGTCCGCCGGAGACAGGCGGGGTATACCCATATCGACTGTGATCTGGCCGTCGTCTTCCCGGGTCAGCTTAAGCAGGCCACTGGCTGTTTCCACGCGCATCTCCGCCCGGTCGCTCAGGCCTCGCTCCTGAACAAAGCGCATGAAGCAGCGCGCGCCGTTGCCGCACTGGCCCACTTCACCGCCGTCGGCGTTGAAGATCCGGTAGCGGAAATCCGCGGCCGCGGAGCTGGCGGGTTCGACCAGCAGCAGCTGGTCACAGCCGATGCCGAAACGCCGGTCAGCCAGTGCGCGCACCTGTTCCGGTGACAGGTCCACGGTCTGGTTGATGGCGTCGATCACGACAAAATCGTTACCGAGACCGTGCATTTTTGTAAATTCAAGCTTCATGGCAGTCCATGTTAAAGCGTTTCTCAACAGTGTTGGGCACGCTACGCTTTGCCCAACCTACGACATTTGCCGAAATGTTCAAGTATTGCGTGAACTATAGGTTGGAAAAAGGAGCGTAGCGACGTGTGTTAGGCACGCTATGGTATGCCCAATCTGCGATATTTTCCGGAATGTTCAAGTACTGCTTGAACTGTAGGTTGGGCAAAGGAGCGTAGCGACGTGCCCAACGTGTTTTACAGACGCAGCACGTCCCGGTCACCAGGGTACTGTAAGTGATCATGTCTATTCCGGCAGCAGGTGCTCATGCCGGTACAGGTCTTCCAGTGTCTCGCGCGCACGTATGATATGAAACCGGTCACCGTCGACCATCACCTCGGCCGCACGCGGGCGTGAGTTGTAGTTGGAGCTCATGGTGAAGCCATAGGCACCCGCGCTGCGTATGGCCAGTAAATCCCCTTCCGCCAGCGCAAGGTCGCGTTGCTTGCCGAGGAAATCGCCGGTCTCGCAGACCGGGCCGACAACATCATAGGTCACTGACGTGCCGGTGGCGCGCGGTGCTACCGGTACGATGTCATGCCAGGCATCATATAGTGCCGGGCGCTGCAAATCGTTCATTGCCGCGTCGACGATGGCAAAGTTCTTGTGGACGGTGTGTTTCAGGTATTCGACACGCGTCAACAGGATGCCGGCATTCCCCGCAATCGCACGTCCCGGTTCCAGCAGGATCTCCTGGGGGCGCCCCGCCATTCGGTCCAGCAGTGCACGCGCATAGACATCCGGTGCCGGCGGGTGATCCGCGCTGGAATACTGGATACCCAGCCCCCCGCCCAGGTCGATATGCGCGAGTTCGATGCCTGCCGTGTGCAGCTGGTCGACCAGCTGCAGTACCCGGTCCAGGGCATCGACAAACGGGGTCGTGTCGGTCAGCTGGGAGCCGATATGGCAATCGATGCCACAGATCCTGACGTGCGGCAGAGTGGCCGCATGCCGGTAGGTCTGCAGCGCGGTCTCCACGTCGATGCCGAATTTGTTGTCGCGCAAACCGGTGGAGATATACGGGTGGGTGCGGGCGTCCACATCCGGGTTCACGCGCAGCGATACCGGTGCCGTTCGTCCCGCCCGCCCGGCGATGTCATTGAGCCGCCGCAGTTCCGCTTCCGACTCGATGTTGAAGCAGCGGATACCGGCCTCCAGTGCCTGCTGGATTTCATCGGCGCGCTTGCCGACACCGGAAAATACCGTACGTGCCGGATCGCCGCCGGCGCGCACTACACGCGCCAGTTCGCCGGCCGAGACAATGTCGAAACCGGAACCAAGACGCGCCAGCACCTGCAGCACGGCGAGGCTGGAATTTGCCTTGACGGCATAGCAGATCAGGTGTGGATGTGCGCCCAGTGCGTCATTGAAGACCCGCCAGTGCCGCTCCAGGGTGGCACGCGAGTAGACATAACAGGGTGTGCCGGTGTGCGCGGCAATGGCTGCGAGATCCACGCCTTCGGCATACAGCTTGCCGTTCCGGTAAGTAAAGTGATCCATACAGGTGGATTTAAGTCGCCGGACAGGATCAGTCGCGGTGTTGTTGCTGTGCGTCGGGCAGGTACAGCGGGCCTTTCTGGCCACAGCCACCCAGGCATACGCTGGCGCCGGCCAGCAGCATTGCCAGCCACAGCAGACCACATGTCATTCGGTATCTCATCGCGTGTATCCGTCGTGATGCGCCAGTATACGGTGTGATCACGGCAAACCCAATGCCATACTGTGTACCCCGTCAATATGAGTCACGCGGTACACTGGGCGTATGCAAACACCGCTGCTTGATGCCGTTGTCATCGATCCCGCCGGAAAACCGCGGGCCTGCATCATCTGGCTGCACGGTTTGGGTGCCGACGGCCATGATTTCGAGCCACTGATCAAGGCGCTGGGTCTGGTGGAGGCCTATGGCATCCGTGTGGTGTTACCGCATGCGCCACCGCGTCCGGTGACCGTCAACGGCGGTCTGGTGATGCGCGCCTGGTATGACATTCCCGCGGCGGATTTCAGCCGGAATCAGGACAGCAGCGGGATTCGGACATCCGCACGGCAGATACGCGCGCTGCTGGCGCGTGAAATTGCCGGTGGCATACCGGCGGGGCGGATCGTGCTGGCGGGTTTTTCCCAGGGGGGCGCGCTTGCGCTGCACACCGGACTGCGCTATCCGGAGTCGCTGGCCGGGGTACTGGCGCTGTCAACGTACTTGCCCCTGGCCGACACCCTGGCGGATGAAATGGCGCCCGCAAACCGTACTGTCCCGGTCATGCTCGCGCACGGTACGCAGGACCCGCTGGTGCCTCTGGCACTGGCGGAGTGGTCGCGTGACTGTCTGCAACAACTGGGTTATGCCATCGACTGGCACAGTTATCCCATGGCGCATGCCATATGTCCGGAGGAAATCAGCGCTATCCACGACTGGCTCGAAGCGCGGCTTGCCGGATGAAAAAGACCATGAGGTGCAAAAAATAAATCCAGCCCGCTTGTCCGGATCGACACCTGACTAGATAGCGATTGCAGTGCCGCTGTCGTTGCTGCGCGCCTCGACGAGGGCGGATTCGGCGCGCTCCAGCAGGCTGGCGGCGTTATCATTTTTCTGGCACTGGGTAATGCCGTAACTGGCGCGCACCGGTTCCGGCAGGCCGGTATTTGTAACTGCCAGCTGACTGCTCAGTTTGTTTATCAGCTGCAGGGCGGAATCCTGGGTGGATTCCTGCAGCACCAGGATGAAATCATGCTGGTTATTGCAACCGATCAGGTCTGCCCAGCGGGTCTGGTTTTTCAGCACCGCGGCGACTGCGGCCCGGATTGGCTGTCCGGTGTTGCGGGTATTGATGCCCATGACGACGACCGACAGGGGACAGTTGTAACGCCGGCTGCGTGCGACCAGGGGTTCCAGGGATACCAGTATGCCGTGCTGGCTGAACAGGCTGGGCAGCCGTTCGTCCCGCAATGACAGCTCCCTGAGCTCGGCTGCCAGCGCATCGCGCTCTCTGCGTATGCGCAGTTTTTCGGTGATATCGTGATAAAAGCGCGCACTGATTCCCGTTGTATCACCGAGGGCAATGCTCTCCACTTTCAACCAGCGCGCATCGCCGTCCGGCATGATCCAGTTGACGGCGCGCTCCGGTCCCAGCAGGGGAGCCAGCGAACTGTCATGTTGCACATGGTCCAGCGAGACACTGCCTTTTTCATCCAGCAGCAGGGCGAAGGCGCGATTGAAACCGCGCACTTCTCCACCCGCACCGGTTATCAACAGGGCCACCGGGCTGGCCTCGAGCAGTGCCAATGCTTCATCCAGGTTAATGTCTTTCATGGTATCAGTCGAGTGACCTCCATCGAGAAGCCGGTAACGCTGCGCCCGGTATTCGGCCGGTATGGCTGCCAAGTGCGGCGCTGACAGTCATGCGTGAAATTCAGCGTCCTTGCAGGCGTTGTTTGACTGCCGCAACGGCGGCACGCACCTGCTCGGGTGCGGTCCCGCCGGTGTGGTTGCGTGCCGCCACGGAGCCTTGCAGGGTGAGTACCGCGAAGACATCCGCAGTGATGTTGCCGGAAAAACCCTGCAGCTCGGCCAGCGTCATCTCTGCCAGGTCCTTGTGGTTCTCGATGCCGAAACGCACCGCACGCCCGACGATCTCGTGGGCGTCCCGGAACGCAATGCCCTTGCGCACCAGGTAGTCGGCCAGGTCCGTAGCCGTCGAAAGCACAAGGACCTGGCAGAGATGGCTCTGGACGAGCTGCAGGGTTTTTCCGGCAACATTACTGGGGATGTCTTCGCGGTACTGACGCTGGCAGGCTTGTGGCGGCACGCAACCACACCGGCGGGACGGCGCCGCGCAGGTGCGCGCCGCCGTTGCGGCAGTCAGACAACGTCTGCAGGGACACTGAGTTGCTCACGTGACTACTCGGCGTCGCGTGCGTGTCGCCCATGGCGCCGTCTGCAGACGTTGCCGGCTTCGCACACATGGAGGTGGCATATCATACTGATACCATGAAAGACATTAATCTGGATGAAGCGCTTGGCACTGCTCGAGGCCAGCCGTCGCCCTGTTGATCACCGGTGCGGGTGGCGAAGTGCGCGGCTTCAATCGTGCCTTCGCCTGCTGGTGGATGAAACGGGCATTGTCTCACTCGACCATGTGCAACATGACAGTTCGCTGGCTCCCCTGCTGGGACTGGAGCGCGCCGTCAACTGGATCATGCCGGACGGCGATGTACGCTGGCTGAAAGTGGAAAGTGTTGTGCTCGATAATTCATCGGGAATCAGCGCACGTTTTTATCACGACATCACCGAAAAACTGCGCATCAGAAAAGAGCGCGATGCGCTGGCTGCCGAACTCAGGGAGCTGTCTTTGCGGGACGAGCGGCTGCCCAGCCTGTTCAGTCAGCATGGCATACTGGTATCCCTGGAACCCCTGGTCGCACGCAGCCGGCGGTACAACTGCCCGCTGTCGGTTGTCGCCATGGGCATCGAATCCCGCAATACCGCACAGCCCATGCTGGCCGCGGTCGCCGCTGTGCTGAAAAACCAGACACGCTGGGCTGACCTGGTCGGTTGCAATAACCGGCATGACTTCATCCTGGTCCTGCAGGAATCAACCCAGGATTCCGCCCTGCAACTGATCGACAAACTGAGCAGCCAGCTGTCAATCACAAATAGCGAGCCTGCCGGAACCGGTACTGGCCAGCTACGGTATTACCCAGTGCCAGAAAAATGATAATGCGGCCAGCTTGCTGGAGCGCGCCGAGTCCGCCCTCGTCGAGGCGCGTAACAACGACAGCGGCACTGCAATCGCTATCTAGTCAGGGGTATTGCGCTTTGCGCCCGCCGACCACACGGAGCTGCTGCCAGGTCCCGGCACCTTATTAGGGGATTATCATCCTGCCAGCCGCTCGCCGAGCCAGTCGTGGATAGCGCCGATCTCCTCCGGGCAAACGGCATGTGCCATGGGATAGCTGTGCCAGTCGACGGCATACCCCATGCGTTGCAGGTAATCACGCGACCACTCCGCCAGCGGTAACGGTACCAGCGGGTCCTGCGCACCATGCGCGAGCATCACGGGAACAGCGCGGTTCGCGGGCGCCACCTCCGCCGGCAGCGTGTCGGCCAGCGGCAAATACGTTGACAGGGCCATGATGCCTGCCAGGGACTCCGGATAACGCAGGCCCGTTTGCAGCGCAATCGCACCGCCCTGGAAAACCCCGCCAGCACAATCCGCGCAGCCGGTATGCCACCGGCTATTTCACGCGCCAGCAGCGCATCGACCTGCTGTGCGGATTCCCGAATCCCGTCACTATCCTGATCACGGGTAAAATCCGCGCTGAAATGTCATACCAGGCGCGCATCACCATGCCGCCATTGACAGTCACCGGACGCAGCGGCGCATGCGGCAACACCACGCGGACCGCGCGTCTCCACAATACCCAGTTGCAAAATGAGCGGCTCGAAATCATGGCCATCGGCACCCAGGCCATGCAACCAGATGATGCAGGCCCGCGGTTTCCCGCCAGGTTCAATGGTAACGGCATCAAGCAGCGGTCTTGCAGGGTCCCGCCCAGTGTACCGCGTCACTGTGACAGATTACACGAGTATGGCATTGGGTTTCCCGTGTCACGCCGTGTGTATACTGGCGCATTGCGACGGGTGTACACGCGATGATGTTCCCGAATGCCATGTAGTCTGCTATGGCTGGCAATGGTAATGGCCGGCGCCGGCGTGTGCCTGGGTGGCTGTGGCCAGAAAGGCCCGCTGTACCTGCCCCACGCAGCAGGCAACAACACCGCAATTATCCGGTCCGGCGACTTAATCCACTGTATGGATCACTTTAGTTACCGGAAAGGCAAGCTGTATGCCGAGGACGTGGCTCTCACTGCCATTGCCGCGCGGCGCACGCCCTGTTATGTCTACTCGCGGGCCACCCTGGAACGGCACTGGCGGGTCTTCGATGACGCCCTGGCTCACGTCCCCACCTGATCTGCTATGCCGTCAAGGCAAATTCCAGCCTCGCCGTGCTGCAGGTACTCGCACGTCTTGGTTCCGGCTTCGACATGTCTCGGCCGGCGAACTGCGCGCGGCGCGTGTCGTGCGGCGATCCGGCACGTACGGTATTTTCCGGTGCTCGGCGAGCGCGCAATTCACCGGCACTGGAGGCCGGTATTCGCTGCTTCAACGTCGAGTCAGAGGCGGAACTGCGCTCAATGACATCGCCGGCCAGGCGGGCCGGCGCCGGTATCGCTGCGCGTCAACCCGGATGTGGACGCCCGCACCCACCCGTATATCTCCACCGGTTTGCGCGACAACAGAATTCGCATCGACGTGGAGACCGCGCTGCAGACCTACCGGCATGCGCGCCTGCCGCACGTCAGGATCTGTGGCATCGATTTGCCATATCGGCTCCAGGCTTACCGACACGACCCGCTTGTCGATGCCCTGGACCGGGTATGCAGCTGGTCGACCAGCTGCACACGGCAGGCATCGAACTCGCGACATATCGACCTGGGCGGGGGGCTGGGTATCCAGTATTCCAGCGCGGGATTGCCACCCGCCGGCACCGGATGTCTATGCGCGTGCACTGCTGGACCGAATGGCGGGGGGCGCCCCCAGGAGATCCTGCTGGAACCGGGACGTGATCCCGGCAGTGGCATCCTGTGACGCGTGTCGAATACCTGAAACACACCGTCCACAAGAACTTTGCCATCGTCGACGCGGCAATGAACATGATCCCTGGCATGACGTCTCGTACCGGTAGCACCGCGCGCCACCGGCACGTCAGTGACCTATGATGTTGTCGGCCCGGTCTGCGAGACCGGCGATTTTCTCGGCAAGCGACGCGACCTTGCGCTGGCGAGGGGATTTACTGGCCATACGCAGCGCGGGTCCTATGGCTTCACCATGAGCTCCAACTACAACTCACGCCCGGTGCGGCCGAGGTGATGGTCGACGGTGACCGGTTGTGCACCGCGACGCTGGAA